>CAZBQA010000091.1:0-10228 GCA_964493905.1 uncultured Prevotella sp.
ATCTCGAAGATAGTCTCGAAATCTGACAAAGCTAATTAATAGAACCCACCTTAAACACCTGTTGACCGGATGGTATGGATTATTCCACCATCCGGTCACTTTTCTTCTTCTGCTATGGGGGTGCACACCGCAGATTCCCTTCATTTTAATTGCAGGATTAGCAAAAAGGCTGTATTTTTGCAAATGGTACGCCTTGCCAGCATGCCTCACCGATGGTGTAGCCTGCCGTCTTGTGCGACAAAAACGATACAACAGAAGATGAAAAAGACAACAATCCTCCTGACTTGCGCGCTGGCCTGCGCACTGTGGGGCAACGCCCAGCAGGCCCGCCAAGACATTGCCCGCGACGTGAATCTTGCCGCGAGCAACTACGTGGCTTATCGCGGGCCGCAGAAAGTGCTCACACCGGCCCCCAAGGGTTACGTACCTTATTATATCAGCCATTACGGCCGACACGGCTCACGCTATCTCATCGGGGCCAACTCCTACGATGTGCCCTACCGCACCCTGCTGCGCGCCGACTCGCTGGGGCAGCTCACGTCCACCGGCAGGGAGGTGCTCGAGAAGGTGAGGCTCATGCGCGAGGAGGCCAGCGGACGCGACGGCGAGCTTACCCTGCTCGGGTCGCAGCAGCACCACCAGATAGCCCGTCGGATGTACGAGCGCTTTCCGGAGGTGTTTGCCGGAAAGACCAACATCGACGCCCGGTCGACCATTGTCATCAGGTGCATCCTCTCGATGGGCAGCGCCCTGCAGGAACTGGCATCCATCAATCCGCAGCTGGACATCCGCCACGATGCCAGCTACCACGACATGTACTACATGAACGATGAGAACAGCAAGTATGTCAAGCTGCGTGGCACTGACGCCGCCCGCGACGCACTCAAGGATTTCAATGTCCGGCATACCGACTACAGCCACCTGATGAAGACGCTCTTCAGCCAGGCCGACTATGCCGCCACGGTGGATGCCACCGCCCTGGGCAACCAGCTGCTCAAGCTGGCTGCCAACATCCAGAGCACGGAGCTGCGCCACAGGTTCACGATGTGGGACATCTTCACCCCCGATGAAATCTACAACTACTGGCAGCGCACCAATGCCTATTGGTATCTGTATTTCGGTCCCAGCAAAGAGACGGGCAAGGCAGGCATCTATACCCAGCTGAACCTCCTGCGCAACATCGTCGCCACGGCCGACAGCTGCGTGCGGCTGTCACACCCCGGTGCCACATTGCGCTATGCCCACGAGGCTGATGTGATGCCGCTGGTGTGCCTGCTCAACCTCAACAGCTATGGCAACACCATTGAGAGCCTCGACAGTCTGGACGACAAAGGCTGGAACAACTACGACATCTATCCCATGGGGTGCAATGTGCAGCTGGTGTTCTACAAGCCCGAGGGACAGTCGCCCGAGGGCGCCGACATTCTGGTGAAGGTGCTGCTCAACGAGGACGAGGCCACGCTGCCGGTGAAGACCGACCGCGCGTCCTATTACCATTGGCGCGACGTGCGGGCCTATTGCCTGCAGCTGATGGAAGGAAAATAAGTAAAGGGGGTAAGCGCATGCCCGCCCCGCCACAAACAACAAGGATAATGAAACACTGGATATATCCCACCGTATGGCTGCTGGCTGCCCTGCTGCTGGCTGCCTGCGACGGACAGAACAGCCGGCAGGCCCAACCCGACAACGACAGCACGGCACAGCCAATGGCGGCCGGACTGTTCAGTAGTGAGACCCAACGCGACACACGCGGTACGGGCAATGACGCCAGCCTGAGCGCCATCGTCCCGGCCCGACGCAGCGATCTGCCCGAGCAGCGGCTGCAGCGCATGGCCTACGTCAACTCGTTCAACACCAAGACACTGCAACCCAACTGGGTGGCCTGGCGGCTGACGCGCGAGCATACCAAGGGCAACCTGAAGCGCGACCGCGTGAAGTTTATGGAAGACGAGGATGTGGCACAGGCTTACCGCGTGACAACCTTCGACTACAACCGCTCGGGTTACGACCGCGGCCACATGTGTCCGGCAGGCGACAACAAATGGAACAGCAAGGCACTGAACCAGTGTTTTCTCATGACCAACATCTGTCCGCAGGGCCATCAGCTCAATGCCGGCGACTGGAACGACCTGGAGATACAATGCCGTGGTTGGGCGCGACGCTACGGTGAGATATATATCATCTGCGGTCCGATCTTCCGAGGCAGCGGACAGCGGAAAATCGGACGTAAGGCGCGCCGGGTGACCGTGCCCGATGCCTTCTTCAAGGTGGTGGTATGCCTGAAGGGTCAGCCCAAGGGTATCGGCTTCATCTATGAGAACGAAGACGGGCACCGCCCCATGAGCCATTACGTGAGGTCGATCGACGACGTGGAGCGCATCACGGGCTACGACTTCCTGGCCGGTCTGCCCGACCAGACGGAGCGCGCGCTGGAGCGCAGCAGCGACCTCAAGGCTTGGTGACATTCGTGCCAAGCCTTGGCGCCCACGCCAGCAAGCTTGGTTATATTCTCCCAACGGTAAGACAGTCGCCACACTCTTCAGACTGAGACAACGATGCCGATGAACGACAGGAAACATCTCTCACAACGCGACATTGCCCAAGCCTTGGGCGTGACCGTGTCGACCGTGTCGCGAGCTCTCAGCGGAGCAGCCGGTGTAGGCGAGGAGGTGCGTGCGCGTATCAAGGCGTATGCCGAGGCCCACCACTACCAGCCCAACCCCTTTGCCTTGAGCCTGCGCTACGATGTGCCGCGCATCATTGGTGTCATAGTGCCCGACATCGCCACCCATTTCTTTTCTTCAATCATCAAGAGCATCGAGACAACGGCCTTGGAGCATGGCTATTTCACCATCCTGATGTCGTCGAACGAATGTGCCGATGATGAGGTGCGCGACGTACGCAACCTGCTGAGCATGCACGTCAGCGGAATGATTATATGCCTGTCGCAGCAGACCCGTAGGCTGGACCATATCCTTGAGGTCTGCGAGGGCGGCACGCCCGTGGTGCTCTTCGATCGTGTGGCACTGCCCGACAAGCTGTCGAGCGTGACCATCGACGACAGCGCGTCGGCCTATCAGGCCACCCGCTATCTCATCGAGTCGGGATCCAGGCGCATTGCCTTCCTGGGCGGTGCCAACCACCTGGGTATCGTCAGCAACCGCAAGCACGGCTATATCCGTGCGCTGAAGGAGGCGGGGTTGGCGGTCGACCCCAAGCTGGTGGCTTGTCACGAGATCAGTTTCAATGCCGGATTGGTAGACACCCTGGCGCTGCTGGAGGCCCAGCCCGATGCCCTGCTGGCCATGAACGACACACTGGCCTTTGCCGCCATGGAGGCCATCAAGAGCCGCGGCATGGTCATCCCCGACGACATACGACTCATTGGCTACACCGACGAGACCCATGCCAATTACCTCACACCCAAGCTCACCGCCGTGCGCCACAACACCCGACTGATCGGCGAGCAGGCCTGTCGACTGCTGCTCGAACAGATTGGGGGCGACACCGCCGTGCGGCACATCACAGTACCCACCCACCTCGAAATCAGAAAGACCACTTGATACCATCGGTTACGCAACGCGTTGCGTGTTGAATGGTAAGGTAAGGCAAAAGGATATTGCGTACTTTTGCCTAATTTTACCTGCGACAACAAACTTAAACCTATGGAGTACAAGGATTTTGGCAAGACGGGTATGAGATTCTCTACCCTGGCCTTCGGCGCCTCGTCGCTGGGTGGCGTGTTCCACGCCTTCGACGAGCAGCGGGGGATAGAGGCCGTGCTGGCTGCCGTGGATGCCGGCATCAACTACATCGATGTGTCACCTTATTACGGCTACGGCAAGGCCGAGGAGGTGCTGGGCAAAGCCCTGCAGCTCATTCCCCGCGACAGATACTATCTCTCGACCAAGGTGGGACGATACGGCGAAGACGGGCACAACACCTGGGACTACAGTGCCGACCGCGTGACACATAGCATATACGAGAGCATGGACAGGCTGCATATCGACTATATCGATATAGTGTATGTCCACGACATCGAGTTTGCCGACCTCCGGCAGGTGGCCTCCGAGACGCTTCCCGCCTTGCATGCCCTCAAGCAGCAGGGATTGGTGGGACACGTGGGGTGTACCGACCTGCAGCTCGAGAACCTGCAATGGATCATCGAGCATACGCCGGCGGGCACGGTGGAGGGCGTGCTCAACTTCTGTCATTACTGTCTGAATGACGACAAACTCACCGATTACATGGATTTCTTCGACGCGCATGGCGTGGGCTTTGTCAATGCCTCGCCATTCTCGATGGGGCTGCTCACCCAGCGCGGCGTGCCCCAATGGCATCCTGCGCCGTCGGCCCTGGTGGAGAGCTGCCGCAAGGCCGCTGACTACTGCAAGTCGCAGGGCTATCTCATCGAGAAGCTGGCCATACAGTATGCCTGCTCACATGAGCGCATCTGCTCGACGGTGTTCAGCACCACGAGTGCCGAACGGGTGCGCCAAAACCTTGAATATCTTGCTGAACCCATCGACTGGGCGTTGGTGGAGAAGGTGCACGAGCTGGTGGGCGACCAGTTTCGTGTGTCGTGGAAAAACAGTTAAATTTCCCCCATGATGATCATAGATACTCACACCCATCTGTGGCTATGGCAGGATGCCATGGTCGACGGGCATCACAATTACCAGTTGCCTAACGGCAGGGCGATGTTCATGGGCGAGGAGGTGCAGATGCTGCCCCCGTTCATGACCGACAACCGCAACTCGGCAGAGACGCTGCTGAGCAATATGGACTATGCGCAGGTGAGTGCCGCCGTGGTGACACAGGAGCTGATCGACGGTCTGCAAAACGACTACCTGCGCTATGTGGAGCAGCGATGGCCCCACCGTTTCTTCTGCTTCGGCATGTGCGAATACCGCAAGCCCGGATTCCTCGACGATGCCCGCTACCTCATCCGTCACGGCTTCAGGGGCATCAAGGTGCCGGCAGCCCGACTCATCGACGGCGGCGGTCGCATCTGGCTGAACAACCCTGAGTTTATGGAGATGTTCAGGCTGATGGAGGCCCACGGCATGATTCTTGGCGTGGAACTGGCCGATGGCGACCGGCAGGTGGGCGAACTGCGCGAGGTGATTGAGGAGTGTGGACAGCTGAAGGTGGTCATCGGGCATTTTGGCATGGTGACACGCGACGGCTGGATGGAGCAGATCAAGCTGGCCCGCCACCAACATGTGTACATCGACAGTGGCGGCATGACATGGCTGTTCAATCATGAAGGCTACCCTTTCGGCTCGGCGGTGCGGGCCATCAGGCAGGCGGCCGACGAGGTGGGCATGGACAAGTTGATGTGGGGTTCCGACTATCCGCGCACTATCACCGCCATCACCTACCGTCAGGCCATCGACTGGGTGGTGAACAGCGACGGGCTGACGGCCGAGGAGAAACGGCTGTTCATGGGCGAGAACGCCCGGCGGCTGTTCGGCTTTGCTGAGGCTGCACCCATGCCCCATGTCAAGAACATGAGCGAATAACACCATCGGCCATGAGGCCGGAGACAACAGACGAACTTATAAAACTACAGCATAATGAAAGCAATAGAAATCAAAAAGCCCGGGGAGATGCGGGTGGTGGAGATGCCGAAACCAGGATGTGAGGCTGGCGAAGTGCTCCTACGAATCAGGTATGTGGGCTTCTGCGGCAGCGACCTCAACAGTTTTCGTGGAAGCAATAGTATGGCGCGTTACCCACTTATCCCCGGTCATGAGGTGGGCGCCGAGATTGCCGAGGTGGGCGCCAACGTGCCGCCGACGCTGCAGCCCGGCATGACCGTCACGGTGAACCCCTACACCAGCTGCGGACAGTGTGCCAGTTGTCGCCGCCGCCGTTATAACGCCTGCGAGCACAACGAGACGCTGGGCGTGCAGCGCAACGGCGCCATGCGCGAGTATCTGGCGGTGCCCTGGCAGAAGGTCATCCCCGTGAGCGGTGTCTCGGTATGCCACAGTGCCCTCATCGAGCCGATGAGCGTGGGCTTCCATGCCGTGGACCGTGCCCAGGTGACCGACACCGACGTGGTGATGGTCATTGGCTGCGGCATGGTGGGCATGGGCGCTGTCATCAGGGCGGCCGTGCGCGGGGCAATGGTCATTGCGGTGGATGTGGACGACGACAAGCTCGCCATTGTCAGGAAGGTGGGGGCTACGCATACAATCAACTCGAAGAGCGAGGACCTGCACAGTCGTCTCTTGACGCTCACCCACGGCCTGATGCCCGACGTGGTGATAGAAGCCGTGGGCTCACCGCTCACCCAGAAGCAGGCCGCCAGCGAGGTAGCCTTCACCGGACGCGTGGTGTGTATTGGCTATGCCAAACAGGAGTCGGCCTTCGACACCAGCCTGTTTGTGAAGAAAGAGCTCGACATCCGTGGCAGTCGCAACGCCCTGCCCGAGGATTTCGAAAGCGTGGTGAAGTATCTGTCGCATGGCACTTGTCCGTTCGAGCAGTTCATCACCAAGGTGGTGAAGCCCGAGGAGGCCATCGAGGCCATGCGCCGATGGGATGCCGACCCCGGCAAGGTGTTCCGCATCGTGGTCGAACTGTGAGTGCCCCGAGATGGTCGGGATGCCGCAGGTGGGGCAGGGGGAATAACGAAAATGGCCTGCGGGCAGAAAAAATGGTGGGATGGGCATTGCGCGTCCCACCATTTTGTTGTACTTTTGTAAATACTAACCATCAAACCGATGAAAGCGACGAAAACCCAAGTCTGGCAAATGGCGGGCATCCTGCTGTGGGGCGTACTGTGCTGGGCATTCTTCCAGTTCTGCTACCCCTGCCACTTCTTCTACCAGGAGCAGAACCAGATATTCCTCTTGTCGAGCGACTATCTGGCCACCTATTTCAGCAAACCGGCGTGGCTGGCCTGCCTCGCGGGCGACTTTCTCACTCAGTTTTATTATTATATCTATGCCGGTGCGGTGATCCTCACCGGCGTGCTCCTCGTCACGGGCGACCTCGTGCGCAGGGCCATGCAGCGGGCGGGCCTGGGGCGCGGCGCGGCCTACGCGGCGGCCATGGGTGTGATGACCCTTGAGGCGCTGTTCTGCCTGAGCGAGAGCCATCGCCTGAGCAGCGTGCTCTGCGTGGGAGGTGCGTCGCTGCTGTGGCTGCTCACGCCGCGCGGCGGCAAGGGCTTCGGCGGCAGGCTGTTGGGCATGGCGGCAGTGGCGGTGGGCACGCTGCTTGCCCACTGGTGCTTTGGCTACGGCGTATGGCTGTATGCCGCGCTGGCCATGGCAGGTGCATGGCGGCAGGCACGCACCGGCGGGCTGGCCCGCACGGCAGCGGCAACGCTGACGGTCATCGCCCTGCTGGCCCTCACCAAGCCTGTCTACCTGCTCAACCTCGACCGCCTCTATGCCTACCCCGGCGTGGGGCGCCTGGCGCAGCCGGCCTTCGCCTTGGAGCGGTTGCTGGCCGTCGACAATGCGTACTACTGGGGACACGACCAACGGGTGATGGCCATGGTGGAGCAGATGCCCGCCGACAAGCGCACGCTGCAGATGACCTTCTATTATAACCTCGCCTCGGCGCGCAGCGGACTGTTGGCGCAGAATCTGCTGAAGGTGCAGCCCACCGACCTGGGCATCTTCAAGCGCATAGGTCCCGACACGCCCACGCTGGAGATTTTCCGCATCAACGAGGTCTACTACCTACTGGGCGACATGACCTTTGCCGAGCGCGCGGCGATGATGACCAATGTCTTCTCGCCCGACAACCGTAACGTGCGGATGATGAAACGACTGGCTGAGGCCAACCTGGTGAACGGCGACATGCCTGCGGCCATGAAGTACCTGCGCCTGTTGAGCAATACGCTGGCCTACCGCCAGTGGGCCGAAGACCGTATGCCGGGCCGGCAGACCAAGGCCGTGCGCGAGGAACTGGCACGCAAGCGTCAGTTCATCAACACGCGCGACACGCTGCGCCTCACCGACAATGCACATGTGATGATGAACGAACTGGTGGAGTCGAATCCTGCCAACGAGGTCGCCATCAACTATATGCTCTGCAGCGACCTCATCCTCAAAGACCTGCGCACCTTCTGGGACGACTACCGGCGGTTCTGCCTCGGCAAAGGCCGTCCGCGCAACGAGACCATCTATCAGGAGGCACTGCTCATCTGTCTGGCTGCCCAGCAGATACCGCAGCAGGAGTGGAGCCGATACATCACGCGCCCCGACGTGCTCAGGCGGTTCATGGACTACAACGGGCAACGGGGCAGCAGCGCCTTCAGCGACACCTATTGGTATTATTATGACAAGAAATGAGAGGAGGAGTAAGCCATGAGGAAAACGACAATAAAGAAGATAACCCAGGGCCTGTTGCCCTTGATGGTCATGGCGGGCCTGTGGCTGCTGGGCAGCTGTAGTCCTACGCCGCGCAACGCACAGACTGTCAATCGACTGCCGCAGATCTACCCCGACTATACCGATGTGACCATTCCGCCGAACATCGCGCCTCTCAACTTCATGCTGTGCGACTCGGCCGATGCCGTGACCGTGGAGGTGAATGGCGAGCGCATGAGCTGCCGCAGCGACAACGAGGCGGTGTTCGATGAGGACGAGTGGCACCGGCTGTTGCGCGACAACCGCGGCAAGCGGCTCACCGTGCAGGTGATGGCCAGGTACAACGGACGATGGACGGCCTACCGCCGTTTCCACTGGTTTGTGGCCAACGACAGCATCGACCCTTACCTCACCTATCGACTCATCGAGCCCGACTATGAGGTGTGGAACCACCTCGTGTTGCAACAGCGGTGTGTGGAGAATTTCTCAACCCGCAACTTCGCCGACCACAACCTGCTGGAGAACCGGTGCATGAACTGCCACACTCCCTCGCAGCAGGATGCCGCCACAAGTATGCTCTATGTGCGCGGACAGGGCGGCGGTGCCATCCTCAACCGCGGCGGTATGTTGCGCAAGCTCAATATCCAGGCCTCGACCGCCGATCACAGCATGGTGTCGCCGAGTGTCTACTTCGGTTTCGCTCCCGGCGGGCGGTTCATCGCCTTCTCGAGCAACGTCATCATCCCTGCCTTCCATGCCAAGGGCTCACGAAGGCTGGAGGTCTACGACAGCAAGTCGGACGTCTACGTGGCCGACCTCAACACCAACACCATCCTGCTCAACACGTTGACGGCCGACAGCATGGTGCTCGAGACCTTCCCCACCATCTCGCCCGACGGCCGCTACCTCTACTACTGTGCTGCTCCGCGTCTGGACCTTCCCCGCCAGCTGCGGCAGTTGCGCTACGCCCTGGTGCGCATCCCCTTCGACGCACGCACGGGGCGCACGGGCACACAGGTCGACACCCTGGTGAGCAGCCGCAGCGTATGTCATCCCCGTATCTCACCCGACGGTCGCCACCTGGTGTTTACCGTGGCCGACTATGGCACCTTCCCCATCTGGCACCGCGAGGCCGACCTCTGGATGCTCGACCTGGTCACCCGTCGCATCGACACGCTGGCTGTGGTCAACTCACGCATGAGCGACACCTACCACAGCTGGTCGAGCAACAGCAGGTGGCTGGTGTTCGCCTCGAAACGCGACGACGGCCTCTACGGCAAGCCCTACTTCTGCTATATCGACCGCCACGGCAAGGCCCATAAGCCCTTCGTGCTGCCACAGCGTCGTGCTCAGGTCTACGACCACCTGCTCAAGAGCTTCAATACCCCCGAGCTTGTCCGTGCCCCCCTGCCTTTCGATGCCGTAGACGTGCAGAAGACCATGAAGCAAGACAGCGAGAACTTCAGGATTAAAATATTAAAGTAATAAAAGTCTTGTTACCCATTACCTTCGCGCCAGCCATAAATCTGCGCCATCTGCGAAATCTGCGAGAGAATAAATCTGGGAAGGGCTTTCCCTCATTTTTTTTTTTAAACACGGAAGACACGGAAGTAACGGAATATCCATCCGGCACATTTCGATAATACGGATCATCGCGTCGCGATGGACGGATGTCACGGAACCTGCGCACCCACATCACTTGTCTCTTAAACTCTGCGACTCTGCGTGCCCCACCGCGCCAGCCTCTCCCGCCCCTTGGGGAGGGCTGGGGAGGGGCCCCAGTTTTTTTTTAACACGGAAGACACGGATTTCACAGAATACCATCCGGCACATTTCTATAATACGGATCATCGCGTCGCGATGGACGGATGTCACGGAACCTGCGCACCCAC
>CAZBQA010000092.1:0-10170 GCA_964493905.1 uncultured Prevotella sp.
ATAACCTCGGGATTTTTTGTATGATTACAGGACGGCCCATATTGAATGGTTACCACTCTTCTTCCACTTCTTGAAGATGTCGCGTTGCCACTCCTGGTTCACCTCGCGGTCGAAGTCGGTATCGGGCTCGTTGGCCATCACGTCGGCCGGCGGCACCGGGATGTAAGGTTTCCTGCGGTCTTGCGTGCGGGTGGGGATATGGGGGATGGAGTCTTTGATGGCATAGGCATCCTCAAACTGCTGCCGCAGGAAGTCCCATGTCTTCGTGCCCGGCTGCAAGTTAAACGAGTGGGTGAGGAAGTTGTCGGGCGCCGTGTTCTCGTCCATGCGGCGCACGAGATACGACACGGCGTTGAGGAACTGCTCGTCGTGGACCACCGGCGTATAGAGAATGACATGGTTGCCGAGTTTCGACTGGGCCCTCCACACGTGGTCGGCCATGCCCTCGAGCATCTCGAAGCTGAAGGTCTCTTTTGGCGTGCCATATTTTTGCGTGAGCAGATAGGCGTAAGAGATGGTGTAGAGGTTGTGCGAGGCCATGCCGATGTGCAGGCTCCTGGAGTTCTCGGGCAGCAGTCCGCGCTCGATGATGTGCAGATAGTTGGCATCTACCTCCGTCTTGTTGGGTCTCACGGGCGATGGCCATCCGCGCAGCGACGAGGTGACGGTCTCCATGTCGAGGTTACAGCCTTTGACGATGCGCACCTTGAGGGGAGCACCGCCGCGTGCGCAACGCTCTTTGGCAAAGTCGAGCAGCTGGGTCTGGAAATCCCAGGCATCGGGTAGGTATGCCTGCACCACTATGCCGGCCGAGTAATGCAAAAACTCGGGTTTGGCCAGTGTGGTGAGGAATACGCGCATGGTGAGGTGGGCATCCTTGTACTCCTCCATATCGAGGTTCACAAACTTGTAGTGCTTCTCACCTTTCTCGTCTACGAAGGGGTTGTCGATGGCCGTCTGGTAGAGCTCCGACATGCGGCGCACCAGCTCGGGGAACGACTCCTCGTAGTTCAAGGCATGGGTCTGGGCATAGACCCCCGATATTTTTACAGAGATATAGTTGATGTCGGGTTCCTTCAGGGCCGCGATGGTGTTGTAGTAGCGGCGGTCGGCCTCCTCGTTGCCAAGCACCACCTCGCCGAGCAGGTTCACGTTCTGTCCAATCTTCTGTTTCTCGCGTGTCGACAGGTGCTGCGTGAGATGCGGGCGTGCGGCGTCGATGATCACGCGTGAGGTGTCCATGCGTAAGCGCTTCTTGATGATGGGTATGGCGATGGGGTAGAAGTGATAACCAAACGACTGGTACATCTTGAAGAGGAAGGTGTCGCGCTTGTTGAGAAACTTGGGCACGCCATACTGGTCGATGAGCACCTTGATGCGCATGGCCAGCTTGCGGTCGTCACGAATCTGTGAGCTCTCGTCGAGCATCTGCACGAGAAAGCGCTTGTCGTTGGGCCGTTCGACCATGGTGGCATACTTGAGTTGCTCGCGCCGTTCTGCGGGAGTGATACTTTCCTGACTGGTGGTGTAGAGGGTCATGAGCCATGACTCTACTTCCTGAATGGTTGGCTTTTCCATATTCGTTCTTTGTTGAAGGGTTACGGTTTGTTGGAAGAAAATAATACATACTGCGCCACCCGCTACAGCCTTCCTGCCGTAGACGAGCGACTATCGCCTTACCCTTGTAGGACTGAACATGACGGCCCTGTACCGGTGTAGTACCGACAGGGCCTGTCTGGAAAAGTAGTCAAAATAAAACCTTTTCATCTCTCTTACATACTAATTAAATTACTTCTCGGTTGCAAATATAAAGGATATCTGCCTTCAATCCAAACATTTTGTATGATATTTGCATATAAATATTACAGAAGTAACTATATGTAAGCTATTTTTGTTGATTATTGAGAGTTTTGCTCACTTACGGTGGACAAATGTTTGTATATGGACATAAATGTTTAAATTATCTTACTTCTTGCTCTTAATCCTTCATACTGTCAATAGAAAAGCGTACTTTTGCACTAGTTGCCCTTTTTGGGGCCGTCTGGCGGCCTTGGGTGAACAGATTACTACATGAGCAGGAAAATATGACAAAACTACAAGAATTGGCCCTGGCCGTGATAGCCTACAACCATGGCGACCCCCAGCGCATACAGCACACCAGCAAGGTACATGCCTACGCAGCTCTCATCGGGGCAGGCGAGGGCTTGGACGAAGAGACTCAGTTCATTCTTGAGAGTGCCGCACAGGTGCACGATGTGGGTATTCGTGAGAGTGAGAAGAAATATGGCCGTCAGAACGGAAAGCTCCAGGAGCAGGAAGGTCCGGCCGTGGCCCGGCAGTTGCTGACAAAGGTAGGCGGTTATAGCGAGGCCCAGATAGAACGTATCAGCTGGCTCGTGGGCCACCACCATACCTATCACCTTACGTCAGACCTCGACTATCAGATACTTATCGAGGCCGACTTCCTGGTGAACCTTTACGAAGACCACGAGTCGGAGCATGCCCTCCGTGCCGTGCGCAAAAATATCTTCCGTACCCTGAGCGGTCTGAAGATTTTTGATGACATGTATGCTTTGAATGATGCCGAAAGTTGACTTTATGCCCGGTGTTTTCGTCACAGCCTTCCGTCTGTCGTTGCCCGTGCTGGGTGCATACTGGTTTCTGGGCATCACCTATGGACTGCTGGCAGCCAGTCTGGGCTATTTGCTGTGGGTGCCACTCTCCATGGCGATGCTCATTTATAGCGGGTCGGTAGAATTTATTGCCCTTACCCTGCTGTTGGGCACCTTTCAGCCGCTGGCAGCCTTCGTCATGGTGTATGATAGGTGCCCGTCACCTGTTTTATGGCATCTCGATGCTCGACAACTATCGCGCCTCAGGATGGCGCAAACCTTTACTTATCTACTGGCTCACCGACGAGACGTTTGCCGTTAACTTCAGCAACCGTCAGGCTATGGCCAAGAGCGGCAATGTCTACGGCTGCTACCTGTGGGTGTCGGTACTCGACTATTTGTATTGGATCTCTGGTGGTATGATGGGCTACCTCATGGGCACTACGGTGGCACCGTCGCTCCTCGCTCGGCTTGAAGGCCTCGACTTTGTGGTCACAGCCATGTTTGTGGCAATCTTCATGGACGACTACATGCGCCATCCTGCCACCCGTTTGAGCTCGTGGCTCGGCGTGGGTGCGGCAGGGATTTGCCTTATTTTCTTCGGCCCACAACAGTTTCTTATTCCCACCATGGGAGCCATCCTCGCGGTATTGTTCATCAACTACAAACGCCACAGCGCATGACCTACTTACAGCAAGTCATCACCATCGGACTGATGTCATTAGCCGTAATCATGACACGTCTGCTACCCTTCCTCCTTTTCCCTTCCAAGGAGCGTACACCTCATTTTGTACGTTTTCTGGGCAAATATCTTGCTTCGGCTGTCTTTGGCATGCTGGTAGTCTATTGCATCAAAGATCATCCACTCAGCCTAAGTGGTCAGAACCTCTCGCGTTTCATTGGTGTTGCAGCCTGCGTGCTCCTTCATCTTTGGCGTAAGAACCTACTTCTGACCATCGCCGGCGGCACCGTTGTCTATATGTCTGTGCTTCGGTACCTCGCCTGATGGACATCATATTTTAGGTACGCACCTTGAGTGGGTTGAGCCATCTGCCATAGGTGAGCATACGCCAGACCCATTCGATGGGGCCGAAGCGGAACACATGCATCCAGTATGCGCTGAATGCCACCTGTACGGCAAAGAGCAACACAGCTGTGATTTCGATTTCGGCCAGTCCCATTTTTAGTCCCATGCCCATACCGATGCCGTAAAAGACGGCGATGCCCAGTACCGACTGGCCGATGTAGTTGGTCAGCGCCATGCGGCCCGGTTTGGCCAGCAATCGGAATATCAGCCCATTGCCATGACGAAGCCACAACAGACAGAACAACGACAGATAAAACAAGGTCATGGGCACCACACTAAGAAAATAGATGAGCGCGTGCATGGTCGCCCCCCAGGGATGTCCAGATATACTCTCCCAGGCGTAGAGCAGGGAGAGCGGCATGCTCCACAGACCTAGCCAGCAAGCATAGCGCTTCAACAGGTCATGGTATTTGTCTACAGCGGCATAGAGGCCGTTACGCCCCATGCAATATCCGAGTACAAAGAGCCCCAGTACCTTGGGCAGGCGGTCTCCATCCACAAACTCCCACATCCGCTCCACGGCACCTTGCACCAAAAATTGCGATATCGCAGCATAGTTGTCGGCTTCGACAAGCCATCGGGCGAAATTGTCTTCGTTGATGCCATAGCTGTGGGCCTTGGCCCACCATGCTGCCTCAAGGGGAGCGGCGATGTCGAAGTTGCCGACCTGCTGAACCAGCTCCATGAGTACAGGCAGGGCCAGCAATCCCACACTCCAGCCGAGCAGCTGGTGGTTGGAGAGACGGTGGAACAAAGGCAGCACCATGCCCAAGACGGCATAGAGACATAGGATATCGCCCGACCAGATGAGCAACAGGTGTGCCAGGGCTATGACCAGCAACAGACTCATGCGTCGATAGAACAAGCGTATGCCACTGCTGCCTCGTTGGAGAGCATGAGAGATGATGATCGAGAAGCCGCAACCGAAGAGAAGCGAGAAGAGTCCGTAGCCTTTACCATCGATGAGGAAATATTGAAAGAACCTCACCCATCCGTCCACTTTGGCCGAAGGCATGGCCTGTTGTGCTTCGGCAGGGAGGAAGGTCCACAGGCCAAATTCAGGCAGGTTGGCTAGGATGATAGTGAACAAGGCGAATCCTCGAAGTGCATCGAGGATCATGAACCGCTGCTTCTCTGTCGTGGGAGTCAGTTGCGTTGTCATAATTTATAAATGTGATGTATAATAAGGAGGGATGCCCGTCTGGAATTTACCAGAGGCATTATTCTTCTTCTATATAACTAAGCCGTAGCACGGTATTCACGGTCTTTGTTTTCGGCGTGCCGAAAAGTTGGGGTGCAGTCAGAAAACTTGGTCGGTATCGTTTCCGAAAATGGACAGCCCTGACATATCATTCGCCCGCCCCGGAGGCAGCCATCAACAGCTCTCCTGCCTCCGGAGCGCCGTGATGCCACGAAGGGATGGCCGCAGGGCTGTCATACTTCGAGTCGAACCACGGTCTGCTTCGAGTCGAACCACAGTCTGCTTCGAGTCGAACCACGGTCTGCTTCGAGTCGAACCACACTTTGGGAGGCATGTGCAGCATATATGTCAGCAATGGTGCCGTAGCATGAACACATCTCCCACCGGTTTTCCCTACTGAGCCAAAGTTTGCTGCAAAGATGGCAAATTGCTTTCAAGAACATGCAAAATGTACAAGATACTTTGCTCTCTACACTCCCTGCTATCTTTCTGAACAACGGTTTTTAGGTGGGTTCTATGAATTATCACCGGACCCAAATCAATCAAACATGGGTTACGTTTTACCCTCTTTCGGACTCTGTTTGGCTCAAATTATCCGGTGCAATAGCATGGTTTTCCAAAGAAAAACCTTGTGTGTGTCAGGACTTTTTTCTAAATTTGCATCCAGCTATAACATAGCTACGGGATGAGGTTGGCGTTTGCAGATGCAGGTTGTTTCATCCAGTTAGCCGTGTAGTGGCTTTTCAGCAGACGCGTAACATTTATTATACGTAATCATGAAAAAAATACTGACAGCAACATTGATGTTGGCCTTGTGCCTCGGTAGTAACGCGCAAAACGGCAGTAAAATGGATGCCACCCAAAACCGCATAACCATCGGTGGGGGAGCAGCCTATTCGTTCAACGATATTCCCGACTTCCAGACTATTCATGATGGTTCTTCATCACTAGAGCTGTCGGTCGACTATGCCCACCTGTGGAACATCTCCAGGCAGCATGCTCTAGGATTCGAGATCAACGCCTATCAGTCGCACCTCGATGCCAACGGATGCAACATTTTTTATTTTGGAACCGGCATGGCCTACAATTACCGCACTAACAACGGATGGATATTTTCTGCGTCAGAGGGTTTGGGCTATGCCGCCAATGACTTTGACGAGCATTGGGACGAAAGCGGCATAGGTGCTTACTGTAAGGTGGGTGCCCACTACAAACTCTTCAAAAACCTTGCCGTTGGTGCAGAAGTGCGCATGCTCAGCGCCTTCTTTGGTGAGAAGACGAGTTATGGCGAACACGTCATTCACAACATCGGACAGTATGGGGTAAGCGCGCAGCTGCAATGGTGTTTCTGATGCCTAAACTACACTTTTTATCAATGAATGTATGACAGTAAGACAAATCATCGCCGAGGATGTTGGCAATATGCAGCTTAGGTTGCTCTATCAGACGGCTTTTCCCCGCGATGAGCAAATACCCTGGGAGGAGTTGATGGGGCTCATAGCACCCATGCACCTGGACTTCTCGGCATATTACGACGGCGGCGAGCTGTTAGGCTTCACCATCGTACAGCAACGCCCGACCTTCAACTGGTTTTGGTATTTTGCGGTACCCGAGCATCTCAGGGGACAGGGCATCGGACAGAAGATTCTCACCCACCTCATCGACAAATATCGCGACAGCATGAACGTGATGGACATGGAATCGCCCCGGCAGGTGTGTGACAATGCCGAACAACGCAAGCGTCGTTATGGTTTCTACCTGCGAAACGGCTTCCGCGACACCAACGTCTATCGCACATACGGCAATATCGAGATGACCATCCTGATGAACGGCGAGGGAACGTTCACCATGCACGACTGGGACGAAATTACTCGTGAACTGCGTTCCTACTGGCACCACATGCCTGAAAAGGCTGAATAGTGGAGCATAATGAGGCCAATGCGTTATTAGGGATAAGTATTTCTCCTGTCCATAAAAAAGGTAATTTTGAGTCATCCTGTTATTTCAGGTAGTAGAATAATTAATAAGGTATAGGCAAAAATGAAAGCATTGGTATTAGGGGCCACAGGTGCTGTGGGCAAAGATCTCACGGCATTGCTGCTCGATGACCCATTGTTTGAAGTAGTGGAAGTCTTCGTCAGGAGAGACCCGGAATTGGCTTATCCGAAGTTGGTAGTGCATGTCGTCGACTTTGACAAGCCACATGAGTGGAGACATCTGGTCATGGGCGACGTGGCATTCTCGTGCATGGGAACGACACTCAAAGCTGCAGGCTCACAGGCTGCACAATACAAAGTAGACTTTACCTATCAGTACGAGTTCGCTAAGATAGCCTATGAGAATGGCGTGTCTCGCTTTCTTCTTGTTTCCTCTGTAGGTGCTGATGCTCACTCCCGGATGTTCTATACTCGGATGAAAGGCGAGCTAGAGGAGCGTGTGCGTAAGTTTTCATTCAACCAACTCAATATCGTCCGACCACCTGCCCTTGTGCGCAAGGGTACCGACCGGTTGACCGAGAAGCTCTCTCTGCCTATCATCAGGTTCTTCAACCGGTTAGGGCTTTTCAGGAAGCAGGCACCCATGCCTACTCTTACCGTGGCCAAAGCATTGGTGGCTATGGTACACCAGATGCCCGACAACTGTATCGTCACCCCACAGCAGTTAAGGCAGATGGCTATGGAGCCAAGTGTATAATCATGTTTGTTTTGACTTTTGAAGGTAATGAAGTTTTCTGAAATTCATTCATGTAGTCAACTGACTACTTTTGTCCAGCAGGTGGGCTTTTTGCCTTTGCTCGACAGCGGTATTACCGGGTTCTCGGCCGACGAGCTGGCAGGCGAGGAATGTAGATATGTGAGCATTCCTGGTGGGGGATGGGACTGGCCCCTATGGAAATGGAAAGGACAGGTGCTCACCGAAAGCCATTGCGCCTATGGTAAGTTTTTCAACCGTAAGGCTGGATTCATCAGCAGCCAGTGGTGGCCCGATTTTTGCAACTATCGTCGAAGTCGGTTTCCGTTGTCGGACGATGACTCGATAGAGGCCACCATCCTTCAAATGCTCAGACTGGGGGGTAGTATGATCACGCGCGAGTTGAGGACAGCTTGTGGCTTCGATGGTAAGGGGATGCGTGGCCGGTTTGACAGTTTCATCACCCGACTTGAGATGGGCACATACGTGGTCACAGAGGACTTTGTATATCCGGTAGACCGTCACAACCGCGAGTATGGGTGGGGATGGTCGCTGCTCACCACTCCAGAGCAGCTCTACGGGCAGGAGGCTTGTCAATGCGGCCGCACGCCTGAAGAGTCGTATGCGAGAATGTTTGGATATCTGAAGGAGATCCTGCCCGATGCTAGTGACAAGCAGTTGGCACGACTGCTCGGATAAGTTGCGATTGCACGAAGAAAGAGTGGCTATGTCCCCAGCCAAGCTATACCACTTTCCATTCTAGGTGGTAGCAGGGGAAGGTTGAATAGAGATGAAGAGAAGTAAATGAGCATCATCCTGGCGATGTTGCATGCACAAAAGATACAATCATGTTGAGAAAACTGTTAAACCCCTATATTGGAAAGCCGGGCTACAACTGCATCGGCTGTTGTCCCACCAATCCCATCGGACTGCATCTGCAGTTTTGGGAGGATGGCGATGATATTGTGACCGAATGGTCGCCAAGTGATAATTACCAGAGCTGGATTGATACGCTCCATGGTGGTATCATCTCGACGTTGGTTGACGAGTTGGCTGGTTGGGTGGTCTTTAGGAAGTTGCAGACTGCAGGAATGACCACTTCGCTGCATGTGAAATTCCACAAGCCTGTGATGACCACCGAACCCAGAGTGACCCTGCGCGCAAGGATTACCGAACAGAAGCGCAGTTTTGTTGTGATTCATGTAACCTTGTGTAACAGCAAAGGAGAGTTGTGCGACGAGGCTGACGCCACATATTATGCATTTGGTAAGGAGAGGGCAGGGGCCATGAACTTCACAGCCTGCAAAGCTGAAGGTGAGGAATGACCTAAACTTTTCATACAACTCGAAAGCCGAGGGCTGAAGAAGGGGCAACTGAGGTAGCACCTTCACCACCGGCCCACTAACAAACCATCCAACCCACTATGCTCGCACCTAAGATAGAATACTCAGATCGTGACGAACGCATGCAGTTTGTCCGTGAACGTTTTCATTGCAAATACCCCTCGTGTGGTGGATGTGGCTCGTGCCATCTGCCTAGAGGGATATCGGCAATGGTTTATTTTGCCGACTATATTGATGGGAAGAAGGAGTTTGCCACCTTGTCGGCCAAATTGTGGGATATGTAGTTTTTGATGCGATTTGTTTCTGTTCCTTCGGCTAAGAATACAGAAGCGTTATCTGCATGGGCGTGAGCAATTATGGCAATTATGCCCTTCTTCTATACTTGGAAATACTCTTCCAAGGCCTGTTCTGCGCTACCATTGACATTAGGCATGTCGTTGATGATATGGCCGTGCTCGAGCAATGCTATGCGCGTGCTAATGTCAACCGTATGTTGAAGATTGTGGCTGCTGACGATGATGGTGGCATGCGTCTCCTCATGATAAGACAACAGCAGTTTCTTCAAGTTATTCTGTCCAGAGGGGTCTAGGAAGTTGAAGGGTTCGTCAAGGACGACGAGCTCCGGCATAGTAAACAAGGCTGAGATGATGCCGACCTTCTGTTTGTTGCCGGCGCTAAAATCGCGGATGAGTTTTTTCTGGTTGAATATCTCGTCATTAGCAAAAGGAAGGAACTTGGCAATGGGAGACTCGTCGATGTGTTCCCAGTCGATGGCCGGTAAGCCGTTTACCTTTGCGATGAAGTCGATATATTCTTCTGGCGTCAGGAAGTCGATGAGGAATCCTTCATCGATATAGGCCCCCGTCAACTGTTTCCATTCTTCCGACTCCGCAGGATTGATGTCTATCGATGTTTCTCCCGGCTGTTTTTCAGCAAGCGATGCGTCAGCAGACTGCATAATAGAGTGAACAGAGTGAGGGGCTGGCGTCATACATACTGTGCCGTCGTTGGCTTTCAAGAGGTCGAGAATGAGTCGGAACAACGTTGTCTTGCCCGAACCGTTATTGCCTACCAATCCCAGTATGTCGCCATGATGGATGGTAAACTGTGGGATATCGACAGCTGTCTTGTCGCCAAATGTTTTTTTTAAACTGTTCAGTTGGATATTCATATTGGTATTGTTTTAATGGTACAAGCAGGGCGACGGATGTAGCCTACATGTAGAGTGATATTTAA
>CAZBQA010000093.1:0-9859 GCA_964493905.1 uncultured Prevotella sp.
GGGCATCAAGCCCGACCTCATCACCGTGGCCAAGGGTATCGCCAACGGCTATCCCATGGCAGGACTCCTTATATCGCCCGACTTCAAGCCTGTTTACGGACAACTGGGCACAACCTTCGGTGGAAACCACCTGGGATGCGCCGCCGCCCTTGCCGTGCTCGACGTGTTTGAGAACGAGCATCTGGTGGAGAATGCCGATGAGGTGGGACGTTACTTCATCGAGCAACTCAAAGCATTACAGCACAGTGAACCGCATATCACCGAGGTACGCGGCCGTGGACTGATGATCGGCATCGTGCTCGACATTCCCTACAAGGGGGTGCGCTCCAAGCTCATCCACGAGCAGCATGTGTTCACCGGATGTGCCGGTACCAACATCCTCCGCATCCTCCCACCGCTCTGCCTGACCAAGGCCGAGGTCGACGAATTTATCAACAGTCTGAAGAAGGTGCTGGAGAGTGAAGAGTGAAGAACGGAGGGTGAAGACATTTGACCAGGATGTGGCTGAGACGATGCTTTTAAAGCAGATCCGCCATTGGTCTTATCTTCTTGACTTCGCATAGAATCTCCTTACTGCAAGATCAAAAAACCAACTAAAAATGAAAATAGCAATTATCGGTGCAGGCGAGATGGGTGGCGCCTTCGCCGAAGGCCTGCTCAAAGGCAGCATCTTCAAGCCCAGCGATGTAACGGTGGCCAACCGCCACGAAGGCAAACTCGAGAAGTTTGCGATGATGGGCGCAAGCATCACCACCGACAACAAGGCTGCCGTAGAAGGGGCCGACTATGTGGTGGTGGTGGTGAAACCCGGAGTGGTGAAGACGGTCATTGATGAAATCAAGCCCGTGCTCGACTACGGTCGGCAGACTATTCTCAACATGGCGGCATCCATCACCATCAGTCAGCTGAAGACATGGCTCGACAAAGACGGACAGGTGCCCCGCATCTTTCAGGTGCTGCCCAACGTTGGCATTGCCGAACGTGCCTCGATGACCTTCATCGCCCCCGACGATGACGCACGTGACCAACTGCCGCAGGTGAACCAGATCTTTGAGGACCTGGGGCAGACCATGCTCACCGACGAGAAGATGCTCGTGGCCGGCACAGCGCTGTCGGGATGCGGCATCGCCTATGCCATGCGCTATGTCAGGGCAGCCTCGGAGGCCGGCGTGGAACTGGGATTCAATGCCGCACAGGCCAAGGACATCATCCTGCAGACCCTCGAAGGAGCCGTCAGCCTGCTCAAGGCCACCGGTAAGCATCCCGAGGCAGCCATCGACATGGTGACCACGCCAGGTGGTATGACCATCAGAGGACTGAACGCCATGGAGAAGAACGGTTTCTCCAATGCGGTCATCGAAGGCATCAAGGCCCCACTGAAATAGTGGCGCCAATCCTTATATGATGCTAAAAAAAAGAAGTTTTTGGGCCGTCTCGTTTTTTTTTCGTACTTTTGAGGCAAATAATAACCAATAAGCTATGGAAGAAGAAGCGATCAAACAAATAGGCGAGCGACTGAAAGGCCTGCGCGACGTGCTGGAGATTCCGGTAGACGAGATCGCCGCTCTCTGCGGCATCACGCCAGAAGCCTACTTGCAAATGGAGAGCGGCAACGGAGAACTTCATGTCAGCAATCTGCAGAAGATTGCCAAGAAGTATGATATCAGCCTCGACGAACTGATGTTTGGCGAGGAACCTTACATGAGCAGTTACTTTCTTACCCGCAAGGGCCAGGGGCTGAGCGTGGAGCGCCGCAAGGCCTACAATTACCAGAGTCTGGCCAGCGGGTTCCGCGGGCGACGGGCTGACCCGTTCATCGTGCTGGTGGAACCCAAACCCGACGACACCCCGCTGGAACTCAACTCGCATGCCAACCAAGAGTTCAATATGGTGCTGGAGGGAAGCATGGAGCTGACCATCGGCAAGCGCGTGCTGGTGCTCAACGAGGGCGACAGCATCTATTTCGACTCTTCACGTCCACACTGCATGCGCGCCCTCAACGGCCAGCCCGTGAAGTTTCTGGCTGTCATCATGTAATATAAGGTAAAGGTATTCATACCCATGATAGAAAGATTTCTAAAACAGACGGTGTTCGCTTCGGAGGAAGACTTCAAAGAGAACCTGCAATTTATTATCCCCGAGAACTTCAATTTTGCATTCGACGTGATGGATGCCTGGGCCGAAGAGGCCCCCGACAAACTGGCACTGCTTTGGGCCAGTGAGCGCGGCGAGGAGGTGCGTGCCACCTTCGGCGCCCTCAAGGAGGAGACCGACCGCACGGCATCCTACTTCAAGAGCCTGGGCATCGGACGCGGCGACAAGGTGATCCTCATCCTCAAACGCCACTACCAGTGGTGGCTGTCGATGCTCGGACTGTGCAAGATTGGTGCCGTGGCCATCCCCACCACACACATGGTGACCTCGAAAGACATCGAGTACCGCAACAACCGGGCATCGGTGAAAGCCATTATCTGCTGCAACGACGAGTATGTCACCAGTCAGGTACAAGGGGCCATGGCCGACAGTCCTACGGTGAAGGTGCTCGTGGCCGTCAACTCGTTGGTGGAATGCGACAAGCCAGTGCCCGAGGGTTTCCACGACTGGCGCAAGGAATGGCCCGAGGCACCGCAGTTTGTAAAGCCCGAACACACCAACAACAACGAGGACACCATGCTGATCTACTTCACCAGTGGTACCAGCGGCGAGCCGAAGATGGTGGCACACGACCATCTCTATGCCATCGGTCATCTCACGACGGGTGTCTATTGGCACAACCTCAACGAAGACAGCATACACCTGACCGTGGCCGACACCGGATGGGGTAAGGCCGTATGGGGCAAGCTCTACGGCCAGTGGTTTGCCGGGGCCACCGTCTTTGTATTTGACCACGAGAAGTTCACGGCCGAGAAGATCATGCGCGCCATGGAGAAATACCATGTCACCTCGTTCTGTGCACCACCCACTATCTACCGGTTCATGATTCAGGAGGACTTCTCGAAATACGACCTCTCGGCCCTGAGATACTGCACCACAGCCGGCGAGGCCCTTGAGCCTGCCGTCTTCAACGAGTTCTACCGACTCACTGGCATCAAGATGATGGAGGGCTTCGGACAAACCGAGACCACCATGACGCTGGGCACCTTCCCTTGGATGGAACCCAAGCCCGGGTCGATGGGCAAGCCCAACCCGCAGTATGACATCCGACTGCTCAAGTCGGACGGCACCCCTTGTGAGGAAGGTGAGAAAGGCGAGATCTGTGTCTTTGCCGGTCGCCATAAGCCCTATGGGCTCTTCAAGGGCTACTACCGCGACGAGGAGCTGACCGAGAAGATCTGGTACGACGGCATCTATCACACAGGTGACCTGGCCTGGCGAGACGAGGACGGTTACTACTGGTTTGTGGGTCGGGCTGATGACGTCATCAAGAGCTCGGGCTACCGCATCGGTCCGTTCGAGGTGGAGAGTGCGCTGATGACCCACCCCGCCGTGGTGGAGTGTGCCGTAACGGGTGTGCCCGATGCCGTGCGCGGCATGATTGTCAAGGCAACCATCGTGCTGGCCAAAGACTGGAAAGACAAGGCCGGCGACGACCTTGTGAAGCAACTGCAGCAGCATGTGAAGCACGAGACGGCACCTTACAAGTATCCGCGCGTCATCGAGTTTGTGGACGAACTGCCCAAGACCATCAGCGGCAAGATACGAAGGGTGGAGATCAGAGAAAAAGACTCCAAGCAATAGACGGCCTTAACCCTGGCCGACACATTGGCCTGGGTGGAGCTCCTCCTGTGCCACCCAGGTCTATCACATAGGCGATTCGCATCCTTATCGCCACGTAAGAACTATGTCAAGAGAGAGCATCATGAGCAACAGAATAGTGATCAAAGTGGGCAGCAATGTCCTTACCCGTGATGACGGGAAGCTGAACGTGACACGCGTGTCGGCCATCGTCGACCAGATTGCGTGGCTGCAACGCCAGGGACACGAGGTCATCTTGGTGTCATCGGGAGCCATGGCCTGCGGGCGCGACGAACTGAAGGTGGAGAAAAAGCTCGACAGCGTGGAGCAGCGCCAGCTGTTCTCGGCCCTGGGGCAGGTGAAACTCATCGGTCTCTACTACGACCTCTTCCGCGAATACGGCATGCACGTAGGACAGGTGCTCACCATGAAAGAGAGCTTCTCGACGCGCAGCGACTACCTCAACCAGCGCGCCTGCATGGAGGTGATGCTGCAGAATGGGGTCATCCCCATCATCAACGAGAACGACACGGTGAGCGTCACCGAGCTGATGTTTACCGACAACGACGAGTTAGCGGGACTGGTGGCCTCGATGATGGATGCCGATGCCATGATTATCTTGAGCAACGTCGACGGCATCTACAACGGCACCCCTAAGGCACCCGACACCCACGTCATTCGTGAGGTGAGCTACGGCAGTGACCTGAGCGAGTATATACAAGACCAGAAGAGTGGATTCGGACGTGGCGGTATGATCACCAAGTCGCGCATTGCCAGTAAGGTGGCCGACGAGGGCATCAAGGTGGTCATCGCCAATGGCACCGCCGAAAACATCCTCATCAACCTGGTGACCCAACCGAAAGACACCCTTCACACGGAGTTTCTGCCCAATCCTTCGCCCACCTCACCCGTCAAGAAATGGATTGCCCATAGCGAGAGCTTTGCCAAAGGGCGTGTTCATATCAACCGCAAGGCAGTGGAGGCATTGCGCGGCGACAAGGCCGTGAGCCTGCTGCTGGTGGGCGTGACCGCCATCGAGGGAGAGTTTGAGGAGGGCGACATCATCAGCATCGTGGACGACGAGGGCAATCTGGTGGCCGTGGGCCGAAGCGGATACAGTTCCGACGAAGCCACGCGACACATCGGCGCCCACGACATGAAGCCGCTCATACACTATGACTATATGTATATGGAGTAAGAATATGGCCTTAGAAAACATTTTCAAGCGCGTGAAGAAAGCCGGTAAGGCACTGGCGCTACTGAGTGACGAGCAACGGAACGAGATTCTCAACCGGGTGGCCGATGCCATCATCGAAGACACGCCAGCCTTGCTGGAAGCCAACCAACAAGACCTGGCCCGCATGGACCGTGAAGACCCGATGTACGACAGACTGCAACTGACCGAGGCCCGGCTCACCGAGATTGCCGACGCCATGCGGCAGGTGGCCACGCTGCCCTCGCCTCTGGGGCATGTGCTCAAGCATCGGGTACTTGACAACGGCCTCGACCTCAAGCGCGTCAGCGTGCCCTTTGGGGTCATCGGCGTGATTTACGAAGCCCGCCCCAACGTGACCTTCGACGTGTTTGCCTTGTGTATCAAGAGTGGCAACGCCTGCATCCTGAAGTGCGGACGCGACGCCATCGACTCCTGTAAGGCAGGCGTCGACCTCATACACTGCGTGCTGACACAAATGAACATCAACCCCGACATCGTAGCCCTGCTGCCCGCCACCCACGAGGCCACGGGCGAGATGCTGCAAGCCGTGGGGTACATCGACCTGTGCATACCGCGTGGCAGCAAGCGTCTCATCAACTTTGTGCGCGACACCGCCAAGGTGCCTGTCATCGAGACAGGAGCCGGCGTGGTGCATTGCTTCTTCGACGCAGAGGGCGACCTGGCCATCGGACCCGCCATCATCGACAATGCCAAGACGCGCCGATGCAGTGTGTGCAACGCCCTCGACTGCCTCATCATCCATGCCGCGAGGCTTGGCGACCTCCCCACGCTCTGTGCGCCACTGGCCACCAAAGGGGTGAAGATCCATGCCGATGCACGGGCCTACGAGGCACTCAGAAGCCACTATCCCGACGAGCTTCTCACCACCGTAGCCTATGAAGAAGAGTGGCACACCGAGTGGCTGAGCCTACAGATGGGCATCAAGACCGTCGATAGCCTTGACGAGGCCCTCAACCATATCGACACCTACGGCAGTGGACATAGCGAGAGCATCGTCACCGAGAACGAGGCAAATGCCCGCCGCTTCCAGGCTATGGTCGATGCAGCCTGCGTCTATGTCAACACGCCCACGAGCTTTACCGATGGCGGACAGTTTGGGCTGGGAGCCGAGATCGGCATCAGCACGCAGAAACTGGGAGCGCGCGGCCCCATGGCCCTCGAAGAGATGACCACCTACAAATGGCTCATTGAGGGGCACGGGCAAGTGAGAAAGTAAAGAGGTAAGGGCGAACAACGAAGAGTTTTTCTTAGTTTCCAATTATATTCACCATCAACAAACAGGAGAACAGACAATGAAAACATTCTTTCATGTAGATGATATCGGCAACCTGAACCAAGCCGTACAGGAAGCCTTGGAGGTCAAGGCCAACCGCTTCGACTATCAGCATCTGGGTAAGAACAAGACCCTGCTCATGATCTTCTTCAACAACTCGCTGCGCACCCGACTGTCTACGCAGAAGGCAGCCACCAATCTGGGCATGAATGTCATCGTGCTCGACGTCAATGCAGGGGCATGGAAACTGGAGACCGAACGCGGCGTAATCATGGACGGCGACAAGAGTGAGCACCTGTTGGAAGCCATCCCCGTGATGGCGAGCTATTGCGACATCATCGCCGTGCGCTCGTTTGCCGGGCTCACCGACCGCGAGTTCGACTATGCCGAGACCATCGTCAACCAGTTTGTGGCCTACAGCGGCAAGCCCGTGGTGGCCATGGAGACAGCAACGGTACACCCCCTGCAGGCCTTCGCCGACCTCATCACCATCGAGGAGCATAAGCAGAGCCAGCGCCCGAAGGTGGTGCTCACCTGGGCGCCCCACTGCCGCGCACTGCCGCAAGCCGTACCCAACTCGTTTGCCGAATGGATGAATGCAGCCGATGTCGACTTCGTCATCACCTACCCCGAGGGCTACGAGCTCGACCCGAGGTTTGTGGGCAATGCCCGCGTGGAATACGACCAGAAGAAAGCATTGCAAGGTGCCGACTTTGTCTATGCCAAGAACTGGAGCTGTCCGGGCGTGACCAACGCGGCCGACTACGGCAAGATTCTCTCCAAAGACATGGGCTGGACCATCGACACCGAGCACATGGGCTGGACCAACAACGGCTTTTTCATGCACTGTCTGCCCGTGCGTCGTGGCCTCATCGTCACCGATGACGTTATCGAGAGCGACCACAGCCTTGTCATCCCCGAGGCTGCCAACCGAGAGATCTCGGCCGAGGTGGTGCTCAAGCGAATCCTGGAAACACTGTAAACGATGATTTCTTTCGAGAGCGATTACAATAACGGGGCACATCCCCAAGTGCTCGAGCATCTTCTGGAGACCAACGGAAAGCAGAGCCTGACCTATGGCTTCGACGAGTGGAGCGAACGGGCCAAGGCCAAGATTCGTGAGGCTTGCGAGGCCCCCGAGGCACAGATATGGTTTCTTTCGGGTGGCACGCAGACCAATGCGACGGTCATCGACGGCATGCTGGCCCACTGCGAGGCGGTCATCGCGGCAGAAACGGGACACATCAATGTGCATGAGGCCGGTGCCATCGAGTTCACGGGGCACCGCGTCATCAGCCTGCCCTCGCACCAAGGATTGATGAAGGCCGAGGATTTGGAGGCTTACATGGATTGGTTTGTACACGACGAGAGCACCGAACATCTGGCGCAGCCAGGCATGGTCTACATCACCTATCCCAGCGAGCTGGGCACCATCTACCACCAGCAGGAGCTGGCAGCCATCTACGAGGTGTGCCGCAAATACGACCTGAAGCTCTATGTCGACGGAGCCCGTCTGGGCTACGGTCTGGCGGCCGAGGGTGCCGACATCACCCTGCCGTGGCTGGCCCGCCGCTGCGATGCCTTCTACATCGGCGGCACCAAGGTGGGTGCGCTGTGCGGCGAGGCCGTGGTCTTTCCCCGTGGCAAAGCGCCACGCCATTTCTTCTCTATCATCAAGCAGCATGGCGCACTCATGGCCAAGGGCCGACTCATCGGACTGCAGTTCGACGCACTCTTCACCGACGGCCTCTACCTGCGCATCGCACGCCATGCCATCGACATGGCCCGGCGCATGAAGGCCTTGTTTGAGGAAATGGGATGGCAGTTCTATCTCGACTCGCCCACCAACCAGCAGTTTGTCATCCTGCCCAACGAGGAGGTGGCGCGACTGGAACAGCAGGTGCAGTTCACCCATTGGGAACCGGTTGGCGACACCCACTTCCTCTGCCGGTTTGTGACGAGTTGGGCCACCACTGACAACGACCTGGAGGCACTGGCACGCATCATCCGTAACCAATGACTCATTGCGCAATGTCTTGCCCCATTCAGGCAAGGCTTCTGCAGCGTATCATCCCGATACCAACAGACCCTCACCATAAACCCAAAACAGCAGACTGGATGCCAGCCTGCTGTTTTGGGTTTATGGGCATGGGGACTATGCCTTCAGCACACCCAGTTCCTTACCAATCTTGATAAACGCCGCGATGCAGCGGTCGAGCTGCTCGCGCGTGTGGGCCGCCGATAGCTGCACACGGATGCGCGCCTCGCCCTTGGGCACCACCGGATAGTAGAAGCCGGTGACATAGATACCCTCGTCGAGCAGACGCGCGGCATAACGCTGCGAGAGCGGCGCATCGTAGAGCATCACGGCGCAGATGGCACTCTGCGTGGGCTTGATGTCGAAGCCGGCAGCCATCATGCGGTCGCGGAAATAGGTCACGTTGTCGGCCAGTCGGGCATGAATGCTGTCGTCCTCCTTGAGCATCTTGAACACCTCGAGGCTCGCGCCGATGATCGAGGGCGCCAGCGAGTTGGAGAAGAGATAGGGGCGCGAGCTCTGGCGCAGCATGTTGATGACCTCCTTGCGGCCGGTGGTAAAGCCACCCAGGGCACCGCCGAAGGCCTTGCCCAGCGTGCCAGTATAGATGTCCACCCTACCGTATGTGTTGCACAACTCGCTCACGCCGTGCCCCGTGGCGCCCACCACGCCGGCCGAGTGGCTCTCGTCGACCATCACCAGGGCGTCGTATTTCTCGGCCAGGTCGCAAATCTTGTCCATCGGTGCCACGTTGCCGTCCATCGAGAACACACCGTCGGTGCAGATGATGCGGAAACGCTGCGCCTGTGCCTCCTGCAGACAGCGCTCCAGTTCGGCCATGTCGGCATTGGCATAGCGGTAGCGCTTGGCCTTGCAGAGCCGCACGCCGTCGATAATCGAGGCGTGGTTCAGCGCATCGGAGATGATGGCATCCTCCTCGTTCAGCAAGGCTCCGAACAGACCGCCGTTGGCATCGAAGCAAGCCGCATAGAGGATGGTGTCCTCGGTGTGGAAATATTCAGAGATGGCCGCCTCGAGCTCCTTGTGGATGTCTTGCGTACCACAGATAAACCGCACCGACGACATGCCGAAACCGCGGCGTTGCATCATACGTGTAGCACCCTCGATGAGGCGCGGATGGTTCGACAGACCCAGATAGTTGTTGGCGCAGAAGTTGAGCACCTCCTTGCCTTTCACCTCGATGGCAGCACCCTGTGGGCTCTCTATGATTCGTTCTTCCTTGTAAAGACCTGCTTCCCTTAGCTCAGCAAGGCTCTGGCTGAGATGCTCTTTGATTTTTCCGTACATAAGATTTAAATTTAAAGTTACCTATGGCAAAAATAGCCCTTTATTTCTAACAATGCAACGGTAGGCGTGTTATTTTTTTGAAAAAACATGGGGGTAAATACAATTTTTATACCTTCAGACCACTCACTTCTCAAAAAAAATCACTTAATTTGCAACCGACCATCTATAACATTAAACTTAATCGACACTATGATGAAAAATATTCTTGTGATCGGCTCTACAGGCCAGATTGGGTCTGAGCTGACAAGAGAATTGAGAAACACTTACG
>CAZBQA010000094.1:0-9774 GCA_964493905.1 uncultured Prevotella sp.
GTTTAGTGGTCTTTTACTCTATTGAAGATCAGAAGCGATATACAACGAATGCCTTGGCAGGGATGGTCACGCGGAGCACGTTGCCCTCGGCGGTGACGTCTGTCGTTACAGGCACGATAACATTCTTGTTCTGTAATGTGTTTTCAGCTTGAGCGTCGCTGCTCTGCATGGTGATGGCCTTGCCGGCCTTGAGGCTCTTCACCCCGTTGAAGGTGAGCACGAGCTGCTGAGGCTTGTCGGCCGTGTTGGCCACCTTGACGATATAGCTCTTGGCGGGCTTGTCGAGACAGGCCGTGGCGTAGAGGCCGTCGGCGCCCGTCACCGCCTTGCCGTTCTCAGTGAGGGGCAGCACGTTGGTGCCCTTGTTGGTGCCGTAGAGCATCTGCACATACCAGTTGGCCGAGCGCACCGAGCTGAGGTTGTCGAACCAGATGAGGTCGGGACGCCACTGCCATCCCTCCACGTGGGCGAAGAGCGGGGCGTAGGTGGCTTGCAGCACCACGTCGGCGTTACGTTCCAGGCCGGTCATGAAGGCAGCCTCAGAGAGTGCGGCCTCCCAGTTGTTGTGCGAACCCTTGCCGTGGGCGGCATATTCGCCGGCAAATACCTTCGGGCCCTTGCGACTGTAGTTGTCGTAGCGGGCAGCGTTGTCGAGGAACCATTGCGGACTCTTGTAGTAGTGCTCGTCGACGAGGTCTACGTTGAGCTTGCGCATCTGCTCCCAGCCATAGTCGAAGTCTTTGCCGTCGGCCGATGGGCCGCTGCTGCCGCAAATCTTGATATTGGGGTACTTGGCACGGATCTGCTCCATAAACTTCTGCAGGCGCACGGGGTAGAGCTCACCCCACTGCTCGTTGCCCACGCCAATCTGCTTGAGGTTGAAGGGTGCGGGGTGACCCATGTCGGCACGCACCTTACCCCACTTGCTGGTCACCGGTCCGTTGGCAAACTCGATGAGGTCGAGGGCATCGTCGATATACGGCTGCAGGTCGTCGACAGCCACGTGGGCGTTCTTGTCATCGTCCTTGTTCTGGAACTGGCAGGCCAGTCCCACCGAGAGCACGGGCAGCGGCTCGGCGCCAATCTCCTCGCTGAGCACGAAATACTCGTAGAAGCCCAGGCCGTAGCTCTGGTAATAGTTGGGGTAGAGGCGGTGGGGGAAGGTGTAGTTCCAGCGGTTCTCGTTGAGCGGGCGGTTCTCCACGGCCCCCACGGTGTTCTTCCACTGGTAGCGGGTCTCGAGGTCGGTGCCCTCGACGATGCATCCGCCGGGGAAACGGAAGATGCCGGGATGGAGGTCCTTGAGGTCCTTCACCAGGTCGGCACGCAGGTCGTTCCAGCTGTCGGCGGGGAATAGGCTCACGTGGTCGAGGTCCACAGCCTCGGCACTCTCGAGGAAGATGCGCATGAGACCCTTCTCCACGGTCTTGTCGGAGGTGAGCTCAGCGGTATATTTCTGCCATTTGTTGTTCTCTACGGTGATGCTCTTGCGGTTGATCACCACGTCGTCGTCGCCCACCAGCTCCACGCGTATCTTGGCCTGCTTGCCCTGGAGGCTGTTCAGGCGGGCGTAGGTGCTGAAGCGGTAGGTCATGCCCTGCTTGAGTCCCATGCCGAAGAAGCCGCGGTTCTCAAGACCCGTGACCTTCTGGTCGTGGCCGGCATTGGTGAGGGTGACATAGTGTGGGTTGCGGTCGAAGGCCGGCTTGACATCGGTCAGACTGACGTTGCCAAATGTGTTCCAGCCCATCAGACGGTCGGGAAACTCGAACGAACGGTTCTCCACCATCTCGGCATAGAGGCCGCCATCGGCGCCGAAATTGATATCCTCGAAAAAGATACCATACATCGTTGACTGGATTTCCGCACCTGGCTTGTTGGCCTGTACGGTGAGGCTGCGCTGCGCGTGCACGGTGGCACATCCCAGGCCTGCCAGCAGGGCAAGGGCTAAAACTTTAGGTCTTTTTATCATAACTTGATTAGGTTTGTGGTGCAAAATTATATAAACAGTAACAATGATTAGTGGATTTTAGTGCCCAAAAGGTGGATAAAATGCCACTTTGAACGATTTTTACTACTTTTGGCGGTCTTTTGGCACTTCATTTCACATCACCGGACACAATTGTGCCCACCCTGATGAGCGGCACCGCTTTTGCATGAAGTTTTATAAACTTGTTGTAATAAAAACGTAGAAATTACAAAAAAAGCTGTACCTTTGCAGTCCTCAACCGAGGCCCCGGTCCATCAAGGATTGTATGACAAGGATACACATTATATATATATAAGCATCAAACCAATAAATTACAGTTATGAGAACAGAATGGAGAGGTTTCAAAGGAAACAAATGGACGTCTGAGGTTAATCTTCGTGACTTTATTCAGAACAACTATTCCAGCTATGAGGGCGACGAGACCTTCCTGGCAGCACCTACCCCAGCCACCGATGCTCTGTGGACAAGACTGCAGCAACTGCAGAAGGAGGAGCGCAGCAAAGGTGGAGTGCTCGACATGGAGACCGAGGTGGTATCGGGACTCACGGCCTACGGCCCGGCCTATATCGGCGAGGACACCAAAGAACTGGAGACTGTGGTGGGACTGCAGACCGACAAACCGCTGAAGCGCGCCTTCATGCCCTACGGCGGCATCAAGATGGCCGAGCAGGCTTGCACCACATACGGCTATACCCCTTCTGAGAAACTGCATGATATTTTCACCCATTACTGTAAGACGCACAACGACGGCGTGTTCGATGCCTACACGGCAGAGATGAAGCTCGTGCGCCACAACCATATCCTCACGGGTCTACCCGACACCTACGGCCGCGGCCGTATCGTGGGCGACTACCGCCGCGTGGCCCTCTACGGCATCGATTTCCTCATTGCCGAGAAGAAGAAAGACCTGGCCGACATGGGCGACCGCGAGATGATCGACGAGGTGATCCGCCTGCGCGAGGAGGTGTCGATGCAGATCAGGGCCCTCAACGGGCTCAAGGAGATGGCTGCCCTCTACGGCTTCGACATCTCTCGTCCGGCAGCCAACGGTCGCGAGGCCGTGCAGTGGCTCTACTTCGGCTATCTGGGTGCGGTGAAGACACAGAATGGCGCCGCCATGTCGGTGGGCCGCGTGTCGACCTTCCTCGACATCTATTTCGAGCGCGACTTCGCCGAGGGCACCCTCACCGAGAGCGATGCCCAGGAGCTCATCGACCACCTGGTGATGAAGTTCCGCATGGTGAAGTTTGCCCGCATACCCTCCTACAACCAGCTCTTCAGCGGCGACCCCGTATGGGCCACGCTCGAGGTGGGCGGCATGGGTCAGGACGGCCGTTCGATGGTGACCAAGAACGACTTCCGTTTCCTCCACACCCTCGAGAACATGGGTCCCTCGCCCGAGCCCAACCTCACCGTGCTCTACAGCTCGCGCCTGCCCAAGGGTTTCAAGCGCTATGCTGCCATGATTTCGGTGAAGACCAGCTCCATACAGTATGAGAACGACGACGTGATGCGCCCGATATGGGGCGACGACTACAGCATCTGCTGCTGCGTGAGCGCCACGCAGACGGGCAAGGAGATGCAGTTCTTCGGTGCCCGCGCCAACCTGGCCAAGTGTCTGACCTATGCCATCAGCGGCGGTGTCGACTCGAAGTCGCGCGAGCAGTGCGGTCCGGCCCTGCGTCCCATCGAGGGCGACGTGGTGACCTACGATGAGTTCATGCCCCGTTTCATCGATATGATGGAGTGGCTGGCCGCCGTCTATGTCAAGACGCTCAACCTCATCCACTACATGCACGACAAGTATTTCTATGAGGCCGCCGAGATGGCCCTCATCGACACCGACGTGCGCCGCACCTTCGCCACGGGTATCGCAGGCTTCAGCCATGTGGTCGACTCGATCTCGGCCATCAAGTATGCCAAGGTCAACATCCTCCGCGACGAGACCGGCTTCCCGCTCGAGTTCAAGACCGAGGGTGACTTCCCACGCTACGGCAACGACGACGACCGTGCCGACGACATCGCCGTATGGTTGCTCAAGACCTTCCTCGGCATGGTGAAGAAGCACCACACCTACCGCAACTCAGAACCCACGACATCGATCCTCACCATCACCTCGAACGTGGTCTACGGTAAGTTCACCTCCAACATGCCCGACGGTCGTAAGGCCGGCACGCCGCTGGCTCCGGGTGCCAACCCCAGCTACGGTGCCGAGAAGTCGGGACTGCTGGCATCGCTCAACTCGGTGGCCAAGCTGCCCTACGAGTATGCCCTCGACGGCATCTCCAACACCCAGACCATCAGTCCCTCGGCCCTCGGTCACGACGACGAGGAGCGCGCGCAGACGCTGGTGGGTGTCATGGACGGCTACTTCGACCAGGGTGCCCACCACCTCAACGTGAATGTCTTTGGCGTTGACAAGCTGCGCGATGCCATGGAGCATCCCGAGAAGCCTGAGTATGCCAACTTCACCATCCGCGTGAGTGGCTATGCCGTGAAGTTCATCGACCTGACGCGCGAGCAGCAGGAGGATGTCATTGCACGACAGGCACACGAGAGTATGTAGTAATTCAAAATTCAAAATTCAAAATTCATAATTAGGCTGGCGCGGTGTTCATGAACGTTCATGGCCTGCGCCAGACTTTTTTAGCTCATGTGTCTTGAATGATGCGTTCTGAATTGTAAATCTTGAATTTTAGCTTTGAATCTTTAGCTTTGAATCTTTAGCTTTGAATCTTTAGCTTTGCATCTTGCTTCTTGAATTTTGAATCTTGAATTTTGAATTAAGGATTTTGAGCTTCTAATTTTGAATTTTGAATTATGAATTTTGAATTGATAACCCATTCCTTAGAGTCTTTCGGTTCTGTCGATGGCCCGGGCATCCGGTTTGTCATCTTTCTTAAAGGCTGTCCCATGCGCTGCCAGTTCTGCCACAACCCCGACAGCTGGTCGTGCGAGGGCGGAGAGGTGATGACCGTCGACGAGCTGCTCGACCGGGCCTGGCGTTTCCACAGCTACTGGGGCAAGGATGGCGGCATCACCGTCAGCGGCGGCGAGGCCCTGCTTCAGATTGATGGCCTCACCGAGCTGTTTCGCAAGGCGCACGAGCGTGGCATCAACACCTGCCTCGACACCTCGGCTCAGCCGTTCACACGTCGCGAGCCATGGTTCGGGAAGTTTGAGACGCTCATGAAATATACTGACACCGTGCTCCTCGACATCAAGCACATCGACGACGAGGCGCACCGTCGGCTCACCCGCCACTCCAACCGCAACATCCTCGACTGTGCACGTTATCTCTCCGACATTGGCAAGCCGGTATGGATACGTCACGTGCTCATTCCCGGCATTACCGACGACGATGACCAGCTACACCGTCTGGCCGACTTCCTGAAAACGCTCCGCAACATCGAGCGCATCGACATTCTGCCTTATCACACGCTGGGCGTGTACAAATACGAGAAGCTCGGCATCGACTATCCCCTGCGCGGCGTGTCCTCGCCCACAGCCGAGCGTGTGGCCCATGCCAACAGCATCATGGCCGATGTGCCCCTGGCGAAATAGTGAGGCAAGAGATAACGCGTCTTCACATTTGTTGGTTAACATTTACTTAATGACTCAAAAGCATTATTAAATGTTCTGCCGCTTAGAAAATAATATGAAGAATCTTGCGTATCTTTGTCACGAACCAATCAAAGAACGGAGGTAATATGAGAAGATTCAGTGATATCAAGTCGTATATGAAAGATGTAACGGAGATCATCTGGCGATACATACGCAACATGGAGAGCTACCCCAAGAACGCGCTGTTGGCCGTGCAACCTGACGTCATGGCTACGGTAATCGATAGTCCCGACCAGTGTCGGCAATGTGAGTTCTATGCCTTGAATCTCTTCATTAGCAAGGATCAGCGGGGGCAACTCATGCCCAACATGGTGGCGATTGCCCGTATGGCACACAAATATTATTCTCATTAGGTAAACGCGTTTTTCATTAAGGTAATTGTTTTTAGGCGAACACCCCAGCCCCGTCCGGCATGCCGGATGGGGCTTTTTAGTGCTGGTGGGTTGGTCTGTTGGTGGGTTGATGGGTTGGTTTGTCGGTAATCGTAAACGTTTGCGTGCAATTTAACTCATTAAGCCTATGTTTCTTACACCGAATGGGTTATCTTTGCAACGACAACTTCCTAATCGTTCAACTAAAACCGTGTATGATCAAAAATTTACTCTTTGTCGTATGGCTCGGATTGTCGGCACACCTCACGCTGTGTGCCCAGACGCCCATTCCGCTCCTCACCGTGAATGGCAGTGTGGTGGAACACGCACTTGCGAGCATCACTTTCTCGGGTGACAACGTCATCCTCCACTTCAGCGACGGCACTGCCGACCGCACCGAAGACATGGGCATTGTGACCATCGACATGACGTCTGTCACGACAGTGGGCAAGCTGAAGACATTTTCCAGCTCGCAGCTGGTGGGCAACACACTGACACTGGGTGGCCTGGCTGCCGGCGACCGTGTAACACTCTTCGACGCGCAGGGGCGAAGGCTCTTGCAGACCACAGCACCGGGAAACACCATGACGCTTCCACTAGACCATTTACGTCCTTCAGTCTACATTGTCAGGGCCGGTAATAACATCATTAAATTCCAGAAGCGATGAGACACCATTACCTCATGATGGCAGCTCTGATGACCACACAACTGGCTGTCGCACAAAACCGAGTGAACCTGACCCTTGCCGATGGCAAGGTGCAGAGCTATGAGACCGAGCAGGTACAACGCATCGACTTCAGCGGTGCCAAGGTCACCGTGAATCCTGTCACGGGCAGTGCAGTGAACTACGACGGCACGGTGAGTAGCATCGATTTCCAGAAGATTGCGGCCGGCAGTGTGGTGGTGACCGAGGCCAAGGGCTGGCTGGAGACCGCCTATGCCGAGTGGCAACCTTTGGAGGGAGCCTCCGACTACCACGTATATATTAAAGGTGGCGACTATGCCGCCTACACGCGCATCGACCAACCCCTCGTGCGCAGCTACGCCAGTTATGGTCGTGCCGACATGGTGGGCCTCAAGGCTGGCACCTACACACTCAAGGTAGTGCCGGTAATCGGCGACAGCGAGGTGGAGGACAAGGCCACGGAGACGTCTCCGCTGACCGTGGCAAGCTACCAGCGCACGGGCTTCGCACACAAAGGTTTTCAGAACGTAGGGGCCTACAACGACGATGGCACCCTGAAGACGGGTGCTGTGGTGGTGTATGTCAGTGCAGCCAATGCCAAGACCGTTACGGCCAAACTGTCGTCGGGCACCTTCACTGGCATGCAGGCCATCCTCTCGGCCTACGAGAAAGGCAATGTCACCACACCACTGGCCATGCGCATCATCGGCACCATCAAGGCCGGTGACGTTGACAGCTTTGGCAGTAGCGCCGAGGGCATCCAGGTGAAAGGACGCAAGGCCGACAGTCAGCTCGATATCACCATCGAGGGCATCGGCGAGGACGCCACCGTTAAGGGCTTCGGATTCCTCGTCCGCAACAGCAAGAGCGTAGAGTTCCGCAACCTCGGCATCATGCGACAGATGGACGACGGCATCTCGCTCGACACCGACAACTCGAACATCTGGATACACCATGTGGATGTGTTCTATGGCAAGGCTGGGTCGGGCGACCATGCCAAGGGCGACGGCTCCATCGATGTGAAGTCGGACTCTAAGTTTGTCACCATCGACAACTGCCACTTCTGGGACACAGGCAAGTCGTCGATGTGCGGCATGACGAGTGAGTCGGGCCCCAACTATATTACCTATCACCACAACTGGTTCGACCACAGCGATTCGCGTCACGCCCGGGTGCGCACCATGTCGGTACACCTGTGGAACAACTATTTCGACGGCGTGTCGAAGTATGGCATCGGTGCCACCTCCGGGTCGAGCATCTTTGCCGAGAACAACTATTTCCGCCACGCCCACGACCCGCTGCTCATCTCCTTGCAGGGCACCGATGCCAAGGGCACGGGCACCTTCTCGGGCGAGAGCGGTGGTATCATCAAGTCGTATGGCAACATCTATGCTGAGACGGGCTCGTCGACTTACTATGTGCCTATCACCTGGGTGCAAAACGCCACGAGTTTCGACTGTTATGAGGTGGCCCAGCGAGCCGACGAAGTGCCGGCCTCGGTGGTGACACTCTCGGGAGGCACTAGCTACAACAACTTCGATACCGATGCCTCGCTGATGTATAGCTATACCCCCGATGCCACGGCCGACGTGCCTGCTACTGTAACGGGCTACTATGGTGCCGGCCGACTGAACCACGGTGACTTACAGTTTACATTCAACAATGCCACCGACGACACCGACTATGGCGTGAATACAGCCCTGGCCAGTCTCCTCGACAGCTATTCGGGTTACACGCCCACGGGCGATAGCACTACCGACCCGGGCACTACCGACCCGGGTTCTACTGATCCCGGTACCACTGACCCCGGAACGACCGACCCCGGCACCGCTGAGTCGGTGGTATGTAGCTTCAGCAAAACGGGTGTTCCCTCATCATCGGTGTTCACCGTTGTGGGCAATGGCTCCGACAGCAAGGGCAGCGCCACCTACGGTGGACAGACCTATACCACCTGTTTGAAGATGGAATCGACGACAAGCATCAAGTTCACGCTGGCCGAGGCCATGTCTCTGACGCTGGTCTTTGGCGACGCCGAGACGACATCGTTCAAGCTCGACGGCACCAAGTACACGGGCACCACCAGCACCTACACCATGGATGTAGCGGCAGGCAGTCACGAGATTACCAAGGCCGACACACGTAACCTGTTCCTCATCGTGCTGACGAAGAAATAAGTAGGGGCATGGCTTCAAGGCATTATCCCTTGGTAATCATCAATTTAGGATTTTGCATTATCCCCCTAGGGGAAGGCCCTTTGGCGCGTTATGCCTCATCGAGGCATAACGCGTCGTCATGAGGTCGATATACGAAACGAAACAATAAGAGGGTCAAGTGAGCCTCCTAATCAGAGCATATAACTATTCGGTGATACTCTACTGATACCGTCGGACAACAACGTAAGCGAACAAGGCATACGAAAGGTAAAAAACAAGCTCGACAACTCGAGAACCTAACGCTCTGAGTTCGGGGCGGGCGCATTCCTCGAACTTCATTCCGTCATTGAGACCGTCAAGAAACACGGACAACTCCATATAACGCTGTTCAAGTCTTGTTCGAGGTTTAGTGATGTTGCATATTAGTATCGCTGAATAGCGCTCGGCTGCCGCAATGCTATTTTTACGTCAGCAATGCAGTGAACATCATCTGTTCGCTCGGGTCGTCGTCGGGAATCTTATGGCTGAGCATCGTGCTTGTCAGGTGTTACACCGGACGACTCCGGACGGCAGGGTTGGTACATCTGGTGTGCTTTGTCCTTGGTGCCACACTCCCTATACTCCTTTCGTTCGTTCAATGCTAAAGCCCATTGTGTCATGTCTTTGGCAATCTGCTGTTCCTCCTTTTCATAGTCTTGCCCCCGGCATTCTATTGCAGGGCTTTCACTTCAACCGACCTTTCATCTTCTGCAGATCAGTCGGGGTAGCTTTCCACTTGGGGGGCTCGGCTGAGCCCATAAAAGCGCATGATATAATATGGCAAAGGTGATAACCTTATCTGGTATAGCAAATCATCTTGTCAACCATACACATTTTAAGAACACCTATGGTGTTGTGCTCCCATCCATCGTTCTTTGAACCAAATGTGAATGGATGGAATATTTGAGAAA
>CAZBQA010000095.1:0-9753 GCA_964493905.1 uncultured Prevotella sp.
TTCCACTCGAAGCACAGTCTGTTTCCACTCGAAGCACAGTCTGTTTCCACTCGAACCTTCCGGCGACAAAAATCATAAAACTGCGGCTGGATTATGCTTTCGGTCTGCCTGGAGAATGGTATGCCAACGAATGATGGCCTCTGCGGGTCTATCGACTCATCGGCTGGCCACACACTGTTGAGGCCTCTGGTGGTCGGTTCGTAAGGAAACCAAGATTGCGAGCCTGTGGGCACCTGATGGGGCACTGGCGTAGATGAACAGCACGGCTAAAGACAGACGCATGAGAGAAGTGCAGGTTGAAAATCGGTGCAAATATTTGTGGATATGTGACAGAAATATTATTTTTGCAGGCACTACACCACCAGAATCATTTCCACGGCAGCTGCTATGCCCCTTGATGCTCGTGTGTAGCTAGAGGAATGACCGGACATGTATGTTGATGAAAACCATTTGATTGCAGATTTGAAACGCGACTCTCAGTCGGCACTGAGAGAAATCTATTAGCTGTATGCTGAAAGGCTCTATGCCTTTTGTATGCAGTACATGCGTTCGCGCCAGAAGTCGGAGGAGCTGGTGGAAGACACCTTTGTGTGGCTATGGACCAATCGTCACCATATCAGGCAGGAGGAGACCTTGCGGTCGCTGCTTTTTATCCGTGTTCGCCATTTCGTCATCAATGCCTACCGTGCCACGCTCAATGCCCCCGTGTTTGAGCAATACTGCCGGTACAGCAAGGAGCTGCAAGTCGACGATACGTCGCAAGCGGTGGAATATGATGATTTTGTACGCCGGCTCGGCCGCGCCATGGATTGCCTGCCTGCGACCCAGCGCAAGGTGGTAGAACTGAGCAAGCTCGAGCAGAAAAGCAACCGTGAGATAGCCCGGCTGCTGGGCCTGCAAGAACAGACGGTGAAAAATCAGCTGTCGCTTGGCTTGCGGTCGCTGCGCATGCTGCTGGGGGTATCGTGCCTAGTGCTTGCTGTTTTATTTTTAGTTAAATAATTCTGGTTCTTCGGTATTTTTTCGAACATCGATTGTCTTAGCTATTGAAAACCAAAAAAGAAATGACAGAATTGAGGCACCATTATCTGCATGCGGGACTTACTCCCCACGAACTGACCGAGCTGCGGGCTGAGGTAGCTGCTGCGGGCGATGACGAGCTTGAGGCACAGCTGCGGAGCCGCTGGATGGGCAACGACCTTGACAACGCTCCCGAGGCCTCTGGCATGGACACGGAGGCGGTGTGGGGCAACATCGTGAATCGCATTTCGGAGCGTCGTCATTTCTCCGGACGACTGCTGTGGCGCTGGTTGCAGGTGGCCGCTGTGGTGTTGCTGCCCATACTGGGTGCAACCATCGTGTATCAATACTGCGAGAACGCGGCGCTGGCTTCTGACGAGATTACCGTTTCGACGGGCACTGGCGAGAGCGCCACGGTCACCCTGCCCGATGGCACGAGCGTGACACTGAATGCCCAGTCGGCCCTGAGATACCATGCCAAGACCTTCAACAAGGGTGAGCGCCAGTTGCTTTTCGACGGCGAGGGCTACTTCGATGTGCGTAAAGACCCGTCGCACCCCTTTGTGATCTTGTCTGACGGGCTCTCTGTGGAGGTGCTGGGCACCCGCTTCAACCTGCTTTCGCGCAGAGCTGAGGTGCTGGCCAAGCTGTCTCTCGAGCGTGGTAAGGTGCGCTTCACGGCCGTGGGCAGCGGCGAGAATGCCATGCTATGGGCCCGACAGATGGCCGTGCTCGACAAGTCGACCGGAAAGATACGGGTCTCAGACGTGGGCGACGATATTCAGAACGCTACAGCATGGAAGCGCAAGGAACTGGTTTTCAGCAATGCTCCATTGAGTGAAGTTGTTGCGACCATCGAAAAGACATACGGCGTGGACATCGTCATGGCGCGACAAATCAACATGAACGACATGTTCACAGGTGTCATGCCCAGCAACAGCCTGAACGAGGACTTGGAAATACTGGAGCAATCTTACCATCTGAAAGCTACAGTGGGCGCAAAGAAAATCACCATACGTTAAGACGTGATGGCATCGGGAGGACGGAGGTCGTGTCCGGTGCCTACTCTTTTTTTGTTATTTTTTCTGCAATTATGTAGAAAAACATGAATTTTTTTCGGTACGTTTGGCCATTCCACTTGTCTATACAAACGTTACATGCAGAGCATGTCGCTCAAATCAAATATCTAACTTAAAAATCGCGCAATGATGAAAGTACACCATGAAATCAAGTACTGTTTGGTGATGTTGCTGCTTTGTCTGTTTAGCTTGGGGAGCTCTGCCCAGGGGCAAAGGGTGACAATCCATCTCAAGAATGCTTCGTTGAGGCAAGTGTTCAGTTCCATCGAACGGCAGACTACCTACCGGTTCTCGTATCGTATCGTAACGTGGTCGTGGACGACCGTTCTGACATCGATGTCAATGCCACGAGCGCCTCGGTGTCTGTCGTCTTGGATGCCGCCCTTCGCGGTCGCAACCTGACCTACAGCATCGTCTCCTCCAAGTCGATCGTGATCTCGGACAAGGGCGTGGAGACCTTGCAGCCGAGCGAACGCCGTGAAAAGCAGACGGTGACGGGAACGGTATTAGACTTGAAAGGTGAGCCTGTAGTAGGCGCAACCATCATGGAAAAAGGTACTTCGAACGGGACTGTGACCGATCTGGACGGTAATTTTATGTTGCAGAACGTTTCGCCGAGTGCTACATTGGCAATCTCGTTTTTGGGTTATAAGACTGTGGATGTGTCGATTGTCGGCAAAGCTGTAGTGCATGTTACCATGACGGAAGATGTATCGACCCTGGATGAGGTCGTAGCCATAGGTTACGGTACTCAGAAGAAGGTGAACCTCACGGGTGCCGTTGCCTCTGTAGATGCACAGAAGTTGGCCTCTCGCCCTTCTACCAACGTCTTGAGCACTTTACAGGGTGCGGTATCGGGTGTAACAGTTATCTCAAGGCCAGGAAGCACTTCGCTGAATATCCGCGGTCGTGGAAACCTCGGTGCTTCTGAACCGCTCTACATCGTTGACGGCGTGGAGGTGACATCCGGTTTCTTTAATGCCATGGACCCGAACAACATCGAGACCGTATCGTTTCTAAAGGATGCCTCTTCGGCAGCCATCTATGGGGCCAAGGCTGCCTATGGTGTCGTTCTGGTGACAACCAAGTCGGGCAAGGCCGGACAGTTGCGAATATCTTACAATGGTTTGGTGGGCTCACAGAGTCCGACATATCTTCCCAAGACGGTAAATTCGGTGCAATATGCAGAGATGTACTAGCAGGCAGAGCTCAATTCGGGTGTGAGCCCTGAGAATCTGACTTTTACCGATGACATCATTCAGAAGTATAGGGACGGTTCTGACCCCGACCTTTATCCCAACACCGATTGGTTTGACCTTGTGTTGAGGAAGCACAGTTTGATGACCAAGCACAATCTGCAGTTGTCGGGCGGCAGCGAAAAGTTCAATTATATACTTGGTATAGGCTATATGCGTAATGAGACCCTCACGCCTGGTGAGGCCACCGACCGCTACAATGTGTCGACCAAAACATCACTCGACTTGAAGCCTTGGCTGAATATCACGTCTAATGTAAGCTTTATCTATGATAAATATAACCGAAAGAACGGCAGCATCAATACTGTCAACATGTTGAATGTGCCACCCACACAGGTTGCCATACAGAGTAACGGCGAGTGGGGGTCAATACGTAACGGAAAAACTGCTACGGCAGAACAGATCAACAACAACCAGCTGAGAACCTTGAAAGAAGGTGGGCGGGGCAATTCCAACACCCGCAGGTTGCTCGGGACCATTGCCGCCGAGCTGCGCCTGCTTGAAGGCCTGTCCGTGACCAATCAGATTGGATACAACTATACTGATTACAGAGGCTTCACCTTCTTGAACCGTAAGGCCGGTGTGCCCGACTTCCTGAGCCCTACCGGTGCCATTGTGGGCGGCACTGCCTCGGCTACCAACCAGATGGATCAAGACTGGAACTATTCTGAAAAATTGATTTATGACGGTTGGGCCAACTTCAAACGTACCTTCAATTCGGTGCACGAACTGACGGCCATGGCCGGTGTACATGCCGACACATACACTTATAAGCGGCTGACTGTAGGGCGAAAGGATTTTGCCAGCAACGACATGAACGACTTTACGGGGGGCTCTACCAATCCTAACAACCAGTTGGTGACCAACCGTCAGGGAGGTGACTTTTATCAGGAGGAAACGATGAACTCATACTTCGGACGTTTGGGATATACCTACGCGCAGAAGTATTTGCTTGAAGCAAACTTCCGTGCCGATGCCTCCTCACGATTCGCCAAAAACGGCCGTTGGGGCTATTTCCCGTCATTCTCGGCTGGGTGGCGTGTGGAGCAAGAAGAGTTTATGAAGCGCTTTACCTGGATTGATGCTCTGAAGCTAAGAGCATCGTGGGGAAAGAACGGCAACATCAAGAATATTGGGCTCTACGATACCTACTCAACATATTCGGCAAGTAACAACATTATCTTAGGCGGAGAGGTGATGCCCATACTAACAGAGGGACGTATAGGCAACACTGACCTGACCTGGGAAACAACCACAACGCTTGACTTCGGTTTAGACCTGATTGTCAAGAATGGGCTGCTTGGTTTGACCGTCGACTATTATAACCGTCTCACCGATGGTATATTGATTCAGGCTAACGATATCATGACTGAAACAGGACTGTCGTCCTCGCAAATCCCAGCGCGTAATGTGGGTAAGGTTCGTAACTCAGGCATCGAGCTGACATTGACACATGCCAACCGTATTGGTGACCTGGTTTACAACCTGGGCTTCAACATGACCTACAATAAGAACCGTATCGAAGACCTGGGCGACCGCGTTGACCAGCTTCCACCGTCGGGCTACTGGGTGTTCAAGAAAGGAGGTTCGATAGGCGACTTCTACATGCTGGAGGCAAACGGTCTCTATTCTGAAGACGATATCAAGAATGGCAAGTATGTGCCTTATGGCGAGTTCAAGCCCGGAGCCGGTATGGTGAAATATGTTGACCAGCCTACAGAAAATGGTGTGGGTGACGGAGTCATTAACGATAAAGACCGTGTGGTGGTGGGCAACGATGTTCCTAAGTTTACCTATGGCACAACGCTTGACCTGAGTTATAAGAACTTTACCCTATCGGTACTTGGCCAAGGCGTTACAGGCGTGAAGGTCTATATCGACTATGAAGGCTCGCAGGCCTTCTTCGACAACTCTGTTCCTCGTGAGTGGCAGCTTGACAACTGGACTCCAGAGCATCCGAATGCCATCTATCCAAAGCTCTTTGTGCCTGCCAGTACGAATTACAAATATAACAACTATCAGTCTTCTTTCTGGTTGTTCAATGCTGCTTACTATCGCATCAAGAACATCACTTTGGGGTATAACCTTTCCCAGAGCATCCTTTCTAAGCTGTCGATTGCTTCTGCTCGCGTTTATGTGTCGGGCGACAACCTCTTTACAATTCGTGCCGACCATCGGATGAAGGATTTTGACCCTGAGATTGCAAGCACGCGCGGATACCAGATAGGCTTGAAGTCGTTGACATTTGGAGTCTCGGTGGAATTCTAAATTTATTTCGATATTTATGATATAGAAGGTGGGTTCTATTTGTTACCACCATAACCTAAAAGACAAGATAATGAAAAAAACAATCTATATAGGCTTGTTGCTGGCATCGCTCAGTATGACAGGCTGCTCGGACAATTTCTTTGAGAAGGTGCCTGAAGGTTCCTTGGACAAATCAAAGATAGACGACCGGCTTCTTGAAAGCTACCGTACCTCTATCTACCAATATGTGGGAACCAGTATGCCCGGTTACTCGGGAATCTTCTTGGATGGTTATGCCGACAACGGCTACTCGCGCAACTCATGGGACAGCAATGGTGCAGCCGTCCAGTCGAACACTCTGGATGCCAACCTCGATTTTGGATATAGCTATGACTACAACGGCATACGCACTTGCAACCGACTAATAGCCGAGGTAGACAATTTTGAACAGGTGTCTGCAGATCTTAGGGCCAAGTACAAGAACGAGGCACGTGTCATGAGAGCATGGATCTATATGGACCTGACGCTGGTGTTCGGTGACGTGGCGATAGTGACAACGCCAGAGAACGATTTTCCTAATGGCTTGTCCAGAACCGCAGCCAAAGACGTCAGAAAGTGGATCTTGAATGAGTTGGACGAAGCTATCGCGGGCTTGCCGGTATCCAACGACAAAGGATGCTTCAACAAGGTCACGGCTACGGCTCTGAAAGCTCGTGCTGCCTATTATTTCGGCGATTATGCTGCTGCTGAAAATGCTGCAAGGTATGTCATTGACAATGGCGGATACAAACTTCACAAGGCAGCGGCGCTGACTGAGGACATGAAGAAAGATGGCGAGTTTTTCAAGAAGTTGGTCGACTTCTCTGCAAACGGTGTCGATGAGAACACCTTCCTTCAGGGCATCTTCAATTATCAAGACATTTGGAAGGCCGACAACAGTCCTGAAACCATCATTGCTAAAGAATATGAGGCTAGCGAAGACTATGGTGCATATGAACGCGTGACCTGCCTGATGAGTCCCAATATGGTGAAGAAGCAGGCTTGGGCTACCATTGTGCCCATTCAGCAACTGGTTGATGCTTACTGGACGGTGGATGGTCAAACCCGACCTGCACTGCCGTCTGCAGAACAAAGGGTAGAGGCTTATAAGGCCCTGTCTGAGCGCATCGACCAAGAGATATCGACATCGAAGAAAACTTTTTCTGAGGTTGTAGGTTCAGAAATCAACAAGATTGTAAGCGACTCTTACATGTCCCAGTACCGCAATCGCGATACTCGGCTCTATGCTTCGATTACTTTCCCGTTTGCTGCCATCAATAGGTTCCTTGACGGTAGCTATCAGCAGTACATTCGCCGAATCATGGATGTTGTTGGCAACCCAGGTGCTGCATTGACGTGGAGTTCACGTCTGATGTATATGCCCATTCCAACAACTTCTTTAGACAAGAATAAAGACCTGACCCAGAACGAGGGTTATTGATATACAGAGTCTTGTAGCTCCACATTCCGTTTTCTGCTGAAGACGGGATGTTGGAGTAAAGGGCTTTCTGTTATTGTTGCAGTCATTATCCTTTTTTGAGGCGACTCAGGAATGGGTGTCTGCGAGCGATAATCAAGGGTCTGGACCGATGGACTGCCGTTAGGTTAGAGTTGGTTGTGGCTACCTTCCTTTCATGGATTCAGGTGGTGTTTGAGAGAAGCTTGTCCGATGGTTGATGCTGCCGGTGTAAGCTTCCATAAAACCATATTATTATGTACAGAAAACGTGAGATAGTTAGTTTGCTGGTGTGTGCATGCAGCTTAGTGGTGGGTGCGCAGCAGGCTCCGATGCAGGTCAGGTTCAACAGCCCGGGGACGCTGCGAGGCTCGCAACCCTGGTACAGTGGCAAGCCCGCAGGCTACCAGGGCAAGGTGTCTGTGGGGTTCCGTCCGGCTTCACAGGTAGATCCCGACTGGGAAAACTCATCGCTGCCCATTGGCAACGGCAGTATCGGTGCCTCTGTCTTTGGTGCCATCGAGACCGAACGCATCGCACTGAACGAGAAGTCACTATGGCTCGGTGGCCCCAATACCACCGGTGGAGCAGCCTATTACTGGAATGTGAACAAACGCGGTGTTGAGGTGTTGCAGCAGATTAGGCAGGCCTTTCTCGACGGCAACGACCGTCTGGCGGGTGAGCTTACCAGCCACAATATGAACGGCGTGGCCTCGTATGAGCCTTCAGACGAACAGCCCTGGCGCTTCGGGACCTACACCACCATGGGCGAACTGCAGGTGGCAACAGGCGTTTCGGCCGATGGCATCAGCGATTACAGTAGAGTGCTGTCGCTCGACTCGGCCTTCACCCGTGTCAGCTTTGTGCGACAAGGCGTGCGCTATATCCGCGAGTCGTTCTGTTCTTATCCCGACAATGTGCTCGTGATGCGCTATCGGGCCAGCAAGCGCGGCAGGCAGAACCTTTCGTTGACTTATCTGGCTAACCCCCTGGCCACCGGGACAAGTGAGATAAGGGGAGGTACCGACATGGTTTACAGGGCCCATCTCGACAATAACGGCATGCAGTTCTGCATCCGTATCAAGATGCTCGCCAGGGGCGGGCGCATTGTGAAGGATGCCCGCGACAGGCTGGCTGTCGAGGGGGCCGATGAGGTGACCTTTATTCTGACAGCCGATACCGACTATAAGATGAACTTCGACCCCGACTTCTCAGACCCCAAGACCTATGTGGGTGTAGACCCCGTGCAGACCACTGCACAATGGATGACTGCCGCCTCGAAGTGTTCGTACAAGCGACTCCTGAGCCGGCATCTGGCCGACTATCTGCCACTCTTCGGGCGTATGCACTTCAGGCTGGGACAGACTGAGCCCCAGCTTCAGGAAGAGACGGCGCAACGGCTCAAGCACTATAGGCAAGGTCAGTCTGACCCATACCTCGAAACACTCTATTTCCAATATGGTCGATACCTGCTCATCGCCTCGTCGCGTGCCGGAAACCTTCCGGCCAACCTCCAGGGCATCTGGCTGAACAACATCGACGCCCCTTGGCACAGCGACTACCACAACAACGTCAACATCCAGATGAACTACTGGCCTGCGTTGCAAGATAACCTGCAAGAGTGTATGCAGCCCATGATCGACTATATCAAGACACAGGTAAAGCCCGGTGGCGTGACGGCCAAGAGCTACTATGGCGCACGTGGCTGGACCTCGTCGATATCGGCCAACCCATTCGGTTTCACGGCTCCGTTGCGCGATACCGACATGGGATGGAACCTCTGTGCCGTGGCCGGCCCGTGGTTGGCCACCCATCTGTGGGATTATTACGACTACACCCGCGACCTCGATTGGCTGCGTAACGAGGGTTATCCGATCATCAGAGGCGCGGCGCTCTTCTGCCAGGATTATCTCTGGAGGAAGCCCGATGGTACCTATACCGCCGCCCCAAGCACATCGCCCGAGCACGGAGCCGTAGACGAGGGAACCACCTTTGCCCACGCCGTGGTGCGCGAGTTGCTGTTGGCCGCTATCCAGTCGGCCCGTCTGCTGAAGGTAGACACGGGCGAAGTGGCCCAGTGGCAGGAGGTGCTCGACCATCTCGTGCCCTATCGCATAGGCCGGTACGGTCAGCTGCTGGAGTGGAGCAAGGATATCGACGACCCCAACGACCACCACCGGCATGTGAATCACCTCTTCGGTCTGCATCCGGGACACACCATCAGTCCGCTCACCACCCCCCAGCTGGCCGAGGCTGCCAAGGTGGTGTTGCGGCATCGGGGCGATGGGGCCACAGGCTGGAGCATGGGCTGGAAACTCAACCAATGGGCGCGCCTGCTTGACGGCAACCATGCCTATCGGCTCTATGCCAACCTGCTGAAGAACGGTACGGCCGACAACCTCTGGGACATGCACCCGCCCTTCCAGATCGACGGCAACTTCGGTGGCACGGCAGGCATTACCGAGATGCTGTTGCAGAGTCATACGGGCGAAATACACCTGCTGCCGGCCCTCCCCGATGCCTGGGCCAGCGGTTGCATGACGGGCATTCGTGCCCGCGGCAACTTCGTGGTCGACCTGTCGTGGAATGGCGGCCGTCTCACCGAAGCCTTGGTGCGCAGCGAGGCGGGTGTGCCTTGCAGGCTGCGTTACGCCGA
>CAZBQA010000096.1:0-9672 GCA_964493905.1 uncultured Prevotella sp.
AGCACGACCTTGCCAAGGTCGGGGTCGCGAGTTCGAGTCTCGTTTGCCGCTCTTTTTATTTTTCAGAGAAACAACACCATTCAATGAACTTATACGTTAGATATTTTGACAAGGAGGTACTTGTCCCCACCGTAGACGAAGCCATTGGCTTTCTTCGTTCTATTCCCGATATTGATGTTACGCGCGACTTGGAGGCCGATATCCGCGACTATGCGGCCAGCGAGGTGTTTTTTCCCAAGCGCTACAAGGTGCGGTCGCACGTCTATTTCATTGTCATCAAGACCGTTGCCGCCACCATGCTCGACTTCAAGCAGAAGAAGGCCGTGCGTGCCACCGTGCCCCAGCCGCAGGTCGACAGGCATAGCCTGGCCGAGAACGCGCTGACGCGTCTCACGGAGGAGCGTCCGGGATGGTATGAGGGCTCGCTCGACTTCAAGCGCGTGGTGATGATTCCCACCACGGGCAAGCATGAATATCGCGACACCAAGTTTGTGGTGCATTGCAAGGCCAACTCGGGACAAGACTGCTACAACCGTATCATCGAGCACCTGCGCGAGCGGGTGGACAACCGCAGCCAGTTTCCCTCGGCCAAGGGCAAGAATTTCCGCTTCAAGTATCTGGGCATGTGGAAATGACCGTGTGCCGACGCTGCACAATCATCATGCCGCCAGACTGTTTGCTGGCCACAGATGAGAGCAGCTTGGGCAAAAGTATTCGTTCGGATAGATCATCATGCCGCCAGACTGTTTGCTGGCCACAGATGAGAACAATGAATAGCAATTTCGCTGACCAACCCTAAATTTTGCAAGGTATGAACAAGGTAATGTTGATAGGCAATGTGGGCAAGGAGCCCGAGGTGCGTTATTACGATGCCGACCAGGCCGTGGCCAAGGTGACGCTGGCCACCACCGAGCGGGGATATACGTTGAAGAACGGCACACAGGTGCCCGACCGCACCGACTGGCACAACCTGCTGTTCTACCGCCAGTTGGCCAAGATTGTGGAGCAATATGTACACAAGGGCGACAAGCTCTATGTGGAGGGCCGACTGCGCTACAGCACCTACGACGACCCGCAGGGCAAACGCAGGTATGTCACCGAGATACTGGTGGAGAATATGGAAATGCTCACGCCGAAGGCCAAGATGGGTGGCATCGACACACAGGCTGGCCCGGCCACGGCACCGCAGCCGCGACCGCAGGCCGACAACAAATTGCCATTCTAACACATTACAGCTTTGGATATTACAGCATTACAGCATATAGGTGACCTCGTGGTTGTCCATCCGATAACCGCAGGCGTTGTCATAGCAGCCGCACTGGCTGCTATGCTGCTTTTGATGTCGGGCTTTGCCAGTGCCTCAGAGATTGCCTTCTTCAGCCTCTCACCTCAAGACCTCGACCAGCTCGACCCCGAGCGCGACAGTCGGGATGCAGGCATCCAACAGCTGCGCGACGACTCGGAGCGCACGCTGGCCACCATCCTCATCACCAACAACTTTGTGAACGTGACCATCATCATGCTCTGCAACTACATCTTCTCGTCGTTGGTGAGCTTTAAGGAGGAGTGGCTGGAGTTTCTGTGCATCACCGTGCTGCTCACCTTCCTGCTGCTGCTCTTCGGCGAGATCATGCCCAAGGTGTACAGCAGGCAAGACCCGCTGCGCTTCTGCCGTAAAGCGGTGCATGGCATCCTGCTGCTGCGCAGCTTCTTCTGGCCGCTGGGTACGGTGCTCATCAAGAGCGGTGTCATTGCCGAGAAGGCCGTGCCCAAGGAGAACCGACAGCTCAGCGTAGACGACCTGGAGCAGGCGCTGGAGCTCACCGACAAAGAGGACATCAAGGACGAGCAGAGCATGCTGAAAGGCATCATACGCTTTGGCGACGAGACGGCCAAGGAGGTGATGACCAGCCGACAGGATATTGTGGACATCGACATCAACAGCAGCTTCCAGGATGTGCTCAACTGTATTGTGGAGAACAACTACAGCCGCATACCGGTCTATCAGGACAACGACGACAACATCCGTGGTGTGCTTTATATCAAGGACCTGCTGCCGCACCTGTCCAAGCCGGTCAGCTTCCGCTGGCAGAGCCTCATTCGCCCGCCATACTTCGTGCCCGAGACCAAGAAGATTGACGACCTGCTGCGCGAGTTTCAGGACAACAAGGTGCATATCGCCATCGTGGTCGACGAGTTCGGCGGCACCAGCGGACTGGTGACGCTCGAGGATATCCTGGAGGAGATCGTGGGTGAGATCAACGACGAATATGACGAGGACGACAAGACCTACGCCAAGCTCAACTACAACACCTACCTCTTTGAGGGCAAGACGCTGCTGAGCGACTTCTGCAAGATCTTGCAGGTCGACGACGACGAGTTTGCCGATGACGAGGGCGATGCCGACACGCTGGCCGGATTGTTGCTCGAGCTTAAGGGCGACTTCCTGACGATGCACGAGAAGATCGACTATAAGCACTACACCTTCGAGGTGATGGCCCTCGAGGGCAGGCGCATCAGCAAGGTGAAGGTCACCATCCATGAAGTGAAAGAAGATGCCGCTGGTAAGAGTTGAGCGGCCGGGCAACGACACGCTGCTGGGCCTCTGGCAGATGACCGAGCCGATGGGCGAGCTGCCCGTGCCTTCGCAGGTGGACCTTAGTGGCTACCGGTCGGAGGTGCGCCGCCGTGAGGTGCTGGTGACCTACGCCCTCATCAACGCCCTCACGGGTGACGACAGCCTCGTGGTAGGCCACGAGGCCTCGGGCAAACCGCAGCTCAAGGGCTGGCAGGTCAGCATCAGCCACACGCGGGGATGGGCCGTGGTACTCTTGTCGCGCAGCCACGAGGTGGCCGTCGACATCGAGTATTGGAGTGACAGGGTGAGCCGGGTGGTGGAGCGTTTCGTCCGCCCCGACGAAGACAGCGACGGTCTCCACCGGCAGCTCATCAACTGGAGCGCGAAGGAGACCGTCTATAAATATTTCTCGGCCGAAGACCTGCAGTATTTCCAGATGCGCCTGTTGCCTTATGCCCTTGCCGACAGGGGCACCGTGCAGGTGGAAGACCTGAAGGTGCGCAAGCGGGTGAGGGTTTGCTATGAGGTCAACGCCGACTTTGTGCTGACCTATGTTGTCGGCTGATGGGCCGTCACCGCTCTGTTTCCTTGACCATTACGGGGTTGTCTACGCGTTTTTTCCATTCCTTGAGGAAGGCAAACCAGTCGCTGGCCGTGTGATAGCCGAAGTTTTCGTTGTCGCTACAGTAGGCCAGGCTGTAGCGTAGGGTCTTGCCCACGGGGCGCACCACGAAGGCGTAGTTGTCTTTGTTGGCCGCCACTTCCCTTACCTTATATGCCACCGGCACATAGATGCCCAGTCCCACGGTCTCACGCTTCCAGTTGAGCGTGTCGGTAGCAGGCCAGTCGGTGCCCCAGCAGCCGCGCAGGCCTGCATGGTCGGTAAACTCGGTGGAGCTTTTGACATTGATGATGCCGGTAGAGAACTCGCTGGCCAACATGTCGCGGCTGAAGGTGGCCGTGACGTCGCAGTCGCGATGCCCGGCATAGAGCGTGTATCTGACGGTCATGTTGACGGGTCGCATGCCCGGCGCCACGGTCCAGCGGTAGTCGTCCATCTCTACGATGGTGCGCACGGGGCCTTGGGCCACGATGCGCTGGGTGCGGCTCTCCACGTCGCTGAGCATCGTCGGTGCGCTGCCGTCCCAGCCGCGCAAGGCCCCCAGACCAAAGGTGTTGCCCACCCACAGCACGTCGTCGCCGTAGCCCTGTGCCTTCTGGACGGCAGAGGTGTAGAACTGCGTGTCGTGTAGCTCCAGGCCCTTGCGGTACTTGCCGTAGAGGTCGACGGTCTGCCGCTGGTCCATGTAGATACGCATGGCCACCAGTTCGTTTTCGAAGGCCACGCCGTGGTGGTGCAGCACATGATACTGGTCGGCCGTCTCACGGGTGAGTGTGATGGACGAGAGGTAGATGTTGTGCTTGTTTTTCTCCTTCACCTTCGGGTTGCCCAGCACGATTTCGGCAAAGGTGCGGGCTGGATAGCTGCGCGGCGTGCCATCGGCATAGAGCGTGACGACGGCCGTCTTGCGGCCTTTCTTGCTGAACGAGGTGAGGAAGGCCAGTTCGTCGAAGGTGCCGTCACGGTCGAGGTCGTCGAGCTGGCAGGGCGTCTCTGCACCGTCTATCGTGACCAGGGCCGACTGTATGTCGCCGTATTTGGCTAGGTCGAGCACCACGGGGGCGTCGTCTTGGGCGACCTTGGAAGAAAGATGCAGGGTAACATGGGTCTGGGTCTGGGCCGATGCGGCGATACCCATCAGCAGGGTGGGGAAGAGTAGAAGTTTTCGGTTCATTTGCTTTTGACAATGGTTTGTTTATAGATAGACAAAGGTACGAAATGTTTCGCTGAACCATTGGCGCAAAGGGCCGTATAATGTCGGGATTTTCAAAAAAATAAAGTTAAAGACGTTTATTATGGTCTGATTTTTGTTTTTTTTAGCAAAATATTTGGATAAAGAAATATTTTTTAGTATTTTTGCAATGAAAAAGTGTTAGAGGGTATATTCCAGAAAACAAATAGAAGTTATTCACCATCTTTAGAACCACATCTTGATTCGTAGGGTATATTACATATTGTTTGCAGTGATGCTCCTCTGTGTGGCGTGCGAGCTTAAGCTCAAGCCTAACGAGGATGATAACGACACCGGTCATATCAAAGTAGAGCGATATGACAGGTTGCAGAGCCGTTATCTCATCACGGGCGACTTCTCGGCCCTGCAGCAGATGAATACCGAATACCCGCTCGAGACGCGCACGTTGGTGGAGAAGATGCTACAGATCGGGGAGGTGAGCAACCACGACATCAACGAGCGGTTCCTGCGGTTCTACCAAGACTCCACGTTGCAGACCATCATCAGCGATGCGGAGTCGGAATATGCCAACATGGACGACATCAACAGCCAGTTCCAGCAGTCGTTCTCCAAGCTCAAGGAGTTTCTACCCGAGATGCCGCTGCCGCGTATCTATGCCCAGATCGGGGCCCTCGACCAGAGCATCGTGGTGGGTGAGCGCATCATCGGTATCTCGCTCGACAAATACATGGGGCCCAAGTATCCCATCTACCAGCGTTACGGCTATTCGTCCGAACAGCTGCGCACGATGACCCGGGCATATATCGTGCCCGACTGCCTGAGCTTCTATCTGCTCAGCCTGTATCCCATGCCCAACTACGACAGGCGCAGTCAGCTGGAGAAAGACCTGCACATGGGCAAGGTGATGTGGGTGGTGAACAAGGCGCTGGGGCGTCACTTCTTCAATACCGACTACGTAAATATGGTCGACCGCTACATGAAGGCCCATCCTTCAGAGACCGAGGCCTCGCTGCTCGAGAGCGACGACTACAGCAAGATGAGTTAGCGCTGGCCTGCCGGAAGGGCAGGATTGATGTTGGTATAAAACAAAAGAAAATCCCACTGTTGACCAAGTCAGCCGTGGGATTTTTGATGATGCACACGGCCTCGCCATCGTCAGGGGCGAGGTCGGCGGGTGGGGTTATTCAAAGTAGTAGAGGAACTGGGCCTCGCCTTGCAGGGCAGGCTTGCGCTGTCCCTCGATCTCGATCTTGAAGTCGATGAAGGCTTTGCAGATGCCGCGCAGGTTCTCGATGTGCTCGAGCGAGGCCACCAGGCGAATCTTGCTGCCCGTGATGACGGGCACGCCGAAGCGCATCTTGTCCATGCCATAGTTGACCATCATCTTCAGGTTGTTGACCTTGATGATCTCATTCCACATGTGGGGCAGGAGCGAGAGGGTAAGGTAGCCGTGGGCGATGGTGCTCTTGTAGGGACTCTCCTCGGCGGCGCGCGCCGTGTCTACGTGTATCCACTGGTGGTCGAGCGTGGCATCGGCAAAGCTGTTGATGCGGTCTTGGTCTACTAGCAGCCATTCGGATGCGCCGAGCTGCTTGCCCTCGTAGGCGGCAAACTCCTCATAGGAGTTGATGATTAACTGATCCATTTGTCATTATTTTAGTCTATGTGGATGCAAAAGTAATCATTTTGTCGGAGGTGGCCAAGCCTTCAGGGCCTATTCCTCGATGATTTCCTTGGCACGGTTCCATCCTGCCGCCGCCCGGTAAGCATCGGCCGAACCGCGCGGAACATAGAGCGTGACCGTCTTGCCCACGCCAAACCGCTTGAGCACGGGAGGCTCGGGCCAGCGCACATGGATGCGTTCAGTCGAAGGACTGCCGAGTATGGGACCTTCGCTCTCGGTGATCTGCAACGACCGTGGCAAGCGAATCTCGGCAAAACCGCTGCCGCTGTTGAGCGCGTAGATACCGAGATACTCCAACCGCATGTCGTCGGTGAGATTGATTTCTGCAAGCGATGTGCAGTTCGCAAAGGCGTAGGGACCGATGTGTCGCACCGTGGCGGGTATGTCTATGCGTTGCAGGTTGGCGCAGTAATAGAATGCCCAGCCACCTATTTTCTCCAAGTTTCGAGGCAGCACAATGCTTTCCAAGAGGGTGCGGGTGAGCTTGAAGGCGCAGTCGGCCAAGGTGTTGTTGTCGGCATTGAGATAGGTGTCGGGCAGCCGGGTGACGATGCTCTCCTCCATATCGGCCTTGCCGCCGCCCACGATGGTGCATTGTCCCAAGTCGAGATGGCGCAGGTGAAGGTAGCAGTCGGAGGTCACCGTGAGGTTTCCGCGCTCGTTGGTCTGTGCCACCCGGATATAGGGGGTGAGCAATATGCGCAGGGCGTTGATGTCATCTGTATTGATTTTGCCCGAGAGCGTGAGTGAGTCGAGGTCGGTCCAGTCGTATCCGTTGCCGCCGAGAAGGGTGGGCAACTGTCCGGGTTGGTCGAGATGAATGGTCTCCGAGGCGTTCAGTCGGCGGCCCCATTGGTGGATATTGACGCTGAGCGGTGCCGCGGAGTCGTTGCGGAAGGTCACGGCGGTCATTCGTCCGAGGTCTGGATTGGCCTTAACGGTGAAATGGCAGACGAGTGTCATAGAGTCGTTGGCGGCATTGGGGGTATGATCTTCACGTTGCATACCAACAAAGTGGACCCATCCGGCGGTGTTGGTGGTGTCTATTTGGGGTATCACATTGGTGTGGATGACCACAAAGACATTGCGACTGTCATTGCGTACGTCGACATGTTGCTTGGAGGCTTGCATGCGCGGAAAGCCTTTCTGGGTGAGCGTAAGCAGTTTTTTCGTGTTGCCGCGGCTGAGCTGGAGCGTTGCCGTGCGCCGGTTGATGTTGTCATTGCGCTGTGCGGTGACCACCATCTCATAGCCGTCTTCGGTGGGTATGAGGGTAGACTGGCACCAGTAGGCGACTCTTCACTCGCATCCTTGAGCACCAATTCCCACGGTGTTCCATTGTCATTGAGACAGAGCGTGATGCTTTCTCCACCGGCATCAAAGCTGATGGCTTCGCTGTCGAGCAGCTGTCGGGTGGCAGAGTCGGATGTAATGTCGGATGTGTTGTCATCATCGGCGCACGATATCAGAAATAGCGCAGAGAGACACAAGGTGATGATGTGATATAGACGGACAGGTTTCATAGATCAAAGGTGGTAATTGTTGTTGGGTATTCTGTATCTGTGGGCAAAGATACTATTTTTCAATACCTTCCCCCTCAAATAAAGTATAATAAATTTTAAAGCCCCGATAAGTGATTTGTATTACCCTTTGTTGTTATTGCTTGGGGTGTGGGCAGCGAAGTGCAAAGCCTTTTCCACCGACCCGTGTGCAAGGAGCATGCGGCGGGCAGTGTCGTAGTCGAGGTGCAGGGCATCGACGAGCATACGGGTGCCGCGGTCGACGAGTTTGTCGTTGGTGAGTTGCATGTTCACCATGCGGTTGCCGTCTACGCGTCCGAGGCGCACCATGAGGGCGGTGGAGATCATGTTGAGAATCATCTTCTGGCCGGTGCCCGACTTCATGCGCGAGGAACCGGTGACATACTCCGGACCGACGATCATCTCCACGGCGATGTCGGCCACAGCCGCCATGGGCGACCCGGGGTTGCTGGTGATGCAGGCCGTGAGGATGCCGTGTGCGCGACACTGGCGCAGGGCACCCACTACGTAGGGTGTGGTGCCCGAGGCGGCGATGCCGATGACGCTGTCGTCAGGGCCTATGCCCTCGGCTTGCAGGTTGGCCCACCCTTGTGCCCCGTCGTCCTCGGCGTGTTCCACGGCGTGGCGCAGGGCGGTGTCGCCGCCGGCGATGATGCCGTTGACCAGCGTGGGTGGCACACCGTAGGTGGGTGGCAGTTCCGAGGCATCGAGCACGCCGAGGCGGCCGCTGGTGCCTGCCCCGATGTAGAACAGGCGACCGCCGCGCTGCATCCGGGCCAGCACCTGGGTGACCAGACGCTCAAGCTGAGGGATGGTCTTTGCCACGGCGAGTGCCACTGTCTGGTCCTCGGCGTTGATGTCGGTGAGCAGCTGGAGCACACTCTTCTGTTCGAGGTGGTCGTAGTGTGAGCTCTCTTCTGTAATCTTCTCCATGATGGTCAGGGGTATGGTGTTACAAGGCCTGCTATGCCTTATGGTAGTCGACCAGTCCTTCCATCGGGGCTTGGATGATGCGGCCCAGGTGCATGCCCTCCTCGTGCATCACGGTCTCAAGGGGTGTGCGGAATGCCTGGGCGATGGAGCCGTTGAAGCCGATGGGCAGGCTGTCCCAATGGGCATACTGCTTCACGTTGCGCTGGAGGAACCGGCGGAAGGCCTCCTTTACCAGTGCTTCGATGCACGGCTCGTCGATGTTTTCGCTCAGGAAAGGCGCAAACGATGCCAGGAAGCGGTTGGGCAGCTTCTGCCGGTACACGCGGTCGATGATTTCGGCCGGGGTGAGGCGGTACTTCTCGTTGAAGCGGTCGATGATATGCCGGGGCAGCTGGTTCTTCAGGATGTCGCCCACGAGGGTGCGGCCGAGCACGGCCCCGCTGCCTTCGTCGCCGAGGATGAAGCCCAGTGGCGAGACGTTGTGGGTGATCTGACTGCCGTCGTAGGCACATGAGTTGCTGCCAGTGCCGAGGATGCAGGCGATGCCCGGCGCGTGGCCGCAGATGCCGCGTGCCGCGCCGAGCATGTCGCTGGCCACCTCGCAGCGGCCCGTGATGGTGAGGCAGTGGCGTAGGGTCTGTTCCACCAGGGGTTGCTTCTCGGGCGTGCAGCCGGCCCCGTAGAAGTAGAGCGCGTCGACCTCGGTAGTGGGGAGCATGGGCAGGAGGGCATCACGTATCTCTTGCTCCATCTCCTCGGTAGTCATCTGAAATGGGTTCATGCCTTTGGTGCGCACCTGGCACACGGGAGTGCCGTCATGGGTGAGACACCAGTCGGTCTTGGTAGAGCCGCTGTCGGCTATAAGTGTTGTTTTCATATTTGTCTTTTCTTTTTTTCCTCCGCTCGCCTTCGGCGAATCAGAGAATATCTTGAGAATATTTTAGTGCCTACTCATCGCAGGATATCTCTTGCGACCCGCCAGCGGGGCTGATGTGAGAATATCTTTGACGGTCGGTCTTCTTACTTATTATCTTTTCTATCCTGCCGGCTGTGTAGATATTTTAAGATAGGACTCGTGTACGAGTCCTTGGCTATATTTTGCAATGCGCAGGCACACCACCA
>CAZBQA010000097.1:0-9450 GCA_964493905.1 uncultured Prevotella sp.
AGAAAACCATCCGGCACATTTCGACAACACGGATGCCGCGTCGCGGCAACTGATGTCACGGAACCTGCGCACCCATATCACTAGTCTCTTAAACTCTGCGACTCTGCGTGCCCTAACCTATCAGCGGGGGCATGCGATTTTTTTTGCACGCAGAGTCGCAGAGTTTTGGGAGTTCTTATTGCTCGCTAAACAGGAAAGTACTTGGAGGGGGCCGTCATACGGCCTTGGAGTAAACGGAGGCTGCGCGCGGTTACTTCAACCTTACCTGCCCGTGCCCGGAACAAAGATTAAAACATTATAAGTCTCATTACGCTCAACCATCGCGCCAGCCTCACCCGCCCCCACGGGGAGGGCCGGGGAGGGGCCCCATCTGCGTAAATCCCCGAGCGGCTGCGAGGGCTAATAATCATCGCGCCAGCCAAAATCTGCGTCATCTGCGAAATCTGCGAGAGAATAAATCAGGGGAGGGGCCCCAATTTTTTTAAACACGGAACACACGGAACACACAGAAAACCATCCGGCACATTTCGACAACACGGATGCCGCGTCGCGGCAACTGATGACACGGAACCTGCGCACCCACATCACTTGTCTCTACGAGCTCCCCATCGCGCCAGCCTCTCCCGCCCCTTGGAGAGGGTTGGGGAGGGGCCCCAACACGCACCTTCCTTAAATAAATCCTAAAAAAACAAAAATAAAACCTTGGCCGTTCGAATCTTTTGTAGTAACTTTGCCCATTATTATGACCTATCTTAATGTAATGTGCAACTACCGCAATAACGAGAAAAGATATTTTTCACTAATCTATTAATAATAAAGTATGTCTGATTATTTGAAGCACTTTCGAATGGCGCTGCTCACCATGCTGCTCTTTGTAGTAGGCTCTGTGCAAGCGCAGACAGTAACGGGCGTCGTAAAAGACGCTACCGGCGAACCCATTATCGGTGCCACAATCGTAGAACAAGATGTGTCGGGTAATGGTGTCATCACCGATCTTGACGGTAATTTTACCTTACAGCTGAAAGGTAAGTCGAAGAAGGTCAAGATCTCATACGTAGGTATGAAGACGCAGGTGGTGGATGCCTCTTCCGGCAAAGTCAACGTGTCGCTGGAAGACGCAGCCACCAGTCTGAACGATGTCGTGGTCATTGGCTACGGCTCGGTGAAACGTAAGGATATCACCGGTTCGGTGGCCACCGTCGACAACAAGGCGCTGGCCGAAGTGCCGGTAGCCTCGGCCGCAGAGGCCCTCACCGGCAAGCTGGCCGGTGTGCAGGTGACCACTTCTGAGGGTTCGCCCGATGCCAAGGTGAAGATCCGCGTGCGTGGCGGCGGCTCGATCACGCAGAGCAACGAGCCGCTGTATATCGTCGACGGATTCCCCGTGGACGACATCAGCAACATTCCCGCCACCGACATCCAGGACATCACCGTGCTGAAGGATGCCTCCTCGACAGCCATCTATGGTAGCCGAGGCGCCAACGGCGTTATTCTGGTGACCACCAAGAGCGGACAGGCCGGCAAGGTGAACGTAAGCTACAACGCCTACTACGGCTGGAAGGAGATGGCCAAGAAGATGAACGTGCTCTCGCCCGGCGACTACGTGAAGTGGCAGTACGAGCTGGCACTGCTCCATGACGACGTGAAGAAGTTTGCCGACATCTTCGGCAACTACCAGGACCTCGACCTCTATCAGAACGTGCAGGGCAACGACTGGCAGGACATGACCTACGGCCGCACGGGCAACACCTTCAACCACAACCTGAGCGTGACGGGCGGCACCGATGCCGTGAAGTATGCCTTCAGCTATGCACACATGAACGACAAGGCCATCATGGTGGGCAGCAGCTTCAAGCGCGACAACTTCTCGCTCAAGCTCAACACCAAGCCCTCTAAGAACACCACCTTCGACCTGCAGGCCCGATACAGCGACACCGACATCCTGGGTGGCGGTGCCAACGAGGCAACGGGTGTGTACAACACCGACCGCCGTCTGAAGGATGCCATCATCTATCCCCCCATCCCCCTGTCGGGTCTGGCCTCGGCCAACTCATCGTTCCAGGACGACGACCTCAACATCTACGACCCGCTCACCTCTGCGGCCGACAACGACCGTAAGAAGGACCGCAAGAACCTGAACATCGCAGGCGGATTTGGCTGGGAAGTGTTCAAGAACTTCAGGGCCAAGACCGAATTCGGCTATGACCTCTACCGCCAGTACGAACAGCGTTTCTGGGGTCTGACCACCTATTATGTAAAGAACGTGCCCAGCGGAACAAACCAGAACCATCCGGCCATCCGCTTCACGGACACCAACAACCATACGTTCCGCAACACCAACACGCTGAGCTACGACTTCGCGAACATCATCAAGAACAAGAACCACCACTTCGACATGATGGTGGGCGAGGAGTATATCATCACCAAGGCCCGCGAGGCCATCGACGAGGTGCACGGATTCCCCACCGACTACGATGCCACCACGGCGTGGAAGCTCTCGTCGCAGGGCACGCCCTACACCATCGACAACAGCTACAAGGCTGACGACAAACTGTGGTCGTTCTTCGGACGCGCCAACTACTCGTATGCCGAGAAATACCTCGCCACGGTGACGTTCCGTGCCGATGCCAGCTCCAAGTTCTCGAAGGCCAACCGCTGGGGCTACTTCCCCTCTGTGGCCCTGGCTTGGCGTATCTCCTCTGAGAAGTTCATGGCCGGCACCAAGGGCTGGCTCGACGACCTGAAGCTGCGCCTGTCGTATGGTACGGCAGGCAACAACGCCATCCCCACCGGCCAGCTCGTGCAGATGTACAACAACTCGGCCACCACATGGATCAACGGCTTCACCAACTACTGGGCACCCTCGAAGACCATGGCCAACCCCGACCTGAAATGGGAGACGACCATCACCCGCAACATCGGTCTCGACTGGACGCTCTTTGGCGGCAAGCTCAACGGTAGCTTCGAGTTCTACAAGAACACCACCAAAGACCTGCTCAACGAGTTCCCCGTGCCGGGCACGGGCTACGACACCCAGTACCGCAACATCGGCGAGACACAGAACACGGGCTTCGAGGCCTCGTTCACCTGGCACGCCGTCAACAAGAAGAACTGGGGTATCGACATCGTGGGCAACATCGGCTTCAACAAGAACCGCGTGAACAGCCTCGGCACGATGTCCGACTACGGCAAGAACTCTTACTGGGCCTCTACCGAGATCGGCAACGACTACTGGATTGCCGCCGGCTCTCCGCTGGGCCAGATCCGTGGCTATCAGCTCGACGGCAACGGCCGTTACGAGGTGTCCGACTTCACCGGGTATGACGAGAGCACCAAGAAATGGGTGCTCAAGGATGGCGTGGCCGATGCCTCGGGTATCATCGGCACGGTGCGTCCCGGCTCGCTCAAGCTCAAAGACCAGCTCACGGTCGACACCGACGGTGACGGCGTGGCCGATGCCGGCGACGGCGTGATTACCGACGCCGACAACACCATCCTCGGCAATGTGAACCCCGACGCCTACGGCGGATTCGGTATCCAGGCTCATGCCTACGGATTCGACCTCTCGGCACAGTTCAACTTCCAGGTGGGCAACAAGGAGTACAACGCCAACAAGATCGAGTACACCTCGACGAGTAAGTACTACTACCGCAACATGATCGACATCATGGCCGACGGCAAGCGCTGGACCAACCTCGACCCCGTGACCGGCGAGCTCTGCAACGACCCCGTGCGCCTGGCCGAGCTCAACGCCACCACCACCATGTGGAGCCCCTACATGAGCAAGTTTGTGCTCACCGACTGGGCCGTTGAGGATGCCTCGTTCCTGCGCCTGAACACCATCACGCTGGGCTACACGCTGCCCACGAACCTCACCAAGCGCGTGGGCATCAACAGCCTGAGATTCTATGCCACGGCCTACAACGTGTTCTGCATCACGGGTTACTCTGGCTTCGACCCCGAGGCCGACACCATCACCAAGGATGCCCTCACGCCCAATGTCGACTACTCGGGCTATCCCCGCAGCCGTTCTTACGTCATTGGATTGAATATCAATTTCTAAAGCAAAACAGAACACTACGATGAAACAGTATATCAGATTATCAATCATATCCCTCGCTGCGGCCTCGATGACCGCATGCGACATGGAAGCCCCCTCCATCTCCAGCCTCGACGGTTCGTCGATCTACTCCGTCTACTCGCTGGCAGAGGCCGAGGTGATGTCGATCAACCAGTCGTTTGGTGAGACCAACTCCTATCGCGGACGTTTCTTGCCCTACTACGGTCTCAACACCGACCTGGAGACCATCAGCGCGGGCACACTGCTCTCCAAGAGCACCGACGACAAGGTGAGCCTGGCCAACTACAACACGCTGGCCAACAACGGACAGATGAACACCGACAACAACGCCTATGCCAAGTTCTACGAGGGCATTGAGCGCGCCAACCTTGCCATCGAAGGACTGCAACAGTATGGCGACATCGACAACCGCCCCGACATGGGACAGCTCTATGGCGAGGCACTCACCATGCGCGCCGTGATCTATACCGACCTCATCAAGGCATGGGGCGACGTGCCGGCACGCTTCAAGCCCAACAGCAACGACAACATCTACATGCCGCGCGCCAGCAAAGACTCGCTCTACAAGGTGCTGCTGGCCGACCTGAAGACGGCCGAGAAATATCTCTACTGGCCCAACCAGAACAACATCACCTCGACCGTGGAGCGTTGCAGCAAGGCCTTTGCCAAGGGCCTGCGCGCACGTATCGCTCTCTATGCCTGCGGCTACAACCTCTATGGCGACGGCTATCGCCGTTCCACCGACAAGGCCCTGAGCCAAGACAGCATGATGCTCATCGTGAAGCAGGAGTGCGAGGACATCATCAACAGCGGATACAACAAGCTCGGAACTTTCAAGGATAACTTCGTGAAGCTCTGCCAAGACAACACCGGCGCAGGCGGCGAGAGCCTCTGGGAGATTCCGTTCTCTGACGGTCGCGGCCGTGTGCTCTACACCTTCGGCGTGAAGCACAATGCCAAGGACCAGTACACCGAGCAGGCGCAGGGCGGCGTGAACGGCCCCATCCCCACCCTCTTCTACGACTACGACGTGGAGGATGCCCGCCGCGACATCACCTGTGTGCCCTACGAGTGGAGCAAAGACCGCATCGAGGGAAGCACCGACTTGACCACCACCGACGGCAAGGGTACCAAGATCCATGCCTACCAGACCCTGCGCAGCATCAACAAGTGGTGCTTCGGCAAGCTGCGCTACGAGTGGATGACGCGCACCGTGACCTCTACCAACGACGACGGCGTGAACTGGCAGTACATGCGTCTGGCCGACATCTACCTCATGGCGGCCGAGGCCGAGAACTATCTCAACGGCCCCGCGGCGGCATGGCCCTACATGAGTCCCATCCTCAGCCGCGTGCTGCCGGCTGCGAAGGTGAGCGCCCTGCAGGCCAAGTACACCGCCAGCAAGGAGGCCTTCTTCCAGGGCATCGTAGACCAGCGGGCCTTCGAGTTTGCCGGCGAGATGCTGCGCAAGGCCGACCTCGTGCGCTGGGGTATCATCGACCAGAAGATGGAGGAATGCAAGAACAAACTCACGCAGCTGGCCAACCGCCAGGGTGCATACGCCGACCTGCCCTCGAAGCTCTATTATAAGATGTACGACGGCGACGGCGACGGACTGGCCGAGAGCATCGACATCTACGGCCTCAACCACGGCGACACCGACGATGCCGGAAAGGACATGAGCGGGTATAGCTCGAAGAGCTGGTTTGTAGACAGCAAAGACAACTCTAACCTGCTGGCAGACGACTACATCAACGGCCTCTATGTGGTGACTCCGAGCACCCACTGTCTGTGGCCCATCTGGCAGACTTTCATCAACTCCAGCAACGGCATGCTGAACAACGATGGCTTATACGGCCAGCTGAACAAGTAACACAACTAAAACAAACAAGACAATGAAAAGATCAATCATCATGACAAGTATGTTGGGGCTCACAATGGCCCTGACATCTTGCGGTGACGTGATGGACGAGATCACCTCACTGGTCCTTGACCGCAACCTCTCGCCCATCAACCTCGAAGCACGCGTGCAAGACCGTACCAACGTGAAACTGAGTTGGACGGCGGTGAACGGCGCAACAGGATATATCATCGAGCAATACGACAACGACAGCCTCTCGTTCGACGGCAAGACGGCCTCGGCCACCTATACCATCTCGGCCGACGAGGTGCCGTACACCATCACAGGCCTGGAGGGTGAGACCGACTACTCTTTCCGCGTGATGTCGGTGACGGCAGGCGACGAGAGCCGCAACTCCAAATGGAGTGAGGTGTATGCCAAGACCGGCACCGAGCAGATTATCTACGCCCTCGGCGAGAACGACGTGAAGGCCCGTGCGGTGACCATCAAATGGCCGGCCGGACAGTCGGCCGAGCACATCGTGGTGACCGACGCCGCCGGCAACATCGTGGTGGACCATGCCATCACCGCCGAAGAGATTGCGGCCGGCGAGGCCACCATCACCGGCCTCACACCCGAGACCACCTATACGGCAAAGATGCTGCGCGCCAGCGGCAAGACACGTGGCACGGTGAGCTTCACCACGGCCATCGAACTGGCTGAGAACGACATCCTGGTGAAGGCCGGCGACGACATCGCCACGGCCATCGCCGACGCTCCGGCAGGCGCCAGACTGGTGGTGATGCCCGGCACCTATACCTTGACAGATGCCGACGGCGTGGTGGCCGCAGGTGCAGTGGACATCAACAAGAGCCTCACCATCAAGGGCCTCAGACAGAACGACCATCCTGTGATCAAGGGACGCTTCACCATCTCGGGCGGCAGCGACATCATGTTCGACCAGGTGACACTTGACGGAACAGGCACCAGCGGCGACCAGGCCATCGTCTTCAAGGCCGAGGGCGAGTACAACAGCCTGTCGGTGACCAACTCTGAGGTGAAGAACTACACCAAGGGCTTCTACTACATCAACGTGGCAGCCAATGTGAAGACCATCACCATCGACAACAACGTGATCTCGAACATCGAATGCAACGGCGGCGACTTCTTCGACTGCCGTACCGGCGCCATTCAGAACCTGGTGATCACCAACAACACCATCTACAACAGTTGCGCTGCCCGCGACTTCATCCGCTATGACGACGCCTCTGCAAAATTCGCAGGTGTGGCTCCCGTCATCACCGTGGACCACAACACCCTCGACGGCGTATCGTCGCAGGCCGACGGCAGCAAGCGTCTGCTCTACATCCGTTTTGCCGGCAACAGCACGACATTCACCAACAATATCGTGACGAACACCGCCGCAAACTTCTCCAACCAGAGCAAGACCAACGAGGCTACGTTCAAGGGCAACTACTACTTCAATGCCCCCAACCTGCTGCCCGGCGGCATCAACGGCAGGTTCTTCGATGCATCGGGTATCGTGGCAGATCCCGCCTACAAGGACGCTGCCAACGGTGACTTCACCGTGGGCAACGAGGACATCGCCTTCGCCAAGGCCGGTGCACCGCGCTGGATCAAGTAGGCCAGCACTGCATGCTATTCTATGGATGGGGGATAAACACGGTGCGCCGTTGTTTATCCCCCGTCTTCGTTCTCAACGCGGAAAGCTGAAAGACATACGGTAGATGGCTTTAGTCGGAGATATCATGTCTCGGTGCCAGCCATAAATCTGCGCTACACGCGTCATCTGCGAGAGAAAAAATCATCGCGCCAGCCTCTCCCGCCCCTTGGGAAGGGTTGGGGAGGGGCCTCTATTTTTTTAACACGGATGACACGGATCTCACAGAAAACCATCCGGCACATTTCGACAACACGGATGCCGCGTCGCGGCAACTGATGACACGGAACCTGCACACCCGTATCACTAGTCTCCTATACTCTGCGACTCTGCGTGTCCCCACCGCGTGAGCCTCACCCGCCCCTTGGGGAGGGCTGGGGAGGGTTGGGGAGGGACCCCATCTGCGAGAAAAAATCTAAGGAGACGTCCCATCTTTTCTCTGCCTTATCATTACGGATTTTGAAAAAAAACATTATTTTTGCATGCAACGTTTCACTCATTCATGGGCCATAGCGTACAAGGCCAAGCCACAGGTCTGCTCCCCTTCGCCGTCTACGCCAGTCGATAAGGTATGACATCGCAGCCTGCACCTTCAACAATCCAAGGCAACATCAAATCGTAAATATAACCATCTCCAAAATGAAGAAAAACCTGCTATTTATCGTCCTCACCATCCTGTCCCTCTCTGCCAGCGCGCAGCCCAAAGAGACCGTCGCCATCCTCGGCGACTCGTATTCGACCTTCGAAGGCTACAACACGCCCGACACCATGGAGATGTGGTATTTCCAGAAGCAAGACCTGCGGCGCACCGACGTGTCGAACGTGCGGCAGACGTGGTGGTGGCAGGTGGTGAACGACGGCGGCTACAAGCTCGGCATCAACAACTCATGGTCGGGCTCCACCATCTGCAACACAAGCTACAACGACCGCGACGAGTCGTATAAGTCGTTCTTGCGCCGTATGGACGCACTAGGCACGCCCGACATCATCCTCATCTTCGGCGGCACCAACGATGCCTGGGCACATGCGCCGCTCGGCAACTACCAGTACGACAACATCCGCATGGCCGACAAGTTCTACTTCCGACCGGCTCTGGCCTTCCTGCTCAGTCACATGCTCGACCGCTACCCCAACACGCGCCTCTACTTCATCAGCAACAGCGACCTCGACAAAGACTATACGGCCTCCATCCACACTATCTGCAAGCATTATGGCATTCCGGTGATTCAGCTCCACGACATCAGCAAGCAGAACGGGCACCCCGACATCGCCGGTATGAAGGCCATCGCCACGCAGGTGCTCGCCGCCATCAGATGACGGTTTTGAGACACCAACGACAAGGCCAACCATCCTGCACCAGCCTACCAACAACAAGGTCGGGCGATGCAATGACGATGGCTGGAACAACGGATGGTGTGATGGCCAGAATGGACGGAATGAAATAAAAACGAAAAAACGCCGCTAAATATTTGGTGGTACAAAATAAAACCACTACCTTTGCACCGCATTTGAAAAAATGTAGTAGGTTTACGAACCAACGGAAAGGAAGTTTGGGTGAGTGGCTGAAACCAGCAGTTTGCTAAACTGCCGTGCGCGTTTGCGTACCGGGGGTTCGAATCCCCCAGCTTCCGCTGACAAAACCTCAAGGTCGATTCATCTAATGGTTAGGATACAAGATTCTCAATCTTGGCATAGGGGTTCGATTCCCCTATCGACTACTCTAAAACCTCTGCAACCATCATGATTACAGAGGATTTTTTATCACTCTTTGCGGTCGATTCATCTAATGGTTAGGATACAAGATTCTCAATCTTGGCATAGGGGTTCGATTCCCCTATCGACTACTCT
>CAZBQA010000098.1:0-6014 GCA_964493905.1 uncultured Prevotella sp.
ATTTTAGTAATTTTGTAAGCTATGGATTTTCAACTGACATCAAAATACAAGCCCACCGGCGACCAGCCTCAGGCCATCGCGCAGCTCACCGACGGCATCCGCCGCGGCGACCCCGCACAGGTGTTGCTGGGCGTCACGGGGTCGGGCAAGACGTTCACCGTGGCCAACGTCATTGCCGAGGTGAACAAGCCCACGCTGGTGCTGAGCCACAACAAGACGCTGGCGGCACAGCTCTACGAGGAGATGAAGGGCTTCTTCCCAAACAATGCCGTCGACTATTATGTATCATATTATGACTATTACCAGCCCGAGGCCTACCTCCCCTCTTCAGACCTCTATATCGAGAAAGACCTGGCCATCAACGAGGAGATTGACAAGCTGCGACTGGCCGCGGTAAGCGACTTGCTGTCAGGACGAAAGGATGTCATCGTGGTGTCGTCGGTGTCGTGCATCTATGGCATGGGCGGACCGGTGGCCATGCAGGAGAGCATCATCGGCATCAAGAAGGGACAGCAGCTCGACCGTAATGATTTTTTACGCCGGCTGGTCAACGCCCTCTATGTCAGGAACGACATCGACCTGCAGCGCGGCTGCTTCTCGGTGAAGGGCGACACGGTGAACATCGCCATGGCCTACAGCGACTATGTGCTGCGGGTGACGTGGTGGGACGACGAGATCGACGCCATCGAGGAGGTGGACGCCGTCACGATGCACACCATACAGCAGTTTGAGGAGTATCAGATCTACCCCGCCAACCTCTTTGTGACGAGCAAGGAGCAGACCGAGCGGGCCATCCGCAGCATACAGGACGACCTGGTGGCGCAGGTCGACTATTTCAACGAGGTGGGCGACGGCATCAAGGCCCAGCGCATCAAGGAGCGCGTGGAGTATGACATCGAGATGATGAAGGAGCTGGGCCACTGCTCGGGCATCGAGAACTACTCGCGCTACTTCGACGGCCGCGAGCCCGGCCAGCGTCCTTACTGCCTGCTCGACTTCTTTCCGCAAGACTACCTCATGGTGATCGACGAGAGCCATGTGAGCGTGCCGCAGATCAATGCCATGTTTGGCGGCGACCGTGCCCGCAAGCAGAACCTCGTGGAATACGGCTTCCGTCTGCCCGCGGCCTTCGACAACCGACCGCTGCGCTTCGAGGAGTTTCACGACATGATCAACCAGGTGATCTACGTGTCGGCCACCCCGGCCAACTACGAACTGCAAGAGGCCGAAGGCGTGGTGGTAGAACAGCTCATACGCCCCACGGGGCTCCTCGACCCCGAGATCGAGGTGCGGCCGTCGGAAAACCAGATCGACGACCTGCTCGACGAGATCCTCACCCGCTGCCACCGCGGCGAGCGCGTGCTGGTGACCACGCTCACCAAGCGCATGGCCGAGGAGCTGACCGAATATCTGCTGAACCACGACATCAAGGCCAACTACATCCACAGCGACATCGCTACGCTCGACCGCGTGAAGATCATGAACGACCTGCGGGCCGGCGTGCTCGACGTGCTGGTGGGCGTGAACCTGCTGCGCGAGGGTCTCGACCTGCCCGAGGTGTCGCTCGTGGCCATCCTCGATGCCGACAAGGAGGGATTCTTGCGGAGCCACCGCAGCCTGACACAGACCGCCGGCCGTGCCGCCCGCAACGTCAACGGCAAGGTCATCATGTATGCCGACAACATTACCGAGAGCATGCAGCGCACCATCGACGAGACGGCCCGCCGGCGCAGCATACAGATGAAATACAACGAGGACCACCACATCACCCCACAGCAGATCGTGAAGGACATCAAGGGACTGCTGTCGGCAGGACACGGCGACGACTACGAGCCCATGGAGCGCAAGGCCGCACAGCAGGTGTACCTCGAGCCCGACAGCGCCGCCTTCGCCGCCGACCCCATCATCAAGCGCATGACACGTCCCGAGCTCGAGAAGAGCATCGCCGACACACAGACGCTGATGGAGCAGGCTGCCAAGAACCTCGACTTCATCCAGGCGGCACAGTACCGCGACGAGATCATTAGGCTACAGGCACAGCTCGAACTGAAATAAACGTTAAAAAGGGTACTGCACTCACGTTATACGACATTATTTATTAATTTTGCGTGATATAAACATAACATCTTTGTGGTCATGAAGAAAATGATGATAGCCATGCTGGCTTGCCTGCCACTGGCCGCAATGGCACAGAACACTTGGGAGCTGCCCGAGTCGCAGACCAAACAAGAGGTGGCCAAGCAAACCAAGAAAGCCGAAAAGCAGAAGGCCCAGAAGCAGGGCGAGGACCCCAAATACCTGGCGGGCGCCGTGCCCGTGGTTGACGGCAAGGTGGTGTTCACCCTCGAGAAGGACGTGCCGGGAATGCCGGCCGACGACATCTACCAGGCCCTCTATGACGTGATGCAGGGCATCACGCAGGAGGAGGGGCAGTTTCCCACGAGCAAGATTGCCGTGGTGAACAAGGGACAGCACACTATCGCCGCCCGGATGAAGGAGTGGCTGGTGTTCTCCAACTCGTTCCTCTCGCTCGACCGCACGGTCTTCAGCTACACCCTCATCGCCCAGGCCACTGACGGACATTTCAAGCTGACGATGGAACGCATCAGCTATGATTACGAGCGCGACCGCGGCACAGGCATGCAGGCCGCCGCCGAAGACTGGATCACCGACAAGGAGGCGATGAACAAGAGCCAGACCAAGCTATTGAAGTACAACGGGAAGTTCCGTCGCAAGACCATCGACCGCAAGGACAACATCTTTGGGCGGGTGTGCAACGCGCTGAAGATAGAATATTAACATTAACGAATTGCAAGATTGACTGATGACGGATAACAACAACGCCTTTCTGCAGAGACGACGTCGCCACGAAGACGAGAAGCCGGCTGACAAATTCCTCAAGCTGAGAAACTGGCTCAACATCATCTTCATGGTGGGTGCCATCGTGGGGGTGCTCATCTATTTCTTTAACGACCAGACGGTCGGCACGATCGTCGTCCTGACGGCGATGGTGTTCAAGATCGTCGAGAGCGCACTACGATTTATAAGATAAATGAAGAAACTACTCTGTCTTGTACTTCTGGCCATCGGAAGCGTTGCGCCCATGCTTGCCCAGGTACAACGTACCCAGGACACGGGCTTCAACCAAATCGACGAGAACGGCGACATCACCACGCAGGACCAGCGCCGCAAGCAGACCGACTCGCTGGGCTCGGACAAGGAGATTCCGAAGGGCATCTATGTCTGGACCATTGACAAGCGGTTCGGCGACATCACCCCGACACAGCCCGACACGCTGTCGCACATGTTCATGAACTCGATCTTCACCACCGGACTGAGGGGCGAATACAACACCACGGGCAACCTGGGGGCACCGCGGCAGGCGCGCATCTTTGTAGACCGAGATGCCGACGGACAGTTTATCTTCACCCAACCCTACGACTTCGTGGTGCAGCCCGAGGACCAGTATCTCTTCACCAACACCCTCTCGCCCTTCACCAACCTCACCTACAACACCTGCGGCAACCGCACCAACGGCGAGGACCACTTCACGGCGAAATTCGGCGTCAATGCCGGCCGTCGGTTGGGCGTAGGCTTCAAGTTCGACTATCTCTACGGCCGCGGCTACTACTCCGCGCAGTCGACCTCTCACTTCAACTACACCATGTATGGCTCTTACCTGGGCGACCGCTACCAGGCCCACCTGTTGGTGTCGACCAATCACCAGAAGGTGACCGAGAACGGAGGTATCAGCAGCGACATGTATATCACCCACCCGGAGACGTTCAACGAAAACTACCAGGAGTCGGAGATCCCCACCATCCTCACCCGCAACTGGAACCGCAACGACAACCAGCATATCTTTTTCAGCCAGCGATACAACATCGGCTTCAACCGCAAGGTGCCCATGACGGCCAAGGAGATCGAGGCCAAGAAGTTTGCCATGGCCTCGATGAAGGAGGCCGAGGAGCGCAAGCGCAAGGAGCAGGCGGCCAAGGATGCCCGTAAGGCGGGACGCGAGGTAGACGAGAACAAACTCGAGGCTGCCCCCACCTTTGCCGGCAGGCCCAGCGACGCCAAGATTGCCGAGGGCGCACTGAAGACCGACAGCACCGCCAGCGGCCGCATCGCCGTGCATGGCAAGGCCGCCGCCGACAGCCTCATCGCCGCCGACAAGAAGGCCAAGGAGGACACGTCGTGGCTCAAGAACGAGTATGTACCGGTGACGAGCATCATCCACACGCTCCACTTCAACAACTACCGACGTATCTACGAGGCCTATGAGACACCCGAGAACTTCTATCTCGACAACTATACCGTGGACGAGAAGTTTGGCAACGACTCGATCTTCGACAAGACCACGCACTGGCGACTGAGCAACACCTTCGCCATCTCGATGCTCGAGGGCTTCAACAAATGGGCAATATTCGGACTCAAGGCCTTTGCCACCCATGAGCTACGCCACTTCACGCTGCCCGACGAGACCGGCATACGCTCGTGGAATGAGAACGCCGTGAGCGTGGGCGGACAGCTGTCGAAGACACAGGGCAACACCCTGCACTACCATGCCGTGGGCGAGTTTGGCGTGGCAGGAATCAACGCCGGAGAACTGCACATCGACGGAGGCATAGACCTCAACTTCCCATTGTTCAAGGATACCATCACGCTGGCTGCATCGGGATTCTACCATCACGAGAAGCCGTCGTTCTATTTCCGGCACTACCAGAGCCGACACCTGTGGTGGGACAACGACGACCTGTCGATGTTCGACCACTTCAGGGTGCAGGGCTTGCTGAACTATCAGAAGACGCGCACCAGACTGCGTGTGGCCATCGACGAGATCAGCAACTATACTTACTTCGCCACGAGCTACACCAGCGGCGATGCCACACGCACCAACAACACCGTGACCGTCAACCAGTCGTCGTCGCCACTCACGGTCATCACGGCCGAACTGGGACAGGACCTGACCTTCGGCCCCCTCAACTGGGAGAGTGTCGTCACCTTCCAGAAGTCGACCAAGGAAGACGTGCTGCCCCTGCCCACCCTCAACATCTATACCAACCTCTATCTGAGGTTCAAGATTGCGCACGTGCTGAAGTGCGACCTGGGGGCCGATGCACGCTACTTCACCAAGTATGCCGCGCCCGAATATGTGCCCGCGCTGGGCCAGTATGCCGTGCAGGCCAACGACACCAAGGTGGAGCTGGGCAACTATCCCATCGTCAACGTATATGCCAACTTCCACCTCAAGCAGACGCGCTTCTTCATCATGATGAGCCACGTCAACGCAGGATCAGGCAACAAAAACTATTTCCTCGCACCCCACTACCCGCTCAACGGCAGTATCATCCGATTCGGCCTGAGCTGGAACTTTTATAATTAACAATATAAGCATCAAATCCCAATTTTGACGGATAAGAAAATTCTATTCATCGTCGGCTCTCTCAGAGAAGGGTCGTTCAATCGCCAACTGGCAAAGCTGGCAGAGTCGTTTATCGCCGACAAGGCCGCAGTGAGCTATCTCGACTACAGCGACGTGCCATTCATCAACCAAGATACCGAATATCCCGCACCTGCCGGCGTGGCCCGCATCCGCCAGACCGTGGCCCAGGCCGATGCCGTATGGGTGTTCTGCCCTGAGTACAACTTCAGCTACCCAGGTCTGCTGAAAAACCTCATCGACTGGCTCTCACGCCCCGTGGCTCCCTACGACTTTGCCACCCCCACCGTGCTGGCCGGCAAGAAGTTCACCATCAGCGGCGCTGGCGGCAAGATGGGTACCTCGAAGGCACAGGAGAAGCTCAGCGAACTGCTGAAGTTTGTCAATGCCAACCTGCTGGACATTCACCAGACGGCCATCATCCTCAACAACGAGGCATGGACCGAGAACAAGATGATTCTCACCGAAGAGCAGCAGCAGGAACTCAAGGCACAGGCCGAGGCATTGCTCGCACAACTCTAAGCCGCACTGGCTGGCCACGACAGAATGGCCGCTTCATCATGGCCACAAC
>CAZBQA010000098.1:6114-9257 GCA_964493905.1 uncultured Prevotella sp.
ACAGAATGGCCGCTTCATCATGGCCACAACGCATCATGCCACCCGGGATTGTCCTGGGTGGCATTTTTGATTTCGGCCGACATTAATTATCTTTAAAATATAAAGGGTGCTGCCAACAGCAGGGACATTTTTTTGTAACTTTGCTTTACAATTGACCTGAAACAAAAAGATGCATCAAGATATGGAAAAACTGATAGACTGCTTCGTGCCCCTGGGCAATGAAACAGAGACCGACAAGAACGTCGACAGCCTCGACGCTCTCGACATCGTGAACGACATCACCATCGTAGAGACCTCTATGCGCGAGAGCGAAACGCTGCGCACCATGGCCGACATGGCCAAGGCTCCCTACACCCTGTTCTACCTCAAGAGCCAGTTTATCAGCATGGGCTACCGGGCCCTGGAGCGCATGGTGCAGGTGGCTCAGATGACCGGTGCAGGCATGGTATATGCCGACCATTACAATGTCTCGGCAGAAGGGCTGCGCACCGATGCACCTGTCATCGACTACCAGTTGGGCAGCCTGCGCGACGACTTCGACTTCGGGTCGGTGATCCTCTTCCGCACCGACGCCCTGAAGGAGGCCGCCGCCCGCATGACTGCCGACTACCAGGCTGCCGGCCTCTACGACCTGCGGCTGAAACTGTCGCAGAAAGAGCGCATCGAGCATATCAACGAATATCTCTACTCGGAAGTGGAGCTCGACACGCGCAAGACGGGCGAGAAGCTCTTCGACTATGTCAACCCCAACAACCGCGCCTCGCAGATTGAGATGGAGGCGGCATGCACCGACCACCTCAGGGACGTCGGCGGCTATCTGGCCCCCGACTTCGAGCCGGTGGACATCGACGGCGGCGACTTCGAGGTGGAGGCCACGATCATGATTCCCGTGCGCAACCGCATCAAGACCATACGCGATGCCATCGACAGCGCACTGAGTCAGGTGACGACGTTCAAGTATAATGTCTTTGTCGTGGAGAACGGTCCGGAGTGCCACTCCACCGACGGCACCACCGAGGCCATCGACAGCTACGACGACCCACGCATCATCCATATCATCCCCACGCGCAACGACCTCGGCGTGGGAGGCAGCTGGAACATGGCGGCACACCACCCCCAGTGCGGACGGTTCATCGTGCAGCTCGACTCTGACGATGTCTACTCGGGCACCGACACGCTGCAGAAGATGGTCGATGCCTTCCGCGCCCAGCGCTGTGCCATGATCATCGGCTCGTATATGCTCACCGATATCCACCTCAACATGCTGCCGCCGGGTAAGATCGACCACAAAGAGTGGACCCCCGAGAACGGCCGCAACAACGCCCTGCGCATCAACGGACTGGGGGCGCCGCGCGCCTTCTTCACACCCGTGGTGCGCGACATCAACCTGCCCAACGTCAACTATGGCGAAGACTATGCGCTCGGACTGGCCATCAGCCGACGCTACCAGATCGGTCGCATCTACGACGTGCTCTACAACTGCCGCCGCTGGGACGACAACTCGGACGGCGACCTGAGCATCGAGAAGAACAACCGCAACAACCTCTACAAAGACCGCATACGCACCTGGGAACTCATGGCGCGAATGGCCATGAACAGCCGTGGCGAGGCCCGCGACTAGTACAGGGCTGCTTTTTCAATCCCAGCTTCATGCTGCATGATGACTTTTTGAAAGATGAATCATAAACTCTGGTGGTGGATCCCCACCCTCTACTTTGCCGAGGGCATACCCTATTTTATTGTCAACAACATCTCGGTGACGATGTTCACCAAGATGGGCGTGCCCAATGGCGAGATGGCGCTGTTCACCAGCCTGCTCTACCTGCCTTGGACCATCAAGCCCCTGTGGAGCCCGTTTGTCGACATCATCCGCACCAAGCGCTGGTGGATCCTTGCCATGCAGCTGCTCATGAGTGCGGCCTTCATCCTCCTCACGCTGAGCATCCCCCATCCCGAGGCGGCAGTCATAGCGGCCAAGGGTACGCCGGTGAGCCTCTTCACCTTTACCCTCATCCTGTTCATCATCACCGCCTTCGCCTCGGCCACCCACGACATCGCGGCCGACGGCTTCTACATGCTGGCGGCCAACCAAGAGGAGCAGAGCTTCTTCGTGGGCATCCGCAGCACGTTCTACCGACTCAGCAGTATCTTCGGACAGGGCGTGCTGGTCTACATTGCCGGTCTGCTCGAGAAACGCACCGGCGACATCCCCATGGCCTGGCAGATGACGATGGCCATCACGGCGGTGATGTTCACCTGCCTGTCGGTCTACCACCTGTTCTTCATCCCGCGCCCGGCAGCCGACACGCCCCACCTTAGCAACGGCAACAGCAGCAAGGCCGGAGAAATTCTGCGTGAGTTCGGCCATACCTTTGCCACCTATTTCCAGAAGCCGGGCGTATGGCTCGCCATCGTCTTCATGCTGCTCTACCGCCTGCCCGAGGCTTTCCTGCTCAAGATGGTCAACCCCTTCCTGCTCGATGCCACGACCAAGGGCGGACTGGGACTCGACACCGACGAGGTGGGCATTGTCTATGGCACCATCGGCGTGCTCTTCCTCACCATCGGCGGCATCATCGGCGGCATCGCCGCCTCACGCTGGGGACTGCGCCGCTCGCTATGGCCCATGGCAGCCTGCATGACGCTGCCCTGCGCCACCTTCGTCTACCTCAGCATCGCCCACCCCGACAACCTCTACGTCATCTCTGCCTGCGTGGCCGTCGAGCAGTTTGGCTACGGCTTCGGCTTCACGGCCTATATGCTCTATATGATGTATTTCTCCGAAGGAAAGTTCGTCACCGCCCACTACGCCATCTGCACGGCCTTCATGGCACTGAGCATGATGCTGCCGGGCATGGTGGCCGGATACCTGCAGGAACAGGTGGGCTACGAGTGGTTCTTCTGGATTGTCATGCTCTGCTGCGTGGCCACGGTGGTCATGACCTTCCTCGTGCGCCAGAGTATCGATGCTGACTATGGTAGAAAGCAACAACACTAAGCAGACACGCCAAAGCTGATGTCTCATCCGCATGATGGTTCGTCCTCCGCTCGCCTGCGGCGAATCTAAGAATATCTTTAGAATATCGTTTGGTGGTGTGCCTGCGCATTGCAAAATATAGCCAAGGACTCGTACACGAGTCCTA
>CAZBQA010000099.1:0-9200 GCA_964493905.1 uncultured Prevotella sp.
GGTGGGTTCTATTAATTACCACCGAAACAAAATCATCAAATCATGGGTTACGTTTAGCCATCTTTCGGACTCTCTTCAGTTCAAATTGCAAGTTAGTCTGCGGCTGAAGTTCGGCGGCTCTCGGTCAAACGAGCAGGCTCGATGACTCTCGCTGGCACGAACATTCACTCAGTCGTTATGCCCGCATAACTCCCTCGTGTACTTGCAATTTGACCTCGAAGACAGTCTCGAAATCTGACAAAGCTAATTAATAGAACCCACCTATACCAAAAATACCTCCAAAGTGTACCTTTTTATCGGCGGCAACACCTTTTCGGCGTAGTGCCCTTGCCATAGGCGCGGAAGGCACGTGAAACGGCAGCTTTGGAACTTATAACTGCGCCATTTATCATGACTAACCCCATGGTTTACGCCTGCTTAATAGGCGGTTTACGACAGACGCCATACTTTACAGGTGAAACGACCTGGTACGGATTGGTAAACTTGCTCAAGACGCGTTTGCATGTACGAGCCCGGATACCCAGATTGCTGGCTAATGCCACACATTCCATACACCCCGTAGCGCTGTTTGGCCGTGCCGTTGGCACCACCCATCATGCTCCCACCACGATGAGCACTGCCAAGAGCATGGCATCGCATTTGACCGGGGCTTCATGATGCAGGTCATACACCGCATGCGTGATGCAGTCTAAATCACCCACAACCAACTTGTCTGAAAAAGTGTACCTATTCTCCGCACGCTCACCGTTATTTGCCACTTTTGCCATTTTGCCATTGGCAAAAGAAACATCTATATTTTCTACTTCCCCTTTATTTACTACTATCTTAGTATTTTCTGCTTCTCTTTTGCCACGTGGCAAATTGGCAAAAGTGGCAAAACATTCACGCCCTGTGTGCCCTGAGCCCTCCTTCCTTTCCTTGCTTAACACGAATGTATCGTGAATAACCCGATAATTGATAAAGGTCTAAACACAAGAGGAAAGCCATCTAAGATAAGCTCAAAGGAAGCGCACCGGGCCGGGTAAAGGGTATCACAGCCTCAGCCTGAGCTGGAGCTCCAGGTCGGTCTGGCTGTTGCCGTCGATCTGCTGCAGTCCGCTGCCGATGGTCTGTCGGTCAAAATAATGGGTGGTGCCCACCTTGGCCACCACGCGACAGCTGCTGCCTACATCGGCCATGGCCACGACGGCACCACGCAGGCCCTCGCCATAAAAGGCGGGAAACGAGAACTGGTACATCAGGCCACGCTCGTAGACATAGACGCGCGAGGCGTAGTCGTCGGTGTGGAAATAGCCCACGGTGGCGTCGAGGCGCAGCCGGCGGTGCTGCCAGCTCAGGCTCTGCGTGGCCATGTAGCCCGTGCCCGTGGCTTCGAGGCGGCTGTGCGACAGGTCTATCTGGGTCTTGCTGCGCCAGTGGCCGCCGTCGTAGCCCACGGCCAGCCGCCCGCGGTGCAGGTGCTCGGCGACGAGCGCCGTGTGGTCGTCGTTATCGCGCTCGCGGGCCTTGAAGCGATAGCGCGCCAGCAGGTCCCAGCGGCCACGCTGCCAAGTCACCTGCACAAAGTTGTCGCTGCAATGCGACGACTGCGAGACGCCGTAGCGGGGCCAGGCAAAATAGGCAAAGTCGGTGTAGGCCATCACGCTGAGGTGGCGCACCGGTGCCCAGTCGGCCCCCACGAAGATGCCGCTCTCGTTGTTCACGCTGCCACCCTCGGCGAAGGTCTCGGCAAAGAGCGACTGGTATTGGTAGGGATAGTAGCGCTGCAGGGCCATGAGCGACAGGCTGCCCGTGAGGCGGTAGCTCAGGCTGTTGATGGTGGCCACGCTGCCGCGTGTGCCCGTTGCCGTCTCGCCGCTGACGGTGAGGCGGTGCGAGAGATAGCTGTAGTCGATGCCCACGTTCCAGAACCCGCGGCCCTGCGGATACCAGCGGCGGTAGACCTGCGAGAGGTCGGGGCGCAGGTCGCGGCTGAACGCGGTGTAGTAGCCCGTCATGCCCACGCGCCACCCGTTGGCCGCCCAACCCACATGGCCGCCCGCGAGCGTCTGCGAGGTGTTGCGGCGGCGGCGCATCTCGCTCGGCGTACGGTGGTAGCCCGACCGCAGGAGCGTGGCCACCGTCGTAGAGTCGTCGTTGAGCGTGGCATCGACCCTGCGCCATGAGGCAAAGGCGGTGAGGTCGACCGTGGGCAAGAGCCTCACGGTGGCGGCAGCCCCCTGCAGGTAGTTGCCCTCAGAGCGACTGCTGTGGGCATAGACATTGCTGCTCGACCGTCCCAGCATGGAGAGCGTGTTGAGCTTGCCCAGCCCGAACGAGTTGTTGATCACCAGGCCCATGCCGAAGCGCAGGCGGTAGCGCCCCAGGGCCAGGGCCTTGACGCGCCCAAGGTCGCGCAGCAGCAGATAGAACGAGTAGAAGTCGTAACCGGCACCGTTCTTTCCAGCGAAGAAGGGCTCGCCGGCATCCTGCGAGGCCACCACCCCGGCCTTCACGCGGCGACCCGCGGTGAAGTTGTAGCGCAGCCAGTGCTTGTAGGGATAGCCCAGGTAGCCGTTGTGGTCGCCCCGCCGCTCGTAGAAGGGGTACCTGAACATGCCCACCACCTCATGGCGCCCGTAGCGCAGCAGGCGGGCCAGCGAGGGCACGGTGTCGGCAGGCACCTCGGGGTAGATGGCGGCAAACTGGGCCAGCAGCTCGGCATCGCGGGCCTCGAGCGAGGGTATCATGCGCAGCTCCACCAGCGTCTCTATGCGACGGGCACGGTCGCGGTAGGCCATGAAGTCCATAATCTGCTGGTCTGTGAGAAAAGGCAGGCGTTCCAGGTCCTCGCGCGTGCAGCGGTTGAGGTCGAGCTTGTTGGCGTGCAGGTCGCTCAGCTCGTCGTAGGTCTGCTCCCAACTGGCCGACCCGGCATCCTCCCACTGGCCCAGACGGCCAAACTCGTCTTCCCACGAACGCAGGTCCTGGGCCAACAGGCCGACGGCCAGCGGCAACAGCAGGAGCATGAGCAGCAATCGTTTCATGATAATATAATAAAGGTGTGGTTTCGAGGGTTAGTACTTTTTTACAAAAATAGGAGAAATCGCTTAAAGTGTCAAGCCACGAGACCGTTTTTTTTTATAAAAAATGCTTGTCGCCAAAAAAAGTGGGGGAAAAGAAGGGGAGAATGCACAGACTTTTCTACTTTTGCAATGATTATCATGGGTAACCGACTCATCAAACATCTTCAATACATGATGAAACATAACCTTTACCATGCCCTGCTGGCAGCCCTGCTCATCATGCCGGCATCGCCCGTCAGCGCACAGCAGACCAGACATGAACTCAGGGCCGGACTTGCCATCGGCGTAGACCCGCACCTGCACCATCGCCTTGATACCTACCTCGACACCTACCCGCTGGAGAAAGGCAAGGGCATCATCAGCGACTTTAATGGTGACGGACCCGAATGGTCGGCCCATCTGGAATACTTCTACCATCTCAATTAGCGCTGGGCCGTGGGCGGTTCGGTAGGCGTAGGTACAAGTTATGTGAGTGCTCACCTGCCCTGAGACGAGATTCAGTTTTTTTAAACCTATTCTCTTTGCCAGTGACAAAATAGGTTGTATTTTTGCGGCTGCAATGAGAAGGTTGTCAACACTCTTGATGATGCTGTCGCTGGCCGTGGCACTTTTTGCCCAGAGCGACAGGCCCGGACATATCAACCCCGAGGACATGGAGGTGGATATGGACAACCCCACGTTTGTGCCTATGGTGAAGGTGGGCAAGGTGCTCAAGGACGGCGACTCGATACAGTATGTGGAGCTGAACAACGTCTGGGTGTTTGCCGAGCCGGTGTTCAAGGATGCCCGCCAGCGCGCCGCCTACAACCGCTTGGTGTACAACGTGAAGAAGGTGCTGCCCATTGCCAAGGAGGTCAACCGCATCATCATCGAGACGGGCGACTACCTCGAGACCCTGCCCAACAAGAAAGCCAAGGACGAACACATGAAGAAGGTGGAGGCCAGCATCATGAAGGAGTACAAGCCCCGCATGAAGAAGCTCACCTACAGCCAGGGCAAGCTGCTCATCAAGCTGGTGTACCGCGAGTGCAGCAGCTCGAGCTACGACCTCATACGCGGCTTCCTGGGCCCCATCCGAGCCGGTTTCTACCAGACCTTTGCCTGGTTCTTCGGTGCCAGCCTCAAGAAAGACTACGACCCCAACGGCATCGACCGCCTCACCGAGCGCGTGGTGCTGCAGGTGGAGGCCGGAGAGCTGTAGGCTGTGGTGGTTGCCCTTTCATCCCCATCCTTCTCACGCATAGTCTTCAGATAAGAAGATTTTAATAAAAAAGACTGTCCGGCACGCTCATCTCAGCAATTATTCATAAATTTGTAAGCTGACAGGGCTTCCACAATGGTAAGGCATAGCGCATGATACCTTGTGGAAGCCCCTGTAGTATGTGGAGGAAGAGTGATGACGGCCAAACCGCATGCTGCTTCGAACCAAATGAACGCATGCTGCGGATACAAACAAAGTGTGATTCGAGCCAAAGCAGAACGTACTTCGAGTCGAAGCAGAACGTACTTCGAGTCGAAACAGAACGTAGGAATGCAGGATTCATGCTGCCGCAAAGGACGTTTGTTGATATGGGAGCAGGCTGGAGGCATTTCGGAAAGGCTGCGCTCTTCAGGCCCATTGGGTGGCCATTCCCCTACCCCGAAGGGATTGAACGTTTGACAGGGCAGGGTTGGCAAATGTCGACCGAAGGGAGACATGGCGTGCCTACCGTGTTTACACCCGCGCCGGATGGATGAACTCTATCGGAGTTCAACGGTCTTCCGGAAACCGCCAGCTCGTTCCGCCGAACACAATCCGGAAAACCGTTCTACTCTCATGGAGCAGGTCATACTGGGGACATTGACCAGGCAGGGTAGTCGCTCCGCTCCAACCCTGCCTTGTCAAAAGTTGAAATTCTTCGGGCAATCCAAAACATGGGCTGGACTATTAGACCTATATTTACCTTCCCCGTAGGGGGACAAACACCTGACAGGACAGCATCCGGCCCTATGTGTTTGAAAGAATTACCTCATTGACCATCTTTGCTTGAATGAGCCTACACCCGAAGGGGAGGGATGCTTTTTTTGAATATTCGTTTGCGCTTCTTGTTTTTTTCCACTAACTTTGCAATTGTCAATGCCTGAAGGCAAGAATATAAACACAATACGATTGCAATGGATTACAATTTCAAAGAAATTGAAAAGAAATGGCAGGCTCGTTGGGTGGACCAGCAGACCTATAAGGTGGTGGAGGACCCCGACCGCAAGAAATTCTACGTGCTCAATATGTTCCCCTACCCCTCTGGTGCCGGACTGCACGTGGGTCATCCGCTAGGCTATATCGCCAGCGACATCTATGCGCGCTACAAGCGGCTGCAGGGCTACAATGTTCTCAACCCCATGGGCTACGATGCCTACGGACTGCCGGCCGAGCAATATGCCATTCAGACAGGACAGCATCCGGCTATCACCACCGAGAACAATATCAACCACTATCGCGAGCAGCTCGACAAGATCGGGTTCTGCTTCGACTGGGACCGCGAGATACGCACCTGCGACCCGGGCTACTACCACTGGACGCAGTGGGCCTTCGAGCGTATGTTCGAGTCGTACTACGACAACGACCTGAAGAAGGCACAGCCCATCAGCCAGCTCATCAGCCGTCTCGAGGCTACGGGCACCGAGGGACTGAACGTGGCACAGTCGGACGATACGCTGGCTTTCACCGCCGAGGAATGGAACGCCATGGACGAGAAGCAGAAGAGCGACACGCTGATGAACTATCGCATTGCCTACAAGGGCGAGACGATGGTCAACTGGTGTGCCGGGCTGGGCACGGTGCTGGCCAACGACGAGGTGGTGGACGGCGTGTCGGTGCGCGGCGGATTCCCAGTGGTGCAGAAGAAGATGAGCCAGTGGTGCCTGCGAGTGTCGGCCTACGCACAGCGTCTGCTCGACGGCCTCGACACCGTAGACTGGAGCGACTCGATCACCGAGACGCAGAAAAACTGGATAGGACGCAGCGAGGGTGCTGAGGTGGAGTTCAAGGTGAAGGACAGTGACCTGAAGTTTACCATCTTTACCACTCGCGCCGACACGATGTTCGGCGTGACGTTCATGGTGCTGGCCCCCGAGTCGGACTATGTGTCGCAGGTCACCACACCCGGGCAGCAGGCCGAGGTGGACAAGTATCTCGACTATGTGAAGAAGCGCACGGAGCTCGACCGCATGTCCGACCGCAAGGTGACGGGTGTGTTCTCGGGTTCGTATGCCATCAACCCCTTTACCGGCGAGGCCATCCCCATCTGGATTGCCGAGTATGTGCTGGCCGGATATGGCACGGGCGCCATCATGGCCGTGCCTGCCCACGACAGCCGCGACTATGCCTTTGCCCGCCATTTCGACCTGCCCATCGTGCCGCTCATCGAGGGTGCCGACGTGTCGGAGGAGAGCTTCGACGCCAAGGAGGGCATCGTCATCAACTCGCCCATGGAGGGCAAGGAGAGCCTCGACGGCTTCAGCCTGAACGGCCTGACCGTGAAGGAGGCCATCGCCGCCACCAAGAAGTTTGTGGCCGACAAGGGCATCGGACGCGTGAAGGTGAACTTCCGCATCCGCGATGCCATCTTCTCGCGCCAGCGCTACTGGGGCGAGCCGTTCCCGGTGTACTACGACAACGGCATTCCCAAGATGATTCCCGAGGAGTGTCTGCCCATCGAACTGCCCGAGATCAAGGAGTATAAGCCCACCGAGACGGGCGAGCCGCCACTGGGCCGCGCCGAGAAATGGGCCTGGGACACCAAGAAGAACTGCATAGTGGAGAACAGTCTCATCGACGAGCAGACGGTGTTCCCCATCGACCTCTACACCATGCCGGGCTTTGCCGGGTCGAGTGCCTACTATCTGCGCTACATGGATCCGCACGACGACAAGGCGCTGGTGTGCCAGTCGGCCGACGAATACTGGCGCCACGTAGACCTCTACGTGGGTGGCACCGAGCATGCCACGGGACACCTGATATACAGCCGTTTCTGGAACAAGTTTCTCTTCGACCAGGGCGTGAGCTGTGAGGAGGAGCCCTTCCAGAAGCTCATCAACCAGGGCATGATACAGGGTCGCAGCAACTTTGTGTATCGTGTGAACGAGCTTAGCACCAGCGACAAGCCGGTGTTTGTGAGCTACAACCTGCGCAACAACTACAAGGACGTGACACCCATCCACGTGTGGGTGAACCTGGTGAAGAACGATGTGCTCAACATCGAGGAGTTCAAGAAATGGAGCCCCGAGTACGCCCAGGCCGAGTTTATCCTCGAAGACGGCAAGTATGTCTGCGGCTGGGCCATCGAGAAGATGTCGAAGTCGATGTACAACGTTGTCAATCCCGATGACATCATACGCGACTATGGTGCCGACACGCTGCGCCTGTATGAGATGTTCCTCGGTCCGGTGGAAGCCAGCAAGCCGTGGGACACCAACGGCATCGACGGATGTTTCAGATTCCTCAAGAAACTGTGGAACCTCTTCTGGGACAACCGCACCGACCAGTTCATCGTCGACGACACCACCGCCGGCAAGGACAGCCTGAAGAGTCTGCACAAACTCATCAAGAAGGTGACAGGCGACATCGAGTCGTTCTCATTCAACACCAGCATCTCGGCATTCATGATCTGCGTGAACGAACTCGGGCAGCAGAAGTGTCACAGCCGTGAGGTGCTGAGGCAGGTGGTCGTCCTGCTGGCTCCCTTCGCACCCCACATCGCCGAAGAGCTGTGGGAGCAGCTGGGCGAGAGCACCTCGGTGTGCGACGCGCAGTGGCCTGAGTGGAACGAAGAATACCTGAAGGAAGACGAGATCCAGATGACGGTGAGCTTCAACGGTAAGGCACGCTTCCAGAAGATGTTTGCCGCCGATGCCACCAACGATGCCATCGAGAAGGCCACGCTAGAAGACGAGCGCAGCGCCAAGTTCCTCGACGGCAAGCAGATCGTCAAGGTCATCGTCGTGCCCAAGAAAATCATCAATATTGTGGTGAAATAGTGGGCTGGTGGGCTGGTTTGTTGGTGGGTCTTAGTCCCCTAAGACAGGGGATGGGGTCACGAACAAGCCAGTCCAGCAACCTTCTCATTCAACAATCCCTTGTTCTATCCCTTTCTAGCTAAGGGACCGAAATACCTTTCAATCGATAAACACATTCATTGCTCTGCTCCTGACTTATAGGGCAAGCCCAATCCCCCCACCCATGACTATCAACCACCAAATCATTTTCAACGAGGCTAAGGACTATGTGTTTCTGACGCTGGGTCTGATTCTTTATGCCTTTGCATGGACTACCTTTCTGCTGCCTTACGAGATTGTGACGGGCGGCGTGACCGGTCTAGCCGCCATCATCTTCTATGCCATCCGCATCCCCATCCAGGACAGCTACTTTGTCATCAACGCCCTGTTGCTGGCTCTGGCCTTGAAGATTCTGGGTCTGAAATTCCTGATGAAGACCATCTATGCCATCTTCGCGCTGTCGTTCCTGCTCTGGCTGGCACAAAAGTTGATGCCCATGGACGATGCCGGCAACTACGTGAAGATTCTCGGCGAAGGACAGGACTTCATGTCGCTGCTCATCGGCTGTACCATAACCGGCACATCGCTGGCCATCGTCTTCATGAACAACGGCTCCACGGGCGGCACCGACATCATTGCCGCCTCGGTGAACAAATACTATAACTTCTCGCTCGGACAGGTACTCATTGCCGTAGACCTCTGTATCATCGCCAGTTGTATCTTTGTCCCGCAGTTTGGCGACGGCATCTCGCGCGTACATAAGGTGGTGTTCGGTCTCTGCACCATGGTGGTCGAGAACTTCATGCTCGACTATGTGATGAACGCCCGCCGCGAGTCGGTGCAGTTTATGATCTTCTCGAAGAAATACCAGGAGATTGCCAATGCCATCGGCACGCAGATGGACCATGGCGTGACCATCCTCGACGGCCACGGCTGGTACACCGGCCAAGAGATGAAGGTGCTGTGTATCCTGGCCAAGAAACGCGAGAGCACGAGCATCTTCCGACTCATCAAGATGATCGACCCCAATGCCTTCGTGAGCCAGAGCTCTGTCATCGGCGTGTATGGTGAGGGCTTCGACAAGATTAAGGTGAAAGTGCC
>CAZBQA010000100.1:0-9190 GCA_964493905.1 uncultured Prevotella sp.
AGATTATTAAGCTATACCACACCCAGAAATTGCACTTCTATCTTGAAGTTGCGGACTCATATACATAGCAAAAGATGGTATAACACAACGTATATGAAAAGTATTATTTTTACCTTGTTGATGTCTCTTGTTTTTCTAACAACAAGAGCTCAGAACATTCCTCCGTATGCAGGTGAGGCAATCGACAGCGTGGCTTACCGCATTAGTTATGAAACCCAGTCGGTCTCCAACCCGGCTATGAAAGACTCGTCAGGGCATTATATCTATTCAACAGACATCATGCGGCTTGACATAGGTCGAAGCAAAAGTTGCTTTTATAGCTACACCAATTACCTCAGAGACTCTTTGCGCTATCTTACGTATAGTCAAGGCATGAAGTTCAAGAGGGCGAACGCTCTTCGGGGTGCTATTACGTGGAAAGTATATCAGAACTACCCAAAGGGGATGACTACGGTTACGGATGCCATTTATCACGTATTTTATAAGATAAACGAGGAAATGGCTGAGCCCCAATGGCATGTGATTGCCGATAGCAGCACAACTATTCTTGGTTATAATTGCACCTTGGCAACCACACACTATAAAGGCCGAGATTGGCGCGTATGGTTCACAGAGGACATCCCTTTGGATTTTGGGCCGTGGAAACTAAGAGGCTTGCCAGGGCTCATTTTGCAAGCTTCTGACCAGACAAATCAATATGTGTTTAAGGCTATTGGCCTTCAACATGCTGATGGCTCTGAATTGATTACGTTGCCCCAAGATCTCAATCATTATGAGAAAGTCAGTCAAAAGGAATTCGATAAGGCAAAAAGTGAAATGTCCTTTTTTGAAGCCGCAGAAATGTCGGGGGTTAAAATGGGGCTCAATCCAAATCATATAGATGATTCTGAAACACTAAAACTCTTTCATAAAGTCTTGCCTTATAATCCAATTGAAATTTCAGAATGAGTTCTCTGCAATCGCGTTTTCATAATTTGCAGGTAAGCCCAAGAGGGGCGACATAGCAGAGGATAGGGCGTCAGCCCTATTATAGTTAGCTAGGTCATCCCCTTCGTAGATAATCGAGTAGCTTGGACGCTTAGCTTCAGAGATGTTCTCGCGCAACACTTGTTTGGCCACCAAATCCTGAATGTCGCGGATGGCCGTATCCTTGGAGCAATAATTCATCTGAGCCCAATTCTTGGTTGTGATTTTAGATTCGTGGCCATCCAGGAATCTATTGAGCGTAGTGCGTTGGCGTTCATTCATCTGTATCTAGGCTGCCCGTTGCCAGAAATAACGCATTTGAGGTGATGGCGCAACCATCTTTGTCACTTAACTTGGTCATTGATTGGGAAAAAGTGACTAAGTCAGCATCTAAGTCCACGGAAATAATGAACGAAGTGATAGCCTTCTGCGCCCCCCCCTAAAAGTCTTACAGAGATAATAATGCGCTTAGGGCTGAAGCATCGTAATAACACTAAAATCCGCTATATAGATCCATTGATTGAAGGCGGCTTTATTGAAATGACGATACCAGAGAAACCCAACAGCCGAAATCAAAAATATGTGAGGATTTTATCTTAGTCATTTGTCTTAGTCATTAAGAAGTGACTAAGTTGTTTTGTGAATCGCAGTCACAAGTGATGGTGGATGCAGAACAAAAACGAAAATATAAGGAAGAATGTAAATGAAGAAATATTAGCTTGGAGAGTTGGTAGATTAATCAAGTAGAGTCTGTGTTTTGACTTATTTTATTCTTTGCTTTATTCTTGATATAGGGTTCGAATTCTAGCGACACTTTTTGGGCGTCAGTCCTGCATTTTGGATATTGGGTTGCAGCCCCCCTTCGACCATGGCTTGTATGACAATCTGTCTGTTGGGTACATCGCCACTATTTTTGCGAGGAAGATAGGCAAGAACCATTCTGATGAGGCTCTTCGGCAAGATGAATGGCTCCTGAAGTGTTCGCGTTATCACAATACCATCATTCTCTATAGCACCATACCAATTCACGATTAGATGCCTCCTGAACAGCCTATCGATAGCATTCATGGAGTGATTTGATACTGGCCATGACCTGGTTAAAATCTGATGGAATTATGGTTTGACTCGAAGCAGGCTGTGGTTCGACTCGAAGCAGGCTGTAGTTCGACTCGAAGCAGATCGTGGTTCGACTCGAAGCACAATGCGATTAGGCAGTTGTCACAGCACGACAAGGCAACGTACACGCTGCCGTAAAGGTGTAGCCGGTAGACCAGGAGAGTGCTTTGAGAAGACGAGTATGCAGGAATTTCTTTGTGACAGATAATTTAAGCCTGGTATTACATTGACCGATACTGGTATGTTTACAGCGAAACATTGTTAAAATATTTGCTTGGGTAGGCTGTTGACTCTCGGCGCGTGATATGGCTTTCAGAAGATGTGGGATCCCGTCTGTGGGCGACAGTCATCGGAAATTGTATTCTGTACATCCGGCAGAAAAGGAGAACAAAACTTTGACAGCGTGAAAGAATTGTTTATCTTTGCATATAGTTGACAGCTGTCAACACCATATGCACATGGAAGAATGCGATGACAACCTTATTCTGATACAGCAAAAGGTTGTGCAGTATCTTGTCGGGTGGCTCGCCATACAAGGGTGTCAGAGGCCTCGGGGGCGGTTTCGCAAGGGCGAGAAGGTGTTTCAACAAAGCCTTGTGCCGCAACAGCGACCCACAAAAAGTGAATCATCAACATCATTTTATTAAAGGAGAAAACAACGTATGAAGAAAATGTTATGGACGGTCATCATGCTGATGGCCAGCGTGCTGACCATCGGCGCGCAGGAGACTGCAGAGGATGTGGATGCCAAGTATGCCGCCAACTTGCTGAAGCCCGGCACCGAGGCACCCGACTTCACCATACAGAACAATGACTCGGTGAAGGACGTGAAGTTGAGCGACTTCCGCGGCAAGTATGTCGTGCTTGAGTTCTGGGCATCGTGGTGCTCCGACTGCCGCAAGGACATGCCCGAGGTGAAGGCCCTCTACGAGCAGTTTGGCAAGAAGGGTGTGCAGTTTATCGGCATCTCATTCGACACCGACAAGGCGGCGTGGAGCAACTATATCGCGAAGAACGGCCTGAGCTGGCTGCATACCAGCGAACTGGTGAAATGGAAGAAAGGCACCAAGATCGACCAGGCTTATCAGGTGCAATGGATTCCCACGTACTATCTGCTCGACCCCGAGGGCAAAGTGGTGCTGGGCACGGTGCAGCATGAGAAGATTGGCACCAAGCTTGCCGAGCTGAAGGAGCAGGGCAAGATTGCAGGCTGTAAAGGTACCGGTAGCTGCTGCGGCGAGGAAAAAAAGGAAGCCCAGGACAAGCAGAAGGCTTGCTGCGCCGATAAGAAATAAGCAGCGGGAACGTAATTTTTATGCCGTCTGTGCAACTTTAGCACAGACGGCAAACGTCTATCAGACAATATGATTTACCTCAAAGACATCAACAAGACGTATTTCGGCGCACAGCCGCTGCATGTGCTCAAGGGCATCAGCCTCGACATCGAGGAGGGTGAGTTTGTCTCGATCATGGGTGCCTCGGGGTCGGGAAAGTCCACCTTATTAAATATATTGGGCATCCTCGACAGCTACGACAGCGGCGAGTATGTGCTGGCCGACACGCTCATCAAGAACCTGAGCGAGCGACGGGCGGCCGAATACCGCAACCGGCTCATCGGCTTTATCTTCCAGAGCTTCAACCTCATCGGGTTCAAGACGGCGGTGGAGAATGTGGAGCTGCCCCTGTTCTACCAGGGCGTGTCGCGCCGCAAGCGCCATCAGATGGCCCTGGAGTATCTTGAGAAACTCGACCTGCTGCCCTGGGCCGACCACTATCCCAACGAGATGTCGGGCGGTCAGAAGCAGCGTGTGGCCATTGCCCGCGCCCTGATTACCAATCCCAAGATCATCCTGGCCGACGAGCCCACCGGTGCCCTCGACTCGAAGACCAGCGTGGAGGTGATGGAGCTGCTCAAGAAACTCAATGCCGAGGAGCACAAGACCATCGTGGTGGTGACCCACGAGAGCGGTGTGGCCAACGAGACCAACAAGATTATCCGCATCAAAGACGGACTGATTGGGGCCATCGAGGAGAACCTCGACCACAACGCCTCGCCCTTCGGCACCTCAGGATATATGAAATAACGCCTAAAGCCAATAGACAATGAGAGACGTGCTCGAAGAGATATGGGCCACGGCCCGGAGAAATAAGCTGCGCACAGCCCTCACGGGGTTTGCCGTGGCATGGGGCATCTTTATGCTCATCTTCCTGCTGGGGGCGGGCAACGGTCTCATCAACGGCATGACCAACAACAACCGCAGCTTCATGAGCAACTCGATGATGGTGGGCGGCGGCATGACTTCAAAGGCTTATAAGGGTCTGAGGGAAGGTCGTTCTATCGAACTCAACGACCGCGACATGCATACCACGTCTGACCGTTTCTCGCAGTATGTGGAGACGGTGGGCGGTGAGATTCAGCAGGGCGGTGTCACCATCAGCAATGGCGAGAACTATGTGAGCAGCACGGTGAATGGCGTGTATCCCAACGATGATGAGATCAATAAACTCGACATGGTGGCGGGGCGTTTCATCAACGAGATAGACAACGAGCTGCGCCGCAAGGTGTTGGTCATCAGTGAGAACCAGGCCAAAGAGCTGGAGCCAAAGAGCCCATTGTCGTTGGTGGGCAAGTATGTGAAGGTAGGAAACTTCGCATTTCAGGTGATTGGTATCAACAGTAGTGACAACAGTGGCATGAGTACCGACACCTATACGGCCTTCAACACCCTGCGTACCATGTATGGTAGGGGTGACAAGACCGACAACATCGTGTTCTCGTTCCACGGCCTCGAGACCGAGAGAGACAACGAAGCGTTCGAGAAACAATACAAGTCGTACATCAACAGCAACCACCGGGCTGCCCCCGACGACGATGAGGCCGTGTGGATATGGAACCGTTTCACCCAGGCCATGCAGATGGCACAGGGCATGTCGATTATCCGCACCGCCCTGTGGATAGTGGGTATCTTCACGCTGCTCAGCGGCATCGTGGGTGTGAGCAATATCATGCTCATCTCGGTGAAAGAGCGCACGCGTGAGTTTGGCATCCGCAAGGCCATCGGTGCCAAGCCCTGGAGCATCCTCCGACTGGTGATTATCGAGAGTGTGATTATCACCACCTTCTTCGGTTACATCGGTATGCTGCTGGGCATTGCCGCCAACCAATACATGGATGCCACACTGGGCCACCAGACCGTGGACGTGGGCGTGGGACGTGCCATCACCACTTTTCTTGATCCCACGGTGGGACTCGACGTATGTGTCGAGGCCACAGTGCTGATGATTATCGCGGGCACCCTGGCTGGCTTTGTGCCGGCACGGCGGGCCGCTAACGTACAACCTATAGAAGCATTACGGGCAGAATGAGATTCGATATAGACAGCTATCGCGAAATACTCGACACCATCACACGCAATAAGGCACGGTCGTTCCTGACAGGATTCGGCGTGTTTTGGGGCATCTTCATGCTCGTGGCACTTATCGGAGGCGGGCAGGGCATGAAGGAACTGCTCAACAACAACTTTGCGGGATTCGCCACCAATAGCGGCATCATTTTCCCTCAGGCTACGACCAAGGCCTACCACGGATTCCGAAAGGGACGCACATGGAGCATGACCTATCAAGACATCACCCGGCTGAAGCAACAGATGCCCGAGCTCGATATTGTGAGTCCTATGCTCACGCTATGGGGTAAGACAGCTACCTTCCGTGACAAGAAAGCCACTTGTTCGTTCAAAGGACTGTTGCCCAACTATACCAAGATAGAGGAGCCGGTGATGTATTATGGTAGGTATATCAATGATATGGATATTGCCCAGGGCCGTAAGGTGTGTGTGTTGGGTAAGAAAATCTATAAGACCCTGTTCCCCGGCGGAGGCGACCCTTGCGGGCAACGCGTGCGTATTGACTCCGCCTATTACCAAGTGGTGGGGGTCGACTATGCGGCTGGAAACATGAATATCAATGGACGGGCGGAAGAATCGGTGACGGTGCCCATCAGTCTGGTGCAGCATGCCTATAACCGAGGCAATGACATCGACCTGATCTGTGCTACGGCAAAGCCGGGGTTCCGTATGTCGAAGATTTCTTCTCGCATTCGCGAAGTGCTTGGCTATGCCCACCACATTGACCCCACGGATGAGAAGGCCATCACCATTATCAACACCGAGGTGATGTTCGGCATGATGGACAGCCTCTTCAGCGGCGTCAACTTCCTCATCTGGCTGGTGGGCATCGGTACGCTGTTGGCGGGAGCCATCGGGGTGTCGAACATCATGATGGTGACCGTACGCGAGCGCACCACGGAGATTGGCATTCGCCGCGCCATCGGTGCCACGCCACGCACCATCCTCTCACAAATCATTACCGAGAGCATCGTGCTTACTGCGGTGGCTGGTATGAGCGGCATCCTCTTTGCCGTCATCATCCTGCAAATGCTCGAAGTGGGCAACACCACCGACGGCATCGTGGCCGCACACTTCCAGGTCGACTTCTGGACAGCACTCGCGGCGGTGGCATTGCTCAGCATCTTGGGCGTGCTGTCTGGCTTGGCACCGGCAGCCAGGGCCATGAGCATCAAACCGGTAGATGCCATGCGCGACGAGTAACAGTGCTTTTTATTAGCAGCAAAACCATTAACAGAGATGAAAAAATATTTTAAGTTCATTGTGGCAGCTATCGTTCTGCTCATCTTTATCGGTACGTTTGTGTTCCTTTGGAGCAAGAGTAGACCGCAGCCTGTGGCCTATGAGGAGTTTACGCCAACCGTACAGGACATTCGGAAGACAACTGTGATTACTGGTAAAATCGAGCCCAGGAACGAGGTGAGCGTGAAGCCTAAGATTTCGGGTATCATCACCGATATCTATAAGGAGGCTGGACAGATGGTGGCAGCAGGCGAGATCATTGCCAAGGTGCAGGTCATTCCCGATGAGGGACAGCTCAGCGCGGCACAGGCGCGTATGCGTCTCGCCGGCATCAACGCGGCACAGGCCAAGGTCGACTACGACCGCATGAAGGCACTCTACGACAAGGGGCTGGTGTCGGGCAACGACTACGACCAGAAGCGGCAGGCGCTGCAGCAGGCACAGGAGGAGGTGCGCGCCGCACGCGATCACATGGAGGTGGTGCGCGACGGTGTGGCCGCACAGAATGCCAGCACGAGCAGCACGCTCATACGGTCGACCATCAGCGGACTCATCCTCGATGTGCCGGTGAAGGTGGGCAACACGGTCATCCTCTCCAATACCTTCAACGACGGTACCACCATCGCCACTGTGGCCAACATGGGCGACCTCATCTTCAGGGGCAATGTCGACGAGACCGAGGTGGGACAGCTGGTGACGGGCATGCCGATGAAGATCACCATCGGTGCCCTGCAAGACGAGAAACTGCAGGCCTCGCTCGAGTATATCTCGCCCAAGGCCGTGGAGAGCAACGGTGCCAACCAGTTTGAGATCAAGGCGGCGGTACATGGCGTGGGTGGCGGTCAGATCCGTTCGGGCTATGGGGCCAATGCCGAGATTGTGCTGGCCGAGGCTCGCCAGGCCCTGACGGTTCCCGAGAGTGCCATCGAGTTTAGCGGCAACAACAGCTATGTGTATGTCATCACCGGCTCGGGCGAGAAGAAGACCTACACCCGCAAGAAGTTGACGACCGGACTGAGCGATGGTATCAACATCCAGATCAAGAGCGGCCTCACGCGCCACGACAAGGTGCGGGGCCCGAAGGTGGTGAAAGAAACCACTACGGAGGAGTAACCTCTTTAGCGGTAGCCGCTACGACATCAAGAAAGCCATGATAAGACTTGTTCCATGTAACAGTCTTATCATGGCTTTTTGTTGGTTCTTACTTGGCTTTTTATTGGTTCTTACTTGCCTACGACAAACTTCTTGCCGTTGCTGATATAGATGCCTGTAGGCAGTGCAGCTTTCGATGTCATGCGCTGGCCTTGCAGGTTGAAAATAGCGTTGTTCGTATCATCTGGGGTGGTAGCAAGCGGTGTTTGTGCAATGCCTGTGGGGTCTTTGCCGATGAACCGCTGCAGCTCGAACATCGCAGCCAGGGGCTTGCCCGTGTCCTGGGTGTAGAGCGAGGCGTTCCACCAGTGGCTGCGCGCGGGGTTGCTGTCGGCCCAGTATTCATTGTCTTCGGGCATCCACCAGAACAGGCCCGTCACCTTGCTATGGCTGCTGAGCGTGGCGATGAGGTCGGTGGTGAACTTGCGCTGTCCCTCCTCCGACAGCGGCCAGGTCTGCTGTACCGTACTGCTGTAGGTGCCGTTGAGCGACCATTTGGCACCGTAGCCCGTCTCCACAATCATGATGTCCTTGTCGGCATGCTGGCTCTCCAGCGTGGTGAGCACGCTGTTGAGTGTCGAGAGTGTGCCGTGATAGTCGGGATAGTAGCTCAGTCCGATGATGTCGTAGTCGACCTGGTTGCCCAGCGTGTTGTAGAACGACGTCACATAGGCGGAGCGGCTCATCTCTGTGTGGATCACAATCTTGGCCTGGGGGCATACCTTCCTGCAGGCTTTGATGCCTGCCTTGAGATACACCACCATGTTGGCAAACGTGCCCGTGCCATAGTTGCTGCCGTCGGGGTAGCATCTTCCTGAGGGCCAAAGCATGCCGTAGGTAATCTCGTTGCCCGGCTGGATGAAGTCGGGGGCTGCCCCGTTGTCCTTCAGGTGCGTGAGGCAGCGCAGGGTATAGCGATACACGCTGTCGCTCAGCACACTCACGTTGCTGGTGTTCCAGGCCGCCGGCGTGCTGTGCTGTCCGGGGTCGGTCCAGGTGTCAGAATAGTGGAAGTCGAGCATGAGCGCATAGCCCGCGGCCTTGATACGCTTGCACAGGGCCGTCACATAGTCGAGGTCTTGCCTCACGCCCTCGTCCCGGTCGGTGGCATCGGCCTTCGACGGGTCTACGAAGAGGCGCACGCGCATGGCGTTCCACTGTGCTGCCTGTCCGAAATACTCGAGGGGCTGCACCTGCGCGCCGTTGCGGTCGAGGTAGCGCACGCCATGCTCTTCATAAGTGGGCAGCAGCGAGATGTCGCCACCCACATATTTCTGTGCCATCGCCATGCAAGGGCTGAGAAGCAATAA
>CAZBQA010000101.1:0-9190 GCA_964493905.1 uncultured Prevotella sp.
CCTACCGGAGGGGTCGGGGGAGGCTTTTTCTATACCGGAGGGGTCGGGGGAGGCTGCCGTTACCGGATATCTCCCCAGCATGGCCCACACAAGCCAGGCCGACATGGCCCCGCTGTCGTCGTTGCCGGGCAACCCGTCGGGGGTGTCGGAGAAGTAACGGTTGACGATCTGCGACACGCGCCGGGCACTCAGGTCGGGCCTGCCGATATAATGATAGAGGTAAGGCGTGAGAAACGAAGGCTCGTTGCCCACATTGTAGTGGCCGTTGTCGAAGAAGGTATCGAGGCGCTGGCGGAAGGCCTCCTCACCCCCGCACAGCCCGATGAGCGTCGGCACGTCGTGAGGCACGCTGAGCGAATACTCTGCCGAGAGGGCCTCGTAGAAGAACGTGTCCCACCAGGCGATGTGCCAGGGAGCCACCTTTGTGTCGGGCTTGTAGGGGATGAGCGGATGAAACACCTTCGACTTGCCCCAAGGCACCGAGTCGAGCCAGTGGCCCGAGGCGTCGCGCGGGAGGATGAACCCGCGCATGCCCTGCCATTCGTAGTCGTCACGCCAGAGGTTACGCCAGTTGCGCGAGCGCGCCATATACTTGCGGTAGAGGTCGTCGTGCCCCAGGCCGCGTGCCACCTGTGCGATGCACCAGTCGTCGAAGCTATACTCCACGGTGCGTGTGCCCGCCCTCGCGATGCCGTAGGGCACATAGCCCAGGCGGTGGTACAGCTCCAGACCGCCACGTCCCTCTTTCTCGTCATCGGCCGGCGGCACCTCGGCATCCTTCAGCATGGCCTGCAGGGCCAGCTCATAGTCGATGCCCTTCAGCCCCCTGGCGAAGGCGTCGGCGATGACCACCTCACCGTGCGACCCACCCTGCGTTCTACCGTTGCAGTCGCCGCTGCGGGCATCGGGCATATAGCCTTCGTGCCGGTAGATGTTGAGCAGCGCGTTGATCATCGGCACGGCACGCTCGGGATAGTAGTCCATGAGCAGTGGGAACGATGTGCGGTAGGTGTCCCACAGCGCATAGTAGTCGTCATAGTAGTCGCCCCCCTCCCACTTGGGGTTCTCGCCGGTCTTGTCGACGGGCATGAGCAGGGTGTGGTAGAGGGCGGTGTAGAACATCCGCATCTCCTTGGCCGTGCCCTGGTAGGGCACGCGGGCGAGCATCCCCTCCCATGCCTTGGTCAAGGCCTTGCGCTGGGCGTCGAAGCCGCGCGCCACAATGTTGCGACGGGCCTGATCGATGGAAACATACGAGATGCCCACCTTGACATTCACCTGCGGGGCCGCGAAGCGTGCCTTCACAAAATATGGACCACCCTGCACGGCCGCCGTCATGGGCACGTCAGTCTGCAGCGCAAAGTACACCGTGTAGGCGTCGCCGTTGTTCCAGCCGCCGCGGACGGTCGTCGACCCCACCACCTCGCGCAGGCTCGTCACCTCGACCGCAGAGGCCACATACTGCTGCGCCTCGCGCTTATTGGGAATGGTGTCCATGCCCAGAAACGAGGCCACATCGACTATCAATCCCGTGGCACCGGTGAAGCGGTAAAGCGCGCAACGGTCGGAGGCCGTCACCTCGGTGCGCACGCCGTTGTCGTAGGTGCAGGCATAATATCCCAGCGCCACCGTCTCGCCACGGCGCTGGTAGCTGTAGACCGGATGGCGCACCACCTCGCCCGATGGCAGCAGCAGTCCGGTATAGCCGGGTGCGTCGTCATACCTGATGGGCTGGATGAGCACATTGCCATACTTCTGGCCACCCCCCGTGCCACTGACATGGGTCTGCGAGAAGCCTTTTACACGTTCGGGCAGAGGGGCCCAGCCTGCATTGGGCATCGACACCGCGTCGGGGCCTGGCTTGGCCATGCCGAACGGCGCACACGGACCCACAAACACACGCCCCACCCCCTCGCTGCCGATGCGCGGGTCGACATGGGTGGACAGCGACTGGGCGGCGCACCACAGCACCGACAAGGGCAAACTGACAAGGGCGGCGAGCCGTTTCGGCAGGCGCAGACAGGAGTAGGAGAAGTAGGACATCTTAGCGAACTTTATCGGGGAGGATTTCAAAATGACACACCGCGCCATTCACCGGTATGTCGAGGATGAGGTGGTCGGCCTTCAGTTTCTTGATAGCAATGAAGCCTTTGTGGCTCGTGTGCGGCAGGATGGTGTTGGTACGCCAGTAGTCTTCGTCAATGCGCTTCATGACCTGTTCGCGCTCCCGGTCTTGTCTTTCATTCTCCGCGTAACCGATGATATCGCTGGTCTGTTGGTCATTCGCGTAAGTAGCCCCCACGATCATGCTGCTGAACATATCGGCCCAGAACTGACTGCGCCTTGTTTTCTTCACATATTGACTATAGGGCAGCACCGTGAGCGTGTCGCGCTGAAGGTCTTTCAAGTCGTCTTTCCTCAACCGGAACACCCCAATCTGATGCCTATACTTCTTCGACGGCGTGGAGACACGATACACCGAGACCGTGGTCTGCTGGGGATCGAAGTTGAAAGGCACATCGGTGGCATTGGAGATGGCAATCTCGGGCTGGTCTAACCCTCCTGTGACATCCACCGTCACCGTTACCCCGCTGTGGTTGCAATAGTAGACAGTGGCATCGTTGCGAATGAACGTGCCATAGACCAGCGAGTCGGACTGGGCCTCCTGCGAGAATCCCAGCGAGGGTGTCAACCCAAGAACAAAGACCGCGCTCGCCCATACGAACGTCTTGATCAACTGCGTTTTCATCTTGCTTTCTGTTTTGAATAAATCTTTGCTGTATATATAAATTAATGAGAAGCCTATTTCATCTCATGGACCTCATGCGGTGTCACCCCGTCGAAGACAGGACGCACGACGTCTTCCATGACGATGGCCGGCCGGAAGTCAGGCGCCGCGAGGGTGAACCTGACATTGCGCAGGATGATACCGTCCACATGACGCAGATAGAGACCATAGGCCGGCAACTCACCGAACATCGAGAACTCCGGGTATTTGTCCACCTGCTCGGGCACATCCTTGGCGCGCCACAGCGGCATATAGGCCATGCCCCGGGTGGCCCTTCCGGGACATGCCACCTCGATATTCTCCAGCGTCACGTCCTCGATGCGGTTGCCCGGAATGCCACAGATGCTGCTGGGAAAGGGGTTATGGAAAAAGTCGACCTCTGGCCCGCGCAGGTCTTAGGCCTCGTCGGGACGACCGAAGGGCACCTGACAGTAGAGATTGGAGATGGTGACATTGCGCACCACGCCCTTGCGCTCCCCTGACCGTTGGCCCAGACGGATGAAGATGGCGTTGCCGGTATTCACGGCATGGATGTCGCTCACCCTGACGTCCTCTATCCGTGCACCGTCCACGCTCTCGATGGCGATGGCCGAACGAAACGTGTCTTTCACCTTGATGCGCTCGATCACGATACGCTCGAAGGCACCCCACGAGCCCGTGCCAAACTTCACCGCGCTGGCACTGCTCACCACCTCGCAGTCGGTGATGGCCACGTCGCGGTTGCCGCTGTCGGCATGGTACGACTTCAGGCAGATGCCGTCGTCGGCCGCGTCGACCCTACACTGGGTCACCCTCACCCGCTCGCAGTCGGTGAGGTCGATGCCGTCGTTGTTCCAGTAGGCCCGGTTGTAGACATTGAGCTGTTGCAACACCACGTCCTTGCATTGCTCGAACGACAGTCCCCAGTTGGCACTGTTGCGGCAGTTCACGCCCTCCATGCGCACCTGGGAACACCCTGAGAAGAACACCAGCTTGGGTCGCACCAGCTCACTGGGCCGCTGCCTGCGCACGTTGTAATGGGCATCCACCAGTTCACCGGTGTGGTGCAGGCTGTCGGCGTTGAGGGCCAGCTGCAGTCCGTTACCGTCTATGGTACCCTCGCCTACGATGCTGATGCCCGAGGCCTTGTAGGCCACAAGCAGTGCCCGTGCCGAATTGTCGTTGCGCGTATCGTTACCCGCGGTGCCCGCCGCTATAGGCCGGTAATCGTAGGGATTGACAGAGCCGAGCAACGTGGCCCCACGCTCAAGCCTCAAGGTGATGCCGCTCCTGAGTTCGAGGCTACCCGTGAGATACACGCCCGAGTCGACGACCAGCGTCCCACCGCGCCGCGCCGCCAGCCGGTCGATGGCACGCTGCAGCACCGTCGTGCAGAGGGTCCTCCCGTCGCCCTTGAGGCCGAGGTCGCGGGCATGGACCACAACCTCTCTTTGCGCCGCATCAATGTTGATAACCGGAGCGAGGAGCATCCAGAGCAATAGATAACAGATTCGCCTTGTCATAGCTTGTCAGATTGAAAAAGGCGGGTTTCTCAACCCGCCTTAATGACTATTCGTGTCACTTCAATACCCCGGATTCTGCTGCCAAGTTGGATTGTTGTCAAGCACATCCTTATGGATGGGGAATATCCGGCGCGTCTTGTCGAAGTTGGCGTTGGTGTTGTTCTTGTAATGAGGGAAGAACTCGTCCTCGAAATGCCCGAACCGGATCATGTCGTTGCGTCTCCAGCTCTCGCTAAAGAACTCACGTCCACGCTCGTCGTAGAGTTCCTGCAACGAGGGGTTGTGGTCGAGCAGCGGTGCATGGACATAGGCTCTGATTTGGTTGAACAGCGACTGTGGCGTATCGCCGTTGGTGGCTGTCCCACCACGGGTGATGGCTTCAGCCTTCATCAGCAGGATGTCGGCATAACGGAAGATAGGCAGGTCGTTGCTCTGGTTGCGACCATTCTTGAAGTCATCGTTGATGACGAAGAACTTCACCGAGCGATAGCCCTGCCGCCAGCCTTCCACATCGTCACCGATATCCATGGTCTTCATGTCGTTGTTACGCACACTGATCGTCTTGGTCAGCACCAGCGGGTTACCCCTGCGGTCCTTAGCTACCTGGGTGGTGGGAAGCAGCGTCTCGGGGTCATAAACATGAACCGTATCGCCGATCACGCAGTTGTTGCGCTCATCGCCAGGCAGGCTGAACAAGCTGGCAAACTCTGGTGTCATGGTCATGTAGCCACCCCCCGAATTGGAGAGATTCATACCATAGTAGCTGGGCGACATGCTCTTCACGTCCTTGTAAGAATGGGCACGACCATACTGCATCCCCGTAGCCGTATAGGTGTCATAGGGCATCACATAGATAAAGTCCTCGACGTTCAGTTCGGTATTCTTTGGACCGAACTTGAACCGATAGGCCATCGACCCAAGGTTGAACTTGCCACTCTTGATGATCTCGTCGCATACCTTGATACAGTCGTCCAGCTTCTCGTTCTTGGCCGTGGCAACATCATACTGGTCAACCGATGCCGCGGTGTAGACCGGCCAGTTGATATAGAGCTTGGCCAGCAAGGCCTGCGCCATATACTTGTTGGGCTTGCCATAGTTCTCACCTCCCACCTCAGTAGAGAGTTGGGGGATAATCTCCAGCAGCTCCTTCTCAATGTACCTGGCCACGTCGGCACGCGGCTGGCGGTCACGTATGTCGATACCCTCCACCGTCTCGTCGATGATGGGTGCGTCTCCCCAGCAGTCCATCATGATAAACTCAAAATAGGCGCGCATGGCCCGTGCCGGTGCCTTATACTTCACGTCGGCATCGCTGTTGATGACCTCGTTGGCCTTCACGCATCCGGTACCCAGCTCGCCCATCCAGTCGATGGTGGCATCCTCATAGCTATAGTTGTGCAGACTCGGGTGGGCGTATGCCTCGCCGTCTATCCATCCACCACTGTACGACACGGCGGTGTGCTCATCACTCGACAGCGTCATGGCCTCCATATAACGACGGCCCAGCACACCCCTCAACTGACTGTAGATACCGGCCATCTGCGCATCCAGCGCCACAGCGCTGTTGGGATAAGCCGTATATTGTGACTTGACAGGAACATCCAAGTCAGTACAACCGGCTGTCAGTGCAATCAAGCCAATGGCAAACATCATTTTTATCTTTGCATTCATGTTGTGTATCCTTTTAAGGTGGGTAATATTAATTAGCTTTGTCAGATTTCGAGACTATCTTCGAGGTCAAATTGTAAGCGAGCGAAGGAGTTATGCGGGCATAACGACTGAGCGAACTGGCAATTTGAGCCGAAGAGAGGCCGAAAGATGGCAAAACGCAACCCATTATTTATTTTTTTGTTTCGGTGGTAATTAATAGAACCCACCTAAATGATTAGAAGTTAACCTTCACGCCCACCATCACCGTGCGAGTGTGGGGATAGTTGCTCCAGCGATAGTCTACACCGGGGTCGATGCCACCGAGGTTGACCTCTGGGTCAAGCCCCTTGTAGCCTGTAATGGTGAAGACGTTGTTGCAGGTTACATAGAGCTGCGCCGACTGTATCCAGTCGTTGAAATGGGTGAACGTATAACCCAGCGAGAGGCTCTGCAGCCTGAAGTAGCTGCCGTTCTCGAGGAAGCGGTCAGAGGGCACGTTGGAATAGGTGTCGGTGGCGGGACGGTCGTAGATAAACTCCTTCAGCACGTTCTTGCCGCCAGTGAAGAAGTCGGGCGCGGTATAGTGGGCGCGCGAACCGTTGTAGATCTTGTTGCCGAAGACACCGGTGAAGAACATGTTCATGCTCCAGTTCTTGTAGGCCAAGGTGTTGTTCCACCCCAGGTTCAGCTTGGGCTGGGCATTGCCCACGATGGTGCGGTCTTTGTAGACCGGCGACTCGGTCACCTCGCCGGTGCGCTCGCCCGTGGCCTCGTCGTGTACATAGTATGTGGCCTTGCCGGCATCATTGTAACCTGCAAACTCATAGATAAAGAACGTACCGATGGGCTCGCCTTCCATCACACGCTGGGTGTAGCCGTTCGACGATACACCAGCCACACGCGGGTCGCCCTGGGCGAAGGTTCCGGTCTGGTAAAGGTCGTTGGAAAGCTTGTCGACCGTGTTCTTATTGTGCGAAAGGTTCAGCGTGGTGTTCCAAGTGAAATCCTTGGTCTTTACCGGGATGGCATTCACCGAGAACTCCACACCCGTATTGGTAATCTCGCCCACGTTGGCCTGGATGTTGTAGAAGGGATAGACGAATGTCGACACGGGATAGGTCCAGATCAGGTCCTTGGTCTTCTTGTTATAGAACTCGATGGAGCCGTTGACACGTCCGCCGGCAAAAGCATAGTCGAGACCCACGTTGAACATGCCCGTCGACTCCCACTTCAGGTTGGGGTTGGCGAGCTTGGTGGCACCCAGCGACACGTAGGTATCGCCGTCGGCCACGAAGTAGGAGCCCGATGCACCGTAGGTCTTCACGGCCGAATAGGCTCCGAATCCCAAGGCATTGCCGCTGACGCCGTAACCCAGGCGCAGCTTGAGGTTGGAGAACACGTGCTGGTCTTTCATGAAGTCTTCCTCGGTGATGTTCCACGCGGCGCTTACCGAGGGGAAAGTACCCCAGCGATGACCGTCGCCAAACACCGACGACCCATCGCGACGGATGCTGGCCTGGAACATATACTTGCTGTTGTACGAGTAGCTCACACGTCCGTAGAACGAGATGTTGCGTACCGTCTCCTTGGTACCGCTCTGCACGGCAGGCATGCCGTCGATGGCACCGGCGTAGGTCAGGTTATACCACTTGAGGTTGTCGTCGAAGAAATTGTGTACCGTCAGACCGAAGCCGTCGTTGCTGCTCTTCTCCTCCCACGAGTAACCGGCCATGAGCGCGAGCTTGTGTACCTTGGCAAAGGTCTTGTCGTAGTTGATGTAGGTCTCGAAGGTCTGGCCATCGCCGAAATAGGTGCTGCGGGTGGCACGGCCGTTATAGTCGGTCAGTCCGGGCAGCTGCGATTGGTGGGAGTCGTAGGCACTGTACGTCCTCTGCACGTTGTCGTAAGAGTAGTTCATGTTCCAGAGTAGTCCTTCGATGATGCGCAGCGTGGCCTTGCCGATAAACTGGTTGCGCTTCCACATCGTTTCGGACGTGTCTTCGTTGATGAGCGACAACGGGTTGTAGTTCTGCGAACCGCTGCCCACAGTCCAGCTGCCGTCATCGCTGGTCACGGCGTTGGTGGGGTTAAAGTAGTTCATGGCATCGAGTACCGACTCGCCGTCCCAGCCGTTTGCCACACCCTTATGCTTGCCATAGAGGGCATTGATGCCGGCAGAGAGCTCCAGCCGGTCTTTGAGCACCTTGGTCGACACCAGCGAGCGCAGGTTCAGACGGTTCATGCTCGACCCCTTGACCACACCCTCGCGGTTGGTGTAGTTGACGCTGGCCATGTAGGTGGTCTTCTTGCCGCCGCCGTTGATCGAGAGGTTGTGGTTGTGGCTCACGCCTGTGCGCAGCACCTGGTCTTGCCAGTCGGTGTCCGCCCCGCCGTCGTAAGCATAGTCGATGCCGTTCTTGGCCACATAGTCGCGGATGTCCTGCGCCGTGGCCATATCAAGCGTCTTGGATATCTTGTCGAAGCCCACATAGCCCGAGTAGGTCACGCTGGTGCGCTCGGCACCGCTCTTGCCGCTCTTGGTGGTGATGATGATCACGCCGTTGGCGGCCTTCGAGCCGTAGATGGCCGTGGCCGTGGCATCGCGCAGCACGTCGATGCTCTCGATGTCGTCGGGGGCCACCATCGAGATGTCCACGCCGGGAATGCCGTCCACCACATAGTAGGGCGACATGGCTTCGCCCGAGCGCAGCGACGAGGCACCGCGCAGGGTGATGCTCGGGCTGCCGTTGGGGTCGCCCGTGGTCGTCACCACCAAGCCTGCCACCTTGCCCTGGAGCATGCTGGCGGCATCAGAGAATACGCCGCGGTTGAGGTCTTCCGACCTTACCGTCGTGATCGACGAGGTGACGTCCTTGCGGCGCATGGTGCCGTAGCCCACCACCACGACCTCGTTGAGCGTCTGGTTGTCTTCTTTCAGCACCACGCTCTGTCCGGGGATGATGACCTGGTCGGCATAGCCCACATACGATACCTTGAGCCGTGCCCCGGCCTTGGTGGTGGTGAGGGTGTAGCGGCCGTTGGCATCGGTCACCGTGCCGTTGCTGGTGCCCTGCTCCATGACGGTCACGCCGATGAGCGGTTCGCCGTTGGCATCGGTGATGACACCGCTCGTCTGGCTCTGTGCCATGGCCAGCGTACTGCCAAGCAACAGGCCTCCTGCCAGCATGAGCTTGCGCAGGGCTGTGTTCTTTTCCATTCGTTCTGTTCGCATAGTCGTTTATTTTAGTAA
>CAZBQA010000102.1:0-574 GCA_964493905.1 uncultured Prevotella sp.
GGCCTTGGCGTCGCCCCAGCGCACGAGATCCTGATAGCGCACGCTCTCAAGGCAAAGTTCCAAACGCTTCTCGTTTTTAATATCCTGCAGCGTGACAGTGGCCAGCGGAGACAGGTGGGCGCGTGTGCGAATCATGTTGACATATTCCAGGGCCTTGTTCTGATTGCCCGCTTGCAACTGTGCTTCGGCAGCCATAAGCAACACCTCGGCATAGCGCATGATTCTCATGTCTGAGTATTGAAGAGCCTGAAAATAGGGTGCGTCCATGATACAGTCGGCCTTGAGTGGTCGTGTCTTCCACATGAAGTAGCCTTCGTTGCCGTAGAGATAGGCGCCGGGTTGCAGGGATATGCCGTAGTCTTGCATCTGTTGGTAAGTACGGATGGTGCCCTTAAGCCGATAGCCGTCTGTGCCCTCAGTGGCCACGAAGGCATCGTAGAGACTCTTGCGAGGATTGAGAAATCCGTAGGTGCCGGTGGCGATGTCGGCGGCAGCCTGCCCTTGGTAGAGCAGTTTGTCGGTGCGCCAGCCTTGCATGAGATAGAGCATGGTCATCTGGTTCCATGCCTGCTCG
>CAZBQA010000102.1:584-9069 GCA_964493905.1 uncultured Prevotella sp.
CGGAGTCGTTGCGCAGCTGTGCCTCAAACATACTCTCGCATCCGTTGTTGTTGACAGCATGTAGTAGCTGGTCGTAGTCACCGGTGTAGAGCGCGTGCTTGCCCGATTGAATGACCTGTTCGAGTATTTGTGCCGCCTCGGCATACTTGCCCTGGAAGAGATAAGCCTTGCCCAAGTAGGCTTCGGCGGTCTCTCGGGTGACGCGGATGCCGGTTTCACGGTCGTTCACATCAGTCTTCGATGGGAGAGCATCGGCGTCGATGGCTGCCTTGAGGTCGGCCTCGATGGCTGCCCATAAAGCCTCGGGGCTGCTGTTTGAGGGTCGGTACTCAGCGGGCGAGAGCAGATGGTCTACCACTGGAGCGGTGCCCCAGAGGGTTACAAGCTCGAAGTGTGACCATGCGCGGAAGAAGCGTGCCTCGGCAATGCAGCGCTTCATCTCCTGGGTTTCTGGCGCCACTTGGTCAATAATGAGGTTGGCCTTGTAGATGATGGCGTAAAGACTTGAATACTCGTTGCGTACGATGCTGTGGTCGGTATCGAAGGTAAACTCGTTGAGTTTCTCCATTTCGGCATTGTCGCCGCGTGAGCCTCCACCGCACCATACATCGTCGGAGAGGAGATTTTTGAGGAAGAACCAGTTGAAATAGTTACTCCTGAATGTGACGTAGAGGGAGGCAAGGGCCTGTTGTGCCTCTGTGTCGTTCTTGTAGAACGTTTTCTGGCTGCCCATATTACCATGTTTGGCGATGTCTAAACGGTCTTCGCAGCTGGTAAGCCCCAGTGCGAGCGACGCTGCCACTACCATTGATATATATAGTCTTTTCATAGATGTGATGTTTGAAAGCGTGGATTAAAATTCGATGTTGAAGCCTATCACAAACTTCTTGGACATGGGGTAGGCGCCCTTGTCAATACCCATTCCTGATGTAGCATTGGCCGAAGCCTCTGGGTCGAAGCCCTTATAGCTTGTGAATGTGAAGTAGTCGTCGAGCGAAAGATAGAGGCGGGCACTGCTCAGGGCAGCCTTGCTGACTAATCGTTTGGGCAAGGTGTAGCCGAGCTGTATCTGCTTGATTTTGAAATAAGAGCCGTCGAACACCATGGCGCTTGAGCATGCGTACTTGTCCATGTTGGTGGCTCCTGCTGCTGGCTGGGTGCCAGTGGTGTTTGTTGTCGTCCATCTGTCGGTGTAAAAGAGTTCCTTCTACTTGTTGCTGGCAGCGTAGTCTGGCCGGTTAATGCAGTTGAAGATGTCGTTACCCTGCGATCCGGTGCCGAAGATTGTCAGGTCGAAACCCTTGTAGGCAGCCGTGAGGGTGAGTCCGTAAGTAAAGTCGGGGATGGCATCACCGATGTTGGTGAGGTCGTTGTCGCTCACATCACCGCTATTGTCGATGTCTTCAAAGGTAGGATTTCCCGTTGCTGGGTCTATGCCCGCAAACTTATAGCCACGGAAATAGTAAACGGGGTAACCTTGTTCAAAGTAGGTCACGGTGTAGGTATGGAAGGTTGAGCCGGGCAGGCGGGTGATTGACGAGTCGATATAGGTAACTTTGTTGTTGATGGTTGCCAGGTTTGCACGGATGCCATAGCTGAAATCTTTGATGTGGTCACGCCATCCGAGTTCAAATTCAAGTCCTTTGTTGCTCACGTTGCCGGCATTGATGGGTGACGTGCTGCCTCCAATCTCTAACGAAGGAGTGGTGTTCCATATCAGCAGGTCTTTGGTTTTCTTGTTGAAATAATCCATGCTGAAGGTAAGCCTACTGTCGAGAGCGATGAGGTCGAGGCCGATGTTAGTCTGCTCAGAGGTTTCCCACTTCAAATCGTCATTGCCCATTGTCGACGGACTAACTCCACGCACATAGTTGATGCCGCTGGTGAAGGGGTAGAGACCAGCCTGCGTCATATCAGTGCTGTAGAAGTAACCCCTCAGCGCGGAGAGACTTCCGTTCTGTCCCCAACTGGCGCGTAACTTCAGGCTGTTGATGGTTTGGTGCAGCGGTTCGAAGAAATTCTCCTCAGACACCGTCCATCCGATAGAGGCCGCAGGGAAGTAACCCCACCGCGTGTTCTGTGGAAGCAGGGCCAGGTCGGCAGCGTCCGCGCGTAGAGAGAACTGGGCAAAATACTTGTTGGCGTAGTCGTAACTTAGACGTCCGAAGTACGACAACTTGGCTGTACGGGTTTTCTCGCCGCCTACACTCTTGGTTGCCGAAGCGGCGCCATAGTTGAGGTAGTAGAACAAGGGATCGTTCTTCAGTAGCGCGTCTTCACCGTTGGCGTCGAGAGCGGCATTGACATAGTCGTAGGTCGACTCTTGATACGACATGCCAATCATGGCGTTGATGTTGTGTTTGCCAAATGATTTCAAATAATTGGCAAAGTTTTCCCATTGATAGTAGATCGACGTGGAGCTCTGTCCGCTCTGGCTCACAAAGTCGCGGCTTTGCACTCCGTTACCATAGAAGGGCAGCGAGGTGGTGCTGCTGCGGGTTCCTCCTAACCTGTATCCGAAGCGAGAAGTGAGGGTAAAGCCCTTGAACGGTGTCAAGTCAGCATATATTGAGCCATTGATGTTAAACCCACTGTTGCGTGTGAGATTATTGTCACGCATAATCATAGGGTGATACTGCTCTCCGGCATAAAAGTTGGAGATGCCGTAATAGTTGCCATTGGCATCGGTCAGGAGATGCTTGCCGATGTTGATAGCGTTTTGTACGTGGAATGGTAATTCGCCACCGGTGTAGGTGTCAGGGGTGAGCGGGTCTAGCATCATGACCGAAGTGAGCAGCGAGCCATACTCGTTGTTCGACGACACCTGCCTTACGTTGTATTTTTCCACTTGGTTGGTGGTACCCACCTTCAGCCAATTCTTTATCTTGTACTCAGAGTTGATGGTGGCGGTAAGTCGCCGATAGACATCGGCGTTGCCTTTTACAATACCGTCGTTGTTAAGATAGGTCAAGGAGAGATAGTAGTTACCGCGGTCGTTTCCGCCTGTAAAGGCGAGGTTGTGCTTTTGCATCTTGCTGCCCTCAAAGGCCACGTCAGTCCACTTCGTATTGGTTTTGCCATCCCAGTTGGCCTTCAGGTACTCGTTGGTGAAGGTTTTACCCTCTGTCATATACTGGATATACTCTTCCGAATTGAGCATTTGAGGCACATGGGCCAGGTTCTGTCCGGTGTATTGGAAACTATAACTGATGCGTCCTTCGCCTGCTTTTCCCTTTTTTGTCGTGATGAGCACCACTCCATTTCCAGCTTCGGCACCATAGATGGCGGCACTGGCGGCATCTTTCAGAATTTCCATCGATGCGATGTCTTCGGGGTCTATGCCACTGATATCCGACATGCGCACACCATCTACCACATATAGCGGCTCAGAGCTGACGTTAGATGAGAATCCACGAATGCGCACCGTGGGGCTTGAGCCCGGTGCTGCCGATGATGATACGATCTGCACGCCGGCTGTTTTTCCCTGCAATGCCTGCTTGGCATCGGTAATGGTGCGGTGCTGCATATCCTCGGCTTTCACTTGCGAGATGGCACCGGTGACAGAGCTTTTCTTCTGGATGCCATATCCCACCACCACCACGTCATCGAGTATTCGTGAGTCTTCGCGCATTACGATATTGAGTTTTGGTGCGGCTTTTACCTCCTGGGTGGCGTAGCCTATATATGAGATGACAAGCGTGGCCCCTGCTTTGGTTTTGAGTTTGAATGCGCCGTCCAAGTCAGAGACGGTACCGTTCGAGCTACCTTTCTCTACGATACTGACACCAATCATAGGCTGTTGCGTGTCATCAACAACCTGCCCTGACACATTCACAAGCTCTTGCGCAATCGCATGAGAGCCAATCAATGTAAAAAGAATGAAGGTTAATAACCTGATGGAATTTAATTGTTTCATGTATGCGGTTTTATAGATTTTTACATTTGCAAAGATAGCACACAGGTCGGTGTCGGGCTTGCTGAATTGTACTTTAATGTTTCCGATGGGTTCAAAGTGACTATCAGTTATGTTCAAATGATTGCGAATTTGTTTAAAAGATACGGCAATACATGGGTTGTCAGGATTATAATGCTTATTTTTGTGCTAAACTTCTAACCTCACTTGCATGATTAAGATACGAGAAACCATGGTGTTGCTCTTCGGCTTACTGATGGCCTGTGCCATCTTCTCCTGTCAACAGGCTAAGGAAAAGCCTGCCCTGACAGATGAAGACCATGCCATGGTCGTGGCCGACGAGATTTCTAACCATCATGTCAAAGCTTTTGCGGAAGACTCTTACGGCCATGTCTGGATAGCCACCTTTAGGGGATTAAATAAGTACGACGGCAACAAGTACTATCAGTTTTACTGTGTTGACGACTCGCTCGGATTGCCCGACAATAATGTGACAGGTGTTGCCCGCGACTCTTCCGGGCAGATGTGGGTGTCTACCGTCAACGGCGTGTGCCGCTATACCCGCAGGAATACTTTCGAGCGGATAGCCATGGACGACGACAACCGCAACATCGTGCAACTGCTCGTACTCCCCAAGAATCGTATCTTGATCTACACGGTTAGCAGTCTCTTGGAGTACGACGCCACGGCCAACCGCTTTGTAAAACGGGCGGAAAACCTTGATTCGTATCGCCAGTTCATGGGCCGACTGCTCACCGATGGCGACGATGGTGTATGGGTTCAGACGCCAGGAAGCCTCCGCCATTATGCCGGACCCAAGCTTCATCGTGTAGATTCGGTTGCCATGCCCAAAGATTTCTTTCCTTTCTATTCTTATAGAAGTGGTCAGAAGATATGGCTCTGCAGCGGCAGCGGTATGCTCGTGTACGACACCCGGCACCGCACCTTCGAGGCTCCGCCTGCCGCCATTGCCAAGAATCAGGTGCTCAGCCACGACCAGGTCAATTGTATCCAGTCTTACGGCAATAGCGGACTATTGCTGAGCACATCGAAAAATGGCGTGTTCTTCTACTCCTTGCGCACGGGTGCCGTGGTGCAGCAGGGGGGCGCAGGGTTTCCCTTCGAGGTGCCCGACTTTAAGGTGACTGAAATGTTCACCGATTCGCACGGCAATCTCTGGATGGGGTCGGCCGACCAAGGTTATAAGGTGAATTATCAATACAACAAGGTCTTCAATGCCAACAGCTTCCTTGTGCAGGCTGTTGGCCATCAGTCGGTGCTTGCATTGGCTGCCGACAGTATCGGTAACCTGTTTATCTCTACCAAGATGAAGGGCCTGATGGTCTATAACCTCCATTCGAAGACACTTACCCCACTCACCATCACGGGTGGGTACATCGACGACCACAAGAGCGAGACAACCAGTATGCTGGTTGACACAAAGGGGTATCTGTGGCTGAGTCGTGGCATGGAGATGCTCAAGGCACGCTATGATGGTCGTCATCTCACGGTAATGCGTCGCTATCAGGTGTTCTACACGATGTCGCTCACGCAGGGCTACCACGATATCGTATGGGCAACCTCGGCTTCCAACCGGCTGTATGCGTTTATGCCCGACGGTGAGATGAAAGAGTGCCCCATCTATCCTGCCACTTTTGTCTTTATGCCGTGCGCCCTCCAACTGCGGGGTGGCGGTGTGCTCACAGCGGCCTTCGGCCAGGAGATGGTGGAGGTTGACCCCTTGAAGATGAGCGGACGTAAGTGGGACGTGGACAAGGCCGACTGGAAGCGATGCCTGCCGCGGTCGGTCTTCATCCCTACTGCCCTGTATGAAGATGCGGCGGGGCAGGTGTTTGTCGGTACGGTGACCAACGGACTCATGCGCATCTCGCCCGACCACCGTTCGGCCGCACGGGTAGAGGGACTGTCGTGTAAAGACATCTCTGCCATCGAACCCGACAGCAAGGGCAACATCTGGGTGAGCACAATGTATGGGCTCAATCGGATTGATGCCGATAAAGGAACCATCACGTCTTACTATGCCACTGATGGCATTGGCGGCAATCAGTTCAACGACCGGGCTTCCTGCCTGCTGTCTAATGGGCAGATGGTGTTTGGCGGCACACACGGGCTCACCATCTTCGACCCTGTCAGGCCATATGCCAAGCAAGACATACGGCTGGTTTTCGAGACGCTGAAGGTACACAATAAGATTATCTCACCCGATGAGAGCGACTGTATAGACAGTAACTTGGAGAGCAATCCCGTTATTCGCTTGGCCCACGACCAAAACAGCTTCAGCATTTCCTTTGCGGCCTTGGCTTACAGCGATTATGAGCGGGCTACCTATTCTTACCGACTTGAGGGCTTCGACAGTTATTGGGTCGACGCGGGCAGCAGCCATGAGGTGTTCTATGCCAATGTTCCTGCCGGACATTACACATTAAAGGTACGGGCAAAAAGCAAGAGCAACAGCGAGTTTTCGACCGAAAACGAGATTACTATCGTGGTAAAACCGGCCCCATGGAACACCTGGTGGGCATGGATGGCTTACATCGCGGTGGCCGCCATGGCCCTTTGGCAACTCTACCGGTTGCGGCAACGCATGCTGCAAGAGAAGGCTGCCGTGAGGCAGGCTGAGCTGGAGAAGGCGCAAGAGCAGCGTGTGAACCAGATGAATATGAGTTTCTTTGCTAACATCTCTCATGAGTTTCGTACACCCTTGACCATGATCTCGGGACCCGTAAGCATGCTCTGTGACGACCGCAGCCTTTCTGAACAAAACCGGCGCTTACTCCTTATCATCCAACGCAGCGTGGTGCGGATGCTGAAATTGGTGAACCAACTGATGGACTTTAACAAACTGGAGAACGACACCCTGAAGCTCCGTGTGCGACGGGCTGATGTCATTGGTGAGATTCTCCGCATCTGCGACATCTTCAAGATCAATGCTGAGGAAAAGGGAATAGAGCTCCGCCTGCTGGGCTTGGAAGACTCCTATCTGATGTGGATAGACACCGACAAACTGGAGAAAATCATGAGCAACCTACTCTCCAACGCCATGAAGTTCACCCCCAAAGGTGGGCGAATAGAGGTAGCTCTTGACGCTGGCGATGGACAAATGACCATCACGGTGGCCGACAGCGGCAGGGGAATACCTGAAAATCAGCTCGACAATATATTCCGCAGATACTATCAGTTAGAAAACCAGACCGGCGGCAAACTCAACTGGGGTACGGGCATTGGGCTCTATTACGCCCGACGGTTGGCGCAGATGCACCATGGCACTCTCACGGCCGCTAACCGAAAGGGCGAGCCAGGAGCCATCTTCACACTGACACTGCCGCTGGGCGACGCCGAGTACGCAAGCGATGAACGAGCCATGCCCAACGATAGTCAGACTGAGCTCTATCCCATAGCGCGGTGTAATGATGACGTGCCGCCACAGAGCGTCGGCAGCGGAGACGGCCGACCGACGGTGATGGTTGTAGACGATGATACAGAGGTGGTGAACTATCTACAGACGCTACTCATGCCTTATTATCATGTAGTCTATCGGTTTGATGCCGACAGTGCGCTCAAAGCCATGAGCGAAGACGAACCTAACGTGATTCTGAGCGATGTGGTGATGCCAGGGAAGACGGGCTATGAACTCTGCCGTGAAGTTAAGGCAAATCTACAGTTGTGTCATATTCCGGTCATTTTGGTGACAGCCAAGGCGACGGTAGAGAATCAAGTAGAGGGGCTTAATACGGGTGCCGATGCCTATATCACCAAGCCTTTCGACCCCAAGTTGCTAATGGCAATGATTCGCTCCTTGCTGAACAATAGGGAGAAGGTACGCCAGCTGCTCATCAATTCTACGCAGACAGATGCTTTCGACGAAAAGGAATTGTCGCCTCAGGACAAGCATTTTATGGACCAGCTGTATCAAATCATGGAGCATGAACTGTCCAACCAGGAACTGGATGTGGCACGATTGACTGAGATGATGCACATTTCACGAACCAAACTGTACTATAAGATGAAAGGTCTGACAGGCACTAACCCGAGTATATTCTTCAAGACCTATAAGCTTAATCGCGCCGCAGAACTCATACGCGAAGGTAAATATACCATGAGTGAGATAGCTGATCTCACCGGGTTTAGTACGCCAAGCCATTTTTCTACAAGTTTCAAGAAGCAGTTTGGCGTGGCACCGAGTGAATATAAATAAGGTTATGGCGCTATGCTAGCCCTTTTAGCATGTCTATATCAAAAGGGCAGACTCATGGAAATTCCATGGCGTCTGCCCTTTTGCCTGTATTTATGGGTGTGTCTTCTATTATCAAAGTCTATGTTCTTCTGCTCACTGCTGCAATGGTTGGTTCTTGAGTCGGGTGCGGCAGTCGTCGAGGATGGCCAGCAGGTCGGCGGTGGTCTCGGCGCGCAGCATGGCGATGCGCGTCTGGCGGAAGTCGGGGATGCCCTTGAAGATGGGCGAGGCCGCCAGGTGGCGACGGGTGTGCAGAATGCCGCGGTACTCGTCGATGCGCTCCACATTGATGCGCAGCTGCTCCTCGAGGATGTCGA
>CAZBQA010000103.1:0-8953 GCA_964493905.1 uncultured Prevotella sp.
AATAACCTCGGGATTTTTTGTATGATTACAGGACGGCCCATATTGAATGGTTACACAACAAGAGGCTAAAAAAAGAGGATGTGCCTGGGCACATCCTCTTGATCGTATTAGTCATGACTGTGTAACAGTCTATGCTGTAAGCTTATTAAGCCTCTTCACTCCAGTCTTCCTTGCTCTTGCGAATATAAGACAGATAGCGCTGCTTGGCCATGTTCTCGGCCTCCGTAAACAATTCCTCGGCCTCGTTGGGGTAAGCCTTGGCTACCGAAGAGTAGCGCACCTCGCCCATGAGGAAGTCGCGGAAGTTCTCCCATTTGGGGGCCTTCGAGTCGAGCTGGAACGGGTTCTTGCCCTCGTTGGCCAGTTCGGGGTTGTAGCGCCACAGGTGCCAGTAACCGCACTCAACAGCCAGAGCCTCCTCACGCTGTGAGGTACCCATGCTGCGCTTGCCGTTCTTGGTGCCCTTGATGCCGTGGTTGATACACGGAGCGTAGGCGATGACGAGTGACGGTCCTGGATAAGCCTCGGCCTCGCGGATGGCCTTCAGCGTCTGGGCGTTGTCGGCACCCATGGCAATCTGAGCCACGTACACATAGCCATAAGTGGCCTGCATCAGACCGAGGTCCTTCTTGCGCACACGCTTACCCTGGGCAGCAAACTGAGCGATGGCACCGAGCGGTGTCGACTTCGATGACTGGCCACCCGTGTTGGAGTACACCTCTGTGTCGAGCACGAGGATGTTCACGTCCTCACCGGTAGAGAGCACGTGGTCGAGACCACCGTAACCGATGTCGTAAGAGGCACCGTCACCACCGATGATCCACTGACTGCGCTTCACCAGATAGTGGTCGAGCGTCTTCAGCTCGGTGCAGATGGGGCAGCCTTCCTCGGCACCCTTGGCAATCCAAGGCTTCAGCTCTGCGGCAGCAGCCTTAGAGGCATCGGCGTCGTCCTTGCCGGCGAGCCACTTCTCGGCAGCAGCCTTGAAGCCCTCGGGGGTGTGCTCCTGGGCCATACCCTCGTTGAGCAGCACGCTGATGCGCTCGCGCATCTTCTTGTTGCCCATAGCCATACCCAGACCAAACTCACAGAAGTCTTCGAACAACGAGTTGTCGAAGGCAGGACCGTGTCCCTCGGGGTTGGTGGTATAAGGAGTAGAAGGAATAGAAGCAGAATAGATAGATGAGCAACCTGTGGCGTTTGAGATCATCTCGCGGTCGCCAAAGAGCTGAGAGATGAGTTTCACGTAAGGTGTCTCACCGCAACCGGCGCAAGCACCCGAGAACTCGAAGAGCGGCTGAGCGAACTGTGAGTTCTTCACGTTAGACTTCACGTCGATGAGGTTCTGCTTGGAAGTTACGTTATGGAACATGTAATCCCAGTTCTTGGCCTCCTGGATCATCTCAGGAGCGTCGACATTGAAGGGTACCATCTTCAGCGCCTTCTCAACCTTGCCAGTCTCCTTGTTCTTCTTACCGGGACAAACGTCGGCACAGTTGCCGCAACCCAGACAGTCGAGCACAGCCACCTGAATACGGAACTCCATGCCCTTGAGCTCCTTGGGAGCCACAACAGGAATCGTTGTCAGGTCGGTAGCCTTCTTCTCCTCGGCATCGAGAACGAACGGACGGATGGTAGCATGAGGACAAGAGTATGCACACTTGTTACACTGGATACAGTTCTCAGCGTTCCACTCCGGAACGAAAGCCTCTACACCGCGCTTCTCCCACTGGGCGGTACCATTCTGCCATGTACCGTCTACAGTACCGTGCTTCACGAAGTCAGACACCTTCAAGAGGTCGCCAGACTGAGCGTTGATGGGACGCACCAGCTCCTTCACAAATGCGGGAGCGCCGTCGTCAACCACCTCGTCGTCGGGCAGGTTGGCCCATGCGGGATCCACGGCGAGCTCATGATACTCACCACCGCGGTCAACGGCAGCATAGTTCAGGTTCACCACATCCTCACCCTTCTTACCATACGACTTCACGATGAAGGCCTTCATCTGCTCGATGGCCAGGTCAATTGGAATAACATTGGTAATACGGAAGAACGCAGACTGCAGGATGGTGTTGGTGCGGTTGCCCAAACCAATCTCCTGACCAATCTTGGTGGCGTTGATGATATACACCTTGATGTTGTGCTGAGCCCAGTAGCGCTTTACCTTGTTGGGCAGGAACTTCACCAACTCCTCACCCTCGAAGATGGTGTTGAGCAGGAAGGTACCGTTGTCGCGCAGACCGCGTGTCACATCATACATGTGCATGTAAGCCTGTACGTGGCAAGCCACGAAGTTAGGCGTATTCACCTGGTAGGCCGAGTGGATAGGCTCATCGCCGAAACGCAGGTGAGAGCAGGTGAAACCTCCCGACTTCTTAGAGTCGTAAGAGAAGTAAGCCTGGCAGTACTTGTCGGTGTTGTTGCCGATGATCTGCACTGAGTTCTTGTTGGCACCTACGGTACCGTCAGAGCCCAGACCATAGAACTTAGCCTCGAACAGAGAATCGCCACCCATAGGAATCTCTTCTACCTGGGGCAGAGAAGTGAAGGTCACGTCGTCAACAATACCCAACGTGAAGTGGTTCTTGGGCATAGGCATCTCCAGGTTGTTGAACACGGAGATAATCTGTGCGGGAGTGGTATCGAAAGAACCCAGACCGTAACGGCCACCCACGATGAGGGGCTTGCGGGGATCCTCGTAAAGGGCCGACTTCACGTCGAGATACAGGGGCTCACCCTCGGCACCCGGCTCCTTGGTACGGTCGAGCACAGCAATACGCTTCACTGTCTCGGGGATAGCCTTGCGGATAGCCTCTACAGAGAAGGGACGATAGAGGTGAACAGCCACCATACCCACCTTCTTACCCTGCTTCACCAGGTAGTCGATGGCCTCGCGGGCAGCCTCGGTGGCCGAACCCATGAGCACGATGATGTTCTCAGCATCCTCAGCACCATAATAGTTGAAGAGGTGATACTCACGACCCGTGATCTTAGAAATCTCACCCAGGTAGTGCTCCACGATCTCGGGTACACGATTATAGTACTCGTTGCTGGCCTCACGGTGGGCGAAGAAGGTCTCGGGGTTCTCAGCGGTACCGCGGGTAACAGGGCGCTCAGGACTGAGGGCACGGTCGCGGAAACGCTTCAGGTCGGCGGGATCGAGCAGAGCGGCAACAGCCTCTTCGTCGATGGCCTCAATCTTATGATACTCGTGAGAAGTACGGAAACCGTCAAAGAAGTTGATGAAAGGCACAGAGCTCTTCAGCGTAGCCAGATGAGACACAGCCGAGAGGTCCATCACCTCCTGCACAGAACCCGAGCAGAAGAGGGCAAAGCCCGTCTGACGGGCAGCCATCACATCCTGGTGGTCACCGAAGATGCTCAGGGCGTGTGAAGCCAGTGTGCGGGCCGATACGTGGAACACGCAGGGAAGCAGCTCACCGGCGATCTTGTACATATTGGGAATCATCAGCAACAGACCCTGTGAGGCAGTGAAGGTGGTGGTCAAGGCACCAGCCTGCAGTGAACCGTGTACGGCACCTGCGGCACCGGCCTCCGACTGCATTTCCTGCACATGGACTGTCTGACCGAACATGTTCTTGCGACCTTTGGCAGCCCACTCGTCAACGTGTTCGGCCATTGGTGAAGACGGCGTGATGGGATAGATAGCGGCGACCTCACTAAACATGTAGCTTACATGAGCGGCGGCGGTATTACCATCACAAGTCATGAATTTCTTTTCTTTTGCCATTTGTTTTTTAATAAAGTTTATAATGTTCTTGTTAATTGTTCTCGAAGTGCCGGCAGTAGCACCGCCAGCATATATTTGATTGGTTTAGTACCTTATTTATTAGTCTTCCCTCATCTCCTTTCAACATCCCGATGATAAGCCCCACTTAATAGAGAAAGCCGAACAACCACAGGGGTATCTGGTTGCCGTGTCCCACCTCGGTGTTGTAGCGGGCGTAGATGGTCTCACTGTTGTAGCGCTGTTTGCCGGTGGCATGGGCGTCGCAGACGTGGAAACGGCGATGGTCGTCGATGATATAGAACTGCGGCTTGGCACCCTGGTTCACCTTATGGTCTTTCCACATGGAGTTTACAAAGAAGGTCTCGTTGACATCTTGCTCGTCGACCTTGATGGGATAAATCGCATACATCAGGTTGGGATTGTGCATCATCACTTTGGCGGGCTTCTTCGGAAATTCCTGTCCCTCGTTGTAGATGATATTGGTCAGACGGGCGTCAGCCAGATACTTGATATAGTTCATCACCGTGGCACGACTCGTAGAGATCTGATGGGCCAGCATACTGATGTTAGGTGCCTGGGGGCCATCGACGGCGAGCAGATAAAACAACTTCTTGATCTTGGTGAGATACTTCAGCTCTATCTGTTTGATGAGCAGGATGTCCACCTCGGTCATCATGTTCATGGTCTTGAGCAGGTTCTCGGTGAAGTTGCGGTTCTCAAGAAAGAAGGGGTAGAAGCCGTAGTGGAGATAGTCGTCGAAATATTTCTGTGGACTCACCTGCGGCAGGATCTTCTTCACAATGAGCTCGTGGTTGTTGATGATCTCATCGAGCGTATAGGGCTGGAAGTGATGACCGGTCTTGAGGTTGAGAAACTCGCGGAACGAGAATCCTCTGAGGTTGTAACTCTTCACAATACCGTTGAGCTCGGGGTTCTCCTCTTTCAGTCGCATCACGCTGGAGCCGGTGAAGACAATCTTCAGCTGCGGGAACAGGTCGTAACAACGACGGAGCTCCTTACTCCAGTTCGGCTGCTTGAACACCTGGTCGATCAGCAGCACCTTACCGCCCTGGCTGACGAAATCGTGTGCAAAGTCAGCAATGCCACGTCCCTGAAAGTAGAAGTTGTTCATGTTCACGTACAGGCACTGGCGGTCATCCTTGCCGAAATTCTCCTTGGCATACTGTAAGAGGAAAGTGGTCTTCCCCACTCCACGGGTGCCTTTGATGCCTATCATACGGTCATTCCAGTCGATCTCGTCCATAAGGCCGCGACGCACAGGTACATTGGTATGTTCAACAAGGTAGGCGTGGGTGCGAAAAAAGGCTTCCATCATCTTACTTCTTTTTAATATCGAGATGTTGTTTATATATCAACCGCAAAGATACTACTTATTTTTATATTTGCAAAGTCAAGATTACAAAAGTTTTGATTTTTAGTTTTTTTTGCACAACGTCCATTCTCCCCATGGTCGGGGCTTATTTTTCTTTTGTACCTTTGCGCCAGTATTTCAAAACAACATCAGAAAAGTGGTCAGATTACATATCTTCAATCCCGAACACGATGTGGCCCTCGCCGCCCATCGCCAGCCTTTCACGCCATCACATGCCTGTCGCCAGATACGCCACGACCTTGGCTTCGTGCCGGCTTTGTGGGCACAACCCGGCGACCTGGTGCTCACCGATGACACAGAGGCTGCCCAAGAGGCCTTTCGGCATCTCGGCGTGTCGGCACAACCCTCGTTTATCGACTGGCACGACCTACGCCACAGGGCGGCAGCGCTGATGGCCGATGCTCCGCTGGAGATATGTCCCTGGGGGTGGGATGCCTATCTGCGCCGGCAACTGCTAGATGCCGGCATTGCCGCCGACCTCCTGCCCACCGAGGCCCGGTTGGAGACCATCCGCTCTATGAGCCACCGCTCATGGGCTGCACAGCAACTGCTCGTGCCCTTGCGCCAGCTGTCCACCACGGTGGGAGAATCGTTTGAGTTGCATCAAATCGAGGAATTGAATGAACTGCTCAAGAACCATCATCATCTCGTACTAAAAGCTCCTTGGAGCAGCAGTGGGCGAGGCATACGCTATGTATCTGCCCTGCAGAACGGCAGCCATGAGACCCCTCAGCCACTGACGCCACACCTGGCCGGTTGGGTGGCCAATGTGTTGGCCCGTCAGGGCAGCCTGGTGGCAGAGCCCTATTACGACAAAGTGCTCGATTTCGGCATGGAATTTACGAGTGACGGCAACGGACTTGTGAGCTATTGCGGACTCTCGGTGTTTCATACCAAGAATGGTGCCTACACTGGTAACCTGCTTGACAACGAAGAGGATAAACTACAGATTATCAGCAGATATATATCCACATTGTTAATCCATCAAACCATCGATGCCGTCACCCAAATCCTTGGGAACCATCTGTCTGGTGTCTATTCCGGTCCGCTGGGAGTCGACATGATGGTCGTGCAGCAGAATGGCCACCTGATGCTGCATCCCTGCGTGGAGCTCAACCTACGCTGCACCATGGGGCATACAGCCCTTGCCCTTGCCCACCGTCTGCCCCCCTCGGCCTACAAGCGTGTCATGCGCATCACATATTCAGACAAGTATCGCCTGCAGGTGCAATACCCACACGACCCACAGGCCGACTCCGTGCAGCACGAATGACAGCGGGATGCCACACATTATTTATATTCAGATGTCGTTTGAAAGATACCGCATGGGTGAGCCAGCCGGGGCCTATCAAGCCATAACACCTGCCCCGAGCCAGGCACCGCTATTTTAAGGTGGGTTCTATTAATTACCACCGAAATCAAATCATAAAATCATGGGTTACGTTTTGCCATCTTTCGGCCTCTCTTCGGCTCAAATTGCCAGTTATCCTGCGGCTGAAGTTCGGCTGCGCTCGGTCAAACGAGCAAGCTCGATGACACTCGCTGGCACGAACATTCGCTCAGTCGTTATGCCCGCATAACTTTTTCGTTCACTAGCAATTTGACCTCGAAGAAAGTCTCGAAATCTGACAAAGCTAATTAATAGAACCCACCTTAAGCCCTCAAATCATCTTAAACATGGCGAAAGCCAGAGACACACGATGCAAACAATGTTAAATAACTATAAATAACGAACATCACATACGCGCGAATGTGTTCATATTCTGGCAATTATAGTACCTTTGCACCCGATTTTGAGAGGGATGGCGCACCATACCCTCCTATATATCATAAAGTCAAACTTTATTAATTTATTTACAATTTTATTTTATGTCAGATTTAAAGAACGTTCAGCCGTTGGATAACTTCGATTGGGAAGAGTTTGAGAATGGCGCAGCAGCAGGTGTCAACAAGGAAGACCTTGAGAAAGCCTACAACGAAACCCTGAACAAAATCCAGGAGCACGAGGTTGTCGAGGGTACTGTAATCTCGGTAGACAAGAAAGAGGTTGTTGTCAACATCGGCTACAAGAGCGACGGCATCATCCCCGCTTCTGAGTTCCGTTACAATCCTGAACTGAAGGCCGGCGACAAGGTCGAGGTTTATGTTGAGGATCAGGAAGACAAGAAGGGTCAGCTCGTCCTCTCTCACAAGAAGGCTCGCCTGAGCAAGAGCTGGGATCTCATCAACAAGGCCCTTGAGGACGATGAGGTTATCCAGGGTTACATCAAGTGCCGCACCAAGGGCGGTATGATTGTGGATGTATTCGGTATTGAGGCATTCCTCCCCGGCAGCCAGATTGACGTTCACCCCATACGCGACTACGACGTGTTCGTAGGCAAGACCATGGAGTTCAAGGTTGTGAAGATCAACCAGGAGTTCCGCAATGTTGTTGTGTCTCACAAGGCCCTCATCGAGGCCGAGCTCGAGGCACAGAAGAAAGAAATTATCTCTCACCTGGAGAAGGGTCAGGTACTCGAGGGTACCGTCAAGAACATCACCTCTTACGGTGTGTTCGTCGACCTCGGCGGTGTGGACGGACTCGTACACATCACAGACCTCTCTTGGGGCCGCGTAAGCGACCCGCATGAGGTGGTGACCCTCGATGAGAAGATCAAGGTGGTGATTCTCGACTTCGACGAGGAGAAGAAGCGCATCGCCCTCGGTCTGAAGCAGCTCACCCCGCACCCATGGGATGCCCTCGACGGCGAGCTCAAGGTGGGCGACCACGTGAAGGGTAAGGTTGTCGTGATTGCCGACTACGGTGCATTCGTTGAGATCCAGCCCGGCGTAGAGGGTCTGATCCACGTCAGCGAGATGTCGTGGAGCCAGCACCTGCGTTCTGCACAGGAGTTCCTGCACGTGGGCGACGACGTAGAGGCAGTGATCCTCACCCTCGACCGTCAGGAGCGCAAGATGTCACTCGGCATCAAGCAGCTTAAGGAAGATCCGTGGGAGACCATCGAGAACAGATATCCTGTGGGCAGCAAGCACACCGCCAAGGTGCGCAACTTCACCAACTTCGGTATCTTCGTAGAGCTCGAAGAGGGTGTAGACGGCCTGATTCACATCTCTGACCTCTCATGGACCAAGAAGGTGAAGCATCCTTCAGACTTCACCACCGTAGGTGCCGACATCGAGGTTGTGGTGCTCGAGATCGATAAGGAGAACCGTCGTCTGAGCCTCGGCCACAAGCAGCTTGAGGACAATCCTTGGGATGTTTACGAGTCGATTTATGCTCCCGGCTCTGTGCACGAGGGTAAGATCACCGAGATGATGGACAAGGGCGCAGTCATCACGCTCAACGAGGGCGGTGAGGGCTTTGCCACTCCGAAGCACCTGCAGAAGGAAGACGGCTCACAGGCCAAGCAGGGCGAGGAGCTCGCTTTCAAGGTTATCGAGTTCAACAAGGAGACTCGCCGTATCATCCTCTCTCACTCTCGTACCTTCGAGGAGGGTAAGGATGAGGTGAAGACTCGTCGTCACGCTGCTCCCAGCGCTCGCAAGCAGAGCACCGAGGCTCCTGTCATCAACAACGTGGCAGCCGGTACCTCTCTGGGTGACCTCGACGTGCTGGCCAAGTTGAAGGCTGACTTCGACAAGAAGTAATCCTATTACAGTCAATACCCAACGGGCTGCCTCCACATCGGAGACAGCCCGTTTTCTTTTCATACTCACCCGCATGCCGTCATCGCGGCACCATGCCACGCGGAGGCATACCATGCCGTACTTCATATATAATAGATGTTAATAGCGAGAAAATATATGAC
>CAZBQA010000104.1:0-8911 GCA_964493905.1 uncultured Prevotella sp.
GGGCTTCCCACCGCGCCAGCCTCACCCGCCCCTTGGGGAGGGTCGGGGAGGGGCCTCCCACCGCGCCAGCCTCACCCGCCCCTTGGGGAGGGCCGGGGAGGGGCCTCCCCCCGCGCCAGCCTCACCCGCCCCTTGGGGAGGGTCGGGGAGGGGCCTCCCATTGGCTTGACCTGCCAGCAGGTAACCTATGTTGCCATGCCATGTAACCTGTATTGCGACATCGTGGCAGGACAGTAACGACGCGCTACTTCGAGTTGAAGCACGCGCTACTTCGAGTCGAAGCACGCACTACTTCGAGTTGAAGCACAAGCTACTTCGAGTCGAAGCACATGCTGCTTCCACCCGAAGCATCCATCGTAGTCGCCCCGCTTGTGCACCGAGACCATACCTCCGGGATGGGCAGACCACCCGCCTCGCAACACCCTCACAGCCTTGCAGGATGCCAGCGCAACAGCATAACCGCATGAAGAGTTTCAATTTCGCACACCTTTATTTATATATTTTATCATATTTGTTGGCTCTTCCGAAAAAATATATTAATTTTGCAGCAGTTTATAGAAAACAATCGTTATTTGTAATAACATGAAGAAATTACTCATCCCCTTTGTCTTGATGGCTATGATTATGCTCATCGGCAGTTGCTCTGGCAGTAAGCAGGTGGCTTATTTCCAAAACATCGATTCTATCAGCCTTGCTGCTTCACGTGGTCTCTATGAGGCCAAGATCATGCCCAAGGACGAGCTGACGATTACCGTCATCACCACCAACCCGCAGGCATCCGCACCCTTCAACCTCACAGTCTCTAACACCATCGGCTCCAGCGGCCAGCTTTCTACTGGCCAAGGCTCGCTGCAGGGCTACCTGGTCGACAACAACGGCAACATCAACTTCCCCGTGCTGGGCACCATCCATGTGGGTGGGCTGACCAAGAACCAGGCTGAGGAAAAGATCAGGGATGGCGTGAAGCCCTATCTGGCCGCCAGCGAGAACCCCATCGTCACCGTGCGCATGTCGAGCTACCGCGTCACCGTGGTGGGCGAAGTGGGCAGCCCGAGAGTGATTCCGGTGAGCACCGAGAAGATGAGCATCATCGAGGCCCTGGCCCAGGCCGGCGACCTCTCTATCTATGGCAAGCGCAACAACGTGCTCCTCATTCGCGAGGATGCCACGGGGCAGAAGCAGGCCCATCGTCTCAACCTCAACGATGCCAACATCTTCAACTCGCCCTACTACTACCTCCAGCAAAACGACATCATCTACGTGGAGCCCAACGGCGTGAAGGCCAAGAACTCAGGCATCGGCAGCAGCACCACCATCTGGTTCTCGTTCATCGGTATCGTCACCTCCGTGGCATCCCTGGTTGTCAACATCTTGAGGTAGCAGCAACTTAAACGATTAGGAATGAGCATAAACCAAATGACTTGAACATACGAAAGATTGGAATATTGATCGCCACCCTCCGGGGTTGTCCTTGATATTTCAATCTTTTTTTATACACTGAAGGATAAACTATTGTTATAAGAAGGAGACATCAATGGAAACTGGAATACATGAAGACTGTGGCGTGGCGATGGTGCGCCTGCTGAAGCCACTGAGCTATTACCAGCACAAATACGGCACATGGATGTATGGGCTCAACAAGCTCTATCTGATGATGGAGAAAGAGCACAACCGCGGTCAGGAAGGGGCGGGCATCGCATCGGTAAAGCTCAACACCCTGCCCGGCAACGAGTATATGTTCCGCGAGCGTGCGGAGGGCTCGAACGCCATTACCGAGATTTTCAAGAACGCCCACAGGCAGATCAGGCAGACGCTGGCCGAGAACAGCGCCCCCGAGGCCACCGACTACACCGGGCTGCCCTTTGCCGGCGAGCTCTATATGGGCCACCTGCGCTATTCCACCACGGGCAAGAGCGGCATCAAGTATGTGCATCCGTTTCTTCGCCGCAACAACTGGAGGGCCAAGAACCTCTGTCTCTGCGGCAACTACAACATGACCAACGTCGAGGAGGTGTTCGACGGGCTGACGCGCCAGGGCCAGTGCCCGCGTATCTACAGCGACAGCTACATCATGCTCGAACTCATGGGCCACCGCCTCGACCGTGAGGTGGAGCGCAACTACGTAGACGCGCAGCAGCAGGGACTCACCGACCAAGACATCACCGGCTACATCGACCAGCATGTCAAGATGGAGAACGTGCTCAAGACCACCATGCCCGGCTTCGACGGCGGCTATGTGGTGACGGGCATCACGGGCAGCGGCGAGATGTTTGCCATGCGCGACCCCCGCGGCATCCGTCCCGCCTTCTATTACATCGACGACGAGGTGGCCGTGCTGGCCTCCGAGCGTCCGGTGCTCCAGACCACCTTCGACCTCGAATATGACGATGTGAAGGAGTTGCAGCCCGGCACGGCGCTCATCGTGCGCAGCGGTGGCGAGGCCGTCATCCAGACCATCATGGAGCCCCAGGACAACTTAGCCTGCTCCTTCGAGCGCATCTATTTCTCGCGCGGCTCCGACCGCGACATCTACCAGGAGCGCAAGAAGCTGGGCCACCAGCTCACGCCGAAGGTGCTCGAGGCCGTGGGCCACGACATCGGGCATACCGTCTTCTCGTTCATACCCAACACGGCCGAGGTGGCCTTCTACGGACTGCTCGACGGCTTCAAGCACTACGAGAACGAGCAGAAGATCCGGCAGATCGAGGCCCTCGGACACATCCCCACCCACCAAGAGCTCGAAGACATTCTACATGCCTACGTGCGCTCTGAGAAGGTGGCATGGAAAGACATCAAGCTGCGTACCTTCATCACCGAGGGCAACGCACGCAACGACCTCGCCGCACACGTCTACGACATCACCTACGGCAGCATAGAGCCCTACGTCGACAACCTCGTAATCATCGACGACAGCATCGTGCGCGGCACCACGCTCAAGGAGAGCATCCTCCATATCCTCGACCGCCTGCACCCCAAGAAGATCGTCATCGTGAGCTCGGCGCCACAGATACGCTATCCCGACTATTATGGCATCGACATGCCGCGCCTGGAGGAGTTTTGCGTCTTCCGCGCCACCATCGAACTGCTCAAGGAGCGCAAGATGTTCGACGTGATACAGAAGGTGTACAGCGACTGCAAGGCCGAGCTGCGTAAGCCCAAGGCCGAGATGCACAACTGCGTGCGTGAGGTGTACGAGCCCTTCACCGTGGAGGAGATCAACGCCAAGATCGTAGAGATGCTCAGGCCCGACGGCATGACGACACCCATCGAACTGGTGTTCCAGTCGCTGGAGGGATTGCACGAGGCCATACCCGGGCACAAGGGCGACTGGTACTTCACCGGCCGCTATCCCACACCGGGCGGCACCAAACTGTGCAACCAGGCATTCATCAACTATATCGAGAATGTCTACCAGTTTGAGGAGAAGATCTGACCGTCCGCCAGTCCTCGTTGCTGGCGGGGGCTATCAACCATCAAATAACAAGAATCTCAGATAAACAAGCTATAAGATGAAGAATGTAACCTTGGTATTATCCGACGGAACGAAGTTCCATGGGAAATCCTTCGGGTATGACGCCCCGGTGGCCGGTGAAGTGGTGTTCAACACGGCCATGATGGGCTATCCCGAGTCACTTACCGACCCCAGCTATGCTGGCCAGTTGATGACCCTCACTTATCCTTTGGTTGGCAACTACGGCGTGCCGCCCTTCACGGTGGAGCCCAACGGCATTCCTACCTTCATGGAGAGCGACAGGATCTATGCCTCGGCCATCATCGTGGCCGACTACAGCGAGCACTACTGCCACTGGAACGCCGTGGAGAGTCTGGCCGACTGGCTCAAGCGCGAGCACGTGCCCGGCATCACGGGCATCGACACCCGCGCCCTGACGAAGGTGCTGCGCGAGCACGGTGTGATGATGGGCAAGATCATCTTCGACGACGAGCCCGACAACATTCCCCAGGCCGACTACGAGGGCGTGAACTTCGTCGACCAGGTGTCGTGCAAACAGATTATCCGCTACAACGAGGGTGCCGGCAAGAAGGTGGTGCTCGTCGACTGCGGCGTGAAGGCCAACATCATCAGGTGTCTGGTCAACCGCGGCGTGGAGGTCATCCGCGTGCCATGGAACTACGACTATACGGGCCTCGACTTCGACGGCCTCTTCCTGGGCAACGGCCCCGGCGACCCCGACACCTGCCAGGAGGCCGTAGACATCATACGCAAGCAGCTCAGCATGAGCCGCAAGCCCGTATGCGGCATCTGCATGGGCAACCAGCTGCTGGGCAAGGCCGCAGGGGCCACCATCTATAAGCTCAAGTATGGTCACCGCAGCCACAACCAGCCGGTGCGCATGGTGGGCACCGACAAGTGTTACATCACCTCACAAAACCACGGCTATGCCGTAGATGCCAAGACCCTGGGCAGCGACTGGGAGGAGCTCTTTGTCAATATGAACGACGGCTCCAACGAGGGCATACGCCACAAGACCAATCCCTGGTTCACCAGCCAGTTCCACCCCGAGGCCTGCTCTGGCCCCGTGGACACAGAATTTATGTTCGACAAATTCATAGACACCCTGAAATAATGAAAGACGCTAGTATCAAGAAAGTATTGCTTCTCGGCTCAGGTGCCCTGAAGATCGGTGAGGCAGGAGAGTTCGACTATTCAGGTTCGCAGGCCCTCAAGGCCCTGCGCGAGGAAGGCATTCAGACGGTGCTCATCAACCCCAACATTGCCACGGTGCAGACCTCGGAAGGCGTGGCCGACCAGATTTATTTCCTCCCCGTGCAGCCTTATTTCGTGGAGCGTGTCATCCAGAAGGAGCACCCCGACGGCATCTTGCTGAGCTTTGGCGGACAGACCGCCCTCAACTGCGGCGTGAAACTCTATGAGAGTGGCGTGCTCCAGAAATACAATGTCAAGGTGCTCGGCACACCCGTGCAGGCCATCATGGACACCGAAGACCGCGAGCTCTTCGTACACAAGCTCGACGAGATAGATGTCAAGACCATCAAGAGCGAGGCCTGCGAGACCATGGAGCAGGCACAGCAGGCTGCCCGCGACCTGGGCTACCCCGTCATCGTGCGCGCGGCATACGCCCTGGGCGGACTGGGGTCGGGCTTTGCCGACAACGACGACGAGCTGGCCCGCATCTGCGAGAAAGCCTTCGCCTTCTCGCCCCAGGTGCTGGTGGAGAAGAGCCTCAAGGGATGGAAGGAGATAGAGTATGAGGTGGTGCGCGACCGCTACGACAACTGTATCACGGTGTGCAACATGGAGAACTTCGACCCGCTGGGCATCCACACCGGCGAGTCGATTGTCATTGCCCCCTCGCAGACCCTCACCAACGCCGAGTACCACAAGCTGCGCGCGCTGAGCATCAAGATTGTGCGCCATATCGGCATCGTGGGCGAGTGTAACGTGCAGTATGCCTTCGACCCCAACAGCGAAGACTACCGCGTCATCGAGGTCAATGCGCGTCTGAGCCGCAGCTCGGCCCTGGCTTCCAAGGCCACGGGCTATCCCCTGGCCTTCGTGGCCGCCAAGCTGGGCATGGGCTACGGACTGTTCGAGCTCAAGAACTCGGTGACCAAGACCACGAGTGCCTTCTTCGAGCCAGCCCTCGACTATGTGGTGTGCAAGATTCCGCGCTGGGACCTCTCGAAGTTCCACGGCGTAGACAAGGAGCTGGGCTCGAGCATGAAGAGCGTGGGCGAGGTGATGGCCATCGGCCGCAACTTCGAGGAGGCCATACAGAAGGGTCTGCGCATGATCGGACAGGGCATGCACGGCTACGTGGAGAACAAGGAACTGGAGATTGCCGACATCGACGCCGCGCTGCGCGAGCCCACCGACAAACGTATCTTCGTCATCTCCAAGGCCATGCACCGCGGCTACACCATCGACCAGATACACGACCTGACGAAGATCGACAAGTGGTTCCTGCACAAGCTCAAGCACATCATCGACCTCGACGAGCAGCTCAAGGTGAGCAATGTCAATACGCTCGACCGCGAGCTGTTGCGCAGCGCCAAGGTCTATGGCTTCACCGACTTCCAGATTGCACGGGCCGTCGGACTGGAGCAGGAGCTGGGCAATATGCACAAGGCCATGCTCGTCATCCGCAACCTGCGCAAGGGCTACGGCATCCTGCCGGTGGTGAAGCAGATCGACACGCTGGCTGCCGAGTACCCGGCACAGACCAACTACCTCTACGTGACCTACGCCGGCACCACCAACGATATCATGTTCAGCAACGACAAGCGGTCGGTCATCGTGCTCGGCTCGGGTGCCTATCGCATCGGCAGCTCCGTCGAGTTCGACTGGTGCGGCGTGCAGGCCCTCAACACCATACGCAAACAGGGCTACCGCAGCATCATGATCAACTACAACCCCGAGACGGTGTCGACCGACTACGACATGTGCGACCGCCTCTACTTCGACGAGCTGACCTTCGAGCGCGTGATGGACATCATCGAGCTGGAGAATCCCCACGGTGTCATCGTCTCCACCGGCGGACAGATCCCCAACAACCTGGCCATGGCCCTCGACCGGCAGAATGTGCCCATCCTCGGCACCTCGGCCAAGGACATCGACGGTGCCGAAGACCGTGCCCAGTTCTCGAGCATGCTCACCCGCAACGGCATCAACCAGCCCGAGTGGAGCGCGCTGACCTCGATGGACGACATCGACAAGTTTGTCGACCGGGTGGGCTTCCCCGTGCTGGTGCGCCCCAGCTACGTGCTCTCGGGTGCCGCCATGAACGTCTGCTCCAACCGCGACGAGCTGGAGCGATTCCTCCAGCTGGCAGCCAACGTGAGCGAAGACCACCCCGTGGTGGTGTCGAAGTTCATCGAGCACGCCAAGGAGATCGAGATGGATGCCGTGGCCCGCAACGGCGAGATACTGGCCTACGCCATCTCCGAGCATATCGAGTTTGCCGGTGTACACTCGGGTGACGCCACCATCGAGTTCCCGCCGCAGAAGCTCTATGTCGAGACCGTGCGCCGCATCAAGCGCGTGAGCCGCCAGATAGCCAAGGAGCTGCATATCTCGGGGCCGTTCAACATCCAGTTTATGGCCCGCGAGAACGACATCCTCGTCATCGAGTGCAACCTGCGCGCCAGCCGCTCGTTCCCCTTCGTGAGCAAGGTGCTCAAGCTCAACCTCATCGACCTGGCTACGAAGGTGATGCTGGGTGTGCCCGTGGAGAAGCCGTCGAAGAACCTCTTCGACCTCGACTATGTGGGTATCAAGGCCAGCCAGTTCTCGTTCAACCGCCTGCAGAAGGCCGACCCTGTGCTCGGCGTAGACATGAGCTCCACCGGCGAGGTGGGCTGTCTGGGCGACGACACCAACCAGGCCCTCCTGAAGAGCATGCTCTCGGTGGGCATGCGCGTGCCCAAGCACACCGTGCTGCTGTCTACCGGTGGCGCCAAGCAGAAGGCCGAGATGCTCGATGCGGCCCGCCGGCTCATCGACAACGGCTATGAGCTCTATGCCACGGGCGGCACCTCGAAATATCTCAAAGACAATGGTATCGACAATACGATGGTCTACTGGCCGTCAGACGAGGGCAAGGAGCCGCAGGCCCTGACCCTGCTGCACGACAAGAAGATCGACATGGTGGTGAACATCCCCAAGGACCTCACCACCCACGAGCTCACCAACGGCTACAAGATACGTCGTGCCGCCATCGACCTCAACGTGCCGCTCATCACCAACAGCCGCCTGGCCGATGCCTTCATCAAGGCCTTCTGCACGCTTAAGATGGATGACATCGACATCAAGGCCTGGGGCGAGTATTAAGTAATTTGTCGCTCCCTTACGTATTAATATTATACTGGGGTAGGCACCATAGCCCTATCATCATGCCCCATCCGGCCTACCGCCGGGTGGGGCATTGCTGTAGTGGGGCATAAGATGTGCGGCTGTGCCGCCATGCATCTTTTGTTGGGAAACCTTATACCGGTAATGCTGTGCTCGGCCACAAGCCAAAGATCTACCTTAGGGCAACGGGTTGTGGTGCAATCGATTACACAAACGGAATGGATAATTGAGTGAAGGTATTGGGCAGCTTTCCGACGAAAGGTTATATCTTTGCGGTTACAAATGATATAAGATTTGAGTGCTGCCCTAAAGTACCTATACTACGAATCGTGGTTGTTATTTAAAAACAGCAGAAAGATGTAAATAAAAGCTAACTCCACTCTTTAGTCTACCTAGAGTTTAGGATAAAGCTAATGTGATGAAACTATTAATTTTATTATAATGATGAAAAGAATCAACTTTTTGTTTATCATGCTGGTTATGTTGGTGACTATCCCTTCGACTGTCAACGCGGTTGACTATTATCTAGTAGGGTCATGGGATGGAAATTGGAACTCAGCGTCCAGTTATAAGTTTACATTTACCGGGACTACTGGTACTGTGGATATTGCGGCATCTGTACTTTCCAAAGGTACATCTGATACTCGCTACTTCTCTATTCTTGCCATTGAGAGCTCCAGCAGCCAGTGGCGTGTCAACCCGTCGGCCACGACAATGATTACGGCTGGTGGTGCTGCAGTCTCTTGTTCGTCATCCAATTCGACTAACAATGCCTCTCTCCAGTTGAACAGCCCGGAGACGACAGGTACCTATACCGTTACCATGACCGCAGTGTCTGGCGACACCAACAACAGCAATGTCGCGCTTTCCTACACAGCGGAATCTGGTGGCAGTGGTGTTTCTTCGGAAGGTTACTACTTGGTCGGCGATTGGGATAATTGGTCACTGAGCAGCACAACTTATAGGTTTCAGCCAGTATATGATCAGCCGGGTGTATACTCGCTCTATATCAATTCACCGATTAATTACTAAAGTTTCCCACCCTTATAAAAGTGGCTTGAAATAACAGTTTCTCAATAA
>CAZBQA010000105.1:0-8873 GCA_964493905.1 uncultured Prevotella sp.
TCGAAGCCGTGGGTGTCGTCGTCGTTGCTGTCCCAGCTGTAACGGGCGTTGATAAATCCGGAGATTACCGGCAGACCAGGTTTCTGCCCCTGTGCGGGGAGCAGTGCTGCTGCACCGATGGCGGCAGCGATGATTCTTCTCGATACACTTTGTCTCATGTCTGTTTCCTTTCTCTCTTTAGCGACGACCGTTAAGACGGGCCGCCGTTTCAGTGTTGATTTTCTATTACTTTCATGAGTGCAAAGTTACGGTGAACTCCCGAGTATTGAAATACCGACCAAGCGGTAAATGCCATCACAACATGAGGGTATATTTCTCTCACCAACATTGATGAAAAAGCAGGACAAAGGTATAAGGCCAGAGCCGCCGGCGTGCAGCTATTGTCTCTCTACTGCAGCCGGCGGCTCCATGCGCTCAAAGCTATTACCCTGATGCCCGCATTCTTTCGCTTGGCCAACTATCTGCGGTGCAATCCGCACTCCCTGTGGTCGGGCGACTCCCACCACCACCGTCCGGCACGGATGTCTTCGCCGGGCTTCACGGCGCGGGTGCAGGGCTCGCAGCCGATGCTGGGGAACCCCTGGTCGTGCAGTTTATTGTAAGGCACATGGTGCTGGCGGATATAGCTCCACACATCGTCCTCACTCCAGTCGATGAGTGGGTTGACCTTGATCTTCCGGTGCATGCTGTCCCACTCCACGGTCTGCATGTCTTTGCGCCTGACGCTCTGCCCATGGCGCAGACCGCATACCCATACATCGAGGGTCGACATGGCACGTGCCAACGGCTCCAGCTTACGCACCTGACAACAGCGGTGGCGGCTCTCCAGACTTGTATAGAAGAGGTTGATGCCTTCCTCGCGTACCATGCGCTGCACCTCCTCAAACCGCGGGAAGAACACCTCGATGTTGATACCGTAGGTCATGTTGGTCTTATCGATGAGCTGGTAGGTCTCGGGAAACAGTCGTCCCGTGTCGAGGGTGAAGACCCGCGCCTCACGGCTGTGCTTCACCGCCATATCGGTCAGCACCTGGTCTTCAATGCTCAGGCTCGACGACACGGCCACGCGCCCACCGAAGGTGTCGACCAGCCAGCCTATCACCTCCTCTGCCGGGGCATCACTGAAACGTGCGTTGAGTGCCGCTATCCAGGCCTCGCGTTGCTGCGGGTCGCTGAGCAGCTCTGGGTTGAAAGTATCGGTGTTCATGCTTGGTCTCCTTGCCTTTATTTGATCATGCCCGCTCCCACGGTCTCGTTGGTGTCGGGGTCGATGAATACCACGCTGCCCGTGACATGGTTCTCGTTGTAGGCATCGAAGACGATGGGGTTGGCCGTGTGGATGGTCACCTCGCCAATGTCGTTCATCTTCAGCTCGCTGATGCCCTGCTCCTGCTCCAGTGTGTTGATGTTGCGGCGGTAGCCGATGGCACGCACCACGGCGATGGTCTCGAAGGTGGTCTGGCGAAGCACGTATTTGTTGCGCACCTGCAAGGCGCGCTCGTTGAACCAGCACACGTTGAGGGTGATGTCTTGCGAGGTCTGCGGCTGCGGCTCGTCGGCCCTGACGAGGGTGTCGCCACGACTGATGTCGATGTCGTCATTGAGGCGCAGGGTGACGCTCTGTGGCGAACTGGCCTCGGCCAATTCATCGTCCAAGACGTTGATGGCCTTCACCGTCGACTCCTGTCCCGACGGCAGCACACGCACCCGGTCGCCCGGATGTATCACGCCACCGCTCACTCTGCCGGCATAACCGCGGTAGTCGGGATAGCGGTCGCTAATGGGACGAATGACATACTGCACCGGGAAACGGAAGAACGCACTGCCCTGCTTATGGCCCACGGGCACCGTCTCTAAATACTCGAGCAGGGGCAGCCCTGTGTACCAAGGCGTATGCTCACTCTTGTTGACGACGTTGTCGCCCAGCTTGGCACTGATGGGAATAAACACCGTGTTGCGTATGTTGAGCGTCTTGGCCATCTCCTTATAGTCGGCCACAATGCGGTTGTAGGTCTCCTCGGCATAGTCTACCAGGTCCATCTTGTTGATGGCCACCACAATATTGGGAATGCCCAGCAGACTGGAGATGAAGCTATGGCGCACAGTCTGTTCGAGCACGCCGTGGCGGGCATCTACCAGGATGATAGCCAGGTCGGCCGTCGAGGCACCCGTCACCATGTTGCGGGTGTACTGGATGTGTCCCGGCGTGTCGGCAATGATAAACTTGCGCTTGGGCGTGGCAAAATAGCGGTAGGCCACATCGATGGTGATGCCTTGCTCGCGCTCGGCACGCAGACCATCGGTGAGCAGGGCGAGGTTCACCTCTTCGTTGCCCCGGCTCTTGCTGGCCTGTTCCACGGCCTCGAGCTGGTCTTCAAAAATTGACTTACTGTCGTAGAGCAGTCGTCCGATGAGTGTGCTCTTACCGTCGTCTACGCTGCCCGCTGTCGAGAAGCGCAGCAGCTCCATATCTAAGTATCCTCTTGTTGTTGACATGATGGTGGGTTGGTTTGTTGGTGGGCTGGTGGATGGGTTTGTTGGTGAGTTGGCAGGTTAGTGGGTTAGAAATACCCGGCCTTCTTGCGGTCTTCCATGGCCGTCTCCGACCGCTTGTCATCTGCGCGTCCGCCGCGTTCGGTGACGCGTGAGGCTGCAATCTCCTCGATGATATCCTCCAGCGTGTGGGCCTCAGAGAGTGTCACCCCCGTACAGGTGATATCGCCGATGGTGCGGCAGCGCACCTTCTTGCGGACCACCGTCTCTGTGGGTTTGAGCTTGATGCAAGGCTCTGCGGCCAGCCACTGCCCGTCGCGCTCAAAGACGTCGCGCTCGTGGGTGAAGTAGAGGCTGGGCATCTCGATGCGCTCCTGCAAGATATATTGCCACACGTCCATCTCGGTCCAGTTGGAGATGGGGAACACGCGGAAGTGCTCGCCCATGTTCTTGCGCCCGTTGAAGATGTTCCACAACTCCGGACGCTGGTTCTTGGGGTTCCACTGTCCGAACTCGTCACGGTGACTGAAGAAGCGCTCCTTGGCACGGGCCTTCTCCTCGTCGCGGCGGGCACCGCCGATGGCAGCATCAAACTTATACTTCTCCAGCGTGTCGAGCAGCGTCACCGTCTGTAGCTTGTTGCGCGAGGCATAGTAGCCCGTCTCCTCCTTCACACGGCCCTGGTCGATGCTCTCTTGCACCGAGCCCACGATGAGCTCGGCACCCAGTCGTTCCACCAGCTGGTCGCGGTAGTCGATGGTCTCCTTGAAGTTGTGCCCCGTGTCGATATGCAATAGCGGAAACGGCAGCTTGGCAGGATAGAACGCCTTGTAGGCCAGATGGGTTACCACGATAGAGTCTTTGCCACCCGAGAAGAGGATGACCGGGCGCTCAAACTGCGCCGCCACCTCGCGGAGCACGTAGATCGACTCCGCCTCAAGCTCTTTCAGGTGTGTAATGGTGTTGTTGTCCATATCTTCTTGTGTATTGATGTTCTGCCTGTTTTGAGGCCAGCCGTGCGGCAACCACCGCCTACCGGCATCACTGGTGCAAAGGTACGCAGATTGCCTAGCCTGTGTAATACCCCATTCAGGGTAATCATCATCACCATCATGAGGTAATCATCATCACCATAGTTTGGTATGCCGATACCCTGCCGGCTCTCCGCCACATCGGTCTCCCTGCCTCCGGCCACCACCACGGACAATCCGGTGTTACGCCGTTTCCATGTCTAAGCCGATAATCGCCGTCCGCTCAACATAGAAAACAGGCCCTATGTCGCCAAGTCCCTCAGCCGATGTCGAGCACGCCGTCAGCAACGAGTTTTCGAATGCGGTCACGAATGCGGATGCTGCGCTTCACGTCGCGGGCATCGGAACCCACGGCGATGGTGAGGTTGTCGTATTCGGCGATGGCCGGCGAGATGAAGTCGCAGAGCGGTGGGTCGTCGCACACGCTGGTGAGGATATGGCGGCGGCGCGCCTCCTCGCGGATGGCCGCGTTGAGGTCGTGGTCGCCGGTGCATACGAAGAGCAGGTCCACGTCATCGAGGTCATGTTCCTGGAACGAGCGCTCCTCCCACTCAAAGGGCAGGGCCTTGAGTGCGTCGGAGATTAGGGGGGCCACCACCCGCGCACGGTCGGTAAACCGATGGAGGATGGTGGCCTTATGCGTGGCGACACGCCCGCCTCCTACGATGAGGATGCGGGCGTGGTTGATGCGAAGGGTGATGGGTAGATAATCCATAGGGGCGGTTATTTCTTCTTGATGGTCACCCGCCAGTAGTCGTCCACCTTTTCGGTGGCGAGCACCGTATGTCCCTCTCCGCGCACGCTGCCCGGCACATTGGCGATGGGTGCGCCGTCGTCGAGCAGAATCTCGAGGACCTGTCCCGACTGCATGGGGGCCAGCGCAATCTTGGTCTTCACGAAGTTCATGGGACAGGCCACGCCGCGGAAGTCTTTGCGCACGTCGGGGGCTGCGCCCTCGGGTGTGGCGGGAGCGACAGCAGCCTCAGCCACCGACGGCTCGGCAGGGGCCGGGGCGGGTGCCGCATCGGCCACAGGTGTGCCCTCCAGATTAAACTGCAGGTTGTCGTCCATGTGCTTGTAGAGGTCGTTGAGCAGGTCGGCCAGCTCCTCGGCCAAGGCCTGGAGACCAGCCAGCGGCTCTCCCTGACGGGCCTTGAGCGTGAGCGTGCGGAACCGCTCGGGCACGATGCCCTTGTCGATAAATTCTGTCAGGAACCCGTCGTACACGTCGTCGTCGGTGCGTGGGTCGATACCTCGTGTAACGAGCAGCATACGGTTCTCGGCAAACACCAAGTCGTGGAGCACCTTCTCGCGGTCGCCCTCGCCGGTGGCGAGCAGCTTGCGCTTCTCGGCAATGGTGTCTTGGTCGATGTCAATGATGTCGAACAGTCCGGCCGAGCACTCGGCCTGACCATACTTGATGAGACTGAACTTCTCGTCGTCGCCCCAGTCGAAGAACGTGTCGGGGTTCTCCTCATAGGTCAGCACACCTTTATACTTATCGCTCAGCAACTGCTTCACCACCTCGACACCGCGACGGCGCACATAGTCGTAGTAGTCGGCATAGTGGTCGCGCTCGGCAATGACATCGCGCAGATAGTCAACCACGAAGGCCGGCACGGCCTTGGCCGGCAGGTAGCCTTGCTGGTAAGAGATCTCAAGCGCGCCCTGGTAGGGCAGCCATACCGTGTAGGCCGGATAGGGATGGTCGCCCACGCGCCCCACCCTGCCACTGAAGCCCAGATGGCACCACGTGGCATTGGCACAGATATTGGCGCAGCCGTTCATCTTCAGCTCGAAGTCGGGGATGGCATCGAGGTCGAGGTCGCTGGCCAGCAGCTGCTTGCGGATGGCATCGACGGCACCCTTGGGCATACAGATACCCAGGCGGCAGGTGTCGGCACCGGTACACGAGGTGAGACTGGTGATCACCACGGGGTCGTCTATCTGGCGCAGGCCCAGACTCTTAAAGAACTGGTAGATGTTGGGCAGGTAAGCCTCGGGGATGTTGCGCACCTGGATCTGCTCGCGCTTGGTGAAGCGGATGGCATCGTTGCCGAAGGCACCGAGAAACTCGGCCACCTCGGCAAAGAACTCGGGCGAGCCGTTGCCGTGGGGCACGGGGATATAGGCATACCACAGTCCCTCCTGCCGCTGGGCATGGGCATAGCGCCGTTTCCAGGTGAGAAACGCCTCTGTGCCGTCGTCGAGGGGAGCGAATGACGGTGTGGTGAGCGTGGCAGGCAGCGCTGGGGCGTGGAAGTCGAGGCTGGCGTCGGCCTTGAGTGCTGCAAACTCCTCGTGGTAGAGGCGACGTGCCTCGTCTTCGCCATAGCGATAGAACACATAGCGCATACGGGCCTTGTGGCGGTTGCGGCGGTTGCCGTATTTGTTGAACCAGTTTTTCAGGGCCTTGGCCGCACGCAGCAGGTCGACCTCGGGCAGGAAGTCGAACACCTCCCAACTGGTATGGGGGTTGGGAGCGGTAGACCCGGCGATGAGCACACGGAAGCCGCGCTGGCCGTCGCGCACCTTGGCCTGCAGGCCGAGGTCGGCCACGTTGGAGTAGCGGGCATCGGCCTCGCTGTAGTCGAAGGCCACCTTGTATTTGCGGGGCATGGTGAACGAGTCGCGCTCGGCAATGAGGCGCGAGGTGAGCTCCACCACGTAGGGATAGACATCGAAGGCCTCACGGTCGGTGAGTCCGCTGCGGTCGTCGGCCATCATGTTGCGCACGGTGTTGCCACCGCCACCTGCCGACGACAGCCCGACCTTCTCCAGCTTGCGCAGGGCAGGCACGGCATCGACGATATCGACATTGTGGATCTGTATCTCCTGGCGTGTGGTGATATGCAGGTGCGAGGTCGACACCTGATGCCCCACCTGTGCCACCTTGGCCAACTGCTCGGGCGTGATAAGTCCGCTGGCACACCTGATGCGCAGCATGTGGTGGTGATTCTTGCGCTGCTCGTAAATGCCCATCGGCACACGGTTCGACTTCAGTTCGCCGGCGGTAATCTCTCCGGCTTGATATTTCTTGATGAGCGACTCGGTGTAGTCGAGGTCGCCTTTCAACGTAGACGGTATTCTGTACATGGTTGTTGGTGGGTTGGTGGGCTGGTGGGTTGACGTGGCTATCCCTCGTAGTGAACCTCTTTGTCGATGACCTCGCCTCCCACGATGGCAAACGAGTTGAGGTGCAACCCCTCGTGCAGCGAGAGGATGGCATAGCGGATGGTGGGGTCGTGGGCCAGACGGATGTCTTCCTGCGAGGGCCGCGAGGGGCTGGCAGGATGAGAGTGCCAGTTGGCAAGGATGCGCAGGTCGTGGGCCCGGGCATAGCGCAGGGCGGCAAACTGGTCTTTGGGGGCAAAGGAGAAGTGCTCGTCGCTATGGTCGATGTTCTCCATGGCGTAGTTCTCGGTGACCACTCCGTCGCGCCCCAGGAGGTAGCCGCAGCTCTCCTCGGGGGCTTCGGCCTGGGCCTGAGCGATGATGCTCTTGATGACGTCGTCGTTGATGTGCATAATGCTGGGGGGTTAGTGACCATGCGAGGGGAGGTCGCAGGCGGCCTGCTCGTAGTCGATAAGGTGGTCGATGGTGGGATGTGCGCCGCAGAGCTCACAGTTGTCGCGGCGCTTCACATGCACGGTGCGGAAGTTCATGGTCTTGGCATCGAACGTCAGCAGACGGTCGGTGAGCAGCTCGCCCACGCCGGTGATATACTTCAGCGTCTCGGCCGCCTGAATGGTGCCAAGCATTCCGGCGATGGCACCGAGCACGCCAGCCTGCGAACAGGTGGGCACGGCCCCTACGGGTGGCGGCTCCTCGGGCTGCTGATTGAGTAGCAGCACCACTGCCCGCTGACTGATGTAGCGGTTGCCCGAGACGGTGTAGTTGATAGCCTCGCGGATGATGTGCAGGCTCTGGTCTTTGAACACCACGCCCATCTGCCCCGACGAATAGAAGATGCGTATGAGGAACTCGGCCGTGAGGTCGTCGGAAATCAGCAGCCAACGTGACCGACAGAAACGCTCGCCAACGATGAGCAGATTGTCGACATCGGTAAAGTCGAACAAGGTATAGTCGAGAATCACCACGCTGTCGCCATGCTGCTTGAGCAGGTCGATGAGTTCGGCTTTGTCGGGCGCATGGAAGATACGGACGTCGTCTCCAGCAATGACGGACTCGATGCCCGCCCTGGTCAGTTCCTGATTGTCAGCAATGATGAATGTTACCATATTCGAACCAATTATGATGTAAATAAGTTGGATGCAAAGATACTGACTTTCAGGCATCCATGTAATCACTAAAACAAGGTAAATGCCCTACCACAATCGTGGTAGGCAACACCAAACGGCAAGCGAAATACCAAACATTGGGTATGCCTTTACTCATAAAAGGGTATTGCCGTATGCCTTTTTAACACGTAACTTTGCAACCGTAAATCAATTCAACGAACATGAACATTGCCACGACACTCAGTGCTACATTCATACACAATCGCCCACGCCAGCTGGTATGGACCAAGTCGGAGCCTTTCCAGGTAGACAGTAAGTTCACCCGACTGCATAACGCCAGCCTTCAGGCCAACGACCTCAACGTATCAATCAACGGACAGGCTATCCTGAAGAATGTCAGCGTGAAGATTCCCAAAAACAAGATTACATGTATCATCGGTCCGTCAGGATGTGGCAAGTCGACGCTACTCAGGACTTTCAACCGCTTTGTTGACATGACCGAAGGGGTGCAGATCAGCGGACAGGTGAGTCTGGGCGACCACGACATCATCCACGCCGACAGCCAGCAGCTCACAGAGCTGCGACGCAACGTAGGACTGGTGCCGCAGCGTCCATGCCCCCTGCCCATGAGCATCTACGACAATGTGGCCTACGGCTGCCGCATCCACGGCATCCGCAAACGCTCGAAGCTCGACCGCATCGTGAAACACTATCTGCAGGCCGTGGGACTTTATGAGGAGGTGAAGGACCGTCTGCACACACCCGCTGCACAGCTCTCGGGTGGACAGCAGCAGCGCCTGTGCCTGGCACGCAACCTGGCCGTGGAGCCCAGCTACCTGCTGGCCGACGAGTCGACGAGCGCACTCGACCCCATCTCCAGCCGTAAGGTGGAGGAGCTCTTCACCGAACTGAAGAAAGACTACTCTATCGTGATGGTGACACACACCCTGCGCCAGGCACTCCGCGTGGCCGACCACGTCATCTTCATGTACCTCGGCGAGGTCATCGAAGAGGGTGATGCCGAGGAGGTGTTCCATCATCCCAAGCACGAACTCACCAAGAAATATCTGGCTGGCGCCTTCAGTTGATCATCCGGCATAGGATTTCG
>CAZBQA010000106.1:0-8864 GCA_964493905.1 uncultured Prevotella sp.
AAAAAAACACTTACTTTTTCAGAGCCCTCGGCTCCGGCAGCTTCTCATACGCCAAGGCCTTCCAAAGGTCGCGGATGCGGGCCTCGGGATCCCATTTGCCGCTGAAGGTCCACTTGGCGGTGATGGCATGAAAGGCAGGCGAGCCCTCGGCCTGCGAGAGGTTGTTGGCCAGCCATCCGCTGTGTCCGCCCTCGCGCGTGCAACCCCAATAATAGGTGCGCAGTCCCCACGGACAGGGGTCGAGCACCTTGTCGGTATAGGCGTAGGCGATGTTGCTGTCGAGGATGTTGGCCGAGAGCGAGCAGTTGACGAGATAGAACTGGTGGTTGTGGTGGTAGCGGCCCAACGGTGTGGGACGTGCGGCGTCGAAGGTAGAGTTGGTTATGACCAGCTTCTGCGCCTTGTCGCCCCGGCCGTCGTGCCAGATGATGGCCCGCCCGTCGCCCATGAATCGGCAGCGGGTGGCATAGCACCAGCCTCGCGGACACAGGAAGTCGACACCCGGACAGCGCAGGTCGAGGTCGGCATGGTAATACATGCCGTCCTTGCCCCACAGCGCCAGGGCATCGTTGCCGTCGGCGTAGACGTTACAGTTGATGACGATGGTGCGCGTGGCCCGCCCGTAGATGGCAAACTGGTGCTCGGTGGTCGGCTCCTCGGTGGTGCCGTAGTTGTTGTAGACGGTGAGTCCGCTGATGAGACAGTCGTCGGCATTCTCCATGAGGGTGATGACGCCCGAGCCCACCACCCTGCCGTTCCACGTCTCCTCCTTCATGTTCTTGCGGGCCTCAGCATACACGAGCCAGGTGCTGTCGCGGTCTTCGCCCACCAGCACGATGTTCGGTCGGTCGATGATCACCTTCTGGTGGTAGGTGCCCTTGAGCAACAATATTTTGTAAGGCTTGGTGCCCTGCTCAGGTGCCTTGCCGATGGCATCCTGTATGTTGTCGTCGGGACTGACGATGACATCAAACTGCGACGGGTCGACCCGTTCCTTGCGAAACATCTCGAAGACCCCGCGCTCGTTGCCACCCTTCGACAGCAGCGTCACCTGTCGCTTGCCCATGGGGTCGTGGCGGGCCGCCCACTTGTCGTAGAGCTTATAGAGCGCGGCCGGCTTAGTGCTGTACCAGGCATAGCCGTTGCGCCGCTCGGTGCCGATCTCCGACAGATGGCGGCGGGGTATGCCGTCGCGGTCGCAGACAAAGGGCTCACCGTGGTCGATGTCGTAGTAGCGGGCCCAGAGCGCCGGTGCCGTGGAGTCGGGTTCCAGACGTGTCACCTGATCGAGGGTGTCCTTACGCAGGTGGATATATCGGTAGCCCGTGATCTTATGGTCGTCGAGCCACTGCATGGCCCCGTGTACGGCCGCCTTCACCCGGGCGTCGGGCTGAGGCAGCGACATCAGCAGTCGCAGCAGTCCCGCACTCTCCTGCGAGCAGTACGACACCAGCTCGAAGGCGCGGGCCGATGCCGGCAGGTAGGTGTCGCGGTCGTGCTGCTGGCACCACACCGTGGGCCGTCCGTCGACGCGGATCTGTGTCTTGAGGATGCAGTCGATGCCCTTGACAAAAGCCGAGGCCGCCTTGCCACGTAGCCGGGGCCCCGTGAGGTTGCCGTCGAAGGGTGCCTTGGCCGTGGCGATGTCGTTGAGCAGCTCCAGCGTGTTGCTGATGGCATCGTCGTTGAAGGTGATGTGTACCTGATAGCCATGCGGGTCGGGCCAGAACTGCGGCCACCCGCCATTGTCGTATTGTCCGCTGAGCAGGTACTCCACGCCGCGCCTGAAGGCCGAGCGGTAGCGGTCGGCATGCGTCTGCCGATAGAGGCGGGCCAGAAACTGCAACTGTGTGGAGGTGGCACCGTTGTCGATGGTCGAATCGTCGCGCCGCTCCTTGTCTTGTTTCAGCTGTGCCCGCTCGGCGTCGGTGAGCGGCTTGGTCATGTCGATGTTCTTGGGCCATCCGCCCGTCACACGCTGGTAGAGCAGCAGGGCGTCGCCCACACGCCGGGCCTCGGCAGTGCGGAAGAAGGCATCATCGGTGCGCCGCATGGCATTGCCCATGCGCGACATCTGGGCACTTGCGGCGAGCGTCATGGCGCATAAGAGACAGCAGGCCAGCAGTCGGTGGTAGATCAGGTTGTTTGTTTTCATATCGGGTTCGTAGGAATTGGTGTCAGGGGGTCTTCATCGGCACCACGGTCTCTGCTTTCTTCGCCGAGTCGGTCGGCGGAGGTGTCTTCACCGTCTCAGCCCTCGGCGACTTATCCGACGATTTGAACAACGGATAATAGTGGGCATAGTTGAAGAACGGCTCGGCCTCCACACGCGACGTGGTGGTGGTGTAGACGTTGCCATAGGCGTCGTAGGCCCGCACGATGATGAACGAGGCGGGCGACTTGGGCCTATAATAATAAAGGTGGTTCATGATGAGGTAGCCGTTGAGCTTGCTGATGAAGGCATACGACACCGACTCGCTGTAGCGGTGGTGGTAGCCCGTGGCAAAGGCATCCTGTCCCTTGCCGCTGATGCGCGTCATCTCGTGTTCCACACCATCCTCCACGGCCACCACGCGCCAGCGCGAGTCGGCATTGAAGACGTTGGCCACGAGCACGCTCTGTCCCTCTACGATGTTCCAGTCGGCGGCATAGCTCTCGCCATTGAAGTTGGTGCCGGCCCTGAAGAGCGTCATCTGTCGGCTGGCCTCCCACCGCGTGCCTTTGTAGTAGCAGTTGCTCACGCGCGTGCCGTCGAAGGAATAGACGTAATAGCCGTTGGGCGTGCCGCAGATGTTGATGTTCGACTGCCAGATATTGCCGCAGGCGGCGGCATGGCAGTGCTCCATGACATGCTGGCCCTGGAATTCAATCTCGTGGTTGATGGCAAAATGGGTGTGACCGCAGAACAGCTCGTAGCCCCCGGCAAACGGCTTGAGCAGGTCGAGCAGCGCAGACAGGCGCGACGAGCTGTAGTGTCCCTGCTCGCTGGCGATGCCCAGGGGCGTGGCCCCCTGGGCGGGCTTGTTGCCGAAGGTGAGGGGGATGTGGTAACTCAGCACCACCTTCTTTGCCTTGTCGGCCAGCCGCAGGTCCTGACTGAGCCACTCCATCTGGGCGTCGGTGAGCTCGCCGGGCGAGTAGTAGCGCGCGCCGTGGTGGAACTGCACGTTGTTGAAGCAGACATAGTGTACGTCGCCACGGTCGAACGAGTAGTCGGTAGGTCCCCAGTTCTCTTCCCATTTCTGCCGGTAGAGCGCCTTGCCGTCCTGGTCGTGGTTGCCGATGACCGAGAAGATGCGCATCTCCGAGGACCCCAGCACCTCACGGATCTGCCGTTCGAGGGTGGCGTTGTAGCCGCCATAATACTGCACGTCGTCGCCCATGGAGAGGCCGTAGACGGGCGTGCCCTTGGGCAGGGCGGCGATGGTCTTGCGGATGTCGGCCATCGTCTCATCGGCGAAGCGGGCCACGTCGCTCTTCTTGATGGGGTTGTCGGTGGCATCCTCGTAGTAAGGGCTGAAGGCGTTGGTCACCTGTGGGTCGCCGATGACAATCATGCGGTAGTTGAGCTCCTTGCCGTGGGGCAGGCGCGTGAGGGTGAAGTTGTAGACCGAGTCGCGACGGTTGATGCGCTTGTAGAAATAGGCCGTGTGGTCGATGGCCGAGCGCACCGGTACCTCGCAGTCGGCCGGCACGGTGTAATACACAAAGCGGGCCTTGGCATGGCGCGGCAGCGTATAGCGTCCAACCGTATCGGTGAGCACACAGGCATAGCTGTCGCTCACCACCACGCCGGGCATGACGCGGCCTGCGGTGTCGCGCAGCACACCGCTGATGGTGAGGCTCGCGGGCGTGGACAGCTTCTTGAGCACCACCTTCTTCACCACCCGCTTGGGGGCCGTGCGTGGCAGACTGTCGACACGGCTCAACAGTGGGGTGACGGGCGGCTGCACCGGCGGCTCGCCCTTGCGCACGGCCAGCACCACGAGGATGCCAGCGGCGGCGATGACCAGCAACAGGGCCAGTGCGAGGGTTATCTTATTTCTGTTTTGCATCATGAATGAATGTGCGAAGGCAGTGCCTTCAAGCCATCATACCTACAGGCCCTTGCCCGGCGTGAGCGACCACCCGGTGAGGGCAGCCACCTGCGGGATGAGCGTCATGGCAATCTTGACCTGGCCCTGGTAGTTGGGGTGCCAGTCGGAGCCGAGGTCGCGGCTGTAGACCACGATGTCGGGCATGGGCTGCGCCAGGTGTACATGCTTCATCGCTGCCACGGCGCGCCCCAGCTCGCCGATGGCGGCGCGCAGGTAGGCGTTGGCCGAATGGGGCGTGATGCAGAGGATGGGCACCTCGCCGTAGTGACGGGTGAGCGTGGCAATCATCTTGGTGTAGGCTCCTACATACAGTGCCACGTCGGGAATGTTGCCGGGCGAGTAGTCGTTGGTGCCCAGATTGATGATGACGATGTCGGGGCGCCGCGTGGCGAAGTCGTAATCTACGGGTGCCTCATCGTCGAAGACGTGGGTATAGCGTGTCGACATGCTCTGCCTCGACACCTGCAGGGTGTCGCCCCAGTCGCGCACCATACCCTGTCCGGAGTGGGCCACGAGCGAGTAGTCGGCATTGAAATAACGGGCCATGATACAGGCGTAGGCCAGGTTGCAGTTCTCGGTGCCGAGGCGAAACGGTTCCTCGGCGCTCATGCCCTCGGTGCCGTAGCCGCAGGTGTATGAGTCGCCGTAGACCTCGATGAAGCGATCGCGTGCGGGCACGGCCTGCAGGCGTGCGCCGTCGGCCACCTCGATGCTGTGGAGTGTGACACACCCATACTCGCCCTCGGTGCATTTCTGCAGCATCAGGCGGTGGGTGCCCTTGCCCAGACGGTCGGCCAGCACCACACGGTGGGACTCGCTGCCCGTGATACGAATCTTGCGCACCAGCTGTCCGTCGATAAACACGTTATGGTAGCTCTCGCCCTTCTCCGAGACGTTGATGGCGATGCGCCCACCGGTGAAGTCGGTCTGCCAGTAGGTGCCCACCCAGTCGTAGCGCACGCTGCCGTCGCCACTCTTCTGCACGCGCCCCGTATAGCTCACCTGCGGGTCGTCGGCTTTCACGGTTTTGTCGGCCCACGCCGTGGCAAGGGCCATGCTGCCCAAGAGGACAAGCAACAAGATTTTTTTCATTGGCTTATACTAAATGGTTCGTAGGGTAGTCTTATGATTTACAAAAGTACGAATTAAATGGATAAAACACCAGCAAGACAAGTATAAAAAATAAAAAAAGAAACCTTGACAGACCAAGCAGCTGTGTGGCATCGGCACCTCGTCGCCAGCGTCGGGCACATGCTGTTAATGTAACAAAAAGTATGGCGTTTCGTTTCTTATTCTAAAAATAATGGGTATATTTGCATACCAACAGACAGTTGTCATTCAGTAAAAATATATCACGTGAAGCGTATCCTAGCCTTACTTTCTGCTATATTCCTCTATGTCACCTGCTGGGCCCAGGGCAGTTTCATCGAGGGCTACAACGCATCGTATCTTGATGTCTACACCGGTCTTCCCAACAATTTTGTCGAAGACATCTACGAAGACAGCTACGGCTTCGTATGGATAGCCACACGCGGTGGCGGACTGGTGAGATACGACGGCTACACCTACCATTATTATAGCTTTGGCCGGCAGGTGATGCAGGCCAAGAGCAACTCGTGCCGCAATGTCTCCGAAGACCGGTTCCACCGGCTGTGGGTGGCCTACGACGAGTTTCTCGACGTGTTCGACCTGAACACCATGACCACCGTCGAGCCCAAGTGTACCACCCTGACGCTCACCGCCATGTTCCGCCGCCTCAAGCGCGAGGCCTGCGTGCGCGTGTACCGCGACCAACTGGGCAAGATGTGGGTCATCACCGCATCGCACATCTACCGCATCGGATTCGACGAGGAGGGTATCATCTCAGACATCAAGGGCATGAGCTACACGTCCAACACCCCCGACATCGCCATCGAGGACGTGGCGGGCGACGGCAGCGTGCTCGTGGCCTACGGAGGCACCCTGCACCGCGTGGCCCCGTCGGGACGGCGACTGCTCTCCACCGACCTGCGGCATGCCTACCCACAGGTCAGCGGACGCTACGTCACCGACATCGTGCGCTACAACGGCAACATCTTCCTCGCCACCAACAACGGCCTCTATTCCGGCGACCCACAGTTTGTGCTGCGCCACGGCGGCAGCGGGCCCAGCCTGTCGCACGACTTCGTATCGGCGCTGGCCGTCACGGCCGACAACCGCCTGCTCATCGGCACCCTGAGGGGCGTCGACATCCTGGACGGCAAGACGGGCCGACTGGAGCACTGGAATGCCGGCAGCCAGCCCAAACCCTTGTGCAGCGACTTCGTCAACTGCATCTTCACCATCCAGGGCCAAGTGTGGGTGGGCACCGAGGCGGGCGGCATTACCAAGCTGGTGCCTCGCGTGCTGCAATTCAAAAACTATGTACACACGCCCGACCCCACCTCGCTCTCGCCCAATGCCGTCAACGCCATCTATGTTGCCCCCGACGGCACCGTATGGGTGGGCACTGTGGAGGGCGGCCTCAACCGCAAGGCCAAGGGTGCCAACGGCTTCGACCATTTCACCACGGCCAACTCGGGCCTGTCGCACAACAGCGTGTCGACCCTCGCCGCCGACGGCCAGGGCCGACTGTGGGTGGGCACCTGGGGCGGCGGCGTGTGCGTCATGGACATGCGCAACCCCGCCACCCTGCGACGCCTCACCGTAGATGCCGCACACGCCGACAGGCTTATGTTCACCGGCGCCATGGCCTACGACCCCATCAACAAGGGACTATGGATAGGCTGCAACGAGGGGGTCTACTTCTACCGCTTCGACACCAACAACCTCGAAGAGCCGTTCAGAGACTGCCGCAACATCCGCGGATGCATCGGCAGCGTGGTCACCGACGACGGGTTCCTGCTCATGGGCTGCACCGAGGGCATGGTGCGCATCGATCTCAGGTCGCGACCCACGGGCAAAGGCCAGTTCAAGACCCAGCAGCTACGCTATAAGCTCGACAACCAGAAGAGCGGCATCCTCGACAAGATCATGGCCTTCTGCAAGGCCAAAGACGGCACCATCTGGATGGGCAGCAACGGCTATGGCCTCTATCGCATGACCTACGATGCCAAGCACCGACCCGTGTTCAAGAGCTACACCACCGAGGACGGACTGCCCAACAACGTGGTGAAGGGCATTGCCGAAGGCCACGACGGGCTGCTGTGGGTGACCACCGCACACGGACTCTCACGCTTCGACCCCCGCACGGGCAGCTTCAACAACTTCGACGAGAGCGAGGGACTGGTCAGCTCGGAGTTTTATTTCAACTCGGCCGTCAGCGCGCCCGGCGGCCGACTCTACCTCGGCACGGTGAAGGGACTCGTGGAACTCGACGGCGAGAGCAAGGCCGCCTTCTACCACGGACAGCTGCGATTCACCAGCCTGAAGATCAACAACCAGGAAGTGGGTGTCGGCGAGGGCTACCTCGACACCGATATCTCCATTGCCCGCAAGATTCGCCTGCACGAGAGCGACAAGTCGTTCACCATCGATTTTGCCGCCCTCAACTACGGCAGCGAGACGCAGGGCGTGTACAGCTACCGCATGAAAGGACTGGAAGACGACTGGGTGCAGCTGCCCCCGGGCCAGCACAGCGTGCGCTACTCCTCGCTCACGGGCGGCAACTACGAGTTTCAGGTGAAATACTCGCCGAGCCTGGCCACAGGCAAGGCACAGACTATCAGCATCGAGATCCACGTCACGCCCTACTTCTGGAAGAGCTGGTGGTTCTTCACCCTGCTCATCATCAGCGGTGCCGCCGCGGCATACGTCATCTACAAACGGCGCATGCAGCTCATGCGCGAGGCCGAGGCCGAGAAGCTCTACCGACCCATCGAGGCCGCCCTCAAGGAGAGCGAGAACCCCAGCATGTTGCAGACACGCATACAGAACATCCTCAACAACGAACAGCGATACAAGGAGAGCCAGGCCAAGAGCGTCATGGCCGACAAGGAGGCTGTGGCCCGCAGCACCAAGCCGTTCATGGAGCAGGTCATGGCCGTGCTCGAGGCCAACTTCAGCAGTTCGGAGTTCGGACCCAACGAACTCAGCGAAAAGATGGGCATGAGCCGCAACGTGCTCAACAAGAAGCTCAATGCAGAGATTGGCTTCACCTCCAGCCAGTTCATCCGCAACTACCGCCTCGACTTCGCGCGCAAGCTGCTGGCAGAGAACTTTGCCGACCGCAACATCACCGAGATTGCCTATAAGTCGGGTTTCAACGACCCCAAATACTTCACCCGCTGCTTCACCAAGCAGTATGGCACCTCGCCCAGTAACTACAGGGCCGAGGGCTGAGGCAGACGTGGGCCGAAAGCTTAGACGTTGTAAACCGAGAGCTGAAGGAAAATCATGTTTTCTTGCATGAAGGATTTTGGCAAGTCTGTCCCATCCGAATCCGCCACCATATCATCGAAGATACGGTTCACTCCTCTGCGAAGGTTATAGCATTCGACAATCCCTCTCACGGAAGCCTCGTAATCATTTGCCATCATGCAGCGGCAAGTACATTCGCCATTTCACAGGCCAAGCTCACCATCTGTGCGCTTCTGCCTTTGAATGAAAAGACGACACGCCTTCCCTTTCCATTTCTCAACAAGAATAGAATTCTGCTCAAACACCGTGCCGTTGATTTCCTCCGTCTTCCACCCTCTGAGCACACGGATGTCCTTATAGAGCGAGCTGCAGCAGTTGGCACGGATGTAGAAGGACTTGCAATGCTTCTCAACCTGCTCCACTATTTCT
>CAZBQA010000107.1:0-8852 GCA_964493905.1 uncultured Prevotella sp.
AAAAAACGCAAAAACTATCGAGGGGATAGCAGTTTATCAATACTTTTTGATTACTTTTGCAACAATGATTATCACAAGACTCCTATTTAAGTGGCTCACCACTTTCGGCAAATATCTCATCCTCATGGGGCGCTCGTTCTCGCGTCCTGAGCGTATGCGGATGTTCATGAAGCGTTATGTCAAGGAGATGTCGCAGTTGGGCGTCGACTCCATCGGCATCGTGCTCCTCATCTCTTTCTTCATCGGCGCCGTGATCTGCATACAGATGAAGGTCAACATCCAAAGCCCGTGGATGCCACGCTGGGTGACGGGCTACACCACACGCGAGATCATGCTGCTCGAGTTCTCGAGTTCGATCATGTGTCTGATCCTCGCCGGAAAGGTGGGCTCGAACATCGCATCTGAGCTGGGCACCATGCGGGTGACGCAGCAGATCGATGCCCTCGACATCATGGGGGTCAACTCGGCCAGCTACCTCATCCTGCCCAAGATCATGGGTCTGGTGACCATCATGCCCTTCCTGGTGATCTTCTCCTCGGGCATGGGTATCATCGGTGCATACGCCACGGCCTACATTGGGCACATGATGCCTCCCGACGACCTCACCGAAGGCATGCACCATGCCTTCAACGCATGGTTCATGTGGATGAGTATCATCAAGAGTCTTTTCTTCGCGTTTATCATCTCCAGCGTGTCGTCGTACTTCGGCTATACCGTCGAGGGCGGTTCCGTGGAAGTGGGCAAGTCGTCGACCGACGCCGTGGTGTGCAGCAGCGTGCTCATCCTCTTCTCGGATGTGTTCCTCACGCAGTTGCTTAGCTAGTTTATTCGTTTACAATGATTGAAGTAAAACATTTGACCAAGTCTTTCGAAGACAAGACGGTGCTCAACGATATCAATGCCGTGTTCGAGACCGGCAAGACCAATCTGATCATCGGACAGAGTGGCTCGGGAAAGACCGTGCTGATGAAAAACCTTGTGGGACTGCTCGACCCTACCAGCGGTGACGTGTATTACGACGACCGCAACTTTGTCAGGATGAGCAAGAAAGAGAAGGTGCTGATGCGACGCGAGATGGGTATGATCTTCCAGGGCGCGGCACTCTTCGACTCGCTCACCGTGCTCGAGAACGTGCGGTTCCCGCTGGATATGTTCTCGTCGATGAATGCCAAGGAGCGCGACCGCAGGACCATGGAGTGCCTGGAGCGCGTGCGACTGCTCGACGCCAAGGACAAGTATCCCGGCGAGATCTCAGGAGGCATGCAGAAGCGTGTGGCCATAGCGAGGGCCATCGTGCTCAACCCAAAGTATCTCTTCTGCGACGAGCCCAACTCGGGACTTGACCCCAAGACGTCGCTCGTCATCGACAACCTGCTCTCGGAAATCACTAAGGAATTTAATATCACCACCATCATCAACACCCATGACATGAACTCGGTGATGGGCATCGGTGAGAACATCATCTTTATCTACAAAGGACACAAGGAGTGGCAGGGCACCAAAGATGATGTCATGGGTGCCACCAACAAGAAGCTCAACGACCTGGTGTTCGCCTCCGACCTCTTCCGCAAGGTGAAAGAGGCAGAGCTCGCAGAGGAGGAAGAACGTGAACGGCAAGAGCAAAAAATGCAATAGAATGGTGGTCAGCCTCTGACTTTTCGCAATAAACCGCTGAGCAGGGAATAGAGCTTGCGCAAAGACTTGGAAGGCAGCCATAGATATACCCTGGTCTTCATGGGCAAGGACTTGCCCAAGGCTTTCTGCTCCTTTTGCAATTGGATATAGAAAGCGCTGTGTTTCCATTTGCTTTTTGGTTCGCAAATGGCAACCGCGCAAAGATTGACTACAGCATCGTCAAGAGCATCGCTGGCATAAAGAGGCAAGAGATGCTGTGGGATGGAATTGAGACGCAACTGATGGATTTTGTGCGCGTAGTCGGCCGTCCAAACAAATCGTCGGCTTATCGTGTCCCTACCCTTGCAATATACTTGGGGACAAACCACAGCCACAGGCTTTTGCGTCTTGAAGATGATGCGCAACCAGAAAATATAGTCCTCTCCGTTCCTTATTTCCGAGGGAAGCTCAAACACGTCGGGCGTCAGCAGCGTCCTTCGGTACAAGCATCCCCAGGGCACACCGATTGTTCCCTCCGCACGGACTGCCAGATGCCTGAATGTCTGTATATCAATACTATCTACTCCCTCATGGGTGACTGAGCTGCCATTGCCAAAGACAATATCCACATCGTCGCTCGCCTTAGCCAACAGCTGGGCTAGTGCCGTAGGAAGCAGCGTGTCGTCGCTGTCTACAAAACCAATCCACCTGCCCGTGGCATGAGCAACCCCAAGACCTCTGGCCGGACTCGGCGCTTGGTTTGATTGGTGGAACACCTTGACCCTGCTGTCGCCAAGAGCCAGCTGGTCGATTATCGATCCACTGCTGTCGGAGCTCCCGTCATCCACAAGGACAAGCTCTATATCTGCAAACGATTGTTGCAGTATGCTGGAAACGCAGGCGACAATGGTTTCCTCTGCATTGAATATGGGGACAACTACAGAAATCTCTGCCATGACAGTAATTACTTAAGACTGGCTCAAAAAAATGTTCGCTTGTCAGGACCCGCGTTAACGCATATACCACACGCCCTCGCGCTCTACCATCGGCACGACGACCTCCTCGGTGGTCTTGTCGCCGTAGGTGAAGACCAGGAACGCGTTGGCCACATGGCGCGCGGTGTCGGCCTCGCCATTGGCCACATGCACGGCCTTCAGGCCCTGGTGCTCGTCGTTCATCTGCCCGGCAAACATGCGGGCATTGGTGATGAGCTGCTCACGGTAGGTGTCGGGGATGGAGTCGGGTTGATAGCGACCATCGACAAACTGGTCGTACTTGCCCTGTAGCAAATACTCGTAATAGACCTTGGCCGTCTGGGCAGCAACCTCGCCGGGCTCAGGCCCTTTCTCGCCACAGCCCCAGCAAAGGACACAGCCCCCGATCAGCAACATCAAGATTTTATTCATCATACATTCTATTTATCCCTGCCTCTTCTTTGCTCTCCCAAAGCGTGCCTTCACCTTCTAACAAGAAGGGAAATGAGCACCTCCCACACACAAAGTTCCATTGCGGTAGCCGCCCCTCCCTTGGGGAGGGACGGGGAGAGGCCTTGGGCTGCGGACTATTATTTCTTACGAATAAACACGTTGATAGGACAGCCGTGCATCGACCAGTTCTCGCGGATCTTGTTCTCGAGGAACCTTCGGTAGTTCTCTTTGATGTACTGCGGCAGGTTGGCATAGAACACGAAAGAGGGTATCTGCGTGTTGGGCAGCTGCGAGCAATACTTGATCTTGATATACTTACCCTTGATCGACGGCGGCGGTGTCTGCTCGATGATGGGCAGCATCACCTCGTTGAGCTTGGTGGTGCCGATGCGTGTCTCACGGTTCTGGTACACCTGCTTGGCAGTCTCGAGCACCTTGAAGATGCGCTGTTTGGTAACGGCAGAGGCAAAGATGATGGGGAAATCGACAAACGGAGCCATACGCTCGCGGATGGCATTCTCGAAGGTCTTGATGACCTTCTGGTCTTTGTCCTCCACCAAGTCCCACTTGTTGACCACTACCACCAGACTCTTGTTGTTCTTCTGGATGAGTTGGAAGATATTCATGTCCTGTGCCTCGATGCCGCGCGTAGCATCGAGCATGAGGATGCACACGTCGCTGTTCTCGATGGCACGGATGCTGCGCATGACACTGTAGAACTCGAGGTCTTCGGTCACCTTGTTCTTGCGACGGATGCCCGCAGTGTCGACAAGATAGAAGTCGAATCCGAACTTGTCGAAGCGGGTATAGATACTGTCGCGCGTGGTGCCTGCTATCTCAGTCACGATGTTGCGGTCCTCGCCGATGAAGGCATTGATGATGCTCGACTTGCCAGCATTTGGACGGCCCACCACGGCAAAGCGGGGGATGTCGTCCTGCACCTCCTCCTTGTTCTCGGCGGGCAGCTTCTCGAGCACGATGTCGAGCAGGTCGCCGGTGCCACCGCCAGTGGCAGCGCTGATGCAGATGGGGTCGCCCAGCCCCAGTTTATAAAACTCGGAGGCCTGATAGGCCTCGCCGCTGTTGTCTACCTTGTTGGCTACGAGGATGACAGGCAGCTTGGCACAGCGCAGGATGCTTGCCACGTCCTCGTCCCAGTCGGTGAGACCAGTCTCCACATCGACCAAGAACAACACAAGGTCGGCCTCGTCGGCAGCAATCTTCACCTGCTGGCGGATGGCATCCTCGAAGATGTCGTCTGACTTGACCACCCAGCCGCCGGTGTCGACGACCGAGAACTCCTTGGCGTTCCAGCTGCATTTGCCGTACTGGCGGTCGCGCGTGGTGCCGGCCACATTGCTCACAATGGCATGGCGGGTCTGGGTTAAACGATTGAAAAGGGTTGACTTACCCACGTTGGGGCGTCCTACGATAGCTACTAAATTTGCCATTTCTTACTTGGGTCTTTCTCCTGAATGACCAGGAGAAGGGTGAGGTCACACACCCGGTTAATATTTGCCGAGGATGACCAGTCCCCAGCCCTCGCCTTGTGCGAGAGTATGTCCTACTTCCAGTCAGGACGAATTATTCTGTTGCTCTGCCTGCCGCCCTTCGATTGGGCGGTCCTCCTGATGCCGATGGAGGACAAGGCAGCATCTTACTGCGGGTTATACCCGAAACTGTTGAGTTCTTTCTGCGAGTTGCGCCAGTCTTTGTCGACCTTGACGAAGATCTCGAGGAAGATCCTCTTGCCGAAGAACTTCTCCAGACTCTTGCGGGCCTCGGTAGAGACCTTCTTGAGGGCCATGCCCTGATGCCCGATGATAATGCCCTTCTGACTGTCACGCTCCACATAGATCACGACATTGATGTGTACGTGGTGCTCGTCCTCCTTAAATTGCTCTACAGCCACCTCTACGGCGTAGGGCACCTCTTTGTCGTAGTAGCGCAGGATCTTCTCGCGGATAATCTCCGAGACGAAGAAGCGCGCCGGCTTGTCGGTGAGCTGGTCTTTGTCGAAATAGGCCGGGCTCTCGGGCAGCAGTTCGGCGATACGCTTCATGAGCATGTCGGTGCCAAACTTGTTCTTGGCAGAGATGGGAAGGATCTCGGCATTGGGCAGCAGCGCGTGCCACTTCTCCACCAGGTCGCCCAGTTTCTGCTGGTTGCTCTCGTCAATCTTGTTGATAAGCAGCAACACGGGGATGGTCATCTGCTTGACCTTCTCCAGAAACTCTAGGTTCTTCTCGGGGTTCTCCACCACATCGGTCACATAGAGCAACACGTCGGCATCGGCCAATGCCGACTCCGAGAACGCCAGCATCATCTCCTGCATCTTGTAGTTTGGCTTCAGCACACCGGGGGTGTCGGAGAACACAATCTGCATGTCGGGCGTATTGACGATGCCCATGATGCGGTGGCGCGTGGTCTGGGCCTTGAAAGTGGCGATGCTGATCTTCTCGCCCACGAGCTGGTTCATCAGTGTCGACTTGCCCACATTGGGATTGCCCACAATATTTACAAAACCTGCCTTGTGCATAACAAAATTTTAATTAAACATCTTCAGAAAGAACAAAAAAACGCATTCTCATAAAGGTTATGAAGGATGCGTTTTTTCTATAATCGTATGATTTGTATCACTGTCCGGCTGCTGCAGCCCCGTCATAGCCCCACTTGTAGAGGGAAGCGCCATGGACGAAGCCGGCTCCGAAGGCTGTCATGACAATAGTGTCGCCCTTCTTCAGCTTGGCCTCGTTGTCCCACAATGCCAAAGGAATCGTGGCAGAACTGGTGTTGCCGTAGTGGTCGATGTTGATCATCACCCGCTCCAGCGGCAAGTCTGCACGCTTGGCCACAGCCTCGATGATGCGCAGGTTGGCCTCGTGAGGCACTACCCAGTCGACATCTTCCGACTTCAGGCCATTGCGGTTGAGAATCTCGCCAATGTCGTCACTCATGTCGGTTACGGCGTGGCGGAACACATTGCGACCCTCCTGGTACACATAGTGCAGATGGTGGTCAACTGTGAAGTGAGAGGCGGGGCAAACACTTCCTCCAGCCTTCATGTGGAGGAAGGGAAGGCCTTTGCCATCGGTGCGCAGGAACGAATCCTGAAATCCAACACCCTCTTCCTCTGTAGCTTCTACCAGCACGGCACCGGCACCATCACCGAAGAGCACGCAGGTCTGGCGGTCGGTATAATCGGTCACCGACGACATCTTCTCGGCAGAAATCACCATGATCTTCTTGTAACGCCCACTCTGGATCAGCGCCGAAGCGGTGTCCATGGCATACAGAAAGCCACAGCAGGCACAAGAGATATCGAAGGCATGGGCATTCTTCAGTCCCAACTTACCCAGAACAATGCTTGCCGTAGACGGAAACACATAGTCAGGGGTAGTGGTCGAGAGAATGAGCGCATCAATGGTGTCCGGATCAACGCCTGTCTTGTGCATGAGCTGCTTGGCGGCCTTACGGGCCAGGTAGCTGCTGCCGAGCCCTTCCTCCTTCAGGATTCTGCGCTCTTTGATGCCCACACGCGTGGTTATCCACTCGTCACTGGTGTCGACCATGCGCGACAGCTCCTCGTTGGTGAGCACGTAGTCGGGCACGTAACCGCCAATGCCGGTGATGACAGCGTTAATCGTAGCCATTACTCAGCAGTCTCCTTTACAATAGCAACCTTGCCACGATAGTAGCCGCAAGTGGGGCAAACCGTGTGGTACACGTAGTAAGCACCGCAGTTGGGGCATACGGCCAATGTAGGAGCTACTGCCTTATCGTGAGTTCTTCTTTTGAGTGTGCGAGTCTTTGACTGTCTTCTTTTAGGATGTGCCATAATTCTTTAATTTTTTAATATTTTAATCTTTTAATTTTAACAGTGCTGCCCATCGGGAATCTATTGGCTGCTCACCATCCTCATCGCCGCTTCGGGCGGCCGAATGCTCCTCAAGGACCTTCATCATGGCAGGGTTGCATTTTCCAGGTGCATGCACATGCCTGAGCGGGATACTGAGTGCTATAAATTCATAGATGAACCAAGCCACGTCGAGTATTCCTTCGTCGTCTCGTACCGTAACCAGGTCATCGTCTTCTGAGTAGTCGTCGCCAAACTTGGCCACCAGGTGGTTATCCACCTCAACAGCCTGCTCCAGGTCGTCAAGACATATGTCGCAGGGCATGGTGACCGAGCCTTCAGTGTGGAAGTCCAGATCGAAGAAATCTACGGTCCGGCGTACTGTCAAAGTCGTATGCAACCGACCACGCCTCACCGACGGAGCATCCAATGCTTCGAAGTAGGCATCATCGAGGTCGAAATCAAAGGTGTTAACACCCTCCTTCAAACCTTTAAGGTCTATCTTAAATGGCTCTAGACTAGACATATCTACACTTTGGGCTGCAAAGTTACGACTTTTTTTTGATAATAAATCATCTTGAGACAAAAAAATATGGGCACACCCTCGCCTTTTCCAAATAGAAGGCCTTTGGGATATCATCTGATGCCAGCGGAATGCACTCTTTGGCTCTTGCCTGCCCAAATGTTGCTATACACTATTTCCAAAGTTCAATCCTGAACGTAGTGCCTTTGCCTACCTCCGAACTCTTGACAAAGATTCTACCCTTATGGTATTCTTCCACTATCCTTCGCGCCAAACTAAGACCGAGCCCCCATCCTCGCTGCTTAGTGGTAAACCCTGGTCGGAACACATTGCCAAGGTCTTTCTTGCGGATGCCCTTGCCTGTATCGCTCACCTCTACAATGGCCCTGACTTCGGTCTCTTCTACATGGAAAGTGATGATGCCACGCTCACCACCCATGGCATCAATGGCATTTTTAGAGAGATTTTCGATGACCCATTCGAAGAGTGAAGCATTGAGATTAACCATTATATCATGATCGGGAAGATCTTTCACCATCGACACATTCTTGCTTGTGCGTCGATCCATATACGCGATGACATGGTCAAGTACCTCATTCAAACTCGTAGGCACTGGCTCTGGAAGTGAGCCAATCTTGGAAAAACGGTCAGCAATGAGCTGCAGGCGTTTGACGTCTTGGTCCATTTCGGGAATGAGCGCGTCATCTGGGTAGGTCTCCTTCAGAATCTCCACCCAAGCCAGCAGACTAGAGATAGGGGTACCCAACTGATGTGCTGTCTCCTTTGAGAGCCCCACCCACACCTTGTTCTGCTCGGCGCGTTTGGAAGTGAGCAGGGCAAAAATAGCCACTACGACAAAGATAAGCACCACGCCAAGCTGAACAAAGGGATAGATGGCAAAACGTTTGAGCATAAGCGATTCATCGTAACAGACATCGATATAATCACCACTCTGACTGTCTAAGGTTATGCGGATATTACGATGCGCTGCCAGAAGTTGAGCACCAATTTCTGCGGCCTGCCGCAAGCTATCACTATGTGTCTTGGCATGGAGGCTGAGATTACGAAAATCAGTTACCACGCCCTTGGCATCAAGCACTACGACAGGGATGGAATTGTTATCGTTAAGCACCTTCAATACCAGATTCAAGTCTGTGTTCTCGTCAGCATGGTTGAGTGTGCGCATGGCCTCTGCCCACACCTCCATCTTATGATGCTCCTGCGCCTCAAGATCACGCGTCAGCATACTCGATACAGCCATCGAGGCCACAGCTATTATGATAGCTGCCACCACAAGGATAATTTTCACCTGCCGTATTCTGTCAGTCCATTGCATGTAATGATAACGAAACAACATTCTGTAAATTGCAGTAACCTATACCTTTGTTCCAAACAAACTAAAAAGAAGAGGCCTACCGACAAACCAACATAC
>CAZBQA010000108.1:0-8556 GCA_964493905.1 uncultured Prevotella sp.
ATAATTATGCACGGCAAAAGTAAAGAAAACCAGCAATGGACAGGTAGAAAAAAGTAATGAAAAAGTGGACAAACGAAGTTGTCGCTCAAAAAAATGTAGGGAGGGACACGTCTGCGACGCATCCCTCCCCAATATCGATGATTGTTACAGGAACTCAAGTCCTGTTTATAGGTGGGTTCTATTAATTAGCTTTGTCAGATTTCGAGACTATCTTCGTGGTCAAATTGCAAGTGAACGAAGAAGTTATGCGGGCATAACGACTGAGTGAACTGGCAATTTGAGCCGAAGAGAGTCCGAAAGATGGCAAAACGTAACCCATGATTTAATATTTTTGTTTCGGTGGTAATTAATAGAACCCACCTATAATTAGTAAGCCACGGTGAAACGCTCCTTGTGGTGTTTGGGCGCTTCGAGTTCGTCGACCATGGCCACGGCATAGTCTTCCACAGAGATGAAGCTGTCGCCCTTCTTATCGGTCAGCAGGTCGTCCTTGCCCACACGGTAACTGCCTGTGCGGGTGCCGGGCTGCAGGTTGCCGAGATTGGCAGCGGGCGAGAGGAACACCCAGTCGATGTCGTTCTCATTCATCAGCGTGTTGAGGTAGAACTCGCCCAGGCTGCGCACGCCAGGCAGCCACTCCTGAGGCAGCGTGCCGGTATTTACCAGGCGCACGCCGGGTGCCACGAACAAGGTGCCAGCACCACCAACGATGAGCAGACGTTCCACACCAGCCTTCTTGGTACCTGCAAGAATCTTGGAAATCGTTGGATACTTACCAAAAGGTAGGAAATGCGATGTTGTCGCAATCGGGCATCCCCAACGTTAACCCATTTTAACCTTCATTCTTGCCGGCATGCGCCTGCATGCTTGCATACGATGACCAGTTGACGATATGTAAGGGCCAACATCTGAGGAGCATGAAGATGGGGCTTTCCGGGCACATTGATCAAATGGAATGTGACCGACTGTTGCTACGACCTAGAGATGCCGATTATTTCCGGGTTTGGTCTTGATAATGACTGCCCACCATCTTCAGAAATCTCGATTTCATCTTCTTGAGTATGGCAGGCTTCTGTTCCGATATCACGTTATGTTGAGCCGGCTCGGCCCTGAGGTCGTAGAGCGAATATTGGCTCACCACCCCCATCTCATTGCCAGTAGCATTTCTCTGCGGCCCTTTGTATGGCGGCAGCAGTGCATAGCTGCCCGAACGGAAGGCCAACCTTCCACCGGCCTCGATAACCATGTGGCCACGCCCTTTGGTGTTGCGCCCCATGAATGTGGCAAGCCTGTTCTTAGAATCGAGCCCGATAGGTAGCTTGGCATGGAGCATGGCACCAAACGAAGCCAAGAGGTCGAGCTGGGTGTTCAGTTCATGGTTCACCACATGGGGGATGACACCTTTCCAATATACAAAGAAGGGCACACGGGTACCTGCGTCGAAGAGGCTGTACTTGCCACCTCGGTACCCACCATTAGGGTCGTGCAGCGCGCGCGTATCGCGCGAACCATCCTGGTAGCCATCGTCGAGCACCGGTCCGTTGTCACTCGTAAAGATAATGATGGTATTCTCTAACAGTCCTTTCTCCTCGAGTTTTGCGATGACCTGGCCCACACACCAGTCGGCTTCCACCACCACATCACCTCGCGGCCCAAGGGGTGTAGCTCCCTCAAAACGTTTATCGGACACCCGCGGAACATGAGGCTCGTGCAGTCCGTAGTATAGGAAAAACGGCTTACTGGGTGTCACGGTGTCGATATAGTGGGTCACCTTATCCACGAGATGTTGGGCCATGACGGTGTCGTCCCAGCGGGCAGCCACTCCACCTTTCATATATCCGATGCGCGGAATGCCGTTGACCACAGTATTCTGATGCCCCTCCGACCATTTCATCTTCACCAGTTCGGGATTGGTGAGGGCAGTTAGCTCACCCTCGAATGGGTGGTCGTAGTCGACATACAGAGGGTCGAAAGGGTCGAGCCCTGCCACCCTACCGTTTTCTACATACACAGTGGGGACACGGTCTACCGTGGCAGCGATAATATATGAGTAGTCGAAACCAATATCCATGGCTCCGGGTCTTATTTCCTTGTTCCAATCTATTTTACCGATGCCCATGCCGAGATGCCATTTGCCGATGGCCGCTGTCGAGTAGCCTGCCTGTTTAAACATGCGTGGCATGGTGAACTGGGTGGTAGGAATGAGCAGTGGCGCATCGCCGGGAAGGATGTGCGTGCCTTCCTTCTTCCAGGGATACATTCCCGTGAAGAGCGCATAGCGCGATGGTGTGGAGGTTGCCGAACAGGCATGTCCGTCGGTGAAACAAACTCCTCCATTGGCCAACCTGTCGATATTGGGAGTGGGAATGTTGCCTTGGCCATAGGCGCTGACGTCACCATAGCCGAGGTCATCAGCTACGATAAGCACCACGTTAGGCCGCTGTTGGGCCAGCCCCAGCAATGGCAATGCAAATAATACCGAAAAAGTAAGGGTTCGCTCGTCCATGAGGTAAGTTATCAAAGGCCGTCAGTAGGCCATAGGTGTTCATCTCGTTTGGCAGGCTCTCAGCCAGTCTCCTCATCAGGCCATCATCGCTCGATGAGGCACACGGCGTAAGCCGCCATGCCTTCCTCACGCCCCACAAAACCCATCTTCTCGGAGGTGGTGGCTTTGATGCTGATAAGGTCTTCGTCGCAGCCGATGACCTGTGCCATGCAGGCACGCATGGCGGGGATGTGTGGGTTGAGCTTGGGATGCTCGGCACATACCGTGGCATCGATGTTGCCCACACGGTAGCCCTTGGTGGCGATGAGGTCCACGGTCTTGCGCAAGATCACCTTGCTGTCCATATTCAGTGTGGCCTCACTCGCATCGGGAAAGTGATAGCCGATGTCGCGCATGTTGGCTGCGCCCAGCAGGGCATCGCAGATGGCATGTATCAGCACGTCGGCGTCGCTGTGTCCCAGCAGTCCCACCGTGTGGTCGATCTTCACACCGCCCAGCCACAGGTCGCGGCCTTCCACCAGCCTATGGACATCATAGCCCATTCCTACTCTGATATTCATCCTCTACGTGTTTATTGTCTATTCGTAATGTTTCCCTCGATGGCCCGGTGCTTATCGCTTGAACAGGTCCTTGAGCCCGTCCATGTCGAAGCTCAGCGTGAAACGGAGCGTCTGGTCGAGCGGGTTGCTCTTGGCCGTGGCAATGACATAACCGGCATCCAATGAGAATACACTCATCTTGAAGCCTGCACCCACGGTAAAGTATTTGCGGTTGCCCTTGTTCTCGCTCTCGTGGTGGTAACCGGCACGGATGGAAAACTGGTCGTGGTACACATACTCGGCACCGAGGCTCCACTGTATCTCCTGCAACTCTTCCTTAAAACCATTGGGGGCGTCGCCGAAGCTCTTGAAGATACCGCTAATGCTCGACACGTCGTAGTAGTCTTTCTGCACACGCTGTTGGTAGTCCTCCGTCGACTCCCCATCGTTCTGCTTGGGATAGGTGGGCACGAGCAGTTTGTTGGCATCGGCGGCAATGGTGAAGCGGTTGTACTCGTCGACCGGCACCATGAGCGAGGCACCCAGCCGCATGTTGGTGGGGATAAACTCGCTGTTGTCGTCGCCGCCAAAAGTAATCTTGCTACCAATGTTCGAGATGTTCAGACCCAGGCCCAACTGGCACTCTCGGTCGCCCAGCATGATGTAGTCTTGGTAGTAGGCCGACAGGTCTGCGGCAAAGGCCGAGCCCGGCGACGTGTCCTCGGTATAGTCGTAGGTCAGGTCGGAGTATATCCAGCGCACACCCGCCGCTATTGAGAACTTCTCGCTCAGCATCAGCGAGTAGGCCACGTCGAGCGACATCTCGTAGGGGTTGATGGTCATGTCGTTGCTTGAGCTGAGGTCGCTCGAGGTCATCACCTCACCCAATGAGAAGTAGCGCAGTGAACCTGAGATGGCACTATAGTCGCCTATGCGGTAATAACCAGCCAGATAAGCCAGGTCCATGTCGTTTACCAGCTGCCGCAGCCAGGGTGTGTAGTTCAGCGCCACACCCGCCCTGCTGATGGTGAAGGGATATTTGGCGGGGTTCCAATACTGCGACACCACATCCGGGTCGGTAGCCACGCCTACGTCGCCCATACCTGCCGCACGGGCGTCAGGAGCGATGGTTTGCGAAGTCACCGAGGCATTGACCGGGTTGAACATGTTCTGCTTGTCTTGTGCCGACACGTTGACAGCCGACAGCAACAAGAGACATGTGGCAACTATCTTGAGGATTCTATTCATCGTTGATGTTTCTGATTATATGGACTAATAACGTCGCGCCAGCCTTAGTTATTGCCTACAACAATCAATTTCTTGGCTTTCGAGGCCGACGCACTGCCATCGCCTGACACCCGTGCCCGGTAGAGATACACGCCCGTCTGCAGCCTGCCACCATTGTCCTGCGTCAGGTCCCAGTTCACGGTGTAGGCCCCGCCGGTAGACACGCCGCTGCCGGTATGTGTCCACAGCAAGCGTCCGCTCATATCAAACACATCGATGATCACGTCTACCGTACTTCCCGAGAAGTCGTGGTTGATGATAAACGTCGTCGTCGTCGATGCCGGGTTCTGCGACACATCCACGCTATAGATGGTCGGCATCAGCGATTTGACGACATTGAATTCGAGCTTTGCCGTCGACACATTGTTCAGCACATCCCAAGCCCTGAAGAGCAGCACATGCTTGCCAGGCTCCAGCTCGGGAATGCTGTAGTGGGTCGACCCACTGGTGTAGGTGCCGAAGTCGTAGGCGAAGTTGCTGTTGAGCACATAAGTCTTGGTAGCGTCGCCGTCGATGATGAGTTCCAGGTCGTGGCCCACGCCGTTGCCCGTGGCATTGATGCCGCTGGCATCGGTGAGCTGCGCCACGAAATAAGGTGTGGTGTTGACGTTGCCGCCATTGACAAAGTTGGTGGTGTTGAGATAGCAGTATATCTTCGGGCCGATGGTGTCGGTGCCGATGGCATCGGTGCCACCCACCACGATGTTGGTGGTAAAGCCGTTCACCACCTGCGTGCGGTCGTTGTTCACCGCATAGAGGCTGATCAGTCCATTGGCATCGGCATAGTTGATGTCCTTGGGTACCACGAACGAGAAGTTGAACCGCCCTCCTCGCACGCTGTCCGACCCGCTGTAGAGCGTCTTGGTGTAGGCCGTGAAGGTGAAGGCGCTGCCCGTCACCTCGGCACTGACGTTCTCCTTACAGACGATGGTCTCCTTCGAGTCTTTCACCACCGCCGTCATCACGCCGTTGAATCCGGCACCGTTCTCAATATGTCCTGCCACCCGTGTCACGCCTCCGGCCTTGAGCGCGGCGATATGGTCGGCATCGCAGGGCATGCCGTTGATCGAGTCGACCACGATGCGCCTGTCGGCCAGCTGAAGTGCAATGGCAGGGTCGCCGAGCAGCGAATACTGCAGTTTGTTGGTCGTCCGGTCCTGTCCGGTGTCTATCATCTCGTTCTTGGCCAACCGCTGTGCCTCGCCGATGGTCACCGGCACGCCGTCCACCCTGCTGAGCACATGGCGCAGGTAAGCCCTGTTGATCATCTTGTTGTAGTTGGCATATACCGTCCGCGTGGTGCCGAAGAACGCCACCGCACCGCCGTTCTTGTTGAGCACGGCCACCTCGCCGATGTTCGTCGTCACGCCGTCGAAAGGCATGATGTCGCACGAGGCCGTGATCCACAGTGGCAGGTTCTTGTTGGTAAAGGCCTCGAAGTCGGCCACCTTGAGCACCGCCTCATGCGAGATCTGGTCTTCGCGGCCGTGCCCGGCATAGTCCATGATGAGCGCGCCCTCGGCCTGCTGCTGCTTGATGATACGTGTCACTTCCGGGTAGCTGTTGCCCGTCGACGAGCTCACCTCCGTGTAGGCGTCCCACATCACCTTCTTGATCTGGTAGCCGGGATAGCGGGCGGCGATGTCTTCGGCTACGTCGTTGACGTCGCGCATGTGCAGGTTGTTGTTGCCGTCGTCGCCCATGAACATCAACACATTCTGCCAGGCCCCCGCGTTGCCGTTCTCCACATAGCCGATGGTCTTGTCGACCATCACCTCGGCCTCAGCCGCCGTGGTGACGGGGAACCGGCCCACGGCCAGGTCGAGCTTGTCCGACCGTTGCGGATTGGCGCCCTCGCCGTCGTCGAGCAGTCCGTAGAAGCCGTCGTCTACATAGCAGTAGACCTCGTTGAACGAGTTCTCGCTCTCAAAGCAGAGCAGGTAGTCGTCGGCATCGAGGTTCTTGCAGTCGCTGGTGAGCATGCGGTTGTCCCACACGCAGTCGCCGAAGAGCAGCAGGTAGCGCGGCATGTCGGCCTCGCTCTCGGCGCGGTCGTAGAGCATCTTGAGGTAGCGGCGGTAGGCGTTGGCATCGGGTGTGCCGCTCGAGAACTCGTTGTACAGCTCGTCGGCCGGAACGATGTTCACCCGCAGCCCGTCGCGCTTCTTGTGGAAGTCGGCCAGCCGCTGGGCCTGTGCCAGCAGTTTCTGCGAGGTGGGGATGATCATCACCATGTCGGCGGCGGCATCGGCATGATGGTCTTGGTTGGTGATGCGATACACATACTCGGGTGCGGCGAATGTGCCGGTCAGATCGGGGGCCGGGGCGGCCTTGTCCCACGCCATCGACACGAAGTCGATGCGCACGGGGCCGCCCGAGGTGGTCTTGATGGTCACCGCCTGGGCCTTGCCCGCCAGTCCGGCGAGGCTGTAGCTTCCTGTCCGTTCATTGCCTTTGTCATATTCGCCCAGCGACACCTTCAGCGTGCCCAGCAGCGAGTCGCCCACCAGCACCTGTGCCTCGCTGGCCGTCCCGGCCGAGATGTTCACCGTCAGCATTCCGGCTGTGGCACCGGCCGGGTTGGAAAGCGTCACCGTCTTGGCCTTGCCATTGGCGATGGCCTCGATGTCGAAGAGGTTGCGACCGCCGTGATACCAGCTGTAGCCGTCTACCTCGTAGAGCGAGTGGTAGTCGTCAGCCGAGGGATAGAACGATGAAAGAAACGCTGTCTCGTCTACCGTTGCCGGCTCAGCATCGGTCTGTGTGATGAAATAATAGCCGTAGTCGGAATAGGGGTTGCGGGTGCGCCTACTTGCGGTGTTGCTGCTCCAGCTCACCGACCCCTTGGCATAGAAGAGCCGCTTGCCGCCCACCGTGCATGCGGGCACCTCCTTCAGGTCGTCGAGGGCCTGCAGCTCACTGCCCACGAGGGTCTCGTTCTGTAGGTTGCCACCGTAGCCATACACCTTCACCTTGGCCAGGTCGGTGAACCCGGCCTTGCGGATGAGTGCATCGGTGAGCTGGTAGACGCCCGATGCCGGCACCCGTATCTTGGCCCAGGTACCCTGTGCCAGCACCGAGTGGTCGGCATAGCGCGAGGCCGTCGAGGTGGCGCGCGTCATCGGTGCCGCCTTGCTGGCCGCCCGGGCCACAGGCGCGGCATCCACGCGCAGCATGAAGCTCACCAGGATCTGGTACCTCCCCTCGCGGTACACCAGCGGACAGAAGGTCACCTCCAGCGCACCCCGACGGCGGTCGAGGGCCAGGCGTTGCGTCACCGTGGGCAGAGACGGCAGGGCAGCGTCCGACAGCCGTCGGTAGTTGGCCACGTCCTGCGCCGTCATGTCGATAAACTCAGGATAGAGGATAGACGCCGTATAGACCGAGTCGGCAAAGCTGCCCTGCAGGGGCACCGAGTAGGCAAACTGCGGCAGCACGGAGTCGACCGCCACCTCGTCGGAGGTGAGGTTGAAGAACCGCTGCGCCGAGGTCGTCAGACACAGGCACAGGGCTGCGATGAGTACAAAAAAGCGTCTATCTGTCATAAGCATTACTTGCAGTTGAATTCGAGCACCTTACGGTCTTCGAGCCAGCCTTCCAGATGGTCGTCGATATGCACCGGCCCCACGCCTGCCGGCGTGCCGGTATACAGGATGTCGCCCGTCTTGAGCGTATAAAACTGGCTGATATACGAGATGATTTCGTCCACCTTATAGAGCATGTCGCTCGTGCAGCCTTCCTGCACCGTCTGTCCGTTGATGTCGAGGTGGAAGTGTATGCGCTGGATGTCGAGAAACTTCTCCTTGGGCACCCACTCGCCGATGCATGCCGCACCGTCGAAACCTTTGGCCAGGTCCCACGGCCGTCCGTTCTGCGACAATTTCTTCTGCAGCTCGCGTGCCGTGAAGTCGATGCCCACAGTCACGGCGTCGTAGTAGCGCGGCGCAAACCGCACGGGCACGGTCTTGCCCAGCTTGCAGATTCTCACCACCACCTCAGTCTCATACTCAATCCGCCCCATGTGGTCGGGAATGAAGAAAGGCTTGTGGTCCTTCAGCAGTGCCGTGTCGGCCTTCAGGAAAATCACAGGCTCGTCTGTCTTTAATAACGTACCATGCAACTCTTTATTGTGCATAGCATAATTCATGCCAATCGCAAAAATCTTCATCGCCTTATTATTTTAAATCATTGTTTCATGGATACCCATGTAGTGCCACTGAGTGC
>CAZBQA010000108.1:8656-8775 GCA_964493905.1 uncultured Prevotella sp.
CATGAGAACACGTTCTCAAATGGCCGAACGCAGCCTACCTTATGCAAAGGTAGTGCCAGTGAGCGCCATGAGAACACGTTCTCAAATGGCCGAACGCAGCCTACCTTATGCAAAGGTAG
>CAZBQA010000109.1:0-8729 GCA_964493905.1 uncultured Prevotella sp.
TGCACAACTTTTTGAACATCAATTTATTAACTATTTAATTCCGCCAACGGGTAATTTAAGTGTTTGTTGCAAAGTTAATAAAATCTGTTAAGGATAGCAAACAAAACGATTATTTTTGTGACAAAAGAACATCTCATGCAACTTATCGGACACCCCTTGCGTCAAACCCACAAATCGTAACATCAGGCAACATGAAAAAACTATTACTTTTGGTGCTCGGCATTGCGCTACTTGCATCGTGCAACATCAACGTCAAAAACGACGACGGACCGCAGGTGACCAGCGTGCGGCATACCCGACCCTTCGACAAGATTGAGATGAACAGTGCCTGTGACGTAAGGTTTGTGCAGGGCGACAGCTTCAGTGTGAAGGTGGTGGGAGGCGAGAATGCCGTCAAGGAGGTGACCACCGAATTTGAAGGCACAACGCTCAAGATCGGTACGCAACAGGCTATACGCCAATTCAACTTTGGCATCCACCGCACCATGCCGACCATCTATGTCACCTCGCCCGACCTCATTGGCGTGCGCATCCACGGAGCCGGAAACTTTGAGGTCGACAAACCACTCGACACCGACACGCTACGGGTGTTTCTCAAGGGCGTGGGCAATATCGAACTATCGAGGGTCATCTGCGACCAACTGTACGTCACACTCCAGGGTACAGGCAATGTCGAGATTGACGACATCACCTCACAATACACTGATGTACAACTCAAAGGTGTGGGAAATGTGGAGATCGACTTCAACCACTCTGGCAACGTGAACTGCACATTGCAGGGCGTGGGCGACATCTCGCTGAGCGGTACCGTCAAGCACCTCAGCAAGACGGTGAAGGGGTCTGGCAGCATAGACACCGACAAGCTCACCATCAACCCCTGACGGTATGTCGTGATACCATAAACGGGCTTGAGGCCCACAACATATTCTCTCTCTCGACCACTAAGAATGTGAGTCAGCCCGCTGTCAAAACCTGTGTGTTGGGTAGCGGGCTTTTTCATGTCTAGGTCTAGCCATGAAGATGGAGCCGCGGAAAAAAGAGCAGGGAGGAAGATGCCAGATCTCCATGGCGGTTCAACGTTTTTATAGGGCAAGGCCAAGAGAAAGCCGACCCTGCCCCGTCAAGCGTTCTTCCCCCTTGGGGTAAGGCTAGGTGTTATGTGTCGTGGCAAACCCAGCCGATGGCCAAACCTGTGGACTGACAGACGGCTTTCAGCCAGACGATGTTGCCCTGCTCTTTTTGTGGTTTTTTCACTTTAAATTTTTGGCAAGCGATATTAATATTCGTATCTTTGCAATATTAAGCCAAGTGGATGAAGTACAAAGAACTCGACAAGAAACTCAGAAAGGCAGGTTGCTATGACACGGGCAGGCAGATGGGCGGGCATCCGCTATGGCACTGTCCCAAGACGGGCAAGTATTTCCGCATGAGCAATCACGGCAGCGAAGAAGTGGCAACGGGTACGCTGAACGCCATCCTCAAAGCGGCAGGACTAAAATAAATAAATAGAATTACGAGCATGAAACAGGTACAGGCTATCATAGAAAGAGCGGCAGACGGCACTTACAGCGTCTACATGGACGCAGATATGGACTATCTTATTACGGGTACGGGCAAGACGGCAGAAGAAGCAATACAATGCTTCAAGGACGGCTATGAGGACACCAAGCGTTTCTATGCAGAGGAAGGACTTGAGTTTGAACAGGTCGAGTTTGCCTTCAAGTACGACATGGCATCGTTTCTCTCTTACTTCTCCAAGGCATTCTCTCTTGCGGGTCTGTCAAGGATAACGGGCATCAATCAAGGCCAGTTAAGCCATTACATGACCGGCAGAAGGACACCATCGGCCAAGACGGTGGAGAAGATACAAAACTCCGTCCACGCCTTTGCCAAGGACTTGGAGAGCGTGACTTTCGCATAAGACCACACAAGGGATGTCGCACGGCATCCTTTTTTGTAACAGCCTTCGGATTGTTGACTATCACCTTTTATTTACCTCACCCACGCTTCGATATTTGGTATTCTTGCCATAGTGATTCACGGCTGTGGCAAGCCACAAGATCACCCTATCATCATCACCCCACCTCGCCTTCATGCCAGCAAGGTGTTATGTGTCGTGACCAACGCGGCCGGTGGTCAAACCTGTGGACTGACAGACGGCTTTCAGCCAGACTATGTTGTCGTGCACTCCAGACTGTTCGGTGTTCAGCCAAGCCGACCCCACGCGTTACATGCCACGGCACCATAGCTGACGTGCTGGGTGACAATACACCCCGATGTGAAGGTCGACTCGAAGCAGACCGAGGTTCGACTCGAAGCAGACCGAGGTTCGACTCGAAGCAGGCCGTGGTTCAACCCGAAGCAGGCCGTGGTTCAACCCGAAGTATCATAGCCCGACGGCCATCTCAGCGTGGCATCACGGTACACAGAAGGCAGGAGAACTGACGTGTGGACAACCGAAAGCCGGCGAATCGTTCGCCAAGGCTGTCTCTTTTCGGCAACTTAACCCGTCGAGGGCAGTCTGTTCCCCTGCATAATGCTAAAAACACAAACACATGATATGCCCCATTGCATTTGCCACGGTACTGAGTAAGATGGTCTGAAAAGACTAGTGGCAAGCTATTGCATACCAACAGCTTGCCACTTGAAGAGGTCGGGGCGACAGGATTCGAACCTGCGACCTCCTGGTCCCAAACCAGGAGCGCTACCGGACTGCGCTACACCCCGCTACAAAGAGGAAAAGCAAGGAGAAAAAAGAGCCTTTCGTTTTGCAGGTGCAAAAGTAGTGCTTTTTTCTGATACCACCAACTTTTTGAAACTCTTTTTTAACATCCCTCGAAAAAGGCCCGCCGGCATGACCTGCGGCCCGGCCCAGGGTGGACGGTGGGGTAATAGTTACGAATTGTCATGTGGAGTAGACATTCTAATAACAATTAGTTTATGATTCGAGGCTTATGACCAAAAAAAGAAAAAAAACTTTTCTCCTTTTAAAGGGTTTTAGTATCTTTGCATGCTGAGAGAAGTTGAAAATAAAGCATAAGAAAAAATGGTAAAAGTCACAAAAGAGACTGCGCTCGATTATCACAAGAGCGGACGTCCCGGAAAAATTGAAGTTAAGCCCACCAAGCCTTACAGGACACAGACCGACCTGAGTCTCGCCTACTCGCCCGGAGTGGCATACCCCTGTCTGGAAATTCAGAAAGATCCCGATGATGCCTACAAGTACACCGACAAGGGCAACCTTGTGGCCGTAATCTCAAACGGCACGGCCGTATTGGGCCTGGGAGACATCGGCGCCGTGAGCGGCAAGCCGGTGATGGAAGGCAAGGGTTTGCTCTTCAAGATCTATGGTGGCATCGACGTCTTCGACATCGAGGTCGACGAGAAAGACCCCGAGAAGTTTTGTGAGGCCGTCGAAAAGATAGCCCCGACCTTCGGTGGCATCAACCTCGAGGATATCAAGGCTCCCGAGTGCTTCTACATCGAGGAGCGGCTGAAGAAAAACCTAGATATCCCTGTCATGCACGACGACCAGCACGGCACTGCCATCATCTCGGCCGCCGGACTGAAGAACGCCCTGGAGGTAGCCGGCAAGGACATCAGCAAGGTGAAGCTCGTGGTCAACGGTGCCGGTGCTGCCGCCATCAGTTGCACCAAACTGTATATGGCCCTCGGCCTGAAGCAGGAAAACATTGTGATGCTCGACTCTAAGGGCGTCATCACCACCGACCGCCCCAACCTCACCCCGCAGAAGGCCCTCTTCGCCACCAAGCGTCGCGACGTACACACGCTGGAGGAGGCCATGAAGGGTGCCGACATCTTCGTAGGCCTGTCGAAGGGCAACATCCTCACGCAGGACATGGTGCGCTCGATGGCCAAGAATCCCATCGTCTTTGCCCTGGCCAACCCCGTGCCCGAGATCAGCTACGAGGATGCCTTGGCCAGCCGCCCCGACGTGCTGATGTCTACCGGCCGCTCCGACTATCCCAACCAGATCAACAACGTCATAGGCTTCCCCTATATCTTCCGCGGTGCGCTCGACGTTCACGCGCGTGCCATCAATGAGGAGATGAAGATGGCTGCCGTGCATGCCATCGCCGACCTGGCCAAGGAGCCGGTGCCCGACATCGTGAACAAGGTGTACCATGTCAACGACCTGACCTTCGGCCCCAACTACTTCATTCCGAAGCCCGTAGACCCCCGTCTCATCACCGAGGTGTCGGCAGCCGTGGCCAAGGCAGCCATAGACAGCGGTGTGGCCCGCACGCCCATCAAAGACTGGGATGCCTACAGAGACCGTCTGCGCCAGATGCTCGGACAGGAGACCAAGCTCACCCAGACCCTCCATGCCACTGCCGCCCTGCATCCGCAGCGCGTAGTGTTTGCCGAGGGTGGCCACCCCACCATGATGAAGGCTGCCGTGCAAGCCCGCCAAGAGGGCATCTGCTCACCCATCCTTCTGGGCAACCCCGATCGTCTGACACGCATCGCCAACCGCCTGAAGCTCGACCTCACGGGCGTAGAGATCGTAGACATGCGTGCCGACAAGGAGCAGGGCCGCCGTGCCACATACGCCAAGCACCTTGCCGAGAAGCGTGCCCGACAGGGCTACACCTTCGAGGAGGCCTACGACAAGATGTATGAGCGCAACTACTTTGGCATGTCGATGGTGGAGCAAGGCGACGCCGATGCCTTTATCACCGGCCTCTACACCAAGTATAGCAACACCATCAAGGTGGCCAAGGAGGTGATAGGCATCCGTCCGGAGTATAACACCTTCGGCACCATGCACATCCTCAACACCAAGAAAGGTGTGTACTTCCTTGCCGATACCCTCATCAACCGCCATCCCGACCAGAACGTGCTGTTCGACATCGCACGCCTGTCGGCACATACGCTGAAGTTCTTCAACACCGACCCGGTGATTGCCATGATCAGCTATTCCAACTTCGGTACCGACGAGGTGGGATCGCCACTGAAGGTACACCAGGCCGTGGAAAAGATGCAGGAGCAGTATCCCGACCTGCCCATCGATGGTGAGATGCAGATCAACTTCGCCCTCAACAAAGAGTTGCGCGACGATAAGTTCCCCTTCACCCGTCTCAAGGGCAAGGAGGTCAACACGCTGGTGTTCCCCAACATGAGCTCGGCCAATACCAGCTACAAACTCATGCAGGCCCTCGACCCCGACATCGAGACCATCGGCCCGATTCAGATGGGACTGAACAAATCGATTCATTTCACCGACTTCGAGGCCAGCGTGCGCGATGTGGTCAACGTGACCGCTATTGCCGTCATCGACGCCTACGTAGAGAAGGTGAAGAAAGAGAAGGGCACTAAGGCCTGATACCAGGCAGAACGCCGACACACCTGATCCGAACAGACAGACAGGCCACTACTCCTCACAAGGGTGTGACCTGCCAACCAAGCAAGCAGGAAGTAGCGTATGGGCCACAGGCTCTACCCTACTTCCTGCTTTTATTATGGTGAAAAGCCTACATCCGGCAACCTTGCATTGACCCATAACGAGTCGCTAAATCTATCGAAACAAAATCCTAATAAATAATAATTGCCATGAGTAAATGATAAAAAAAGAAAACAGAAGGTGACTTTTTGAAATATTTTTGATATATTTGTAAGCACAGTGTACTATCAAAAGGTCTAATACAGATACTGGAAACAATAATTGGTAACATTTTGCTCAATTGACCAAATTGTATTTTCTGAAGCCAACGGTGTATCTGTGACCCTGACGAGGGCATCGTTATTCTATGATTGGAGCCTCGACAGATACAGCGGTATTGTTTCTTTAAAGTTCACTATGATTATCATGTAACCGAGCTGCGTGATGAGCAGCCAAAACGACAAATGTATGAAATTAATTATTGTATCAAACAGGCTACCGGTAAAGGTGAGAGAAACGAAGGATGACAACTTTGAGTTTGAACGAAGCGAAGGGGGACTGGCAACAGGACTTAGTTCGCTCGATTCAGACTATGAGACTCACTGGGTAGGCTGGCCAGGCATCAATGTACGGAGAAAGAGTTCTGAAAAGTCGATCAAGGCCTCACTGGGCACCATGAACTATCATCCTGTGTTTCTGACTACCCTCCAATACAACAACTACTATGAAGGCTACAGCAACAGCACATTATGGCCCTTGTGCCATTATTTTTATTCCTACTCCCAACAGAAGAGAAAATACTGGGAGGCTTATCAAGATGTCAACCGACTGTTTTGTGAGAAGGTATTAGAGGTTGTCAAGAAAGACGATTTCGTTTGGATACAGGATTATCAGTTGATGCTCCTCCCCCAGATGCTGCGTGAGCAGCGACCTGAACTGCATATCGGTTATTTCCATCATATCCCATTCCCCTCGTATGAGCTGTTCAGGGTGTTGCCCGAAAGAACCCAGCTCCTGAAGGGATTGCTGGGAGCCGACCTTGTGGCCTTTCACACACACGACTACATGCGACACTTTATCAGTGCGGTAGAAAGGACCCTGCATAAGGAGTTCAACCTGAACGAGGTGATTGAGGGCAACAGAGCCGTGCACGCAGAGGCATTGCCTATGGGTATCAACTACCGGCTGTATAGTGAGTCATACAGGAAGCCGAAGGTAAGAGAGTGCGTCTCCAAAATAAACAAGCAGTTTGAGGGCAGGAAAATCATACTCTCTGTCGACCGCCTTGACTACAGCAAGGGCATTCTCCATCGCCTCGTGGGATTCGAGGCCTTCCTCGCCCATCATCCTGAGTATATAGGTAAGGTGACGCTGGCCATGGTGGTGGTCCCTTCGCGCGACAAAGTGGAGAGATACGCGGAGATGAAACGCAAGATTGACGAGCGTATCAGCAACATCAACGGCCGATATGCCACCATGGGTTGGACGCCGGTGGCTTATTTTTATCATGGTTTCCCCTTCGAGGAGCTTGTTGCCATGTATGAGTTAGCCGACATCGCCCTCGTCACTCCATTGCGCGACGGCATGAACCTGGTGGCCAAGGAATATGTCGCCACCAAGCATCATCATGACGGTGTACTGATCTTGAGTGAGATGGCTGGTGCAGCCACAGAACTCAAGGAGTCGATTCTCATCAATCCCAATGATACCGAACAGATTGCCAATGCCATTTATCAGGCGCTTGAGATGCCTATCGAAGAGCGGCAGCGGAGAATGGCGAGCATGAAAGCCAAAATCAAACAGCAGACGGTCGACAAATGGGCGGAAGACTTCATGTCGGAGTGGACGCAGGTGGTCGACCGAAACAATCTGCTGAAGAATAAGTTTGTCAATGAGCCGGTATGCCAGCTTATTGATGCAGCCTACAGCAAAGCTCAGCGTCGGCTCATTGTCTTAGACTATGACGGCACGCTGTCGGGGTTCAAGAACAACCCCATGGATGCCAAGCCCACCACTGAGACGATGGAGCTGCTGAACCGTCTGTGCAAGGACAAGGGTAATAAAGTGGTGATCAACAGCGGGCGCGACAAGGAGAACCTTGACCTGTGGTTTGGACAGACAGAGGGCTTGGAATTAGCTGCCGAGCACGGGGCCAGTTATAAAGAAGGAGGCATCTGGCACGACACCATCGAAAAGCCGCATTGGGACCAACAGATACTTCGCATCATGAACACCTTTGTCAGAAAGACACCGGGCGCATGGCTCGAAACCAAGAACGCCGCGCTGGCCTGGCACTATCGGGATGTAGACACGTGGCTGGGCATGTTGCGCGCCAAACAGCTGATGCAGACGCTGTTCCCCTACTGCACCGCCGACAGCCTGCAGATTCTCAACGGCAACAAGGTCGTGGAAATCAAGCCAAACGAATACTCCAAAGGAACGGAGGTGCAGCGACAGCTGAGCTTGCACCATTATGACTTTGTGCTCACCATTGGCGATGACATCACCGATGAGAGTATGTTCAAGGCCACACCCAAGGACGGCATATCGATCAAGGTGGGAGGCGTCAGCGACGTGGCCCGCTATTGCATAGAGCAGCAGTCGCAGGTGGTGCCCTTCTTGACACAGTTAATCAACACGCAAAAACAGTAATACACATGGATAATCTGCATTATGGAATCATAGGAAACGGAAACACGGCAGCCCTGGTGTCACGCCAGGGAACCATCGAATGGCTCTGCTTGCCCTATTTCGACTCACCATCGGTGTTTGCCGCTATCCTCGACACGAAGAAAGGCGGTAAGTTTGGCTTCGAACCGATAGGGCAATATCATGTGAAGCAAGCCTATGTGCCTCACACAAATATTCTCACCACTGCCTTTATTTCAGATGAGGCGGAGTTTATGGTGTACGACTTCATGCCCTGCTATGACTATGATGGAACGACGGAGAACTACCATCCCAGCGAGATTTACAGATACATAAGATATATAAGAGGTGTACCCCGACTGTCTGTCCAGTTTGAGCCTTCACCAGACTATGCCAGGGGTGAGACCAGAATAGAGATATGTGACGATCACATCGAGACATATTCTATGTCAAACAGCAAAGACCGCCAGTTCTTATATTCCTCACTCGACCTAAACGGCATCGTCGCCGGCGAGGTCTTTAGCTTGGAGAAAGATGAGTTTTTCCTTCTGTCGTCAAACGAGAAATTAGGAGAGGTGTCGCTCGAAAAAGAGAAAACCGATTATTGCAGAACATTGGTTTACTGGCTCAACTGGTCGGAACGCACAAAGAAGTTTAAGAAATACAATGACATCAT
>CAZBQA010000110.1:0-8670 GCA_964493905.1 uncultured Prevotella sp.
ACGAAAGTAGGAGATAAGCACCTATGATTAGTGTTTACCTCCTACTCGATTGCGTACAATCATTCTGGAAAGATAGAAAAGAAATCATTCTTTCCGGTATCTCCCTTCTGTTTTACTGATTATTTGTGCAGACTCTAAGCCGGGGTTAGCGGTAGAATGCAATAATAAGCTGATTCTAGCAAACTCCTGTTTCTCTTGTATGAAGTTTAAAGATTGGTTAGCTCTTGTTTTTCGCACAATCGCGGCAAATACCTTTATAGTATAGCTGCATCTCGTCGATCTGATGGCCATCTACCAACTTTGGCTGGGCAAGAGCAGGAGCTTCCTCATTAAACAAGTCGAATACACGACCACAATTTCGGCAGAAAAAATGCACATGAGGGTGAAGGTCGCCATCATAGCATACGCGATGGTCGTCGATGGTAATCATCTGTGCAGCATTGTTCTCTGAGAATAGACGCAGCGTGTTGTAAACCGTTGTGCGACTCATTGTCGGAATCTGACCTACCGTACCCTGATACACTTCCTCAACTGTGGGATGTGTGTGATGCGTAAGCAGATAATCCATAATAGCAAGCCGCTGCATAGATGGGCGAACGCCACAACTAACCAGTCTGTCGTATGCTTCTTGATTCATAATGGTGTCTTTAATCAATAATATATTGTTATGTTGAAATGATTGCAAAGTTATGACTTTTTCTGAATATTACCAAATAAAAATGAATAAATTACAGCCTATTAACTGTAAATTATTCATTTTAAACATTTTAAAGTATGTTTCTAATAGTCTGTAAGCAGTATGTTTAGTGCCTTTGTGCCACCTATAGACTAGAATTTTACCTGATACGTCTCACAGTGGCACCAGGGAAAGTACGAAGTCGTAGTTTCTTTTCTCTCAGTAGCTTCTTAGACACAGTCCATGAACCGTCTAGTACATAAATTTCGGCAGCGTATGGAGCTGCTGAAACAGCATCTTTAAGTTGCATGAAATTTCCCCGTCCCTGTGCAGACACCACAACATCGTAGTGTACCACATGTGTGGCCAGGGCTGGGACAACTTTGGCCAGGGCCTCAGACAGCAATGCTGCTACACGGCGTGCGCCATAGACATTATAATGGGTGTTGTCGTGACGACCTTCTGGAATACTTGCCACTTCGCCTGGCTTATACCACATATGCAACTTGCGTGAGCCAATAACTCCCATGCTCTGTTCGAGGTCGTGGGTGATCTGGTTTGCATCGACGAATGCCACCCCAAGTGTCTTGGCTAACTGTCTTGGAACGTCTCTGTAGGCACCATGGGTATCTACCAGCGTGTCAGAATTGATGGTCTCATCCGAGTAGGTTGTGTTGCGCAACGATTCATCATCGACAGTGGTATCGACCTGACGAAAGAAGTTACGACGCACCACACTATTCATGAGCACAGGGATACCCCCCCTTGCCCGTGTCTCATTGACATATTGCGTGAGATAGGCATCGAAGGTTGACCCTGGATCAGTATGTCGGTCGGCACCAGTCTTTTCGTCGTTGTGACCAAACTGGATCACGACGTAGTCTCCGGGATTAATCTCATTGAGAACTTTCTGCCATCGGCCTTCATTCATGAAACTCTTGGAGGAGCGTCCATTGACCGCATGATTGCGTACTAGGATGTCCTCATCGAAAAAGCCCTGTAACATCATCCCCCATCCACGTTCAGGATGAATGGCTGGGTCTTTCTTCTCTGCTGCCGTAGAATCGCCAATAACAAAAACAGTGGTTTGCTTTTTCCCGGAAGTAAGGCACAGCACCAGAATGACTATCCATAGAAAGTTGATGATTTGTCGTAGTTTCATAATCTTTATTTATGAAGACATCCCCAACTCCAATTCAGGAGTCGGGGATGATAATGTAGACTGCCTACTGCTTGATCTCAGCAATTAACTCCTGGGCAGTTACCAGTTTCTGTTCGCCGGTCACCATATTCTTCAAGGTAATCTTGCCATCGGCAATCTCTTGGTCACCGGCCAGTGCCACGAAGCCAATCCCTTTCGCATTGGCATAGCTCATCTGCTTCTTCATCTTTGTCGCATCAGGATACACCTCACTACGAATTCCAGCCTTGCGGGCTTGAGCCACGATAGGCAGGCAGTAGGCAGTCTCCCGGTCACCAAAGTTGATGAATAAGAGTTGAGTGGTCCCCACAGCTTCTTTGGGATAAAGGTCGAGGGCATTGAGCACATCGTAGATGCGGTCGGCCCCAAATGAGATACCTACTCCCGAGAGTCCTGGCAAACCAAAGATGCCCGTGAGGTTGTCGTAACGCCCACCACCTGTGATAGAGCCCATTGGCGTGTCAAGTGCCTTGACTTCAAAAATTGCACCTGTGTAATAGTTCAGGCCCCGAGCCAGTGTGAGGTCGAGCTGTATCTCGTTATGCAAGCCCACAGACTTCAGGCAGTCTAAGATGTAACGCGTCTCTTCCACGCCTTTAAGGCCCACCTCTGATGTCTTGAGCACATCGGCGATGACAGCGAGCTTCTGCTCATTGCTACCTTGAAGAGAGATGATAGGCTGTAGCTTCTCGATGGCTTCCTCGGTGATGCCGTCGTTTCGCAGCTCCTGGTTGACATTATCAATACCAATCTTATCGAGTTTGTCGATAGCAACTGTAATATCGACAATCTTGTCGGCCTCACCGATGACCTCAGCAATGCCGCTGAGGATTTTTCGGTTGTTGATTTTGATCTGTACACGGATACCAAAACGCTGGAATACGGTGTCAACAATCTGCATCAACTCTACCTCATTGAGTAGTGAATTAGACCCTACCACATCGGCATCACACTGGTAGAACTCTCGGTATCGTCCCTTCTGGGGACGGTCGGCCCGCCACACAGGCTGAATCTGATAACGCTTGAACGGCAACTGCAGCTCATCGCGGTGCATTACCACATACCGTGCGAAGGGAACTGTGAGATCATAACGTAGTCCCTTTTCGCACAACTGAGTTTGGAGCTTAAGTGTGTTGCGACTCAGCAGATCATCATCGGTGATGCCTTTGAAATAATCTCCTGAATTGAGCACCTTGAAAAGCAATTTGTCGCCTTCTTCGCCGTATTTACCCATCAAGGTGTGGAGTGTCTCCATTGCCGGAGTCTCGATTTGTTGGAAGCCATACAAGGCATACACATCCTTAATGGTATTGAAGATATAGTTACGCTTGGCCATCTCCTCGGGGCCAAAGTCGCGGGTGCCCTTTGGAATGCTAGGTTTATTTGCCATATTATTTTCTCACTATGGTTTGTTCGCGATCAGGACCAATAGATATGATACCGATGCGTGTTTCTAATTCATTCTCCAAGAACTTGACATAGTCTTTGAAAGCCTGAGGGAACTGTTCCTCACTGGTGAAATTAGTCATATCGGTTTTCCATCCCGGGAGTTCTTTGTAGATTGGCTTCACGTTCTCAATATCGTATGGGAAGTCGCGAGTCTCCGTGCCGTCGGGCAGCTGATAGGCCACGCAGGCCTTGATGACATCAAAGCTGTCGAGGACATCACTCTTCATCATGATAAGCTCGGTCACACCATCTACCATGATGCTGTATCTTAACTGTACCAGATCAATCCAGCCACAGCGTCGTTCACGTCCTGTGACGGCACCATACTCATGCCCGAGGTCGCGAATTGTCTTGCCCGTCTCATCGAACAGTTCTGTGGGGAATGGCCCTGATCCAACACGGGTGCAATAAGCTTTCATGATGCCATAGACATTGCCAATCTTATTCGGGCCAATACCAAGACCTGTGCAGGCACCGGCACATACCGTATTGCTTGAGGTGACGAAGGGGTAGCTGCCAAAATCCACATCGAGCATAGTGCCTTGAGCTCCTTCGCAAAGAATGGTCTTACCGCTTTGCAGGAGTTTATTGATTTCGTGCTCACTGTCAACGATATGGAACTGGCGCAAATACTCAACACCTTCGAGCCAGACCTTCTCAGTCTCTTCAAAGCTCTCAAAATCGGTCCACCCCATCGATTTTAGGGTGGCCAAGTGGCGGGCCTTATGGGCAACATATTTCTCTTCAAAGTGTTCGAGGATATCCCCTACCCTCAGACCGTTACGGCTTACTTTGTCTGTATAGGTAGGTCCGATGCCTTTACCGGTAGTCCCCACTTTATCCTTGCCCTTGGCAGCCTCTATGGCACGGTCTAAGAGACGGTGAGTGGGCATAATGAGATGAGCCTTTTTGGAGATGTGCAGTCGACTACGCAATTCATGCCCACTCTTTTCAAGATCTTTCGCCTCAGACATAAACAAGTCGGGGGCTAACACAACTCCATTTCCAATGATGTTCACCTTGCCACCTTGGAAGATTCCTGATGGCACACTGCGAAGTACATACTTCTGGCCTTCAAACTCTAACGTATGACCTGCATTGGGGCCACCCTGAAAACGTGCAATGACGTCATACTGAGGCGTAAGGACATCAACCACTTTTCCCTTGCCTTCATCTCCCCATTGGAGACCTAGCAGAACATCTACTTTACCTGTATTCATAAGCCTTCTAAAGTTTTATGTATCAATAATTTTATTTCTTATCTTTTAACATGCGTTGTCTCCTTGTTAGCTTGGACTGGCACGAGCTGCAAATTCCGTAGACATACAGCGTGAATCCCTCTTTACGGAAACGTCGCAAACGGGCGTTGTCTACAGCCAGCTCTACCCCTGGCAGTTCGACCTCTACTACCTTTCCACATAATGTACAAATTTGATGGCAATGAGAATCATTGAGCAAGGCCGCTTCATATGTGGTCTTATCCACCAGCTTGTGGCGTACTACCAGATGAATCTTGAGGAATAGACGAAGGGTATTGTAAAGCGTAGCACGGCTGACGATGAATTTCTTATCCTCGAGCGACTCGTTGAGTTGCTCGACCGAAAAATGCCCCTTCATATCATAGATGGCAGACAGTATGGCATCGCGCTCTGGGGTCTTACGCATACCGGCTGTCTCCAAATAGCTGTTCAGCATGGTTTGGACCTTGTCAAGCATGTTATCTTTTGCCATAATTGTGCCTGGAAATCTACATTAATAAACACGAGGTCCGAAAATGAAGGTGCCAACCCTCACCATCGTTGAGCGGCATTGGACGGCAATCTTGTAGTCATGGCTCATTCCCCATGAGCGTTCGCAGAAATAGTCGGCATCTGCGAAATAGTCGCGTTTCAACTCATCAAAGAAGTCAGCAGCTAGGGTCATCTCAGACCTAATCTGCACATCGTCGTCTACATAGCTGGCCATCATCATCAGGCCACAAATGCGAATGTTATTCAATGATCTCCATGCACCAGCACGAAGCATGTCACGACAAGCATCCAGGGAAAAACCGTATTTCGATTCCTCCTCTGCAATGTGGAGCTCGAGGAGAATGTCGATGACGCGGTTGTTCTTGGCCGCCTGTTTGTCGATCTCTTTCATGAGTTTGAAAGAATCGACAGCTTCTATCATATGAATATATGAGGCGATATACTTCACCTTGTTGGTCTGAAGATGACCAATGAAGTGCCATCTGATGTCTTTGGGAAGAGACTCTACCTTCTGCTTCAATTCCTGCTCATGACTCTCACCGAAGATTCTTTGTCCGGCATCATAAGCCGCCATGATATATTCATTCGGGTGAAACTTGCTGATGGCAACCAAACGTACAGCCTCTGGAAGGTTGCCAAGTACTTCTTTCAAGTTTTTAGCAACATCGACATTCATTATTATGCCTCCTTATTATCTTCAACAGCTTCGAACTCGGGTCTGTCGTCCACTTCATTGTGGTTGTTATCAGCGTTTGAGCCATGTACAAAAACGTCCATGAACATTGTCTCGCTAACAGAAGAGATGATATAGTCGATCATTGTGCCTCCCATCACCTCATCAATATTCTTGACTGCAGCAGGTAAGGTGGCAGCCTGAACGAGATAAGTCACGGCAGAGCGTTTCTCTCTCTCTGTCTTCTCGTCGATAGTAATAAATTGGAGTTTGGTTTTGTACCACTTGTCATCCTTTTCGTTATCACTAAAAAAAATCTCGTGATATGGGGCCGGCTTTATACCTGTGATTTTAAAGTCGCCACTGATATATACCGACATCTCCTCGATGAGCGATTTTTCGGCTTCAGTGAAACTCAGTGCATCTACTACATATTGTTCGGTAACGGGTTTCAGGGTTCCATCTTCCTGTGTCTTGTCAAATCGAATCTTGGTTTCAAACCAATCAGATGTTCTTGACTTCATGTTTGTCTGTATTTCTTTTTATTGATTATGTACGCCCCTAAAGAGGTTGTCCAACGTGCGATAAGTATAGGCAGCGCGATCATTGATGGTCATGTTATTGTTCAACCGGTTTCTGAGATCCACCAATTTAGAGACGGCACTTTGATAGTTTTCTGGGATAATACGCTCGCTCATCTTTTTGGCCATCGTGACTTCGAATCCGAAATAGCGCACAAGCATGTCAGCAAACTGCTGGCGCTGCATGTCGGTGACATCCATCAGTTGCTGGTTGAGCTTGTTCTTGGGGCGATGAATATGAAATATAAGCTCGTCAGGCTCTCCCCCACGTTGACCATTGGAATAGCGCTTCTCATATTCAAAATAGCAATCACAAAAGCCATTCTCGGCCAACGACTCCAACTCTTCTTTGGCTGGTTCAAGCACGCGACGTGTGAAATCACTGAACTTTCTGTAATTGGCCTCCAATCTGAGCATCTTACGGAAGTCGATTGTCTTGATTACAGTGCCACCTTTGTCGAGCCAACTTTCAATGAACATATAGATTCGCTGCGTATAGCGGTTACGGCAAGCAAAGACAATCTGCTTGCCGAGCCGGTGATAACCTAAGTCGAGCGATACTAACCGTTTGGCTACTGTACGGTCAATCTTCAAGACTGCGTATTTCTCATATATGCCAGCGTCTTCTGGAATGTAGACATCACAGAGGTTGGTGACTTTGAGATAGCTTCGACCGTCAGCTGTCTTGTAAGGTATCTCCACTGGGATAGCCGCAAGCAACTTCAGGCTCTGGCGTAGTTGTGGATAATGATTGGGATCAACGCCCAAAGTCTTGAAAAGTGTTTTGATTTCTAGCCGGCCATCATTGTCAAGCTCTGCATCAGAAAAAATTTCCGGTTCCATCTTCTCCTTGTTCAGAATTTTATGTAGCTTCGACTGCATATATTCTACGATGGAAACAAGAATACGGATCTGGATAAGCGAGTAATCATGACGCATCATCGTTACGGCAATGGGCTGGAGCAACCAGGTCTCGTCTTCAATCGGGATGAGATCAGATGGAATATTGCGCTTGATGTCGCGCTTTTTGCCTTTGCCAAAATTCTGATTGCGTTTTACGGCACCTGTTGACTTGGCTATTTCGGGTTTATTATTGGGATTCTCGCCTGACATGCTACTCTTGGTTTTTAAGCCCTCCTCGTTAAAGAGACGGCTACAAAGATAAAACTATTTTCCGATATTGCCAAGCAATTACGTTTTTTTATTCTGAGAAGAGGCTTTGTCATCCCATCCGTCACCAAAATCGAGTTTACCTTGAATCCACTGTGGGCGAACGCTGTAGCTCTTATCTCCTTGGGGATTGCTGACTGCCAAACCAATCAACCTTACGGTATGTACGGCAGAATAATCAACCTTGGCTAGCAATTGTTTGGCCAAAGGAAGAATGTCGGCTTTCGTTAGAAGATCTTTTGACGATGTGATGCTCCGCGTCACCAATTGAAAATCAGAGTATTTCACCTTTAAGGTTAATGTCTTACCTCTAAACTTCGATCGTTGCAGTCTGCCCACAAGTTCTACTACGGTATGATAGAGTTCGATGATCATCTGTGAATGAAGTGTTACATCTTCTTCAAAAGTACGTTCACAGCCTACCGATTTGCGTATGGATGATGGCTTAACCTCCCTGAGGTCAATGCCACGGGCAAAATCATAATACACCTGTCCCACTTTTCCGAAGACCTCCTGCAAATGTTTCATCGATACTTTCCTCAGTTCGGCTCCTGTAAAGATACCCATCTTGTGCATCCGCACTTGGGTTCTTGGTCCCACACCCCAGATTTTTTCAACTGGAAGACTTGCTATGAACCCTGGGCCATCGGCAGGTGTGATCACAAACATACCATTAGGCTTGTGGTAGTCACTGGCGATCTTGGATAGAAACTTGTTATACGAGATACCAACAGATGCGGTGAGTTGCAATTCATCATAGATACGTGCTTGAATGGCTTTGCCCACGTTGATCGCATCCTGAAAGTCTTTACAGTTGGCAGTGACATCCAAGAAAGCTTCATCAATAGACACAGGCTCAATCAGATCGGTAAACTCCATGAAAATCTCGTGCACCTGCTCAGAGACTTCCTTGTAGTGTCGATGATGTCCATCTACAATCACAAGATGGGGGCATAGACGCTTGGCCACCACCATAGATATAGCAGAACGAACACCATACTTTCGTGCTTCATAGCTTGCTGTAGATACAACGCCACGACTACTATCGTGCCCCACAGCAATAGGGATGCCACGTAGCTCTGGATGGTCACGCTGCTCAATGGCAGCGAAAAATGCATCCATGTCTATATGTATAATTTTCCTACTTTCCATTCAAGAAAAAGCTGTTT
>CAZBQA010000111.1:0-8652 GCA_964493905.1 uncultured Prevotella sp.
GACTCGAATCACGCTCTGCTTCGACTCGAATCACATTCTGCTTCGACTCGAATCAGCGCGCCTGGATAGTCTTCCTGTCCTGCGTGTGAGGTGTCCAGGGGGTGGCATAACCTATCAGAGAGCGTGCCTGGGCACTCCCACCGCAATTCATTCGTAACATAATCCGTAGCGTGGTGGATAGGCTTATCGCCGCAAACAAAGCCAATGATTAGTACCTGGCTTACACGGCTATGGGCGTCAGGTTATCACTTCTTCTCCTTTTCCGATGATTGGGATATCGGAAATATGAGTTCTCCGAAAGATGGCAAAACGTACCTTCCTGATTAAATTATTTGGCTTCGGTGGTAATTAAGGTGGGTTCTATTAATTACCACCGAAATCAAATCATAAAATCATGGGTTACGTTTTGCCATCTTTCGGACTCTCTTCGGCTCAAATTGTCAGTTCGCTCAGTCGTTATGCCCGCATAACTCCTTCGTTCACTAGCAATTTGACCTCGAAGATAGTCTCGAAATCTGACAAAGCTAATTAATAGAACCCACCTTAATAGAACTTACCTAAATGTATTCGTGACAATTGGTAAGATTTGTGCTCCCCCATAGCCTACAACAGCCACTTCCAAACCGGCACCACGGCTATCCCCTCTTCCGTGCCCTCCTCATCATAAGTAATCAGCAGGCAGTTCCAGTCTTCGTGCGCATGGGCATACTTCACCAGTGGCGGTATCTCCCTGTTGTAGGTTGCATCCTCCTTGATGCTGTATGACACTTGTATGGCCAGCTTCTCGTCAGGCACTATGAAGTCTATCTCCTTCTCCGCGTTCAGGAAAAACACATTCTTCTTGCCAAACCGCCTGCACAGTTCTACCGCCACCATGTTCTCCAGAAGCGATGTCTCTGAGTTCATCAGGAATAAGTTCATCAGACCGTTGTCAACGAAGTAGTATTTCTTCTGCGTCTCCTTCTCCGTCAACTTCCCAAGCTCATTCTCCATGGGCAGTATCAGCCAACTGTCAGTGGCATCATCCACATAGTCTATCGTAGTAGGCACACTGATGGGCGACCCAGTTGCCACGATTACATTCTTCAACCTGTTATATGACAACGGCTGCTTCACGCTCTCCGCCATCTTCTTAATCAAGATGTTCAATACCCTGTCGTTCTTAATGTTGTTTCGTGCGCAGATGTCACCCAGATAGATTTTCTGATACAAGCTCGACAGCATGGCTCGCTTATTCTTAAACGACAGGATCTCCGGCAGACCACCGTAATAGAAGTATTCGTTCAGATGTCGCTTCACCTCGCTCCGCTGTATCGTGTCATACTCCCAATGCTTTTTCAACTCCACCTGCTGCGCTGCCAGAAACTCTTTGAATGAATAAGGGTACGCATCATAGATAAAGAACCGTCCGCCCAACGTAGTTGCTACCTCCTTGCTCAGCATCTTCGCATTGCTACCCGTCACATAGACCCTATATTTCGCATCAGTCAACCTCCGTACGAACTTATCCCAGTGCGGAATGTTCTGTACCTCGTCCAGGAACACTACTGGCTTCTTGCCATACAGTTCCAGATGGGCCTCCAGCAGGCTGTTGAAGTCTTCGGTCTGAAACTCCGCCAGACGTTCATCCTCAAAGTCCACAAACAGAATCTCATCCCATCCTTTTCCTGCTGACTGAAGTTGACGAACACGTTGATACAGGAGGTACGACTTACCCGCATGTCTCACACCAATTATCACATAGTTGCCATTCTCTTCAAAGTCTATGGGACGGTTCACAATCACCGCCTCATCCACCTCGCGTTGCTTACTAATCAGGCATTGTTTGATGACATCTTTACTGATACTCATATAAATTATATTTAATGATAATCGTGTGATCTTATTAAGTTCGGTTTACAAATTTAGGTGTTTTCTATAAAGCAAGATTAATAAACTTTGAGTTTTTGCAATATTTTTACACTCTTTTACCACAAAGTAACTATTCTGCTGGTCGTAACTATACAGTCTTTGTGGCGGTGGGCAGTTACTACATACTAGCGAACTATCAAATAAGGTGGGTTCTATTAATTAGCTTTGTCAGATTTCGAGACCATCTTCGGCTCAAATTGCCAGTTATCCTGCGGCTGAAGTTCGGCTGCGCTCGGTCAAACGAGCAAGCTCGATGACACTCGCTGGCACGAACATTCGCTCAGTCGTTATGCCCGCATAACTCCTTCGTTCACTAGCAATTTGATCTCGAAGACAGTCTCGAAATCTGACAAAGCCAATGAATAGAACCCACCTTAATAGTACCCAACTTAATAAGACCCGACTTAATGGTCCGTCAATATGCAGCAATTGCCCAATGGTGAAAAGACAGAAAAGGCACTGTACGACTAGGTTTTTAGTTAAAAATTAGCACAATTAACAAAATATAACACAATAGTAAGGCTAGTTTGTATTAAATTCAAAATTATATACCTAAATTGGTTTTAAGCTATACTACCAAGGTATGCAGGTAAGAAAAAGAGTTGTTGCGACTGTAGCGGGCTTCTTTACGGCCTTGCTCATGTCGGGTGCCACCCTTGGTGACGAGCGCCCCAAGACCGACGTGATGGGTACAGACGCTGCAGCGCAGATGTTCGACTCACGCTCTCGATATGACCAATCGGGTGATATTCCCCGTTGGTGTATCCACCACTTCAGAGCCTACACCCGATTCTGCCTACACCCCCTTGGTGCCTGAGCCTGTCCCCGAGCCGCCCACCCGTCGCCGCGAATACCTCTCGGTGAAGACCAACCTCCTGCTCGATGTGGCCTACATGCCCGGCTACGACTGCTGGTGCCCCATCCCCAATATCGCCGTGGAATATTATCTCCTGCATGGCCACTTCACCTTCGGCGCCTCGTTCGACTGCCCCTGGTGGCAAGACTACGACGCCCATAAGTATTTCCAGATACGCAACTACCAGTTGGAGACGCGCTATTACCTGCGCAGCGGCGATGTCGACCGTGTGGGCTACGGCAACGGCATGGCCTTCCGTGGTCTCTACCTGCAGGGCTATGTCCATGCCGGACTCTACAGCATCATGTTCGACGCCGACCGTGGCTGGATAGGCGAGGGTGCCGGTGCCGGCGTGGGCATAGGCTACGTCATTCCCCTCGCCAAGAAGGGGCAGGGCCGCTGGCGACTGGAGCTCGGCGCGCAGCTGGGCGTGATGTTCACCAAGTACGACCGCTACCAGTACGAGAGTCCCCTCTTCCCCGACCTCAACGACAACCTCTATTATTATAAATGGTATAACTGGGGCAATTTCTTCAAGGAGCGCCAGCACCGCTATACCTGGTTTGGTCCCACCCGCGTGGGCGTCACCCTGACCTACGACCTGCTCTACCGCCGCAAGGCCAAGAAGGGCGTGAGCTTTAAAAGTTGGGAGGCACAACGATGACACAGTCAGTACATCATCATCGTCACACCGCAGGCAGCCTGGAGCGCTTCTCCCGCCGCCTCATGGGTGCCACGGCCGTCGTCGCCGCGCTGGCTGCTTTCGTGGGCTGTGTGCGCGAGCCCGCGCTCTACCTCCACTATCCCGGTGAGGTGGAGATCGAGCAGCATTACACCGACCTCGACCTGGCCAAATTCTGGGACTACCCCAACGACGACGGCACCACCTACAATTGGCAGGACGAATGGTTTTACGGCTGGGACGACGCAGACGGCGAGACCTTCGGCGAGATAGGCTACACCCCCTCCTACGCGTTCAACATACGCAGCTACTTCACCGGCGCCACCGTTGCGGGCACGCACCAGAGCGTGCTACAGGACGCTTTCGACGGCATGCTCTACCGTTCGGCCTACGACCCTGGCTATTGGGATTTCCTCACCTGGAACCAGATCAGCACCCCCGACGGCGTGCAGAGCCTGGTGTTCAGCGAGCCATCCGACCTCTCTGCCGTCACCGCCTCCACCAACATGACCATGCGGGCATCGCGTTACCAGGCACCCACCTACCCCCGCTCGTTCTACCAGCCCGAGCAGCTGTTCAGCGCCTACTCCGTCGGGCAACGGCTCACGCAGGCCGTGGGCAGCTACCAGTACGGCGAGCAGCCCGCCACCAACCTGCTCCACATCGACATGACCCTGCAGCCCCTCACCTATATTTATCTGCCGCAGGTCATTCTGCACCACAACAAGGGTCGCATCACCTCCATCGACGGCTCCGCCTCGCTCTCGGGCATGGCCCGCAGCGTCAACCTCTTTACCGGGGTGGCGGGCAGCGATGCCATCACGGTGTACTACAACATGCGGTTCAAGACCAACCGCAGCATGAGGGGAGAGTCGGTAGACATTGCCGGCGGTCGGCTCCTGACCTTCGGCATGTGCAACATCAACGGCACGCGCGTAGGCCTTAACGCCGACGGCAGCCGCGCGGTGGCCAACGTCAACGATGCCGTGCGACATTATATGGAAGTGACCATGCAATTCAACAACGGCAACGACTCCACCTTCGTCTTCGACGTCACCAATCAGGTGCGCCGCAAGTACAAGGGTGGGGTGCTCACCGTAGAACTCGATATGGATACCATTCCCGTGCCGAGACGGTCGGGAGGCTCGGGCTTCGACGCCGTGGTGAAAGACTACGAGGACGGAGGCACACATGTCATAGAGATGTAGACACGCCACAACGGTTTGACATGATAATAACGGCTGTAAAGATATTAAAATATTAAAAGTATTAAAAGATTAAGGTGCTAAAGTGCTAAAGGTTTAAGGTGCTAAAGTCTTAACGGATTAAAAGTATTAAAGTATTAATGTTTAAATAAGTAGATTATGAAAAAGATTCACTTTCTTTTCGCAGCCGCCGCACTGGTGCTGGCCAGCTGCTCCAACGAAGAGTATTTGGGTGACAACGGCACACCCGATGCCCTCCAGAACGCCAAGATGATCGGATTCTCGGCGGGTTCTAATGCCACGACACGCGCCGACAAGACCGGTGCGGATGCCGCAACGGCCTTGGGCAACAAGTTCCTGACTTACGGCGTGAAGACTGTTTCTGGCACAGAGAGTGTGGTGTTCCCCACCTTCACCGTGGCTTACGATGGCAATCTGGGTGCAGGTGCCGCGGGGTCGACCATCTCGAACACCAAAGGTTGGGAGTATGTAGGTCTGACGGGCCTGACAGCCCAGACCATCCGTTACTGGGACTATGATGCCAGCAACTACAAATTCCAGGCATGGTCGATCGTAGGCGGCTCGGCCACGGTGACCGCCGCCTCGTCTTCCTCGCTCACCATCACGGGTACGGCAGCCGACTTGGCCCAAGTCTACATCGCAGACCTCGTGAGCATCGACAAGAGCACAACCACATCGGGCGTGAACACATACGGTGGTATCGTGACCTTCACTTTCCGCAACGGTGCATCGAAGGTGCGTTTCGGTATGTATGAGAGCATCGCGGGCTATAAGCTCAGCGACGTGACGTTCCGCTCGGCAGCGGGTGGTACGACCGGCACGGGCAAGAATTTCGACAACAGCACCACCAATGCGATGCTTGACGGTTCGTTCAGTGGTCAGGGCACCACTTTGGGCACCTACACCGTGACCTACGACTCTAACAACAAGGCCACGATGACCAACACGGCCACCGGTGCAGCGGCAACGTACATCGATTTCGGTACGTTCGACACCTCATCGGCTATCAGTGAGAGCTCCACGAGCCCCACGTACAGCGACTATCTGACGGTACTTCCCAATGAGAACCATACCGGAGACATGACGCTCTACATTGACTTCAAGCTCACCTCTGACGATGGACTGGACGTGATCACCGTGACCGGTGCCGCGGTTACCGTTCCGGCAAGCTCGATGACGTGGTCGCCCAACAGCGCGTACACCTATCTCTTCAATGTGACAAAGAACAACAATGGTACCACTGGTACTGAGGGCACTGATCCCACAACGCTCTATCCCATCACCTTCGATGCCATTGTGGCTGATGAGGCAGTTGAGGTTGCTCCTGTAGAGACTGATGTTAACTAAAAAAGCGTTATGGCATGAGCTGTTGTAGCACATGCCCAAGCTATCCCACGACCATGCAGGGTTCGACTCCCTGCATGGTTACTATAACGGCTGTCGTGCAGAACGGGGTTCGATAACACGCGACGAAACATGATAAAAAAGGATATACGATGAACGGTGGAAACTCTACTCGTGCTATAAGCATCATTGCTGGTCTGGCCTTCTCGTTAGCATGGCTCACCGCCTGCTCGGGTGGTTCCGGCTCTCCCGACCCCGAGGTAGAGCCCGTAGTGCCCGAAACACAGAAATCCATTCTGTTCTCGGGCGCTGTCGATAACAGCAAGGCACAGACTACGGGCACCCGTGCCACCAAGCTCTCTGACTATGTACAGACCTTCCGTGTGTATGGCTACAAGAATACAGCCTACGACTCGGGCACGGGCAGCTATGACGGCTTGCTGACGGTGTTTGACAACTATCTGGTGAATTACCTTTCCACCTCGGCAGGCTCCACGCTCAGCAACCGGTATGGCTGGGAATATGTCAACGGCACCACCCAGACTATTCACTATTGGGACTATTCGGCCACGGCCTATCGCTTTGCGGCCTACGCGCCTGCCGCCGGCGTCACGGTCACCAATCCTGATGCCGACCACTTGAAGTTCGCTTTCCAAGTGGATGGCACCTCCAACGACCTGATATATTATTCTCAGTTGTGGTTTTCTGACAACAGCCCATCGTACACCGCCTACGGCCAGCCCGTGGTGCTCACCTTCGTGCCGCCGTTGTGCAAGGTGCGCATCTGTTTTATCAATGGCGAGGGCAATGCCGTGACCACCGACGACCTCGTCTATCTGCAAACCGACCGCACCTCCATCCAGTTTAAGCCCACCGACGGCACCGCCATCGCCCAGAAGGGTTCGTTTGCCGTGACCTATCCCCTCACTGGGGCGGGCACCACCGAGACCGTCGACGTAACGCCCGGCACAGCCACGGGCGATGGTCTTGCGGCCCTCACCGAGCCCTACGAAGAGCCCGACAAACTCGCCTTTGCCTATAATACCCAGCGATGGTACACCCTGTTGCCCATGACCACGCAGGGCACCTATACCCTGTCGCTCACCTATAACGGCAGCCCGCGCACGGCCGTGGTGCCCGCCGAATATATGAGCTGGAAACCCGGCTACGAATACACTTACGTGTTTAAGCTCACCGACATGGGCGTGGTGTTCGAGCCCGAACTCTATGTTTACACCAAGTGGCAGGTGGGCTACACACAGACCACCACCTGGTAACGGTGGGTTCTACAAACAAAGAAAATGTTGCACAAGCCAATGAAGCCCTATCTCACCTCCCTCGCCCTGCTCACCGCCCTGCTGCTCGCCGCATGCAGCGGCAGTGACGACCCCGCGGTGCAAGAGCCGTCTGTCACCCTGACAGTGCCCATCGAACTCGTGGTGTCCAACCGGCAGGTGGCGGGAACACGAACCACCGGCGACCCCGGTCTCGACGACGAGCTGTCGCCCCCGGCCCATCTGTACGTCTTCGCATGGGTGTACGGTGCCGACGGGAACTACACCGTTTATTACACGCATAGAGATGGCCTGACCTCAACCGACTGGACCTACACCTTGGGCACCGATAGCGAGGATGCCTCGGCACGCTATCGGTTGAATGAGAAACTGGTCATACCGTCTGTGGTGTCTGTGAAGCAGAGCAATGACGGAGATCAGGTGGGGCGCATTTATGCCATCGCCACCAACAAGGAGCTTACCGCCGAGCAGTTGAAGACCATCGCCGGGAGTTACGTTTCTGTTGTCAACGCCACACCGGGTACAGATGGTATATCTACGGGTTCTTTTGATAGTTCACCCGATTATACGCTGGCGCAGGCCACCCTCTCGCTGGCCGACTGGACCAGCGACGAGCTTCGCGACCTGTACACCAATCCATACGAGGATCCGAATGAAGATTATCAAGGCGTGGGCAACGGCTACATCGTTTACGATAGCAGCTCGGCCAACAAGATCCTCTGCGGTACGGTGCGCCTCTACCACTGTGCCGCGAAGGTCGACTTCACGTGGGAGATGGATGCATCGTTGAGGACCTCGACCGGCGTGAACAGCATCGTCATTCGTGATTTGCCCACCTCGTGCACGCTCTTTGCCCCCACCAACAACCCCGACGATATCTATAAGGAAGAAACCATCACCACCGATGTGGGTTCCCAATGGACGGGTCGCGAGTACTGCTATGTGCTCCAGCCGTCTATCGGCGACATCACCTATTCGGTCTATTTCAACGGAGACCGTGAGCCGACATCGAAGACCTTCAGTCCGGTGACCATCGACCGTGTCTTCACGGGCTGGTATCGTGTCGTGGCCAAGATCGTACCCTAATCTTCCTATGGGCCGTTGCCGGAGTAGTGCCGGCGAAAGAATCATCAATGATTGTTACACGCAAAAACATGTCTATGCGTCGAAACTTTTACTATTTGCTCTTGTTGCTGCTGCTGGTCGTTACCCGGGCCGGGGCACAAAACATACGTTACGTCAGCAAGTCGGGTGCATACGCCAACGACGACAAGTCGTGGGCAACGGCCAAGATCAATGTGCAAGACGCCATCAACGACCTTGTGGACAATGGTCTCA
>CAZBQA010000112.1:0-8354 GCA_964493905.1 uncultured Prevotella sp.
AATTATTGAGAAACTGTTATTTCAAGCCACTTTTATAAGGGTGGGAAACTTTAGTCACTAAGAAGACGGAGTGCAGGCACACTGCTCTCTTCGCGCCAGCCAATAGCGCTCATTGCGTTTACGGCGAGAGCCCCCGCAGCGCGAGCCTGTCTGCGGAAATCACCTGAGTCGCTTGAGACACACAAAAACGCCCCCACGAGACTACCATCTGCGCCATCTGTGAGAGAATATACACGCGGCATGCCTCCCCCACCATCACAGGAAGGGAGACGGAGAAGACTCTTCTCCGTCTCCTCCCAAAAAAGACCTTATTTCTTTGTCAAATCAAAAATAATATTGTATTTTTGCTTGCAATACCGAATAACGCAGAGTTGGAAGAAATGAAAGCAACCCTTCTCCAAACCGATATTGCATGGGGCAAACCTGCGCAAAACAGAGAATGCATTGCAAACCTGCTCGATCAAGCCGGGCAGGCCGACCTCTATGTGCTGCCTGAGATGTTTTCCACCGGATTCATCACCCAGCCCACGGAGGGCATCCAGGCAGACCACTCTACACTCGACTGGATGAAAGCCCAGGCCGTGGCCCGCCGCTGCGCGCTGGCCGGAAGCCTCATCACCGAGGACGGCGGACGACTGTACAACAGATTCTACTTCGTCTATCCCGACGGCAACGAGAAGCATTACGACAAGCACCACCTATTTATATATGGTGGCGAAGACCGGATGTTCAGCGCCGGCAACGAGCGGGTGGTGGTCTGCTATGCCGGTTTCAGGATCCTGCTGCAGGTGTGCTACGACCTACGGTTCCCCGTGTTCAGTCGCAACCGCAACGACTACGACCTGGCCATCTATGTGGCCAACTGGCCCCAGGCGCGCATCGATGCCTGGACGACGCTGCTGCACGCCCGCGCCATCGAAAACCAATGCTACGTCATCGGCGTGAACCGCGTGGGCTCGTCGCCCTACGCCCACTACAACGGCGCAAGCGAGATGGTGGATGCCTTCGGCCATACCCTGGCTGCCTGCCGACCCAACGAGGAGGACTGGGCCTCGGCAGAACTCAAGATGGGGCCCTTGGAAGCATTTCGACGCGAGTTTCCGGTGCTCGACGATGCTGACCAATGAGACACGATCCACGACATGAGCCACCGAACGACTCCCCTCCCTACGTACAAGCCAAACAATGAAGCCATAAAGACACGGCATGGGGCTGCCCCACTACAGCCCACTTAAACCTGAAACAAGACACATAGCTATAAAACCAAAGAATAACATGACAGAAAAGAAACTTTTGCTCGGTGACGAGGCCATTGCGCTGGGAGCCCTCCACGCAGGACTCTCGGGAGTATATTCCTACCCGGGCACACCGTCAACAGAGATCACGGAGTATATCCAAGAGTCTCCCATCGCCAAAACGCGAAACATCCATCGCCAGTGGGTCACCAACGAGAAGACTGCCATGGAGCAGGCCCTGGGCATGTCGTTTATGGGCAAGCGTGCGCTGGTATGCATGAAGCATGTGGGACTGAACGTGGCCGCCGACCCGTTTGTCAACTCGGCCATCACGGGTGTGAACGGCGGACTGGTGGTGCTCGTGGCCGACGACCCGTCGATGCACTCCTCACAGGACGAGCAGGACAGCCGCTTCTATGCCAAGTTTGCCATGATTCCCTGTTTCGAGCCCAGCAACCAGCAGGAAGCCTACGACATGGTGCAGTATGCCTTCGACTACAGCGAGCAGGTGAAGCTGCCGGTGCTCATGCGTCTCACCACCCGCATCGCACACTCGCGAACGGTGGTCAACGTCAAGGGCGAGGCCCGTCAGGAGAACGAGATCAACTTCAACTCTGAGGCCAAGAACTGGGTGCTGCTGCCCGCCAACGCACGCCGCCGCAACGACTATGTATGCGCCCAGCAGGAACAGCTGGAGGCCGATGCCGCCGCCTCAAGCTACAACCGGTATATCGATGCCGACGACCACAGCATGGGTGTCATCACCAGCGGCATCGCCTTCAACTACCTCATGGAGTGCTTCCCCCAGGGATGCCCGTTCCCCGTACTGAAGGTATCGCAGTATCCACTGCCCAAGACCCTCGTGCGCCGACTGACCGACAGCTGCGACAGTGTGATGGTGGTGGAGGAAGGACAACCAGTGATCGAGGAGCAGCTGCGTGGCATCATGCCGGGCAACGCCGTGGTGAAGGGCCGACTGAGCGGTGAGCTGCCGCGCACCGGCGAGCTCACCCCCGACGCCGTGAAGAAGGCCTTCGGACTGGAGCTGCCCGAGCTCTACGCGCCCTGCGAAGACCTCATACCGCGCCCACCACAGTTGTGCAACGGCTGCGGCCACCGCGACGCCTATACGGCCCTGAACGATGTGCTGCTCGACTACCCCAACGCGCGCGTCTTCGGCGACATCGGCTGTTACACGCTGGGCTTCATGGCTCCCTTCCACGCCATCCACAGTTGTGTGGACATGGGTGCGAGCATCGGCATGGCCAAAGGTGCCGCCGACGCCGGACTGTGGCCCGCCGTGGCCGTCATCGGCGACTCTACGTTCACGCATAGCGGCATGACCGGACTGCTCGATGCCATCAACGAGAATGCCGACATCACGCTCATCATCAGCGACAACCTCACCACGGCCATGACTGGCGGACAAGACTCCACCGGCACCAACAAGTTTGAGGCCATCTGCCGCGGACTGGGCATCGCCGAGGAGCACCTCCACGTGGTGGTGCCACTGAAGAAGAACATTCCCGAGATCAGCCGCATCATCCGACAGGAGATCGAATACCACGGCACAAGCGTCATCATCCCGCGTCGCGAATGTGTGCAGACCATGTCGCGCCACTACAGGCAGAAGAAAGCTCAAGAGAAGAAAGAACAAGAAAAGAAAGGCTAACAATAATGAAGACCGACATCATATTATGCGGAGTGGGTGGACAAGGCATCCTCTCCATCGCCACCATCATCGGTGAGGCAGCCCTCAACGAGGACCTTTACATCAAGCAGGCCGAGGTACACGGCATGAGCCAGCGCGGCGGTGACGTGCAGAGCAGTCTGCGACTGTCGTCAAATCCCATCAACAGCGACCTCATCGCCTTGGGCACGGCCGACGTCATCATCTCCATGGAGCCCATGGAGGCCCTGCGCTACCTGCCCTACCTCAGCAAGACGGGATGGATCATCACATCCACCACGCCCTACGTCAACATCCCCAACTATCCCGACATGGAGGTGATCAATGCCGACTTGGCCAAGATCAGCAATGTCATTGCCATCGACATCGAGCAGCTGGCCAAGGACAACAGCGTGCCACGGTCGGCCAACGTCATCCTGCTGGGAGCCGCGCAGAAGGCTCTGGGCATCGAGAACGACAAGCTCGAGGAGGCCATCAGAAGGGTGTTCGGGCGCAAGGGCGACGAGGTGGTGGAGGCCAACATCAAGGCGCTGGCCATCGGAAGAAACGCACAGAAATAAGTTCATCGGACGTTGCCGCACAGGGAACACGGCGGCAACGCCGATCAGAGTACAACAAAAGAATACATGAAACCAACTCCAATCAACCAGGCATTGATTGACGGGGCCATACGCGACTATGGCATCCAAGACTTTGCCAAGGCCACCATCCGCGAGGTGAAGTCGATTGCCGCCTTCGCCGAGAAAGAGTCGGGGGTGGAATATATCAAGATGGAAATGGGCATCCCGGGATTGCCGGCATCGAGCATCGGTACCGAGGCGCAGGTCAAGGCCCTGCAGCAGGGCATCGCCCACTCCTACCCCGACATCCAGGGACTGCCTGAGCTGAAGCAGCAGGCCTCGCGGTTTGTCAAGGCCTTTATCGACCTCGACATCAGTCCCGTGGGCTGCATACCCGTATGCGGCAGCATGCAGGGCACCTTCGCCTCGTTCCTCACCTGCGCGCAGGCCGACGGCAAGCGCGACACGGTGCTCTTCATCGACCCGGGATTCCCCGTGCAGAAGATGCAGCTGCAGGTGATGGGCGTGAAATACGAGACCTTCGATGTCTACGACTACCGGGGCGAGAAGCTCGGACCCAAGCTCGAGAGCTATCTGCAGAAGGGTAACATCTGCGCCATCATCTACAGCAACCCCAACAACCCGTCGTGGATCTGCCTCAACGAGGATGAGCTGAAGAGCATCGGCACGCTGGCCAACCGCTACGACGCCATCGTCATCGAAGACCTGGCCTACTTTGCCATGGACTTCCGCAAAGACCTGAGCGTGCCGTTCCAACCGCCGTTCCAGCCCACCGTGGGGCGCTATGCCGACCACTACATCCTGCTCATCAGCGGCAGCAAGGCCTTCAGCTATGCCGGCGAGCGCATCGGCGTGACCTGTATCAGCGACAAGCTGTTCGGGCGCCACTACGACGACCTCTCGGCCCGCTACGAAGGGCTGCCCTTCGGCCCGGTGTTCTCCACGCGCATGCTCTACGCCCTCTCTTCGGGCACCAGCCACAGCGCACAGTATGCCATGGCGGCCATGCTCAAGGCTGCGGCCGACGGCACCTACGACTTCCGGGGCGACATCAAGGTGTATGGTGAGCGGGCCCACCGCCTGAAGGAGATCTTCTGCCGCCACGGCTTCTACATCGTCTACGACCGCGACCTCGACGAGCCCCTTGCCGACGGGTTCTACTTCACCATTGGCTATCCCGGCATGACGAGCGGCGAACTGGCCCATCAGCTGATGTACTACGGCGTGAGCGCCATCTGCCTGGTCACCACGGGCAGCCAGCAAGAGGGACTGCGCGTATGCACCTCGTTCATCCGCGACAACCAGTATGACTTGCTAGAAGCGCGCATGGCCATCTTCGAGGAAAACCATCCTGTGAAGAGGTAGAGGGAAAACCACTCCGGCACCTACGGTGCTGACATCACACAATCGCCCCCGGCCTCAGCAATGAGACCGGGGGCGATTTTATGAGGCCGTTAAATAAGCCAATTCAATGAAGGGAACTCTCGTGAGAACGCAGGAAGGCTGCAAAGCATCCCGGTCTTATCCCTTCGACGGCGCCACACGGATGCGGGCATCGACGGCCACCACGTTGTCGCCATCGGCCAGCAAGGGGTTGATATCCATCTCCTTGATCTCGGTGGCAAAGCGCAGAAGGGTAGAGAGGCGCACGATGATCTCCTGATACTTTTGCTCGTTGATGCCTTGCTGGCCACGCGTGCCACGCAGGATCTTGTAGCCGCGCAGGCTGTGGATCATCGAGCGGGCCTCAGACATCGACAGGGGCGCCAAGCCGCTCGACACATCCTTGAGCACCTCGACAAAGATGCCGCCCAGTCCGCAGAGCACCACGTGGCCGAAGCGCGGCTCGTATTTGGCACCGATAAACAGTTCAGTGCCCTTGACCATCTTCTGCACCATGACGGCCGTGGCATCCTTGATCTTCATCATCCTTTCGAACTCGAGGGCGAGATGCTCCTTGCTCCTGATGTTGAGTGCCACGCCGCCCACGTCGCTCTTGTGCAGGGGTCCCACCACCTTGGCCACGACAGGATAGCCTACCTGCTCGGCAAAGGCCAAAAGCTGCTGCTTGTCGGCCGACACCTGCTCGGGCACCACGGGGATGCCGGCACACTGGAGGATGGTACGCACGGTCTCGGGCGGCAGGTAGCCGTCTTGCTCGACCATGCTCATCATGTCGCGGATCTTCGGTACGTCGACGCCAAAGAGGTTCACCTCGGCAGGTGCCGGAGCAGGGGTGTTCATCACGCGCACCAGACAGTTAGCCAGTGTCACCTCATCGGAGAAGTTGACATGGCCGCGGGCCAGAAACTCTGCCACCTCGGGCCCTGCGGTGTTGACCGAGGGCAAGATGGGAAAGATGGGTTTCTTGCTCTCAATGATCTTCTTGTGCAACACATCGTAGGTCTCGTAGAGATGCACGAGGCCCGGGGTTCCGAAGATGACGAAGATGGCGTCTATTTCTGTAAACTTATGCTCGCAGTAGTCGATGGCCACGCCCAGCTGCTCGGGTGTGCCCGTGGCCAGGATGTCGATGGGGTTGGAGACGGCGGCACCCTGGAAGAGTTGTGCCTTAAGCTCCTCGGTGGCCGGTCCTTCGAGCTTGGGCACGTTGAGTCCGCCCTTCGACAGAGCGTCGGTGAGCATCACGCCAGGGCCTCCGGCATGGGTCACGATGGCGAAGTTCTTGCCCGTGAGGGTGGGCAGGGTGAAGATGCAGCCCACGGTGGTGAGCTCCTCGCGCGAGAAGCAGCGCACGATGCCGGCCTTGCGGAAGAGGGCCTCGACGGCCGAGTCGCTGCTGGCAATGGCTCCCGTGTGCGAGCTGGCAGCCCTTGACCCACTCTCTGAGCTGCCAGCCTTGATGGCCGCGATGCGGCAGCCCTTGCGGATGAGCGACCCGGCGTGGTACAACAGCTTGTCGGGGTTGGCGATGTTCTCAATATACAGCAGTTTGATGTGCGAGTCGCGCGCGGGGTCGAAGTTCTCGTCCATATACTGCAGCACGTCCTCGATGCCGATCTGCTTGCCGTTGCCGATGCTCCACACCGAGTTGAAGGGCAGGCCCTTGATGACCGCCGACTCGAGGATAAACACGGCCGTGGCACCCGAGCCCGAGATGAAGTCGGCTCCCTGGGCATGGAGCTGGGGGATGGGCTTGGTGAAGACGCCATGGTACCATGCGTTCATCAGCCCGATACAGTTGGGACCGATGAGGGCGCAACCGTAGCGCTCGCAACTCTCGAGGATGCGTTTCTCACGCTCGGCACCCTCCTGGGTCTCCTCACCAAAGCCTGCCGAGATGATGATAAAGGCCCTGACCTGCTTCTCGGCAGCGAGAAACTCGACGTAGTCGGGACAAAACTTCGCGGCTACCACCAAGATGGCCATCTCGGTGGGCGGCAGTTCCTTGGCATCGTGAAACGCCTTGATGCCCTGCACCTCGTCTTCCTTGGGGTTGACAATTCGCAAGGTACCTTTGTATCCTCCACTGGTAAGGTTGCGCACGATGGCGCCTCCGGGCTTATGCACATTGTTGGAGCCTCCCACCACAACAATGCTCTCCGGGTGTAATAGCTGTTTGTTTATCATAGCAACTGAATTATTATTTTTGACTTATGCAAAGATAGACATTATTTTATTAGTTTTTCCTTTTAGTGGCCGAAAAACTTATCCAAAAACATATCATATTTCAAGAATATTGCTAATTTTGCTGATATATAAACCTAAGACTACGACGACACCTCTGCAATTGAGGTGCCCCCTCAAACAAACCAAGACATCTGAAATGGAATATTCGCCTTTTTTCAATCCCGAAGTAGAGACCCTCTCACGTCACGAAATCGAGGCCCTGCAACTGCAACGTCTCAAGCAGACCGTGGCCCATTGCATGAACTCGCCCTTCTACAAACAGCGTTTCGAACAAGCGCACCTTCGTCCCGAAGATATCAAGAGCCTCGACGACCTGCGCCGCATACCCTTCACCACCAAGCAAGACCTGCGCGACACCTACCCCTTCGGCATCGCCTCCTCGCCCCTGTCCCACTGTGTGCGGCTCCACTCCTCGAGCGGCACCACGGGCAACCCCACCGTAGTGCTGCATACCCAGCGCGACCTCGACCAATGGGCCAACGCCGTGGCACGGTGCCTGTGGATGGTGGGTGCAAGGCCCGAGGACGTGTTCCAGAACACCTCGGGCTATGGCATGTTCACCGGCGGACTGGGCTTCCAGTATGGTGCCGAGCGGCTGGGCATGCTCACCGTACCTGCCGGAGCCGGCAACACCAGACGGCAAATCAAGTTTATGACCGACTTCGGCACCACCGTGGTGCATGCCATACCGAGTTATGCCACCCGCATCTACGAGGTGATGCAGCAAGAGGGTGTTGACCCACGCCGCGACACCCACCTGCGCATCCTGGCCATCGGTGCCGAGCCACACAGCGACGAGCAACGCAAGCGTATCGAGGAGATGCTGGGCGTGAAGGCCTACAACTCATTCGGTATGTCGGAGATGTGCGGACCGGGCGTGGCCTTCGAGTGCCAGGAACAAAACGGCATGCACATCTGGGAGGACTATTACATCGTGGAGATTGTCGACCCTGAGACGCTCGAGCCCGTACCCGAGGGCGAGGTAGGCGAGCTGGTGCTCACCACCATCAACCGTGAGGCCATGCCCCTGCTGCGCTACCGCACGCGCGACCTCACCCGCATCCTGCCCGGCGAATGCCCTTGCGGCCGCCACCACCGCCGCATCGACCGTATGCGTGGGCGCTCTGACGACATGATTGTGCTCAAGGGCGTGAACATCTTCCCCATACAGATTGAGCAGGTGCTCATGCAGTTTAA
>CAZBQA010000113.1:0-8311 GCA_964493905.1 uncultured Prevotella sp.
GGGAGAAATCCCCACATCTACTCTATTAGAGTCCTCTGCGTCTCAATGTGCGAACACCATAGTTCACGGGGGTTTTGTTTTCCGTATTAAAAAAATCAGGCGGTGGATATGGTTATTTACCGTAGCTGTTTTTGGGGGTGATAAGACCCAAGACAGTGCTTTCACTCCTTCGATACGTTCTACACATGGTGCGAGAGTGGTGTCATTGCATACTGTGTCGTGTCAAAACAGCGTTTGTGTCGAGCCGAACCAGAGTCTAATTCTTCTCGTAACAAAGTCTACTACTTCCCGAAACAAGGTCTACTTCTTCCCGAAATAGAGTCCGGTTCTACTCGAAACAGGGTCTACTTCTACTCGAAACAGGGTCTACTTCTACTCGAAACAGAGTCTACTTCTACTCGAATCAGAAGCTGGTTCGAGTGGAAGCTGAATCCGGTTTGTGTGATACCAAACAATGGGAAGCCCTCCCTATCTTATTGTCGGGATGTTTCCCTCGGCGTCATAGAAGAGCTCGGCGACCTTGAGGCTTCGGAGCCAGGTGGTGTCGTTGCTAGGCACGCAGTCGTGGTGGAAGAGCCACCAATGGCCCTGATACTCCACGATGCTGTGGTGGGTGGTCCATCCCACCACCGGTTCGAGGATCACGCCCTTGTAGGTGAAGGGTCCGTAGGGGTTGTCGCCCACGGCGTAGCACAGCAGGTGGCTGTCGCCGGTGGAGTAGGAGAAATAGTAGCGGCCGTCTTTCTTGTGCATCCACGAGGCCTCGAAGAACCGGTGCGGGTCGTCGGCAGGCAGTGGCTTGCCGTTGTCGTCGACGATGAGCACGGCCTTGGGCATCTCGGCAAACTGCAGGCAGTCGTCGGTCATGCGGGCCACGCGCGAGGGCAGGGGAGCCTCGCTGCCCGAGGGCAGGTATTCGTTCTTGAGCGCCTTGTTGTCGCGGTACCACTGCAGCTGTCCGCCCCAGATGCCGCCGAAATAGACATACACCTGGCCGTCGTCGTCCTTGAAGACGCAGGGGTCGATGCTGTACGACTTGCGGATGGGGTCGGGCTGGGGCACGAAGGGTCCTTCGGGCTTGTCGGCCACGGCCACGCCGAGGTGGAACACGCCGTTATAGTCTTTGGCCGAGAAGATGAGGTAATACTTGCCGTTCTTCTCCACCACGTCGTTGTCCCACATCTGCTTCTCGGCCCAGGGCACGTCGTCGACATGTAGGATGCAGCCGCAGTCGTCGACGGGAGCCGTCATCGGGTCGCCGTCGATGCGCAGCACGTGGTAGTCCTGCATCTGGAAGTGGCCGCCGTCGTCGTCGAAGGCCTCGCCGCTGTCGCGGTCGTGCGAGGGATAGATGTATAGCTTGCCGTTGAACACGTTGGCAGAGGGGTCTGCCATATAGTCTTGTGGGAAAAGGTATCTTGCTTTCATTGTGTTATTTATATAAAAGGTGTGACTTACTGTTCGAAGAGCTTGAAGATGTCGCTCACCACCGGCTTGGGCTGGTAGTTGCGGTCGAAGAGCAGCGGGTAGTTGGTGCGTCCGGGCACGGGCCAGTTGTTGAGCCACGACTGGTTGTCGGTGACTCCCCAGAAGGTGACGCGCTCCACCACGTCTTTATGGCGTTCCACGATGCGGAAGAAGTCGAGGTAACGCTGGTTGAAGAGCTTCTCGGCCTTCTTGGTGAGCCCGTCCTTGTAGGGGTTGAGCTGCTTGTCGTAGTTGAATCGCTGGCTGATCTCCGCCCCGCTGAAGGCGTGCGGGTTGGGTAGCATGTTCATGTCGAGCTCGGTGAACTGCACCTTGATGCCGAGATTGGCAAAGGCCACCAGACTCTTCTCAAACTCGTTCCAGTCGGGGAAGTTGTACCCGTGGTGGCTCTGCATGCCGATGGCGTCGATGCGTATGCCCTTGGCCTGCAGGTCTTTGACGATGCGGCAGTAGGTCTCTCGCCGTCCGGGGTTCGACATCGAGTAGTCGTTGAGGTAGAGCTCGGCGTCGGGGTCGGCCTCGTGGGCGAAGCGGAAGGCCAGCTCGATGTATTCGGGTCCGATGATCTTATAGTAAGGTGTGGGGCGCATAGTGCCGTCGTCGAGCACGGCCTCGTTCACCACATCCCATCCCTTGATTTTGCCTTTGTAGCGGCTCACCACCGTCATGATATGACTGTACATGCGTCCGATGAGCGTCTCGCGGCTCACGGTGTCGCCCTTCTCGTCGGTAAACATCCATCGTGGCGGCTGCGAGTGCCACACCAGGCAGTGGCCCATGACGGCCTGTCCGTTTTTCAGGCCCCATTCCACGGTGCGGTCGGCATCGGTCCAGTCGTAGCGGTTGACCTCGGGATGTATGACCTCGCCCTTCATGCAGTTCTCGGCCACGATGGAGTTGAACTGCGCCTTGACGATCTCGGCCGACCGTGGGTCGTGGTCTCTTACCAGCTGGGTGTCTACGGCCGCTCCCACCAGGAAGTGCTTGCCGAGGGTACTCTTGAATGTTGGTTGCTGTGCGCAGGCCGAGGCCATGATGAACAGCGATGCGGCAGCGGTCAGAATGATTCGGTGTTTCATAATGCGTTGTTTAGTCTTGGCCTCTTGGCCTCATTGTGTATTGTGTTTTGTGTAGGTTGGGGGATTAAGCCTTGTGTCGTTCCTCGATTTCGATGTTGATTTGGTCGATCACCTCGTCGGTGAGATCATACTGCCTGATGATGAACATCGCCACCACGAGCAGCAGGGCCGGTATGATGCACACCAGCCAGCGTATGCCCTCCTGCGCGGCAGGCGTCTGCATGGTGAGGTCGTTCATGAAGTAGGCACCGGCGGCGTTGCCCACCGACATCATGGCGAAGGCCGTGATGAAGAACAGTGCGATGACGCGCAGTGGCTTGTTGCGCATAAACTCGGTCCATAGGTCGCTTACCTTCACGTTGGCCGTCTCTTTCTGGTCCATCACCACGCGCTCCTTGGTCTGCGAGAAGCAGAAGAGCAGCAGCGCGAGGCCGATGATGGCGTAGATGAGCATGGCATAGAACCAGGCGCTGGAGTCTTTGGGAAGGGTGTTGGCCTGTTCCTTGGCCACGTAGCCCGTGGTCTTGAGCACGATGCCGGGCACCACGCCACCCAAGGCCATGCCTGCCTTGAAGAAGATGCCGGTGAGGGCGTTGACGATGCCCGAGATGCGGCGGCCGGTCTTGTATTCGGCAAACGAGATGACCTCGGGGATGAGGGCCCACATATATCCCGTGGCTACGATGACGCCCGTCGACTTGACAAACTGGGCGATGTAGATGGCTGTCATGTTGTGGGCCATCGAGAAAAACTTGCTGATGACGTAGAGGGCCACCATGCCCACGATGGCCACCGAGAGAAAGACGTAGAACATATTCTTCTTGCCAATCTTGCGTTTGATGGCCGGCACCATGGGCATGAAGATAAACGAGGGCAGCGAGCCCAGGCCCATGAACAGCGCCATCTCCAGCGGCAGCTTCTGCGCGGCGAGCACGGCCACGAGGATGGGCACGCCGGCCGACACGGCCAGTCCGCCACAGTTAGCCATGAACATACGCACCGAGGTGAGGATGGTGACCTCGTTGGTGTCGCGCGTGAGCGAGCTGTTGAGTGCGCCGTAGGGCACGTTGACCAGCGTGTAGCACATCGACATGCCCACGTAGGTGACGTAGGCAAAGAGCAGCGAACCGCTGAAGCCGTTCCAGAAACACAGGATGGCGAAGCCCGTGAGCGGCAGACCGGCAAAGACGAGGTACGCGCGGTATTTGCCCCAGCTAGGGTTGTGCTTGTCGACGTAGGTGCCCACGAGCGGGTCCCAGAGCACGTCTACGAGGCGCACCACGAGAAACATCGTGGCGGCATCGCCGGCGTCGAGACCATAGATGTCGGTGTAGAAGAACAACAGGTACATGCAGATGGTCTGGTAGATCAGATTCTGGGCCAGGTCGCCCGACCCGAATCCGATGCGCTGGAGCCAGCTGAGCTTGTAGAAGCCCCGGGCCTCGCTGATAGAAGGATTACTTTCCATAAAGGTATGATTGTTTTGATTATGTCGTTGCAGGCCACGTGGTGTCGCCCTACGTGGATGGTGCAAAGTTACTAAAAAGGCGATGAAGGTCTTTTTTGTCGGGTAGCAATAACGTTTCTATTTGTCTCATTTCGACAAAAAGCGAGATTTTGTTTGGTTTCATAGATTTCGTTTTGTATCTTTGCGGGGTCATCTATCCTTAATTTATCTTGCAACAAAACCAAACTATGATGAAAGCCCTAAGGCCTTTGTTCGTCGTTTTGACCAGTGTGCTGCTCGTTGTCTTGACCCATGCCGACAACAGCAGGCTCTATACCACCGAGAACCATCTCTCTGGCAGTTCCATCGACTGCATCACCCAGGATGCCTACGGATATATCTGGGTAGGCACCGAATACGGCCTCAACAAGTTTGACGGCTATCGTTTCTCCAATTATTATGCCGACGCCAAAGATACCACCTCGCTGCCCAACAGCGAGGTCATCGCCTTCCTGGTCGACAGCAAGCACCGCCTGTGGGTGGGTACCAACCGCGGGCTGGCCCAGTATCTCTACGATACCAACAGTTTTCGCCGCTACACCTTCCCCGACCGCATCCAGCCGCGCGTGGAGTCGATCTTCGAGACGGCCGACGGCGACATCCTGCTGGGCACCGCCGGCTATGGCATCTGCGCCATCAAGGCCGGCACCGAGCAGGTGGTACGCCTGCGCGAGTTTACACGCACCAGCAGCGACGAGTTTGCCAGCAAGCTCTTTGAGGACGGCGGGCACAACTTGTGGCGCGGCAGCCACAACGCTGTCATCAGCCGCTGGAAGGTCAACAACCTGCGGCCCGTGTCGAGCCGCGACTTCGCGCTGCAGGCCGGTCCGGTGATGAGCTGCATCCGCACCCAGGGCGGCATGCTGCTGGTGTGTATGTATGGCATCATGCGCTACGACGATGCCAGCGGACAGATTACCGACGCCGGCTACGACCTCAGCGCCCTCGACAAGCAGTACTCCATCCGCAAGGGCATGCGCAGCAGCAAGGGCGACCTCTACCTCTGCACCTCGGGTCGCGGACTGATGGTCATCCGCAAGGGGCGCCGACAACTCGAGCAGGTGATGAGCAACAACGCACGCTTTGACCTCGCCACCTCGAACGTCAACGACGTGTTCGAGGACAAAGACCATAACCTATGGGTGAGCTGCTATAAGAAAGGACTGCTGCAGCTCAACCAAGACCGCAACGCCTTCACCTCGTGGACCTTCAAAGACTATGACGTGCGACTGGGCAGCAGTATCTCGTCAATTGCCCCCGATGAGGAGGGCGGCGTGTGGTGTACGGTGCAGAAGAGCGGCGTCTACCATTTCACGCACGATGGCAGGCTGCAGGGACGGGTGCCCTCGCCCGAGGGCCCCAATACCATCTACCGTGATCGCCGCCATGGCTACTGGCTCGGCACCGAGAACTCGCTCTACGCCTATGCCCCCGCCACGGGCAGCAGCAGGCTCGCCGTGCAGCTCAAGGGATGGGGCGTCAACTGCATCACCGACGACGGCGAGGGCACTATCTTCGTCAGCGACTATGGCAACGGCCTCGCCGTCTACAACACGCTGACGGGGCAGACACGCTCCTACAGCATGAACCACCCCGACAAGCGCAAGGGCAGGCTCTGCAACGACTGGGTGAAGTCGCTCTGCCTCGACAGCCGCGGACTGCTGTGGATCGGTACCACCAACGGCCTGTCGTGCATGAATCTCGCCGACGGCAACTTCCGCATCTGCGGCTGGGACGTGCTGCTCGACGGCACCCTCGTGAGTGCCCTCTGTGAGCGTCGCAACGGCGACATGCTCATCGGCACCACCCTGGGCCTTTATCTCTACGACCGCAAGTCCAACCGTCTGCAGCGTTTCCCACAGTCGGACGACATGGGCAGCGCCCTCATCTGCGCCATCAGCGAAGATGCCACGGGCGACCTCTGGCTCAGCACCATCAACGGCATCTGGCAGTACGACCACCGCCACCGGAAGTTCATTGGGCACATCAACGGCAACGGACTGCTCTCGCGCGAGTATGTGGTGGGCGGACAGGCCACGCTGGCCGACGGCCGCCTGTGCTTCGCCACCAATGAGGGCATCACCGCCTTCAATCCGCATGACGTCAAGGGCAGCGGCGTGCAGATGGGCGAGGTGTTTCTCACCCATTTCATCGTCAACGGCAAGGAGCGCAGCGCCCTGGGCGACCGCTTCGAGGTGGGCTACGATGAAAACAACTTCACGATGGAGTTCTCGCTGCTCAACTACCGCAACACCGACAACATCGTCTTCCAATATCGTGTTAATGGCGCCACGGAGTGGACATCGACCGCCGAGGGCACCAATGCCATCTCGTTCAACGAGATCAAGCCCGGCACCTATACCATTGAGGTGCGGGCCATGAACAATGGTGCCACCTCACGACAGGCCAAGGTCATTACTGTGCGCGTGCGCAACCCATGGTATGCCACCACCTGGGCCTACCTGCTCTATGGGCTGCTGGGCCTTGGGCTGCTGGCCTTCGTGCTCTATTACATCGACCGCCGCCGCCGCATCGATACCGAGGAACAGAAGATGCGGTTCCTCATCAACGCCACCCACGACATCCGGTCGCCGCTGACGCTCATCCTCGGACCGCTGCAGAAACTGAAGGAGCGGACCCAGGATGCCGACAACCGGCAGTATATCGACACCATCGACCGCAACGCCCAGCGCCTGCTGCTGCTGGTGAACCAGATTCTCGACGAGCGGCGCATCGACAAGAACCAGATGCGCCTGCACTGTCGCGAGACCGACCTGGTGAAGACCATCGGCGGCATCTGCTCGATGTACCAGTATAACGCCCACCAGCGGGGCATCACTTTCGCCTTCGACCATGCCGACCCCGAGGTACGGGTGTGGGTAGACCGGCAGAACTTCGAGAAGGTGTTGTCGAACCTGCTCTCCAACGCCTTCAAATACACGCCCGACGGCGGCGAGATACGCTACTCGGTGAGCCACGACGACCGCCAGGCCGTCATACGCCTCGTCGACAGCGGCGTGGGCTTCAAGGACGAGCATACCGAGCGACTCTTCGAGCGGTTCTACCAGGGACGCAACGCCCAGGAGCTGCAGATGGAGGGCACGGGCATCGGACTCAACCTCAGCCGCGCCATCGTCAAGCTGCACGGCGGCACCATCAAGGCCTACAACCGTACCGACGGCCGCCAGGGTGCCTGTCTGGAGGTGACGCTGCCCCTGGGCAAAGACCACCTCAAGCCCGAGGAGATAGACCTCGGCCCCGAGGTTCAGGAGGCGAAGCACGAGAAGCGACCCTCCTACGCCAACCGCAACCTGCGGGTGATGGTGGTCGACGACGACGACGACCTGACCCGCTACATCGAGAGCGAGCTGCGCAGCTGGTACCGCATCAGCCGTTTTGCCAACGGCAAGGAGGCCTTGCAGGCCCTGCTCACCGACGACTACGACCTGGTGGTCTCCGACATCGTCATGCCCGAGATGGACGGCATCAGCCTGCTCAAGGCCATCAAGGGTAACACGCAGGTAAGCGACGTGCCCGTCATCCTGCTCACCTCGAAGAGCGAGGTGGCCGACCGCATCGCCGGACTGCGCTATGGTGCCGACGCCTACCTGGAGAAGCCTTTCAGCATCGACGAGCTGCATGTGCGCATCGACAACCTCGTGGACAATGTGCGACGACTGAAGGGCAAGTTCTCGGGCGCGCAGAAACAGGAAGACAAGGTGGAATATAAAGAGGTGAAGGGCAACGACGAGCAACTCATGGAACGCATCATGCGATCGGTGAACGAGCATATCTCCGACTCGACGTTCAACGTGGAGGCCCTCACCCAGGACGTGGGCATCAGTCGTGCCCAGCTCCACCGTAAGATGAAGGAGATGACAGGCATCTCGACCAGCGACTTCATCCGCAACCTGCGGCTGGAACGCGCCGCCCAGCTCATCCGCGAGAACAAGATCAACGTCACGCAGGTAGCCTACGACGTAGGATTCAGCAACCAGTCGCACTTCTCTACCGTCTTCCGTCGCCACTTCGGCATGACACCCACCGAGTATGCGGCCAAACACGGGAACGAATGACCGGGCGCCATTGAAACTATAGTGCCTCCTTAACCTTTAGGCCTCCATCAATACGAAATCTCAATCAAATCCAACACTATCATGACAAAGAAAACAAACCTACTATTGCTCATCCTTACCTTGTTGCCCACACTGGCCTGGGGCGACAACGGTCAGTGGCT
>CAZBQA010000114.1:0-8217 GCA_964493905.1 uncultured Prevotella sp.
GATCTGGAAGGTCATAGAGCCTGCTGAGCAGAAATAACCTTTTCCTCCCATCCTCCTCTCACGGTTGCTCGAGCAACCGCGGCGGAAGTCTTGGCAACGGGTCTGCGGACATCATGTTTGTTCGAAGCCCCATTGCGCTTTGTCTCTTTAGCTTGTGGTATGAAAACAAACCATTCGTCATTGACCAACAAACAGTATTTCCTGCCGTTTGTGTTGGTCACTTCTTTATTTTTCCTCTGGGGATTTGCCCGCGCCATTCTCGACGTGCTAAACAAGCACTTCCAGAATTCGCTCGACATTACCATCACCCAGTCGTCGCTCATCCAGGTCACCACCTACCTGGGCTATTTCCTGATGGCCATACCGGCTGGCTGGTTCATCAACCGGCATGGCTACCGCCGGGGTGTGGTGTTCGGCTTGCTGCTCTTTGGTATCGGTGCGCTGCTCTTCATTCCCGGTGCTGAGGCCGGCACGTTCTACGCCTATCTTGGGGCACTGTTCATCATCGGGTGTGGACTGGTGTTCTTGGAGACCTCGGCCAATCCCTACGTCACCGAACTGGGTGAGGCCGAGACCGGCACCGCACGCCTGAACTTCTCGCAGTCGTTCAATGGGTTGGGCTCCCTCTCTGCCACCTTCTTCGTAGGTCAGTTTCTCTTCGACGGCACATCAGATGGCGGCAACATCGTAGTGCCTTACTCGGTGCTCGGTGTGCTGGTGCTGTGTATCGCCGTGGTGTTCTCACGCGTGAGCCTTCCGGAGATAGCGCATCGCGAGACCGAGGAAGACCGCTCTCAGGGCACACGAATCATGAAGCTCTTCCGCCATCATCCCATGTTCGTCTTCGGGCTGTTCACGCTGCTGGCTTATGAGGTGGCCGAGATCTCGATCAACAGCTACTTCATCAATTTTGTGACGGCCAAAGGCTGGATGTCCGACAATGTCGCCTCAGTGGTGCTGACCATTGCCTTGGCCTTCTTTATGGTGGGACGGTTTGTGGGCAGTTGGCTGATGCGCCATGTCAAGGCCGAGTACATGCTCTTGGGCTGTGCCATCGGCAGCGTAGTGTGCATGGGTGTGGTGCTGCTCAACCTCGGCAAGGTGTCGATGGTAGCCTTGGTGCTCAACTATGCCTTTGAGGCCATCATGTTCCCCACCATCTTCTCGTTGTCGTTGCGGGGGCTGGGCAATCTCACCAAGAGCGCCTCGTCGTTGCTGATGATGACTCCCATCGGTGGATGTGGCTTTCTGCTCATGGGCATCATCACCGACTCCACCGGCATGGTCAGCATGCCGTTTATCATCCCCTTCTTGGGTTACTTCATCGTATTGTTGTTCGCTTCGGAGCTCTCACGCAAGGGAAAGAGCAATGTCTTGCTGTTATAGCGCATGTTTTGTGACAGGGCAGACACTCCCGTGCCGTCAGACCGCTTCGAGGTCTCTTGGCACAGGGAGATGTGGCGTTACATTGATGCCGGTGAACAGACCGGCACCCAAAAACGGGATTAAGAAATCCGAGCGTTAAAATGAGGTATATCAATAAATGTCACCTTATTAACTTTTTTATTCAATGTACAACATTAAAAAACGCCCCCACACTTTGTAGTAAAAAAATAAAGTGGTACTTTTGCAAGTGATAAAAGATTGATAAATTCATTTTAATACATAAGATTATTATGGCAATTAGTTACAAAGAATTAGGTCTCGTTAATACACGTGACATGTTCAAAAGAGCCGTCAATGGCGGTTATGCAGTTCCTGCATTCAACTTCAACAACCTCGAGCAGCTCCAGGCTATCATCACCGCCGCCGCTCAGTTGAAGTCACCGGTGATCCTTCAGGTGTCTAAGGGCGCCCGTAACTATGCTAACCAGACTTTGCTCCGCTACCTCGCTGAGGGTGCAGTGGCTTTTGCCAAGGAGTTGGGTAGCAACCATCCTGAGATTGCACTTCACCTCGACCACGGAGATTCATTCGAACTCTGTAAGGACTGTGTAGACATGGGCTTCTCTTCTGTGATGATCGACGCTTCTTCTCTTCCTTTCGAGGAGAACATCGCCCTGACCAAGAAGGTGGTTGACTATGCACACCAGTTCGATGTAACTGTTGAGGCTGAGCTCGGCGTTCTGGCCGGTGTTGAGGACGAGGTTGTGGCTGAGGAGTCTCACTATACACGTCCTGAGGAAGTAATCGAGTTCGCTACACGTACTGGCTGCGACTCGCTGGCTATCTCTATCGGTACCAGTCATGGTGCTTACAAGTTCACTCCCGAGCAGTGCACACGTGACCCGAAGACCGGCCGCCTGATTCCTCCTCCCTTGGCATTCGACGTGCTTGCCGAGATTGAGAAGAAACTCCCCGGATTCCCCATCGTGCTCCACGGTTCTTCTTCTGTTCCTCAAAAGTGGGTTGATATCATCAACGCCAACGGTGGCAACCTGCCCGATGCAGTAGGTATTCCTGAGGAGGAGCTCCGTAAGGCTGCCAAGAGTGCCGTTTGCAAGGTGAACATCGACTCTGACTCTCGTCTGGCTTACACCGCCGGTGTACGTGAGACGCTGACCAAGCATCCCGAATACTTCGATCCTCGCCAGTATGGCAAGGTAGCTCGTGACTACATGATCGAGCTGTACAAGGAGAAGATCACTGACGTGCTCGGTAGCGACAACAAGTTGGCTCAGCTCGACTAATCAACTGAACGCTCTGCAAGGAGCATCATATCATATCAAGACGGAACGGCCTTTGTGGCTGTTCCGTCTTTTTATTGTTTATCCGGCACAAAACTTTCATTAATCCAGTTGTCAATCGGTTGTTCAACTTCCTTTTTCATTATGTGCCTGTTGGTTCTGTAACGACAGCATCTATGGGCTGGTTACGTAGTTTCCGCCAATGGCACATCAAGAGCTGTCCATCTTCATTACGAAGGTGCATGCCGTTGCCACGGCAGTATCTGAAGACTTTGCAGTTGGCGCACGGACCTGTACGCATTCATTCACGCTGACGATAGCGGTCGAAGCGATTTGTCCATACGTCCATGAAATCATCCTGATAAATATTACCTTGGTGGAAGTCGGGACGTATGCTCGGGCAAGCCGATATGCTTCCATCGCAGAGCACCGATCCTACGGTGATGCCCGCATTGCAACTGAAGAAACGGTCGCGTACCATCGCCTCGTAGTCGCCCAGAAAGCCCTCGCATCCGTAGCTTGCCTTGATCTTGCCCTGCTGCCGGGTGTCTTTGATAAATTCCATCACCTGGCGGAACTGGTCACTGGAAAGTAGCATGGCAGGGTCGGATGCTGCACGTCCGACGGGGAAAACGGTGAAAAGTCGCCACGAGCCGACACCCTTCGAGATGAGGAAATCGCGAATTGCCGATAGTTCTGTAATGTTGCGGGCATTCACGCAGGTCACAACATCGTAGACGAGCGTTGGCTCTGCACGCATGAGGTCAAGTGCACGGCTCACTCTACTGAAACTGTCTGCGTGCCCGCGCATCCAGTTATGGTTCTCTTCCAATCCGTCGAGGCTGATGGTAAGCGCATGGATGCCGGCTCCGATGAGTGCTTTCAGCTTTTCGGGCGTGAGCAGGAGTCCGTTGGTTACCATGCCCCAAGGGAATCCTCGGCTATAGATTTCGTGTCCGCATTCAATGATGTCGGGGCGCAAGAGCGGCTCTCCGCCGGTGAGAATGACGAACACTCCGTGCGGATCTGTGCTTTGTGCTATGTTTTCGAGCACGTGCATGAAATCCTCGCGCGGCATGTCAGGTATGTTGCTTGCTGTCTTGCAGTCACTGCCACAGTGCCTGCAATGCAGGTTACAACGCAATGTCGTCTCCCAGAATAACTGTCTTAGAGGATGCTCCTTGATGAGATTGTTTTGCAGTTGCCGCCACAATTCGAGTCCGATCCTTTTGCGAAGATTGATCATTTCGTTTTTTTCAGTTTCTTGTTTGCGGTAAGTTCGTAGATGCCCATCATCCAGTTGCCGTCGCCTTTCTTTGTTTGCTTTTTGACGATTTCCTTGTTTCTCACGGTGTCGTTGGCGAATGTGCCCCCGTTGGCATCGCCGTCCTCGTCTGTCATCGTGACGATGGCTTCATCGATAGTGACGGAGCGGTGCTGCTTGGAGACATACTTTCCTTCGGCGTCGGTAAAGGTCGAGTCAGGCTTTCCATTAGCTGCTCTGTCAAAATCGTATGGATCGACAACCTTCACCTTGATACCGGGAATAGGGTTGCCGGCTTCATCGGTCACTTGCCCGGTGACATGATAAGAGACCGTAGGTGTGCCATACTCGACGGACTGGCCGCCCCAGCCGTTGCAGGAGGTGAATCCCAGGGCTGCAAGTCCTGCTGTTAGGACGCTGTTGTAGTGTGTAATCCATTTTTTGTTCATAGTGTGAGTATTTGGAATCCGATATTCTGCTTAATAAATCCAAAAATAACGAAAGTCTTGCATGGTCGTTCCTTTTTTTATAGGTGGTTCTATTAATTAGCTTTCGGTGGTAATTAATAGAACCCACCTTAAGAACGAAGGCTGTCAACTAATCCCATTGTATTGCAACATTACATCCTGTTGTACCAGATAACGCTTCGGACACTTTTGTCCGGAGGCCCCGGACAAGTTGTTCAGCAATCCATCCCACCACCAAACCATCCCACCATCCCACCACCAAACCATAATGCCAAAGCAGCCGCCCGGCAGGATGATGGTCTTGCCGGGCGGTAGTATGTGGTTTGCTGCAATGTGAAGGCTGCTAGGGCACGATGTTCTCGATGGTGAGCACGCTTCCGGTGAGGGCGTCGAGAATGATCTTTGATGATTGTTTCTTGCCGAAGAGCTCGCCACTGAGCGACTCGACGGTGCCGAACTGTGGAGCCAGAATCTCAAAGTCGTCGACCTTCTGGTCTTCTCTCATGAGGGTGAGCACAATCTTGCCTGGCTGGTTGACGCGCAGTCCGATGTCGTTCTTGTCTTCTTTCTTGGGCTCGGCCATGGGCTGTGGCTGGGCCACGGTATGCTTGTCGACTACCTGCAGGTAGTAGGGTGCACCGGCCAGGTCATCGCTGTCGAGCAGTCCCAGTAGCTCTGAGAAGCGGAAGAGCACCGTCTCGCCCTCCTTGGTGGGCACATAGGCGACGTCGGTCCATGTGGTGTCGCGCACGGTGGTGCCTTCAAAGAGCTGGCTGAGGGCCTTCTCCTGAGTATCGAGGTTGCGCAGCATGATGGCCAACTGTGTGCCGTCTTTGGGCATGAACTCCGCCTCGCCACGGTTCAGCTGGTTGCGGCTGTCGCGGATGTCGTAGATCTCCTGCGCCGTGAGCTCGGCCATCTTGGCCGTGTTGCCGGCATTGACGATGTCCTCGTTCATATAGTCGTTGGGGTTGAGCGGCGTGGGCTTGGGGGCCGGCGTGAATGTCTGTTGCGTGCGGTCGGCAGGCTTGCCATCGGCATTGATGGCCAGCAGCAGTCCGTTGTCGCTGCGGCTCACCTTGCTGATGCTGTGTTTCTTGTCCACCAGCAGGGCGAAGTGCTTGGCGGTGTCGGGCTCGGCACCTTGCTGCATGGTGATGCCGATGATGCGGAAGGTGGTGGCAGGATCCTGGGCCACGTCTTTCTTAAGGTATCGGTGGGCGTAGGGCGCGAAGCGTCCGGGGGTGTACTGCGTCTTCTCGACCTTGACCGTGAACTGCACGGTGGCCTTGGGTAGATAATAGCTCGTTCCCTCTATCGACTGCGCAGCAGCCGGCAATGTCAGGGCGGCCATCGTCACGGCCAGCGCCCGTCGTCCCCATGACTTGGTCTGGCCGATGTGGTGGCAGACCAGCAGGTTGACGGTTCTCAGGGATGAAGAGACTGTAGTGGTGATGAAGCGTAGGGTAGTCATAGTGTGAAATCGTTGGTTGATGGTCTTTTGCGGCTCTCAGTCTTCCAGTCGCTTGAACGCCTGTGGCAGATACTTGATGATGTCGCCGGCCACGAGGCACTCTTTGCCCAGGTCTTTGGCCGCGAAGTCACCGGCCAGACCGTGGAGATACATTCCCAGCATACAAGCATCGGGTGCCTTATAGCCCCGTGCCAGCAGTCCGGTGATGATGCCCGTGAGCACGTCACCGCTGCCTGCGGTGGCCATGCCGCTGTTGCCGGTAGAGTTGAACACCACATGTCCGTCGGGCATGCACAATGCCGAATAGTGGCCTTTGAGCAGCACATAGCCCTGCAGTCGCTCGGCCAGTTGCTGGGCGTGCGACAGCCGCTCGTAGTCGCCGTTGCTGGCAGTGCTCATCAGCCGGTCGAACTCCTTGGGGTGGGGGGTGAGGATGATGCCTTTGGGCAGCTGCTGCAGCCAGGCCTGGTGGTTGGCCAGGATGTTGAGGGCATCGGCATCGACGACGATGGGGCACTGCGTGCGGCGTATCTGTCCGATGAGTGCGATGGCGGTGTTCTCGTTCTGGCCGAGGCCGGGACCTATGCCCAGGGCATTGAAGTCGCTGCTGTCTACACTCTCGGAGAAGGCCGTCTCCTCGCGGTCCATCTGCATCACAGCCTCGGGCACGGAAGCCTGCATGATGCCGTAGTTGCGCTTGGGCGTGTGTACCGTCACCTTTCCGGGACCGGAGCGCAGGCAGGCCTTGGTGGCCAGCACGGCGGCGCCGGCCATGCCATAGCTGCCGGCGATGAGTAGGGCATGCCCCATGGAGCCCTTGTGGGCGAAGTCGCTGCGGTGGCGCAGGCGAGGACGCAGGTCGCTCTCCTCGAGGATGCGGTACGACACCTCGGTATTGGCAATATACTCATGGCTCAGTCGGATGTCGAGCACGCGCAGTCGGCCCACGTAGGGCTGACAGTCGGCCAGCATCATCGAGAGCTTCTTCTGCTGCAGCGTAAGTGTGAGGTCGGCGTGCAGGATATTCTGTCGGATGTTATAGGTGTTGTCTTCGCACATCAGTCCCGAGGGCATGTCGATGCTCACTACTTTGGCCGGGCTCTGGTTGACATATTTCACCAGAGATGCGAAGCCGCCGTTGAGGGGCTTGTTGAGGCCCGAGCCAAAGAGGCCGTCCACTACCAGCATGTCGGCGGTGAGCTCGGGTGGGTCGAAGTTGAGGGTGACCTCGGTAAACTTGCCGACCTTCTTGCCGTCGAGCAGGCGTTGCTTGTTGGCAGCGCAGTCGTCGGAAAGCTTGTTGTGGATGTTGAACAAAAAGACGCTTACCTGATAGTCGGCCTCAGCCAGCAGCCTGGCCACGGCGAGGGCATCGCCGCCATTGTTGCCCGGCCCGGCAAAGACGATGACCGGCGTGCGGTTGGTCCACTCGTCCATGATGGCACGCGTCAAGGCTTTAGCGGCACGCTCCATCAGGTCTACCGACTTGATGGGTTCGTGCTCAATGGTATATCTGTCAAGCTCACGAATCTGAGCAGCGGTAAATATCTTCATAACAGTGCAAAGATAAACAAAAGATTGGAGATTGGAGTTTGGGCCGTGTAGATTTTTGCAATTTTACTTAATTTCTTGTTGAGGGTACCCACAGTCTCGTTACTTTTTCGTAATTTTGCCCTAACATTCAAAAATCGCACTATGAGTATTGTAAAAATCAAGGACAAGACGTTCAAGACGTTTATTCCGGAGACAGAGATTCTGCAGCGCGTAAAGGCTGTGGCAGAGCGAATTAACAAGGACATGGAAGGTAAGAACCCGCTGTTTCTGGCTGTGCTCAACGGCTCGTTCATCTTTGCGGCCGACCTGATACGATATATTACCATACCGAGTGAGATTTCCTTCGTCAAGCTGGCATCCTACCAGGGCACCACCAGCACGGGTACGGTGAAAGAGGTCATCGGCATCAACGAAGACCTCACCGGCCGCACGGTGGTCATCCTCGAAGACATCGTCGACACGGGCTTCACCATGAAGCGTATGCTCGAGACCCTCGGCACACGCGGCCCCGAGTCGCTGCACATCTGCACGCTGCTGCTCAAGCCCGGCAAGCTACAGGTAGACCTCAACATCGAGTATGCCGCCATGGAGATTCCCAACGACTTCATCGTGGGCTACGGCCTCGACTACGACCAGCAGGGCCGCAACCTCAGAGACATCTATACCCTGGTGAAGTAAGCGCGTATGGACTGTCTACCCAGAGAGAGATTTACTTTTTAAGGTGGGTTCTATTAATTACCACCGAAACAAAAATATTAAATGATGGGTTAC
>CAZBQA010000115.1:0-3940 GCA_964493905.1 uncultured Prevotella sp.
TATAAGTTCAGCAAATGGCTGAAGGGTAGCGTGGGCTACAATTTTCTGTACGACCGTCGCGACAAGTACACCTATCATGCTGACGGCTCGCTCAACAAATATGCCCGCTACTGGACGCCGCGCCACCGGTTCCACGCCGACCTCACCGGCTCCTGGAACCTGGGGCAGTGGGAGCTCTCGCTGCGCGAGCGCTGGCAATATACCTACCGCCCCGAGCATACCATCTCTGGGCGCTACGACTACGACCAGGAGGCCTTCGACAATGAGCCGAAGACCTATTCGGGAACGGGCAAGCATGTCTTGCGCAGTAGGGTGCAGGTGAGCCGCGCCCTGGGCAAGTGGGAGCCCTATGCCAACATAGAACTGTACAACGGGTGGGCCTTGGAGAAGGTACGCTATACCGCAGGTATCGACCTCGGCCTCACCAAGCACCACAAGCTGGGTGCATACTACCGTTTTCAGACCACCCATAACGACAGCGATGAGGAACCCGACATGCACATCCTCGGGGTGAGCTACAAATATAAGTTCTGACCGTTACCTTGCCCAGAGGCGACGGTAGGTCCGGTCATCATGATAATAAAGAATTTGCTTATGAAAAAACTTTTATTCCTATTCCTGCTCACAGGCACACTATCGGCCCATGCCGACGACAGCACCTATGCGTATCTCACCTTTACCAAGGGCGATGGCACGATGCAGTCGGTCAGTGTGAGTAGTTTGAAACTTATTGTGCAGGGATCCACTCTGACGGCTGTCAACGATGACGGCACGGTGGCGTTTGCCTTGTCAGACCTTTCTAAAATGGCGTTCAGCTCCACCGCCATGGCCGTAGAGGGTGTTGCCGTTCAGGCCAGCGAGGAGCCAGTGTATGTATATTCGGTGGGCGGCGTGATGGTAGGTCGCTTTGCAAGTGTGGCCGTTGCCAAGGAAAAGATTGGCAAAGGCATATATGTCGTGAAAAGCGGTGACAACACCTTTAAGCTGATTGTGCCATGAGAAAGTATTGCTTCCTGCTGCTCGCCTGTGTGATGGCGGCAGCCTTGAGAGCCCAGACGCTGCATGTGTGCGTGGGGCAGGTGACCTATCAGATTCCCGCCGCACAGGCAGGCGACATGGTCTATGCCAACGGCACCACGCTCACCATTCTCGACAAGACGTTTGCGCTGGCCGATATCGACAGTATGTATGTAGACAACACTGCCGTGACCGACAATGCGGTGGCGGTGGTCTACAACGGCACCACGGCCCAGGTGAGGGTGGCGGGCAACGTGATGCAGTATCTCTCTGAGGTGTCGGTGAATGGCGCCCATGTGGCCATAGTGCAGCGCGATGACCTAGCCTCCGAGATTACCTACTCGCTCAGCGGTACGTCGGCCAATGGGTCGTTCTACATGGATGGGTCGTATAAGGCATCGCTCGTGTTGAGCGACCTCACCCTCACCTGTGCCGACAGTGCGGCTGTGAACATAGAGAACGGCAAGCGTATCAACATCGACATCGAAGGCACCTGTACGCTCAGCGACAGCGAGGCGAGTGGGGGCAAGGGCACAATGATGGTGAACGGCCACTCGGAGATTACAGGGTCGGGCACGCTCAACCTCTATGGTTATGCCAAGCATGCCTTCTGGGGCGATGAGTATGTGCAGGTCAAGAAGAGTATGACCGGGGCAATCAATGTGCGTTATGCCGCCAAAGACGGATTTAACGTAAACCAATATTTTGAACAGAATGGAGGTAGCCTCACCATCAGTGGCACGCTCGACGACGGCATACAGGTGGCTGCCGACGATGAGGAGGCCGGCTACGTGAATATTCAAGGTGGCTCGCTCGACATCAATGTCACGGGCGCTGGGGTCAAAGGCATCAAGGCCGATGGCAGCATCACCATCGATGACGAGAAGGCTTCGCCCACGGTGACGATAGTGAACAGCGGAACGGGCACCTGGGACAGTGATGACAGTGAGGTGAAAGGCGCTGCCTGTATGTCGAGCAATGCCCATATCACCATTGGTGGGGGTACCATTACGCTCACGGCAACCGGCAATGGGGGCAAGGGTCTGAAGTGCGACTCGGTGCTCACCATCACCGACGGTGCGCTCACAGTGACGACCTCGGGCAAGCAGTATGTCAACATGGGCGGTACAACCGTGTACGACGGCACCTACACGGGTAGCTTTGACAACCTTGCTGATGCCTATAGCTCGGCACCAAAGGGTATCAAAGTGGGCATCAAAGCCGATGACAACAACGGCACGGCCGTGGGCGACATCCTGATCAGTGGTGGCACGGTGAGTGTCACGTGTACCGGGAAGCAGGAGGGCTCAGAAGGAATTGAGAGCAAGAACACCATGACCATATCGGGTGGAACGGTGGCCGTGAACACTTACGACGATGCTATCAACACGGCCAGCAACCTGTATATCTCGGGCGGTGCGGTGACGGCGGTGGCCTCTAACAACGACGGTCTCGATGCCAACGCCAATATCTATATCTCGGGCGGTACGGTGGCTGCCTACGGCGGCAGCGCGCCCGAGTGTGGCATAGATGCGGCCGAGGGCTACCAGATGGTCTTCACCGGGGGCACCATCCTTGGCGTGGGAGGTACCAGCGCTACGCCGACATCAAGCAGTTCGACCCAGGCTTACGTGTCGACCTCGGGCAGTGTGACGGCAGGGAGCACCATCAGCCTCGCCTCTGGCACTACCACGCTGGCCAGCTTCACGGTGCCGTCGACCTACGCTACCTCTTCCAGTGGGGTGTCGCGTGCCGGGTTCGGTGGATTTGGTGGGCAACAAGGGGGTGGCTCGACCTACATCCTCATCTCTACGCCTTCTATGAGCAAGGGCACGACATATACCGTGACCAGTGGTTCATCGTCGACCACTGCCACGGCGGTGCAATATGGTAGCCAGGGCAGGTGAGCCCGTGTAGACCTTCATGAGGAAGGCCGGGGCAGCGGTTTAGGTTGCCAGAAAGAAAAAGAAGTTAAGGTGGGTTCCTGACAATGCTAATGTCTGGAATCCACCTATAATATGACAACGTCTAGCCAAATGTCTTGGCATCCCGATTTGCGGGACTTATCTTATCGTTTCGTTATTTTCCCAGGAAGTTGCGGTTGATGTAACTGCTGAAGGCCTCTTTGTAGAGGTCGCCGATGGGCAGATAGGTGTCGGCATCCATGATGACCCGGTTTTTGTTGACCTCCTGGATCTTGTTGAGGTTGATGATGTACGACCGGTGGATGCGCATGAAGTGGGCTGGCAACCGCTCTTCGAGGCCTTTCATGGAGAAGAGCACCACGTAAGGCTTCTGGGGCTTGCCGTCTGGGGCGATGGTGTCGACATGTATCTTCAGGTATTCGCTCATGCCCTCCACGTAGGTAATGTCGTCTATATTGATCTTCACCACGCGGCCGTCGGTCTTGACAAAGAGCGAGCCCTCGGGCGGTGTGGCCTCACGGCCCTCAGCCTGCAGAGGGTCGGCAAGCGTGGCGACCGGCTCGGCCACGAGGGGCGATGCCGTGTGGGAGGGTGCCGGTTGTGAGGCCGGGGCCATGGGGCGCAGCCGGGCCTGCAGCTTGTTGGCAGCTCGCCTGAAGTCGTCGAGCCCGAAAGGCTTGAGCAGGTAGTCTACGGCATCTACCTTGTAGCCTTCGATGGCATATTCGGCGTAGGCCGTGGTGAACACCACCAGGGGCGGGGCAGCCAGACTCTTGACAAAGTCCATGCCGTTGAGGTCGGGCATGTTGATGTCGCAGAAGATGGCATCCACCATCTCCTGGTCGAGTATGCGCCGGGCTTCGAGCGCGCTCTGACACTCGCCGACGAGATCGAGGAACGGTATCTTACGCACATAGGCGGCCAGTTGCTGCAAGGCCAACGGCTCGTCGTCGATGGCGAGGCATTTGATCAATTCAAAATTCATAATTCAAAATTCA
>CAZBQA010000115.1:4040-8117 GCA_964493905.1 uncultured Prevotella sp.
AATTCAAAATATTAATAGCGTGTTACAGTGGATGATGGCTGAGCTGATATATATATCGCAAATTGGCTGCACCAAACCGAAGAAGTGCTATTATTTGCAATAACTTCTTCTTCATTATCCTTCTTCACTCTTCACTTTATGGATGGCTTCCGCAGCATTCAGCGGGATGCTGAGGTAGACCTCGTAGGTCTTCTCGCTGTCGTTGAGGTCGAGCTTGTATCTGCTGCCATAGATGAGGTCGAGGCGTTGCTTGATGTTCTTCAGTCCCAGTCCGCCCTCCGATGGCACGCCCTCGCTAGTTTTCGCGGGAGCCTTCTTGCTGTTGATGCACCTGAAGATAAGGTTGCCGTCTTCGGCATCCATGATGATGCTGATGAAACTCTCCTGCTCGTAGCTCACCCCGTGCTTGAAGGCATTCTCGAGGAAGGTGATGAGCAACAGGGGCGGGATGAGACCCTCGGAGAGGTTGGCGGGGATGTCGACGTCTACGTTTACCTTGTCGGTGTAGCGCAGCTTCATCAGCCTGACATAGTTGCGCAGAAACTCTACCTCCTTGGGGATAGGGATGAGACTCTTGTCGCCTTCGTAGAGCACATAGCGCATCATCCTCGACAGCTCCACGATGGTAGTTTTGGCCTTGTCGGGGTCGATGTCGACCAGGGCATGGATATTGTTGAGAGTGTTCATGAAGAAGTGGGGGTTGATCTGGTATTTCAGATACTCCAGCTGGTGCTGTAGGTTCTGGTTCTCCAACTTCTGTATGTCGTGGAGGTCTTTCTCATTCTTGAAATAGAGCTTTACACCCAGGTTGAGGCCCAACAGTCCCACGAGCACCAGCACGCCGATGAGGTCGGCCTGGCCGATGAGGAAGGGTGGCATGTGGTCGTTGAACCGTTCTTTGCCATTGCCGGGATGCCGGCGTGGAGGCTCTTTGTGGGGAGGAGCAGCAGTGGCGGCAGCCGCCGAATCGGGCATAGGGGTGGGATGAGGGGCTGCGCCGTCAGGATGGGCAAAGGCTGCGGGTGGCGGGGCCTGTGTGCCGGGTGGCATGTCACCCGGGCGTATGCCTTGCATGGGTAAACGTTCGTGCTTGGGTTTGTTCACACACTCGAAGGTCACGAACACAGCGATGAGGCATACCGAGGTGACGAGATACATCAGCAGCTTGTGCTTGTAGATGAGCAGTGGCGCGAGAATGAAGTTGTGGACGAGGAAAATGACGAGGTAGATGGAAAAAATGGTCCATATATGGAATACCTCATTCCATTGGAACACCAGCCGTGAGTCGGACGTGGTGCGGAAGTATAGGCTGGCTACCGGGGCCAGGTAGAGCAGCAGCCATAGTCCGAGGTAGATGAGGTTTTCCTTGCTGACGTGTAGAGATTTTGCCATAAGCCGTGTTTGTATGATAACGTAGGGAGGTGTGCTTTATTGTAGGTGTTGGCTCCTTTGTGCCGTGGGTGTGTGTGCGTAGAGAATGGTGTAGGCAAGGCACCCTACATCCCCGATGCATGGCATGACGCATCGGGGGTGGGGCGTGTCTGTCTGGTGGCAGGGTGAGGCGGTGGATGGCTACTACCACCATCCGCCCGGACGATTGCCGCCGCCCATGCCGCCGGTCGAGGAGCCGATGCTCGAGTAGGGCGATGCCAACGACGAGATGGTGCCCACGGTGGTGCCGTCGACAGCAACGGTGTAGCTGCTGCCCTTGGTGAGGCCCGGGGCCGAGAGGAGGAAGCTCACCGTGCCGCTATAGCTGCGACCCATGACATAGCTGGCTACCTCGGATGAGCCGTTGCTGATGGTGATGGTGGCACCCGAGTTCACCGTACCGCCGTAGACGATGCTGGGTTGCGAGGACGATGAGGCAGGATAGCTCTCGCCACCACCCACGGCCATGAGGGTGCCGCCTGAGATGTAGACGCTGTAGCCCTCGGCCGCGTCGATGCCACACTCGGGCTGGGTGGTGCCGTAGGCGTAGGTGGTGCCGCCCTTGAAGTAGAGGTTACGGTTGGAGTCGATGCCGTCGTTGTTGACCGAGAAGGCATACACATAGCCACCGCTCACGGTGAGGTCGTAGGCCGAGTTGAAGGCGTCGTCGTAGGCATATACCTCCGTGGTGCCTCCGGTGATGGCCATCGTGCCCTTGGCCTCGATGCCCTCGGCACCCTCGCCGCCGCTGGCCTTCACCATGATGGCGCCGCCATTGATCTGCAGGTTGCCGTCGGCCTTGATGCCCTTGGGCTTGCTGTCGAGGCTGCTCGAATAGGTGTAGGTCTTGCCGCTGGTGACGACCTTCACCGTGCCGTCGTTGATGACGATGGCCTGGTCGCTGCTGATGCCCTTGCCGCCGGCCCCGCTACTCTTTGTCAGGAGCTTGCCGCCGTTGATGGTGATGACGGAGTCGGCCTTCAGCCCGGCAGAGCCAGAGACATCGTTCTCGTCGGAGTCGTATTCTGCACCGCCGGTGGTGATGGCCGTCACGCGACCGCCGCTCTGGGTGTAGTAACCGTCGGTAGACAGTCCCTTGGCGGCCACGCCGCTCACAGCCACGTTGATGACGCCGCCGCGGATGTCGATGCCATCGTTCGACTTGATGCCGTTGCCCTGTGTGGCATTGACATAGATGTTGGTGTTGGGACGAATGAGGATATAGTCGTCACTGGCAATACCGGCCTTGGTGTTGGCGCTGACGGTGAGGCTGCCCTTACCCGAGAACAGCAACTGCCCCTCGCTGAAGAGTGTGCCCTTCTGGTCTTCTGTGCTCGAGGCATAGCTGGTGCCGTCGCTCAGATGGTTGGTGGTGCCGTCTTTGAGCACCACATATACGCGCTTGCCCGCCTGTATGTTGATGGCAGGACCGTCGCTGTTGTTGAGGCTCAGGCCGGCAAGGGTGAGTTCAAACTTTTTGTTGTCGTCGCCCGAGGCCATCTTGAACGAGCCTTCGGTAGATGAGCCGCTGAGCACATAGTTCACACCGGCTGTGGTGGAGGTGACGGTGACGTCGGCACCGCTGATAGCGATGCTCACACCCGAGACGTTGCCTTCATAGCTGGCCGAGGAGCCGTTGTAGGTGATGTAGATGGTGTTCGATGTTGTATAGTTTTCTACGTAGTCTTCGTCACCCGAAGGCACGGTCTCGGTCTCTGCGAGGGCGGTGGTGTCGATGGCCACGTCCAGACTGGTCAGGTCGCTGTTGGTCGTGGTGCTGCTGCTCGAACTCGAGCCACTGGTTGAGGTTCCTGTATTGCCGTTGGTAATGGTTTCAGTGTAGTCGTCCAGCAGGTCACCTCCCGATGAGCATGCTGCGCACAGCAGCGTGGCTGCCATGATGATCAAATTCAAATTCTTCTTCATAATCGCTGGGTTATGTTCATATTGCTGTCATTGTCGTTGCAAAGATACGATGGCAGATGTGTGGGGAACAAAAAAAATCAGTGAAGCGGCCGTTTGATTCAACAAACGGGGCCGCCCACTGATGGTGGTCGGGGATAGTGTGTATGGCTATGCTATCCTATCCAATGGAAGAGCATGGAGAAGAGCATGACGGTGAGCCTTACCAGCAACACGATGGCTACTATGCAAAGCACGATGGCAACGGCAAAGGCCCATGCCTTGCGGTTAACCTCCCGGATGATGGTCTTGTCTTTTTCGACGAAGCCGCTGATGAGTCGCATGTTTCGTGTGTATGAATGGCTGAACACGTCGAGGATGTCGCCCACAAAAAATGGGATAAGACCTATGACAATATCCTTCAGCACGTTGTAGACGATGGCCAGTGTCAGTGGCACCGAACGCACCACGAGCAGACTGAAACCGATGAAGGGTAGCATCATCACCGCCGAGACGGTGTCGCCCCAGCCACCAGGGATGATGCCTAGGATGGGGTCGATATAATATCTGTCCATCCAGTTGGACAGTGTGCTCAAGGCCTTGTAGGCCCGTGTGCGTTTGATGTCATTGCTGTTTTGGGCCATTACTTCTATTTTTTCGTTCATCATAATCTTGGGTATTATGGAGTTAGACTACATTTGTATCGCTTTTGTTGCAGCGCATCCAAATTATTAATATGAACAC
>CAZBQA010000116.1:0-7981 GCA_964493905.1 uncultured Prevotella sp.
GTGGGGTCTCCGACGAAGGACATCCTGCGGTTTTCGCTACCCCTTATCTTAGGATACATCCTGCAGCAGATGTATCAGATCATCGATGCTGCCATCGTGGGTCGCTGGATTGGCGTGGGCGCCCTGGCAGCCGTGGGCGCGTCGTCGTCGGTGATGTTTATCATCATGGGCTTCTGCAACGGCAGCTGCGCAGGCTTCGCCATCCCCATAGCCCAAGCTTTTGGTGCCAAAGACCTTGCCAAGATGCGCGCTTATGTGGCCAATGCCATGCGCATCGCCGTGGTGCTGGCGGTAGTCATCACACTGGTGAGCTGCATGCTGTGCAGCAAGATCCTGCAGCTGGTGAACACGCCCCATGACATTTTCGATGACGCGTGGATTTTCCTCTTCCTACAGTTTCTTGCCATCCCCTTCACCATCGCCTACAACCTGCTGGCCGGCTTCATACGTGCCCTGGGCGACTCCAAGCAACCGTTCTACTTTCTCATCTTCTCTTCAGTGCTCAACATCTTGCTCGACGTGGTGCTCATCCTCTGGCTGCACCTCGGCGTGATGGGTGCAGGCATCGCCACCCTGCTGGCGCAAGGCTTCTCGTCGCTGCTCTGCTGGCTCTATATCCGCAAGGAGATGACGCTGTTGCTGCCCGTGGGCGACGAGCGTCGCTACGACAACAAGAAAATCAGCATCCTGCTCAACAACGGGGTGCCCATGGGCCTGCAGTTCAGCATCACGGGCATCGGCGTCATGATGCTGCAGAGTGCCAACAACGCCCTGGGAACGGTCTATGTGGCCTCGTTCACCGCTGCCATGCGCATCAAGTATCTCTTCACCTGCGTGTTCGAGAACATCGGCGTGGCCATGGCCACCTACTGCGGACAGAACTTCGGTGCCCGGCGCCTCGACCGCATCCGCCGCGGCATCGTGGCCGCCATCAAGATCATGCTGGTATATTTTGTCATCACGGTGCTGCTCATCTATCCCTTTGCCGATGAGATGATGATGCTGTTTGTCAAGTCGGGCGAACAAGAGGTGGTGGCCAATGCCGCACAGCTCATGCGCATCGCCAACTATTTCTACCCCGCCCTCGGTCTGCTCACCATCTTCAGGTACAGCATCCAGGGCCTAGGCTACAGCAACCTGTCGATGCTCTCGGGGGTGATGGAGATGATTGCACGCTGCGGCGTGAGCCTCTGGCTGGTGCCCGCGCTGGCCTTCACCGGCGTCTGCCTGGGCGACCCTGTGGCCTGGATAGCCGCCGACCTGTTCCTGCTGCCCGCCTTCGTGTTGCTCTACCGTCACCTCAAGCGGCACATGAAGGTCCAGACGGCCGATGCCGCTGCCCGTGCCTGACAATCCTATTCGCCCATAACGGTGCCGAGCCAGCGCCTGAGCATCTCGGTGTAGGCGCGCTTGTCGGAATAATAGCTCTCGGCATGCACGGCACCGGGGAAGGCTTCTATCGACTTGTTGGTGCCGGGCTTGGCGTCGTAGAGCACCTGCAGCATACGGTAGGGCACGTAGGTGTCGCGCGTGCCATGGACAAAGAGCATGGGCTTGCGGCACTTGCGCACTTGCTCGAGGGGCGATGCCTCGCCGAACGACCAGCCGTAGCGCAGCTTACAGAGGGCCGAGGTGGTGTAGAGCAACGGAAACTCGGGCAAGCCAAACTGGTCGTTGAGCTGCTGCGCAAACTCATCCCAAGCCGACGTGTAGCCACAGTCCTCTACAAAGCCCCGCACGCTGGCGGGTGTCTGTTCGCCTGCCACGCACATCGTCGTGGCTGCCCCCATCGAGATGCCGTGTACCACGATGGCAGCCTGACGGCCGGGGGCGCGGTAGAGCGAGTCGGCCATGGCAATCCACTGCAGCACGTCTATGCGGTCTTTCCACCCCATCTGTATGGCCTTGCCCTCACTCTTGCCGCTGGCATGGAGGTCGGGCACCACGAGGTTATAGCCCAGCACACGGTGATAGACATAGCCCAGGCTGAGCATCGTCACGGCACAGTCGCAGTAGCCATGCACCAGCACGGCGGTCTTGCCCGTGGGCCTGGGGGCATCTACCAGTAGCGCATGATGGCGGTCGCCGTCGGCCGCCACCACGAAGGTGTCGCGCAGGGCGCGGGCCTTGCGCAGCGAGTCGACCCACGGCCGCGTCTCGGGGTAATGCTCGAAGAGCACCCGATACTCGCGTGCATAGTCGCGCCCGTCATTCTTCCCGGGTGTCAGCGCATACGACAACATGTAGACGCTACCGCCAAAAACGATGATTATCAGCAGCACCAGTAGGGCGACGAACCACCCGACGATGCTATGCTTCTTGTTTTTCATCATTCCCCAACTTCTTGTTGATTTCTTCAAGCCGCATCTTTTTCCTCACCTTCACACGGTCAAAGCCCTGGCCATAGACACCAATCACGGCACTCTGCGACACAAAGGCGTCGGGGTCGATCTCGTCGATGAGGTCGAAGATAAAGCTCGACTCGCTCTTCTTGGCCAGGCAGAAGATGACCTTGATGTCTTTCTTCGAGTAGAAGCCGCTACCGTTGAGGGTCGAACAGCCGCGCTCGGCAATCATGTTGATGGCACGCCCAATCTCTTCGTACTTGTCGGAGATGATGAAAAACTGCACACTCTGGCGCAAGGAGTTGACGATATAATCCACGCAAAAGGCCATGACAAACAGCAGCACATAGCTGTAGAGCACCTTCTCCCAGTCTTTCAGAACCACATAGCTGGACGTGATGACCATCACATCGACCAGCATGATGATATGTCCCAAGGACACATCACGGTATTTGTTGACGATGGCCGCAACCACATCCGACCCGCCCGTACTGCCTCCGGTCGACAGTCCCAGGCCCACGCTGGCACCCATGAACACCCCTCCCACGATGCAAGCCATGAATTTCTGGTCGGCAAGAAGATGCAGGTCGGGTGGCATGAGATGCTGCATCAGGGAGGTACCCAGGGTGAAGACGATGACGGCATAGATGGTCTTGGCGCAGAATCTCCATCCCAAGACCTTCAGGGCGACGATGAGCAGCACGGCATTGACAACAAAATAGGTGTCTTGCACGGGCACTCCCGTACCCCAGTAGACAATAGAAGCGATACCCACGATACCGCCCATGGTAATCTCATTGGGCAACAAAAACAAATTCAATCCAACGGCACCGATAGCCATGGCTACCGTGAGGATGGCATAATCGCGCATCGTGCGATACGATACTCGGCTGTTTTTCTTTTGCGTTTCCATAATAACAAACGGTTTGCAAAAATAAGGAAATAATATCGATAGTGCAAAGAATATTGCAAAATATCTTATTCACGGCCAGCCTTTTCCTAATCTTTTTAGTAACTTTGCAACGTGATTCTAGAATAACAATTTTATACCCATACATCGATGAACATTGCAAAGGAAATTTCCTCGGCTGTCCTCAAGGCCGTCAAGGAACTTTACGGTCAGGATATGCCTGCCGAGATGGTGCAGCTGCAGAAGACCAAGGCTACATTTGAAGGCAACCTCACGCTCGTGGTCTTCCCCTTTCTGAAGACCTCGCACAAGAAACCCGAGGAAACGGCAAAGGAGATTGGCGACTGCCTAGTGCGCGACTGTCCCGCCGTGGCATCCTACAACGTGGTGAAGGGATTCCTCAACCTCACCATCGCCACACAGGCCTGGGTGGCCCTGCTCAATGACATCCACGCCGATGCCAAGTATGGCGAGAAGGCACAGACGGCCGACAGTAAGCTCGTGATGATCGAATATTCATCGCCCAACACCAACAAGCCCCTGCACCTGGGACACGTGCGCAACAACCTGCTGGGCTGGAGCCTTGCACAGATCATGGAGGCCAACGGCAACCGCGTGGTCAAGACCAACATCGTCAACGACCGAGGCATACACATCTGCAAGTCGATGCTGGCATGGCTCAAGTGGGGCAACGGCGACACACCCGAGTCGACAGGCAAGAAGGGCGACCACCTCATCGGCGACTACTACGTGGCTTTCGACAAGCACTACCGCGAGGAGGTGGCCCAGCTCAAGGCGCAATACACTGCCGAGGGCATGGACGAGGCACAGGCCGAGGAGAAGGCCAAGGCCGAGGCACCACTCATCAAGGAGGCCCACGACATGCTCGTGAAATGGGAGCAGGGCGACAAGGAGGTGCGCGACCTGTGGGAAAAGATGAACAACTGGGTATATGCCGGCTTCGACGAGACCTATAAGGCCTTGGGCGTGAGCTTCGACAAGATATATTATGAATCGAACACCTACCTCGAGGGAAAGAAGAAGGTAGAAGAGGGTCTCGCCAAGGGACTCTTCTTCAGGAAAGAAGATAACAGTGTATGGGCCGACCTCACACAAGAGGGACTGGACCAGAAACTGTTGCTTCGATCTGACGGCACCAGCGTCTACATGACGCAAGACATCGGCACCGCCGACCTCAGATTCAAAGACTACCCCATCGACAAGATGATCTACGTGGTGGGCAACGAGCAGAACTACCACTTCCAGGTGCTCTCGCTGCTGCTCGACCGCCTCGGATTCAAGTGGGGCAAAGACCTCGTACACTTCTCCTACGGCATGGTAGAGCTGCCCAACGGCAAGATGAAGAGCCGCGAGGGCACGGTGGTCGACGCCGACGACCTCATCGCCGAGATGATAGCCGAGGCCCGCAGAACAAGCGACGAACTGGGTAAGTTCAAGGACATGACCGAGGACGAGAAGCGCGAGATTGCGCGCATCGTGGGACTGGGTGCCCTCAAATACTTCATCCTCAAGGTCGACGCCCGCAAAGGCATGCTCTTCAACCCCGAGGAGTCAATCGACTTCAACGGCAACACGGGCCCATTCATACAGTACACCCACGCCCGCATCCGCTCCATCATGCGCAAGGCCGAGGCCGATGGCATCGTCATCCCCGCTGCCCTGCCCACCGACGCACCGCTCAACGACAAGGAGTGTGGCCTCATCCAGAAGATGAGCGAGTTTGCAACCGCCGTGAAGGATGCGGGTGAGAACTACAACCCCGCCGGCATCGCCAACTACTGCTACGAGCTCACCAAGGACTTCAACCAGTTCTATCACGACTACAGCATCCTCAGTGCCGACACCGACACCGAGAAGGTCACCCGTCTGGTATTGGCGCAAAACGTGGCCAAGACCATCAAGAACGCCATGGCACTCTTAGGCATCGAGGTGCCCGAGAGAATGTAAAGCCTCCCCTAGCCCCTCCGGTAGGAGGGGAATGCAAATACCCAAAGGGCAGGAGGGAGTAATACCGAAGCATGAAGAAGAAAGAAGAGACATACGTCTTTGAGACTGCCGATGGTTTCTCTTATGATATGCTGAAACAGTATGCCAAGGAGAACAAGCTCTTCATGACCGATGCGGAGCATGCCTTGTGGAATATGCTGAAGGGTAAGGGCATGGGTTACAAATTCAGACGGCAGCATATCATTGGCGATTATATTGTCGATTTTGTCAACCTGCATTATAAACTTGTGGTAGAAATCGACGGCAAATACCACTTCAAGGGCGAGCAGCCGGTGAGCGATGCCACAAGAACGGCCGATCTGAACAAGCGTGGGTTCACTGTCGTGCGCTTTACCAACGAGGAAGTGATGGGCAATATCAATCGTGTTGCCTACCAAATAAAAGATATCATCAGACACATGGACGTCTCCTTTCCCGATAAGCCAGCCGCTCAGCGCGAGGCAAAGAAAACGAATCAACCGTCACAGGCAACGGTCAGCACTCCCTCCTCCACCGGGGAGGGCAGGGGTGGGGCTTCCATTGAGGGCAAGGCTGGGGCTCCTGTGCAGGCCTGGGATCGGACAGCATGGGCCGTCGACGCGGCTTGTTCTGGCAACCCGGGACCCATGGAGTACCAGTGTGTAGACCTGGCCACAGGGGCGCAGGTGTTCCACTACGGGCCCGTTCACGGCACCAACAACATCGGCGAGTTTCTGGCCATTGTGCATGCCTTGGCCCTGATGGAGCAACGTGGCATCACCGACAAGGTGATTTATTCCGACTCCTACAATGCCATCCTGTGGGTCAGCAAGAAGCAATGCAAGACCAAGCTCGAGCGCACCCCAGCCACCGAACCGCTCTACCGCGTCATCGCCAGGGCTGAGCAGTGGCTCCGCACACATCACGTCAAGACGCCCGTTATCAAGTGGGAGACCAAGAAATGGGGCGAGATACCGGCCGACTTCGGCAACAAGAAGTGAGGCTGTCGGATGAGCGGACTATTCAGCAAGTCTACCCACGCAATCCTATATCATATTAATGTATAGTTAGTATTTGTATCACATTTTGTTAAACAGGGAATGTACATAAGGATATTGGCTATCTTTTTGCTCCTCCTGACAGCAAACATGGAGGGTTATGCCACCGTGAGCGACAGTCTGCTCAAGGAGCTTGACCATGCCATAGAACTGCGGCCGACTTACATTGCCAACAAGGAAAGAAACATCCAGAACTTGCGCAAGTCGCTGGAGAAGGTCAAAGGGAAAAACATCCAGGAAGAGTTGGACCTGTGTGACATGCTATGGAACGAATACGCAGCATTCAACACAGATTCCTCGCTACTGTATGCCGACAGGTTATACAGATTGGCCGAGAAGGCGAACAATGAAGACCAGAAGCTCAACGCTGTGCTCCACAAGGTGGAGGTTCTGATGACCATTGGCATGTTCAAGGAGGCTTCCGAATTACTTGCGCCACAACAACGCAAGCCTATGCCCAAAGACCGTCGCGAAAATTTCTTCCATCTATGCCGCACACTCTATGGCTTGATGGCAGACTTTGCCGTTACCTCCAAAGAGAAAAAAGCCTATACCCACCTGACAGATATCTATCGCGACTCTCTTTTATCATATTACAGTCCAAAGAGCAACATCCACAAGATGGTTTATGCCGACAAGCTCATAGCGCAAGGAAAATACAAGCAAGCACTCTCCCAGTTACTTCCTTACACCCCCAGTGACAACGGGCGATTTGATGCAGGATTTGCCTATACCATCGCCGAGGCATACAGTCACATGGGCGACCGCGAACGGGCCAAGCACTACTATATTTTGTCGGCCATCGAAGACATGAAGAGCGACACGCGCGAATACATATCGCTCAGGAAAGTAGCCACTATACTCTTTCAGGAGGGCGACATCGACCGTGCTTACAAATACCTGACAATCTGCATGGAAGATGCCAAGGCCTGCAACGCACGTCTGCGCATCCTGGAAATACTCGACACCTTCCCCATCATCAACAAAGCCTACATGGCCAAGAAGCATCAGCAACAGATGATGATGCTCGGCGTGCTCATCGTCATCAGCCTGCTGGCTGTCTGTCTGCTCTTTGCCGTGCGCTATGTACTGCGACAAAAGAAGTACGTGATGGTGGCTCGGCAACATCTGGCCGACGCTAACGACAAATTACGCGACATGAATAACCAGCTCTTACAATATAATAAGGAGATCAAGCAGCAAAACCAAGTCATTGCCGAGAACTCTTATCTCAAGGAAGAGTATATTGCACGCTACATGGACCAATGTTCGGTCTATCTGGAGAAGATGCGACAGGTGCGTACCCACCTGAATAAACTGCTATCGACAGGGCAAATGAAGGAACTGAAAGAAGCGGTGAAGTTGTCTAGCCAAGAAGTGGAAAACGAACTGGCTGAATTCTACGACAGTTTCGACGATACCTTCATACAGCTCTTCCCCGACTTTGTAGACGAGTTCAACGCCTTACTGCAAGAGGGAGAGGAGATTGTGCCGAAAAGTGGGCATAAGCTCAACACCGAACTACGGATATTCGCCCTGATCAGGCTCGGCATCACCGACAGTGTGAAGATTGCACAATTCCTGAGATATTCCACCACCACCATCTACAACTACCGCACACGAATCAGAAACAAGGCTCGAGGCGACCGAGACGAACTCGAAAAGCAGGTGATGAATATCGG
>CAZBQA010000117.1:0-7818 GCA_964493905.1 uncultured Prevotella sp.
AGTTCAGTTGTGCGTCATACGATATGTACATGCCAAACAGACGATGCCTGAATCCTGTACTCACATGGGCATCCAGCGACTCAGCATTCAGCCGCTGTGGCACAGTGTCGTTGATGGTCAGCAGCCTGCCAGGCTGATAACGGTAGTCGACCATGGCTTTGACCTGGAAACTGCGGTCACCATGCAGCTTTTTGTGCATCTCGAAACGGTCAGAGAAGTCTCGTTTTCTGGGTTGTACATGCTGTATCACAGGTGAACCGTTGAGTGCCGTGATTGCAGACGACTCATTCCAGTCGACCGATGTCTTCAGGTTGTTCTCCAGATATAGGCTATCGGCATTTATCTTATACAGCAGCTCAGCATTTACCTCACGCCGATACTTGTCTGCGCTGGTTTCCTCTTCCACGACAGGCAATCCCAGGATACTCGTGAACGTGGTAGCGTCCTTAACATAACCTATGGTCTTGTCGAACAGATAGGTAGCCTGCAGGCGGACTGTTGCATCTGTTCCTGTTTTGCGAAGCCAGTTGGTAGCAGCTATATGCGTATCATTGCAGTTATACCGCTCCAATTTTAGTTGCGGTGCACTCACAGAGATGCCATCTATCCAGTTATTATGGTCGGCCGACAGGTCGCTTGCCGATGTCAGGTCCCTAATCTCATGCTGTATATCACGTCCTGCATTATTGGCTTTGTACATTGTCAGGCTCTGCTGTTTCCTGCCGAAGAGCATTCCCACGATTCTCACGTCGCGTAAGACATCGCTGCCGATGCCACGCTGCAGTTGCGCTCCTGCTCCCAGCTCTGCCATACCGGTTATCACGTTCTTGGCAGCATCCTCCAAGACAAGGTTGATGGCGGCATCATCGCTGAAGCTTACACCCTTCAGTGCCTTGATGGGCTGGTGATGTCTCAGCACCTCAACGCTCTTCACCTTCTTGGCCTGCAGATTCTCCGACGCCATAGCATATTTCTTGCCCATCAGGTCCATACCTTCAATGTAGAACTTGTTGATAGGCTTGCCTTGATATTTGATAGTGCCACTAGCTGTGACCTCAAGCCCCGGCATTTTAGCGATGACATCAGCGATGCTGCGGTCCTGCTTTTGCCTGTAGCCGGCAACAGAATACATGAGTGTGTCACTCTTCATCTGCAAGCGCTTGCTTTTCACCTCTACTTCTTTCAGATTGACAGCCTCCGGACGTAGATAAACAGTCATTCCCGAACGGTAGTCCAATGCCGCCACCTTCTGGGTGGTGTAACCAAGCATGCTGAATTGGAGCGTATCAGCCTTCTGGCCATCAGAAATCTTCAGTGTGAAACTGCCGTCCAGGGCAGTGGTACAGAAAGCGACGGGATTGCCACCCCGCTCCATTGCTACCACAGACGCATAGTCCAAGGGCTTGCGTGTCTTGGCGTCTTTGACAGCACCCTCGACGTTTTGCGAATATGCCACTGTAGAAAAACCAAGCCATAGTACGAGGAAAAGCAGTTTACCTTTTGTCATGTTTTGCTGACTATCAATAATATTCTTTCAGACAAGCCACCCTTGGCTTCGACTTATATCCCCATATCGCTTTGTAACCTACGAACTTCGCCCAAGCCTCATAGTTACTTGCTTTCAACTGGATTATTCTTTGAACCTTCTGCGGTGTCGTCTTGATGACTCTTTTCAAATTCACTTCCATAGGCTCACTGAGTCCCGTTTTGATACCTATACATTCAAAAGAAAATTGGTTCTTCTTGTCTCGTGCCGCAAGTATCATACCGGGCAGGCCATGCAGTTTCCAAGGTCCTTGCTGCATAGGAATCTGCATGGTGTACCAAACACTCCAACTGCGTCCGCGAAAGTCACAAGTGGCTTTTTTGCAGGCATAGCCTAGAATAGTTGTATCACCCTGTGCCAACTGCCACTTCATCTCAGGTGTCAGTTCTGTGTACATGAAATATTTGTAAGAGAAAGTAACAACGCTAAGCTTTCCCTTCCGGGGATAATTGAAGAGATTATCCTCATTATATACGCTCCATGGCCCTTGTTGTGCCATATAATCGGCAGACGAACCTCCTGCAGCTTTTACTTTCTTCCACAAGATATCATTGTCTTTCTGCCACCGACTATAGCAATATGTAACGCTGTCGCCTATGTCAACACTAAGTTCCTCATCATACTGACTCTTTGATTCTTCATTAAAAGTACCTTTCATGGCATAGGAAAAGCGGTAGCGTGCAGTGTCCACAACCGTCTCCTGCGCCTTCGTCGTTAAGTACGCGGATAATAATAAAAAGAGATAAACAGCTCTATGCATCGTTAATTTGATTTGTTTGGCCATAGCCTATTTTAAAATAGACCATGGCCGTTTGTTCTACTTATTTTTTATATTTTTCTATCATTTGTTCCTGTGCCGCCTTTATTTGTTCCGCGGTAGCCTCACGTTCAATAAGCGTATTAATGTTTCTGACCACACGCTCACGCTTTGCATTACAAAGGCAAGCAAAATTACCATAAAACAGGTATTCTTTGTCATAGCTAAGAAATTAAATGTTTCAATTCCAGTACAAATTTACGAACAAAATGAATAGCAAACAAATAATTTGTGTTTCATCTTGTTTCTGTATGCTAAAAATTATGCTGGCACACTCCTGTTTTAACAAAATAGCGTATTGAATCTCAAAGGGTTACGATATACAAAGAAACGACATTCCATTGTTTCACTTGAGTCTGATTCATCATACTTTTCACAACAAAACAAATAAAACAAACTTTCTGAGCTTTAGTCGAAATACGATAAAAAAGCATGATCGGGTGACATGAGTGATTTGAGAATAGCATGTGTCCAGCGCTGACGGTGTGAAGGGGTGGGTACCTTCCCCCCCATACAGTTTACTCGTTATGACATATCAATGAAATTAATAGTATTGATAAGAGATGTATATAAAAAAGTAGACGGAGAAGGCTGGGGAGGGGCTCCATCTCAGTCTTTATTTTTAACACGGAAGACACGGATGTCACAGAATACCATCCGGCACATTTCGATAAAACGGATGCCGCGTCGCGGCAACTGATTACACGGAACCTGCGCACCCACATCACTAGTCATCTGCACTCTGCGTGCCCTAACCCATCAGCGGGGGCATGCGAGTTTTTTTTTGCACGCAGAGTCGCAGAGTTTTGGGAGATTTTTATTGCTGGCTAGACTGTAAGGCACACAGAGCGGGCCGTCATACGGCCTAGGAGTAAACGGAGGCTGCGCACGCGGTTCTTTCACCAATATCCCCTGTGCCGGAACAAAGATTTAAATATTAAACACTAATATATTAAAAATCTTATTACGCACAACCACCGCGCCAGCCTCACCCGCCCCTTGGGGAGGGCTGGGGAGGGGCCTCTCTCACAGTCTTTTTTTAAACACGGAAGACACGGATCTCACAGAATACCATCCGGCACATTTTGATAGAACGGATGCCGCGTCGCGGCAACTGATGACACGGAACCTGCACACCCGTATCACTAGTCTCCTATACTCTGCGACTCTGCATGTCCCCACCGCGCCAGCCTCACCCGCCCCTTGGGGAGGGTTGGGGAGGGGCTTCCCACCGCGTCAGCCGCACCCGCCCCTTGGGGAGGGTTGGGGAGGGGCCTCTTCCCTTGGGGAGGGTTGGGGAGGGGCTTCTTCATATCCCCCTAGCCCTCCAGCTCATATTGCCGCTGTGGCCGCTTCGAGCCATGCGCGGTCGGGCTCATCAAGGTGGGGCGACAACGCAGCATAGACGCGGCGGTGATAGGCGTTGAGCCAGTCGACCTCTTCGGGCAGCAGTTCTTCGCGGATGATGGGTGTGGTGTCGATGGGGCACAGGGTGAGGGCGTCGAACTGGAGGAACCGTCCGAACTCCGTTTCCTTGTAAGGCGTCACCAGCAGCGTGTTCTCGATGCGCACGCCGAAGCGGCCGGGCAGGTAGAGGCCGGGCTCGTCGGTGACGGTCATGCCCGCCAGCAGCGGCGAGGGCACATACTCCATGCGTATCTGGTGCGGTCTCTCATGCACGTTGAGATACGAGCCCACGCCGTGCCCCGTGCCATGCAGGTAGTTGAGTCCCTCGCGCCACAGCGCCTGTCGGGCCAGGATGTCGAGCTGAGTGCCGCTGGCTCCCTCAGGAAACTTGCACAGTTCGAGCTGGATATGGCCCTTCAGCACCAGCGTGTAGACGTGCCGCTCCTCCTCGGTGAGCGGTCCGAGGGCGATGGTGCGGGTGATGTCGGTGGTGCCGTCCTGATACTGGGCACCGCTGTCGAGCAGCAACAGGCCACGGGGCTCCAGGGGCACGTCGGTCTCGGGTGTGGCCTCGTAGTGTACGATGGCACCGTGGGGACCGTAACCGGCGATGGTGTCGAAGCTGATGTCGCGGAACAGCGGCTGCTGGGCACGCAGGGCGGTGAGCTTTCGGTCTATCGACAATTCGGTCTGTCCACCCTCATCGACGGCAGGCTTGAGCCAGCGCAGAAACTGCACCAGGGCAATGCCGTCGCGGAGCATGGCCTGTCGGAAGCCAGCAATCTCGGCCTCGTTCTTCACGGCTTTCAAGGCAGGTATGGGCGATGGCAGGCGGATGACCTCCTGGGTGTGTATGAGCTTGGCAAGCGTATAGCTGGTCTCATTGGGGTCGATGAGGATGTTGTATTCGAAATAATCCTTCAAGCCCTGCCCCACCCCGCCATAGTCGGCCACGCGCACGCCCTGCGCAGCGAGGTAGTCCTTCACCTCACCGGTGACCTTCGTTGGTTGCACATAGAGCGTCACGTCGCGCGAAGAGATCAGCAGGTAGGCCACGAACACCGGGTTGCAGTGTACGTCAGAGCCGCGCAGGTTGAGTGTCCAGGCAATGTCGTCGAGGGCCGACACCAGCATGCCGTCGGCATGGCGCGCACGCAACGCCTGACGTATGCGCCCTATCTTCTGCGCGGCCGTCTCCCCGGCGTATGCCATGGGCTGTATCTCCACCTCACCCTCGGGGATGGCCGGGCGGTCGGCCCAGAGTGTGGCCAGTGGGTCGAAGTTGGTACGCACGGTGATGCCGCCCTGACGGCGCAGCTCAGCCACGAGGTCTTCGACACTCGCCACGCTGTTCACCATCCCGTCGACACCCACCTGGGCACCATCGATGTAGCTGAGCTCCTTGCCGAGCCACTCGGCAATGGTGGGCGTGCCCGCCATCTTGAGCTTCATCAGCTGGAAACCCGTACCCCTGAGCTGGTCTTCGGCAGCCAGGAAGTAACGACTGTCGGTCCACAGGGCTGCTGACGACCGGGTGATGACGGCTGTGCCGGCCGAGCCGTTGAAACCGCTGATCCACTCGCGACCTTTCCACCGGTCGGGCACATATTCACTGTTGTGGGGATCGGTGCTGGGAAAGACGAAAGCGTCCAAATGCTCACGTGCCATCAGTTCCCTCAATACAGACAATCTTTGCAAAATCTTCATTTCACTTTCATTTTGTAAAACAGACATGGCAAAGATAAATGTTTTAAGAATAAACAACAAATTTAAAATGAAATAAATGAAGACGTGATGTATTTTTTTAGTAACTTTGCACATGTAGCAAGCCACCATCCACGCGGTGTCGCACTTGCCTTGTTTCTGCATTTTATGTCTTAAACATTTAAAATAATACGTAGTTATGAACTATTTATCAAATGAAAAACTGGTCATCGTCGGTGCAGGCGGTATGATTGGTTCAAACATGGCTCAGACTGTTCTGACCCTTGGTCTTACTCCTAACGTTTGTCTGTACGACATCTTCGAGCCCGGACTCCATGGTGTTGCCAACGAGATTGCACAGTGTGGCTTCGCCGGTGCCAACATCACTTGGACCACCAACCCCGAGGAGGCTTTCACGGGTGCCAAATACATCATCTCTTCTGGCGGCGCTCCCCGTAAGGAGGGCATGACCCGCGAGGACCTGCTGAAGGGCAACTGCCAGATTGCTGCCGAGTTCGGCGACTTCATCAAGAAATACTGCCCCGACGTGAAGCACGTGGTGGTGATCTTCAACCCCGCCGACGTGACGGCGCTCACCGCCCTCATCCACTCGGGTCTGAAGCCCAACCAGCTCACTTCACTCGCCGCCCTCGACTCTACCCGTCTGCAGCAGGCCCTGGCCCTGGAGTTCGGCGTGCAGCAGGACAAGGTGACCGGCGCTCATACCTATGGTGGCCACGGCGAGCAGATGGCTGTCTTCGCTTCGCAGGTGAAGATCGACGGCAAGCCTCTCGCTGAGATGGGCCTCTCAGAGGAGAAGTGGGCAGAGATCAAGCACAACACCGTACAGGGTGGCTCTGCCATCATCAAGCTCCGCGGCCGCAGCTCATTCCAGAGCCCTGCCTACAACGCCGTGAAGATGATTGAGGCTGCCATGGGCGGCGAGAAGTTCACCCTCCCCGCTGGCTGCTATGTCAACGACGAGAAGCTGGGCTTCAAGAATGTGATGATGGCTATGCCTACCACCATCGATGCCGACGGTGTACACTATGTGGCTCCACAGGGTACCGCCGAGGAGATGGCTTCGCTGCAGGCTTCTTACGAGCACCTTTGCAAGATGCGCGACGAGATCGTGGGTCTGAACATCGTTCCTGCCGTAGCTGACTGGAAGAACGACAACCCCAACCTGTAATCAGTAAAGGGTGAAGGGTGGGAACACTCCCATCTTTTCTAAATTCAGAATAATATAGTGGCCGACTGAGCATATCAGTCGGCCGCTTTCGTTTTGAACAAAATGAAAACTATGTGACGATTAAGCAAGACTCGCGCAGTGGGGAAGCCCCTCCCCAGCCCTCCCCAAGGGGCGGGAGAGGCTCGCGCGGTGGAACACAAAGAGTTTTGATGACCGGTGATGCGGGTGTGCAGGTTCCGTGTCATCAGTTGCCGCGACGCGGCATCCGTTTTATCGAAATGTGCCGGATGGTATTCTGTGAGATCCGTGTCATCCGTGTTTAATATAAAGCCCCTCCCCAGCCCTCCCCAAGGGGCGGGTGAGGCTGGCGCGGTGGGGCACAAAGAGTTTTGATGACCGGTGATGCGGGTGCGCAGGTTCCGTGTCATCAGTTGCCGCGACGCGGCACTCGCTTTGTCGAAATGTGCCGGATGGTATTCTGTGAGATCCGTGTCTTCCGTGTTTAATATAAATCCCCTCCCCAGCCCTCCCCAAGGGGCGGGAGAGGCTGGCGCGGCGAGAAGCCCCTCCCCAGCCCTCCCAAGGGGCGGGAGAGGCTCGCGCGGTGGGGCAAAAAGAGTTTTGATGACCGGTGATGCGGGTGTGCAGGTTCCGTGTCATCAGTTGCCGCGACGCGGCATCCGTTTTATCAAAATGTGCCGGATGGTTTTCTGTGACATCTGTGTCTTCCGTGTTTAATATAAAGACTGTGGGAAGCCCCTCCCCGGCCCCTCCCCAAGGGGAGGGAGAGGCTGGCGCGGTGGGAATCCCCTCCCCAACCCTCCCCAAGGGGCGGGAGAGGCTGGCGCGGTGTTTGAGCGGAATAAGACCTTAATACATTAATGTGTGTCCGGACCACCGTAATAAACGCAGGCCACTATGCGAGGGCAGATCGAACGGATAGTTCTCCTGCCTACGAAGCGCCGTGATGCCACACAGGAATTACCGTTGAGCAGTCATATTTCGAGTCGAATCACGATCTACTTCGAGTCAAATCACGATCTGTTTCGAGTCGAATCACGATCTGTTTCGAGTCGAATCACGATCTGTTTCGAGTCGAATCACACTCTGATTCGGACTGAACACCCCCTTGGGAAGCATGCGCAGCAGGAA
>CAZBQA010000118.1:0-2055 GCA_964493905.1 uncultured Prevotella sp.
TGCTCATCCTTACCTTGTTGCCCACACTGGCCTGGGGCGACAACGGTCAGTGGCTGTGGCTGGGCCACCCCGGCACGCCCACGCCCACGTGTCAGGTCAATGCCACGCTCCCGCTGTCGCCCACCGTCGCCCTGGCCAAGGGCGAGCTGGAGCAAGGATGGCGCGGCCGTACCGTGACGCTAAGGCTCGATGCCGCCCAGCAGCTGGGCGACGGCTACCGCCTGCAGCTCTCGGGCGGCGATGAGGGCCCTGCATCTGCCCAGGCCGTCATCACGGCCGGCAGCGAGGTGGGCCTGCTCTACGGCGCCTACGCGCTGCTGCGGCAGCAGAACACCGCGCGGCCGACCTGCCAAGGCACCAAGAAGAGCAGCTGCGGCCCTGCCATCGACATCACCGAGCGGCCCGCCTTTGCCCTGCGTATGCTCAACCACTGGGACAACCTCGACGGCAGCGTGGAGCGCGGCTACGCCGGCAAGAGCATCTGGAAATGGGAGCAGGTCAACGGTGGCAAGCTGTCGCCTGAGCTGCGCCGGCGCCTCACCATCTACGCCCGTGCCAACGCCTCGGTAGGCATCAACGGCACGGTGCTCAACAATGTCAATGCCAGTCCGAAGATGATGACCCGCGCCTACCTCGACAAGGTGAGGGCTTTTGCCGACTTCCTCCGCCCCTACGGCATCCGCGTGTACCTCAGCATCAACTTCGCCTCGCCCATGGCCCTGGGCCATACCAAGACCGCCGACCCGCTCGACAAGGGCGTGCAGCGGTGGTGGCAGGCCAAGGCCAAAGAGATATACAGGCTCATCCCCGACTTCGGCGGCTTCCTCGTCAAGGCCAACAGCGAGGGGCAACCCGGTCCCGGCGACTACCATCGCACCCACGCCGAGGGGGCCAACATGCTGGCCGACGCCCTGCGCCCCTACGGCGGCACGGTAATCTGGCGTTCGTTCGTCTATGGTGCCAACCACAAGGGCGAGGACCGCGTGAAGCAGGCCGTGTCGGAGTTTAAGCACCTCGACGGGCAGTTCCGCGACAATGTCATCCTGCAGTCGAAGAACGGACCACTCGACTTCCAGCCGCGCGAGCCCTACGCCCCCATCTTCGACAATATCCATCACACTACCCAGATGGCCGAGCTGCAGATTACCCAGGAGTATCTCGGGCAGTCGCGCCATCTGGTGTACCTCGCTCCGATGTGGCGTGAGTTCTTCTCCTTCGTCAGTCCCTCGCGCCTCAAGGGCATCGCCGGCGTGGCCAACACGGGCGACGACGACAACTGGTGCGGCCATCCCTTCTCGCAGGCCAACTGGTATGCCTTCGGGCGGCTGGCCTGGAACCCGCAGCTCACCTCCGAGCAGATTGCACGCGAATGGATTGCCCAGACCTTCACCCAGGCCAACGCCGATGCCACGGCAGTCATCGAAGACATGATGCTCACCTCGCGCGAGGCCTGCGTCAACTATATGATGCCGCTGGGCCTGCACCATATCTTCAAGTTCGACCACCACTACGGTCCTGAGCCCGACGGCTTCAAGGCCGAGTACCCCATCGAGTGGTGCCCGGTGTACTACCACAAGGCCGACAGCCTCGGCGTGGGCTTCGACCGCACCGCCGACACGGGCACAGGCGCCACGATTCAGTATCGGGAGCCTTACGCCACACTATATAATAAGGTGGAGACCTGCCCCGAGGAATACCTGTTGTGGTTTCACCACCTGCCCTGGACCTATCGCCTGCACTCCGGCCGCACGCTGTGGCAGGGCCTCTGCGACAAGTACGATGAGGGCGTGCGCCGCGTGGTGACCTATCAGGCGCTGTGGCGCTCCGACCTCCTCCGCCATGCGGTGGATGCCGAGCAGTGGCAGCTCACCGACAGTCTGCTGCAACACCAGCTCGACAATGCCCGCGAGTGGCGCAGCGTGTGCCTCGACTATTTCATGACGTTAAGAGTAAATTAAGCACGCCCACCCCCAACCCCTCCCAAGGGAGGGGAGATCCAACAACAAGCCAGTCCGCCTACAAACCAACAAATATACCCCCCAACAACAAATATAC
>CAZBQA010000118.1:2155-4215 GCA_964493905.1 uncultured Prevotella sp.
GGGCTTCTCCCCTCCCTTGGGAGGGGCCGGGGGTGGGCCTAACATCAAAGCCAATGAAAACTATCAGAACCCTGACGACCGCCCTCCTGCTCTGCCTCGCCAGCGTATTATTGGGGCAGGTACGACTAGTGAAAAACGGCACGCGAGCCCACCTCGAGGTCAAAGGCCAGCCCATGATTATTCTGGGCGGAGAGCTCAGCAACTCGGCGGCCACCTCGGCAGCTGACATCAGCCGGACCTTATACCGTCTGCGCACGCTGGGACTCAACACGGTGCTCGTGCCTGCGCAGTGGGACCTCATCGAGCCCGAAGAGGGGAAGTTCGACTTCTCGCTCATCGACACCACCTTGGTTCAGGCCCGCAGACACCAGATGAAAGTGGTGTTCCTGTGGTTTGGCGCGTGGAAGAACTCCATGTCGTGCTATGCCCCGATGTGGTTCAAGCAAGACACGCGCCGCTTCCCGCGGTCGCTGACGGCCGAAGGCAAGCCCTTGGAGATTGCCACGGCGTTCAGCGAGGACGTGTGGCAGGCCGACAACAAGGCCTTCACCGCCCTCATGCAGCACATCAAGGCCGTGGATGCCACCGACAACACCGTGGTGATGATACAGGTGGAGAACGAGATCGGCATGCTCGAGTCGGCCCGCGACCACTCGCCGTTGGCCGAGCGGGCCTACCGCCAGCCCGTGCCCGCGCAGCTGCTCAAGGCGCTGAAGATCAGTAAGGGCGGCACCTGGGCCGAAGTCTTCGGCACCGATGCCTACGCCGACGAGAAGTTTCAGGCCTGGCACTATGCCCGCTATGTGGAGCGGCTCTGCCAGTCGGCCAGGGCCATCTACGACATCCCACTGTTTGTCAACGCGGCGATGAACAGCCGCGGTCGCAAGCCCGGCGAGTATCCCTCGGCCGGTCCGCTGGCTCATCTGGCCGACATCTGGCAGTGTGCGGCACCCTCGCTGAGCCTGCTGGCCCCCGACATCTACGACACGGGCTTCAAGGGCTGGGCCACACAATATGCCCTGCCCGACAACCCGCTGTTCATCCCCGAGTCGCGCTGCTGCGACAACAGCGGCGTGCGTGCGCTCTATGCCCTGGGTGCCCACGAGGCTGTGGGCTTCTGTCCCTTCGCCATCGACCAGGCCAAGGCATCCGAGCGGAAGGAGATTCGCCGTGCCTACCGGATGGCGGCCGAGTTGCAGCCGCTGCTCCTCGCCCAGCGGGGCAAGGGCAGCATCAGGGGCGTGCTCTTCGATAAGGAAGACCGTGAGGAGGTGTTCGACGACGGCGACGTGCAGCTCGTCTGTCGGCATTACTTCACCCTGCCTTGGGACCCACGGGCCACCGACGGCTCCACATGGCGCGAGGGCGGCGGCATCATCATCAAGCTCGGCCCCCTCGACTATCTCGTGGCGGGCAGCGGCATCGTGGTGGAGTTCAAGACCAAGAGTGAGCGCCGGCAGGAGGCGCGCAAGGCGCTTGGCGAAGACGGCTTCGTGGCGCAGGGCGGCAGCACGACAGTCAGCGCCGCTACGTCACGGTTCAGCGGCAAGCGCATCGGACTGGGGCCCGTCGACGAGGTGAAGGTGGACGACGAGGGACGGCTGAGCTATGTACGGCGTCTCAATGGCGACCAGACGCACCAGGGGCGTCATGTGCGCATCGGCGTTGACGACTACCAGATCTTGCATGTGCGGCTGTACGAATATCAGTAGACGTTGCTTTCTGGACACACAAGATACACCGATTACACCAAGGAGAGTGAGCCCGTGGGCTCACTCTCCTTGGTGTAATCGGTGTGCAATGACCGTCAGTCGGTGGAGCATCGCCTTGCCTTCACCCACGGTCCCCGTGTGTTGGATGCGTATGCTGCCGTGGCTGTCACGGTCGACACGCGACTGCAGATGCACCTCGCAGGGCAGGGGGGCTGCACGATGTTGTCGGACACTCTTCTGCGCAACAGGTTGGGGTGTAGTGGGTAGTCGAGGTCGACGTTGAGATAGTTGCCCATGGTGAGATGCCCACGCAGATTCTTGGCTGGCGCGATGGGGTTTCTCGCAATA
>CAZBQA010000118.1:4315-7726 GCA_964493905.1 uncultured Prevotella sp.
CACGGTCTGTTTCCAGTCGATGAATCATGCCTCCACGGTCGTTGCGCGGTGCGCCGGAGGTGGTATGATGCCATGAGAGGAAGCTTGTTTTGCCGCGTTGTTACCCGACCGAAGTCTTGGATGATATGCCCTCTCTATCATCAAAAAAGGGTGGCCGACTTCAGACCGATGGCCTCGGCCTTCAGCTCAAAGTGGTCGGCGGTGGGCTGCAGCACTACGATGCACTTGCCCATGAAGGCCTTGCGCTTGTTGTCTTTGAAGCGCTCCATCGAGGTCTGCAGACCATTGTCTACACCCACGATGGTGGCTCCCGTGGCCGTGAAGTGCAGCTGGTGGTCGGCCCAGGGGCAGAGGATGCCGTCGGCATCGGTCACCTCGGCCTCTACAAACACGAGGTGGGGCTTGCCGGCCTCGAGCGTGGCATTCTCTCTGCGGCCGTCATAGTTTACCTGCAGCCTCACCTGTGCCGGTGCGCCCGGTGTGTGCATCACGCGCTCGTTGACCACGCGGCCGCCCTTGCGGGCCACCACCTTCACCTCGCCGGGCTCGTAGGCCACGCGCCACATCACATGGTAGTGGTGGTCGTCCTTGCTGCGCACGCCCTGGCTCTTGCCGTTGACAAAGAGCTCCACCTCGTCGGCGTGGTTGTAGTAGCACCACAGGTCGATAGTCTGGCCCTCCAGCCAGCTCCAGTGGGGGAAGAGGTGCAGCACGTGACGGTCGGTCCACTCGCTCTGGTACATATAATAGATGTCCTTGGGCAGTCCGGCCAGGTCTACGATGCCGAAATAGCTGCTGCGGGCGGGGAAGCCGTAGGGCGTGGGCTCACCGATATAGTCGAAGCCCGTCCAGATAAACTGTCCGGCCACGAAGTCGTTGTGTTTCACCACGTCCCATGTGGCCTCGTGGGTGGCGCTCCATGAGGCGTGCATGTTGTCGTAGGCACTGCACATGAAGGTGGGGTCGGTATAAGGCATCCACCACTCCTTGGGTGCCTTGAAGATGCTGTCGGAAGGCATCATGTAGAAGCCGCGCGTCTGCAGCGCACTCACCGACTCAGACAGTAGGAACGGTTTGCCGGGGAAGTTGCGGGGCACGTCCTTCACCCACTCATGGTGATAGTTGAAGCCGATGACATCGATGGCCCCGCTCTTGAAGAGGTGGTTCTTGGGGTCGGGCTCGTTGCAGCCGGCAGTGATGGGGCGTGTGGTGTCGTATTGATGTACGATGTTGGCCAGATGGCGCGTGAGCAGCGAGTTGGGCGACAGTTCATCCGTGTGGGCCAGCATCGACTGGTCGTGACCGGCGTTGAGGATGAGGTTGGCCTGCTCGAGCGTCAGCTCGTCGGCGTCGGCCGACGACCACTGCTCGAGCACCTCGTTGCCAATGCTCCACATGAAGATGCTGGGGTGGTTGCGGTCGCGCCTGATGAGGTCGGCCAGGTCGCGCTCGTGCCACTCGTCGAAGAAGCGGGCATAGTCGTTCTTGGTCTTCTTGCGGCGCCACATGTCGAAACTCTCGTCCATGACGAGCAGGCCCATGGTGTCGCACATGTTCAGCAGTTCGGGTGCCGGTGGGTTGTGGCTGCAGCGGATGGCATTGGCACCCATGTCGCGCATGGTCTTCAGCTGGCGGTGCAGGGCATCCTCGTTGAGGGCCGCCCCCAGGCTGCCGAGGTCGTGGTGCATGCACACGCCGTTGATCTTCAGAGGCTTGCCGTTGAGCCAGAAGCCCGTCTTGGCATCAAAGCGGCAGTCGCGGAAGCCGATGCGGGTCGTCACCTCGTCTACCACCGAGCCGTCGACGATGACCTGCGTGGTGAGGCGGTAGAGGTTGGGCTGTGCCACACCCCAGAGCCTCGGCTTGCCCACCTTGAGCTGCTGCGTCGGGGCAGTGCCCTGTCGCTGGGCCACCACCTTGCCCTGTGCATCGGTGACCACCTGCCGGATGACGGGACGGCGGACCTGGTCGGCAGTCGGGCGGTTGTCGCTGAGCTGGGTGGTCACCTTGACGTTGCCCTTGGCGTCGGTCACGGCATGCACGCCCCACTGGGCCACGTGCAGCGGTGCGGTGGTGGTGAGCCACACGTGGCGGTAGATGCCGCAGCCACTGTACCAGCGACTGTTGGGCTGGTCGCTGTTGTCTATCCGCACGGCCACGACGTTGTCGGCACCGCGCCGCACATAGGGCGTGATGTCATATTCGAAACTGCTGTAGCCGTAAGGGCGCGTGCCCAGTTCGTGGCCGTTGACCCACACCGTGGAGTTCATATACACGCCGTCGAAGGCAAGATAGAAACGGGCATCGGCAGCCGCCTCTGCAGGAATGGCGAAATGTTTGCGATACCAGCCTATGCCGCCCGGCAGTGCGCCGCCGCTGGCACCTGAGGGGTTGTCGGCCCTGAAGTCGCCCTCGATGGCCCAGTCGTGAGGCAGGTCGAGGCGTCGCCATGCCCCGTCATGATACCCCGGTTGGGACATCTGTGTGGAGTCGGCCAGCATGAACAGCCAGTTGTGGTCAAACAGTTGTCTCTCTCTTGCATGTAGGGCAGTGGTCAGGGTGATGGCCATGAACACCGCGAGCATCATCTTCTTCATTTTAATATGATATCGTATTGGATTTGTTTAGTACGCCTTCTTGGTCTTGATTGTTCTGCAAATATACGCTTTTCTCCGCGAAGTTGGTGGCATAAGTTGTTATTTATTAGCAGATTTCTTAAAAAAATCATTCCCCGAAGCGAGGTTTTTTCAAAAAAAAACCGTATGTTTGCAACCGAGCATCGTTCCTCGTGGCACACATTGTCGTGCCACGGCCCTGCAGCCTGTGGTGGTGGGGACAGGAGGGACAAAAAATGAAAGGCAATGAGGAAAAGACTTCTAACCATCCTACTGACCCTGCTGGTTATCTGTCCCACCCTCTATGGGCAGCAGCTCGACACGCTGGCGCTGCGCATCAAGGGGAGTCTGTGCGACGAGTCGGCACACCGTATCATGATCTGCGTGCTAGCCATTGAAGGGGTCGACGATATCTGGTTCGACCTCGAGAAAAACGTGGCTACGGTGAGCTACAACCCCGCGAAGACCACGCCCGAGGCCATCATGGAGCCCATCAAGGGTAACAGGTTCACGCCCTGTCTTTACTGGAGCGACGAGGTGATATTGCGCGATGACGTGCAGCAGCTGGAGCTCAACTGTGCCGACGACGTGCAGCGCGCCCTGTCGGCCTTGCGCCAACGGGTGGGCATCGACAGTCTCTCGGTCAATCCCACGGGCGGGTATCTCAGCATCCGCTACGATGCCAACAAGACTTGCAAGGCCCAGATCAGGCAGTGGCTCATTGCGGCAGGGTTTACGCCCTCCAATTATTATGCCTCGCCCCAGGTGTCCTTTGCCCGTTTCCAGATTCCGGCTC
>CAZBQA010000119.1:0-7691 GCA_964493905.1 uncultured Prevotella sp.
TCTGCCCCTTCCGCGAGCAGAAGAAACGCATGGAGATTGGCGACAGCTACATCGTTTACCTCTATATCGATGAGGAGAGCTACCGCATTGTGGCCACGGCCAAGGTCGACAAGTTCTTGCAAGATGCTCCGTTGACTGACGAAAAAAACAGTGTCTCTGCCAAGGGAACTGCCCCGTCGAAGGAATCGATACTCCAACAAGGTAGCGAAGTGCCCTTGCTCATCTGGCAGAAGACCGATCTGGGATTCAAGGTCATCATCGACAACAAATACCCTGGACTGATCTACCGCGACCAGATCTTCCAGTATGTGCATACCGGCGACCGTTTGACCGGCTACATCCAGAACATCAGGCCTGATGGAAAGATTGATGTCACCCTGCAGCCCACCGGTCGCAAGCTAACCACCGATTTCGCCGAGACACTGCTGCAGTGGCTCAAAGACCATGGCGGCAGCTGCGACCTGGGCGACAAGAGCGATGCCGAGGACATCAAGCGGCAGTTCCAGGTGAGCAAAAAGACATTCAAAAGGGCCATCGGCGACCTATACAAACGGCACCTCATTGTCATCACCGACCAAGGTATCACTTTGGCCTGATGCCCACTCCTGATGTCTCTCTTACCCGCATAAAGCACCAGGAAAAGAGTCTTCCTACTCCTTAGGATAATATGCCCCCTTGATTTTCAGTTCCAAGGGCTTGCTACTGCCATTGGTATGAATAGTGATGCACTTCTGGAAAATGCCGGGCAAGAAACCATTGCCGTCATAGCTGACCACAATCGAATCTGTCTTTCCAACAGCCAATGGCTCACGTGAGAATTTCACAGAAGTGCAACCACAGTCGGGCTCTGCCTGATAGATGACCAGCGGCTGCCGCCCCACATTCTTATAAACAAACGTGCAAAACTTGGTCACGCGCTCATCATAACTCCCGAAATCGTGCTCCATCGGAGACAGGAAGGAAATGGTCGGCTGAGGCAGGTCGACCTGAGACGATTTGTCGGTCTTGCTCCCGCCATGACAAGACACCAGCAACAAGACAAGCAATAAGGCGATATAGTTCTTTTTCATCATATCATGATATATTTGAGGTGGTAATTAATAAAACCCACCTTAAGGGTGTGTTGGTACAAAATCCTCGCTGCCCAGCTTCAGCACACTTACAACACCCATACCAGGAGTAAAGTATTATATTAAAAAACGGAGAGCCACTGGAAAGTGCCTCCCCGCAAACATAATATCATGTGTGACGCCGCTGTTACTCAGCAATCATAATGGTCACACGGTTCTTGTTGTTCTCGGCAAAAGGCTGCACACGAGCACCCTTACTGTCAGCAGAGATACGGTCGGCAGAGATACCCTTTGCCATGAGTGCTTTCACAACAACATCGGCACGCTGCTTGGAAAGACGATCGTTGATGGTGTTGTTACCGGTACCGGCATCGGCATAGCCGGTCACATTCACCTTGGCTTCGGGATGCTCGTTCAGGTAAGCCACAACCTCGTCAACCTTAATCTGCTCAGACTTTCTAACCACATACTTGTTGATGGTGAAGAACACATCACGACGGATGGGCTCAGCCTTCACGACAGGTGCAGGCTCGGGAGCAGGCTCAACCACAGGCGCAGGAGCGGGAACAGGAACTGGCTCGGGGTCAGGCTCGGGAGCAGGCTTCTCCTTCTTTGTGTAAGTCTTGCCCAGGTTGATGCGCAGACCAGCCAAGGCATTAAAATACCAATCGGGGTTGTCGGCCTTCTTCGAGTTGTACTTGTCGCTCAGGATGTTGGCATTACCCTCCAGCATGATGCTCACGGCATCGCTCACACGGAAGTTGAGCTCTACACCACCACGCCCGAACGGACGAATCTTAGAATCCTGCCAGAGATATTCAAGTTCATAATGGCTCAAGCTGTAGCTATACTGCTTCAACGTACCTGCAATGTCATTCACTTCATCATTCTTCCAGGCATAATTGGCTCCACCACCCACAAAGGCAGTCACACTGAACACACGGTTAGGGTTCCAGCCAAAGAAGAGATTAGAGAGGTTGACCATGAAGTCCAGGCCTGGGGCAATATAGTTGAACTTATAGTCGGCAGTAAGCGCAGGAGAGGTAGCACTGGTGGTATAGCCATTCCAGCCACCTTTGCTCTGCCATCCATTGGCCTGTAGACGCAAGCCCAGAACAGGGTTGAACTGATAGCCGATTCCAAGCTGGACATTCGGTGACAACAGCTTGTCGAACTTAGCTTCACCCAATGTGTACTGAGCACCACCCTGAAGATCCAGGAACCAGTGCTTCTTAAACTGATACTCAGGTGCTTCTTCCTGAGCTGTTGCAGCAACAGAGCCCAATACAATAAATGTTGCAGCGAACAATGTCCTTAACACTTTCATAAATGAATCAAATTAATTTTTTATTTGCGTTCCACTCATCTGATTAGTATCAGTCATGTTGTCGACCGTGGTAAGATACCAATGGCCACTTCGTCTGACAGGCTTGAGGAAGAAGCCTATCGTGTTGGGGCGGTTGTCACCTTCTTTCTTTTCGAAGAGCACCACATTGACCTTCACGATATTATCCTTTTCTTGATCGAAGACAAGCTTTTCAACAGTATATCTGACACCCCTGATGTTCATCAGAGCATTGGCCTGACGCCTGGCCAAACCTTTCGGAAGAGAAACAATGCTGTCTCCATCCAAGAACGACAGCATAGAAACTGCCGATTTGATATCCTTGTTGTTCAGATGATGGATAAAGTTATCTACCAGTTTCATGACCTCTGCCGTATCAGCATTGCTGAAATCGTCTTTAGGCGGAGCAATATACTCGCTCTGCATTTGTTTCAGCGACTTCTCCTTCTTGCAAGAGGTAAAGGTAGCTACTACCAAAAGAGAAAACAAGATTAAGTAATATGCACTTTTTCTCATAAACTGTCATTTAGTGTAAAAGGGGTGCCAACGAGTTGACACCCCTCTTTTAATATTTGATTAGATGTTCAAATCTAATTATTGCTTCTTGGCACCAGAACCGGTGGTCTTGTTCACCGTAATGGTAACCCATACTACCTGCGTGTAGTTCAGTTTCTTGTCGACACCGCTGGTAGATGCATTGGTCTTCTTGTTGATCACGTTACCCCAGTTGTACTTCACTGCAATAGGAACGTAGATGTGGAAGATCTGGGCACCGGCACCATTGTTGGTGTACTCGATGGTACCATACTTCTTTCCAGCCATGTTACCCTCAGTCCAGCCATTACCAGATAAGCCATGGATTGAACTGTTGTAAACCTCTGTACCGGCAGCATTCTTCAGCTTGAGATAAGTTGCAGTGGTAATACCACTTACGTTCTTATAGCTAGTGAGCGAAGGAATCTCCTCCACAGACTTCAGAGCCTTGATCTGGGCAACATCTGTCAAAGGATCACCACTACGAACCTCGTAGCTGAGCTGTGCATCAGAACGGATGTCCTCACGGATGACAGCCAAGTCAGAGATACCATAGAAGCTGTAAGGAACTTGACCCTCATCATAGTTGCCGTTCACAAGAACCTTATAATCACGCCAGTCAACGATATTGATGAGGTCTTCAATCTTCACCTTCTCAGTTTGATTCAAGGCATCAGTCCACTTAATATTCTTCGGCCATACGTTGATAGGACGCAGTACACGAACGTTGAAGAAGTTGTTGGCCAACAGCGGAGCGTAGCAGGGATCCTCAGTAGCCTTGATTTCCACATAGGCCGTGAAAGTCTTGTCGATATTGTCGGTCAGATAGCTCTTCATGATGTCGGCACCCGTGTTGTCGCGACGACCCATCTTGTTGATCAGGTCGGTAGCGGCGTTCTTGTTGTCATCCTCATCACCGAAGTAGTGCAGCACGGTGTATGTACCATCGTCAGCATTCCGCTTGAGTTCAGCAACCTTCTCCTTCTGTGCCAGATCCAAACCATTCTGCTCGATGGCGTAGATTGTATGGTTGTTGTCGCCGAGTTCCAATGTCCACTTAGAACCAGAAGCACCTTCCACTACCCACGTATTGCCAGTAGCACTGATTGTAGAGTTGACTCCCTTCTTAGGCAAAGTGAACTCATAAGTAATCTTTGTCTTGACAGTACCGTCAGTATTGTAGAACTTAGTGAACTTGTCCTTCTTACCCTCGAGAGTGAGGATCATGGTCTTATTCACCCAGTACTCACGAAGATCCTTGTCAAACTTAGCGTTTGTCAGATCAACCTGAGCAACCTCAGCAGGTGTCGGAGTGTTGGCATGTACGTCAAGGTCAGACTCTGTACCAGGAACGTAAGACGAATTGAACTGGAACCAGTGGTGGAGATCCTTATTGGCAACCTTGCCATACTCGAAGTGAATCTTATTGGGAGCAAAGAAGAGCTTCACCCAGATGTTCGTACCATCAACCTTGTTGATGAAGCGTACCCATGTAGAGGCCTCCTTGGTGTTTTCGCCCTTAGAAGCATAAGTTACACCATACTCCTCCATGAACTTCTTGTACTTGGCAGCATTCATCTTACCGGCAACAGGATCGTCGGTGAGGTTCCATTCCAATACGTTGGTCTGGGCATCCCAAGCCTGCGGGTCAGTGGCATTATCGTGCGGCGTGTACCATACACGACCATATGCTGCATCCTGATCGGCGAGCTTAGCAGAAACCTTGCTGTCGCTGTAGCGAACGGCCTGCCAGCTTTCAGTATAGAGCGAACCGTCTGCGATAGTCGGCATCACCGTCTTACCGTTGATAACCTCAAGATAGTAGTTCTTCTCAAACTCCTGTTTGGTGAGACCTTCAGTACCGAGCTTAGAAAGAATCAGATTCTCCACCTGCGACCAAGTCATCTTACCCTTGTCACCGCAGTTCATATAAATTTCGTCCAGCGGAGCCTCAACAACCTTGTCGGCCAGCTCTGCAGCAACGATGCGCAGTTTGATGTAGCCATAGAGAACAACGTTACCCTCAGCATCAACCAAATCAACACGTACGAGCGGCTCACGGTCGATGACCTCACGTGTGGCAACCTTGCCAGTGATAGTCGTACCATCAGCATTTACCGAACGAGGAGCGAACACACCGTCTTCAATCTGCTCAATGTGAGCGGACTCACTGGTCTTCTCCTCACCGTGACGATAGTTGACAATAGTAAACTTATACTTCAGGCCGAGAGCCTCGAGCTCGTCAGCGGTCATCTTATAGTCGTGCTTGGCCTTACCATACTTTGCAAATGTGATATAGTCAGCATGAGTCTCGATGAAAGGCTTCAGGTCGATGGTCTTGTTGTAAACAACAGAGTGGGTAGCCGGCATAGTCAGCACACCATGTGTCTGGGCATCAGCCAAAGTCTTGCCATATTCCTCGCCATTGGTACCATAGAGTGTGGTGTAAAGATGGTTGTTACCAATCACACCTGCTTCAGGATTGCCACTAATAAATGTGTTCTGGTCAAGCACGGTTTCAGGATCATTGTCAGCAAGTGCAACAAGCTTAACCTTGGCAGGAGTGACAACGGCATAGTCAGATGTCACAGTCTGAGCTTCGCGATTCTCTGTCTTCGGATAAGATGTCTGCAGGGCGATAAACGGAAGCTTGCCGCCATACGAGCTCTCTTTGTCCACATCCGTCCAGTCATTGTTGGCATCAACAGGATCATTGTTAGCACTGGCCACCCATTCCTTGTAATACGTGTCGAGCTTGGCAAAGTCAACCTTGAAAGGAATCGTCAGCACGCCATCCTCAACCTTGTTGACAGTACCGTCGAACGTGTCTTTCTTAGGAGTGGCGAAAGCACCTCCGGCACGTGTATACACGTCAGCTTCGTTGGTGAAGAAGCTGAATGTAGCATCCTCGAAGCTGGCGGACGTAGGATCCACGTGATATCTAGCAATGGCACCATCCTGAATGGTGACGGTCTTGGGAGTAGCCACAGGCTGCTTATTGTCAGCTGTAATGGTAATTGTCTCGTAACCGCTGGCACCCGTCACCTTATAGGTAAACTTAGTCGTTCCGTCAAAGCTGTAGACCGGTGTATTGTAGATGGCCGGCACCTCAATACCCTCCAGACCTTCCCAATAGAACGAAGGCATCAACACAAGCGAAGAGAGCTGCTTGTTGATGAGCACGGTGAGCAGGTTGATATTGGAAGACAGTTTCTTGTCAAGAAGGTCATTAGCCTTCTTCATCTCCTCCCTCAACTCTTCGATGGCTTTCGTGTCACCTACAGCAGCTTTGACATTGGCCATATCCTCCAGAAGCTTAGCCACATCTTCATTCAGCTTATCCACGTCAGCCTGGCCAGCTTTACCATCCAAAGCCTCCTGAAGTTTCTTCAATGCGGTTTCCTGCAACGCGATATTATCTGTTGCAGCCTTAACAGCATCTTCAAGGTTAGCCAACTTGGTCTCTACAACGTTCAGTCGACTATCAATAGCGTCGATTTTCACAAGAATACCATCGACAACGCTCTTGTCAGCCTTTGTTGCAATGGCATCTTCCAGTTCCTTCTTTACTGTAGCAAGCTGGTCGGCTGTCACCAACTTGGCCACTTCTTTCTGCAAGGACTCAAGGTCACTCTTCGTTGCAAATGTCGCATGTGCTGCTGCGGCATCAGCCTTGGCCTGGTCAATGGCGGCTTGCAGCACCTTGACCTGCTCATCTAGTTTGGTCTTGAGGGATGCGATTTCCTGAGCATTAGCATTAATGTCATCATCGTAGTCCTTACAAGACGTCACTGTACCTGTGGTACCCACAACAAGGAGTCCCAGAAGTAACGAACTTACTAATTTTTTGTTCATACGATATAAAATTTAATAAAACATAAATAAAATAGGCTATGTAAGTCACACAAAGTTACCCCTTCGAAACAAAAGGATTTGTGAAAAATCTTCAATGTCTAAATGCCTCATAAACATTCTTCCTATGCTCCTTTCGGCCTTTTATTTGCTTTAAACTCGGTGCAAATATAGAGATAAATCTTAATACAAGCAAATAAAATCACGACTTTTTTATAAAAAACAACGAAAACAAATCTTATTCGCTCCGTTTTGACCCTTTTTTTAAAAATGTATTATAATTAGTCTTACGTATGCTTGCATGACGTGTATAAGCCAAAGCACATCGGAAATACAGACCATGGAGTTGCTGACCGATCTTTGGACTGTCAGTCATCGGCCTTTTTAAGGCAAATATTCACCTCATATTGGACCCGTCTTTTTTATAAAGAAAAATGACAATACAACCACTGTTTTGGACTCTCTGAGAGACGAAAACGCATCAACGAAGTGGCAGGGATGCCACATCAAATGACATGAAGACGGTAGACCCGGATTCACATCAAGATTCGAGATGCTACACGAAGTATCAGGTACAGAACACCCAAAAAAGGTTGCGCACCATGCGGCATGCAACCTTTTGATATTAAAACCATGGCTTTGTCGAAACAAAGGCTAGAACTCTGCGTTCTTCGGAGTGCGGGGGAAGGGCACTACGTCGCGTATATTCTGCATGCCCGTGACGAAGAGGATGAGCCGTTCGAAGCCTAAGCCGAAACCGGCATGTGGGCACGAGCCATACTTACGGGTGTCGAGGTACCAGCTGTAGGTGCCCAGCTCCATGCCGCGCGCCTGGATCTCGGCAGTGAGCTTGTCGTAGCTCTCCTCGCGCACCGAGCCACCGATAATCT
>CAZBQA010000120.1:0-7462 GCA_964493905.1 uncultured Prevotella sp.
AAGCTAATTAATAGAACCCACCTTAACAAAGCATAGAAACATTGAGTCAATACACCAAGCATACCCTACAAGATATGACACCCGAGCCGCTGTTGGGTGGCATCAGGACCGAGAACATGCACTTCGACATTCGTCCGGGCGATGACTTCTACCGCTTTGCCTGCGAGGGATGGGTAAGAAATCATCTCCTGCGCGACGACCAGGTGGCCAACAGTCAGTTTAGCATCCTGGCCGACAACCTGCAGAAGACCCTTCACCAGATGATCGTCGACATCGCCTCAGAGCACCATGCTCCCGGCACGCTGGGACAGAAGATTGCTGGGATCTACCGGCTGGTGACCGACCAAGAGCGGCGCAACCGCGAGGGCACGGCACCCATCCGACGGCTGCTCGAACGGGCGCAGGCCATCGTCGACATGGGGCAGTATTTCGCTTTCTGTGCCGAGCTCTGCCAGCACGGCTGCAACCCGCTGCCCTTCAGCATTGGCTGCGGTGCCGACATGCGGCAGTCGGACCGCAACATCGTCATCGTGGGGCAGGGCGGGTACTTCCTCCTGCGCGACTTCTACCTCAAGGACGACGACAACAGCCGCAGGGTGCTCCAGGCCTACAAGACCTTCATCTGCGAGCTCCTCACCACGGCGGGCTACAGTGCCCCCGAGGCCGAGGCCATGCAGCGCGACATCATCGCGCTGGAGACGCGCATGGCCCGCGTGGCCTATCCCATCGAGAAGCTGCGCGACGTCGATGCCAACTACCACAAGACCACCTGGGACGAGCTGCAGCAACGCTGTCCGCACATCGCCTGGGAGACGCTGCGCCGGGGCATCCGCTTCCCCGTGTTCACCGACGTAGACCTGGCACAGCCCGAGCCCCTCGACGAGGCCGACCGCCTCTTGGCCGAGGCACCCCTTGGCGAGCTGCGCTCACGACTGGTTTACCTCATCGTCAGCCACGGTGCCGGCACGCTGGGACAGGACTTCCGCGACGTCATCTTCAGGTTCCACAGCACGGTGAGCGGACAGAAGGAGGACGTGCCGCTATGGAAGCGGGCGGTGAACGTGGTGAAGAACACCCTGCCCGACGCCGTGGGCCGCATGTACGTGCAACGCTATTTTCCCGAGGACCAGAAACAGCGCGTCACAGCCATGGTGGAGCGCATGCGCCAGGCCTTCGCCCAGCGCATCGCCCGCCAAGACTGGATGAGCCAGCCCTCACGCCAGGCGGCACTGGCCAAGCTCGCCGACATGAAACTCAAGATAGGCTATCCCGACGACGATGCCTGGGACGACTATGAGGGACTGGAGGTGGACGAGCGACTGTCGTACTTCGACAACATGTGGAACATCGCGGCCTACGAGAACGATGAGTTTGTACGCAAGAACGTCAACCGACCCGTCGACCGCAAGCAGTGGGACATGAATCCCTATACGGTCAACGCCTGCTACAACCTGGTGAACAACGACATCACCTTCCCCGCAGGCATCCTCCAGCCACCGTTCTTCTGTCCCGACGAAGACGATGCCTACAACTACGGGGCCATTGGTACCATCATCGGCCACGAGATGACGCACGGCTTCGACGACCAGGGCCACCGCTTCGACCGCACCGGCAACCTCGTGTCGTGGTGGACCGAGGCCGACGAACAGCGCTTTGGGCAGCGTGCCGAGGTGATGGAACGGTTTTTCGACGGGCGTGAGGTCATACCCGGGGCACGTGTCAACGGCAGGCAGACGCTCGGCGAGAACCTCGGCGACAACGGCGGACTGAACATTGCCTGGGATGCCCTGGCGGCCTCGATGGCCGAGCATCCGCTCAAGACGCACGACGGTTTCACGCCCGAGCAGCGTTTCTTCCTGGCCTTCGCGCTCAACTATGCGGGCACCATGCGGCCCGAGGCGCAGCTCAATGCCGTGAAGGGCGACGTGCATGCACCGTCGCCGCTGCGCGTGAACGGAGCCCTGGCCCATATCGATGCCTGGTATGTTGCTTTCGGCATCGATGCATCGGCTTCGCTCTATATGGCCCCTGAGCAGCGGGTGAGGGTGTGGTGAGTTTTGAAGGTGTCACTGTGGCGTACCTTTGTGAGAGACGAGAAGGCAAGCCGCAGACGGTGGTATAATGCCGATATTATATGTTTGAGTTTTCTGTTTTTCGTAGTTATTACAGTATGTTTGTTAAAACTCGGAGCGTGAAAAGGCGTTTTGTCTAACAATTGTTAAGATGTTAAAAAAGAGTAAGTGAAAAAGATGGGAATTGTAGAATAAATTGTAATTTTACACCGTCCAACCAAAAGGTATAACCAATAAGAGAATGGAAGGACAAAGGGATATGGTTTTCTAAATGAGACGTATTTCCTTTCTGACTGTGAATTGTTTAAACTTTTATTATATCATAAGCCCGCGAGGGTGTTATTCATTCAAATTTATTATCATTATAACCGTTACGGCCCGCTCGTGAGAGTGGGCCGTTAAACGTGTTGGGGGAGCCTCCCCCAACCCCTCCGGTAGGAGGGGACTGCCATGCGGGTAATGCTACGCCCCGACTGCCACAAGGAGTGCCATCGGGGGGAACTGGGGAAAAGCGTGACAGGCGTATGCTGATTTAGCAAATAATCTTGTCAGGCAATCCGAAAGCGTACAGTGTATGTTCGGAAAGCGCCTGATATTCTTTCGAAAGCGTGTCTGGTGTGTTTCGAATGGTAGTGAAGAGAAAATTGGAGGGCAGGCTTTGTTATTCTGTTACTCTGTCCTGAAACCTAGCCTTAGTTCCTTTTGTTATTCTGTTACTCTGTCTTAAAACCCTACCTTGGTCCCTTTTTATATTGTTATTCTGTCTTGGAGGCCAAGGCGGGTGCGGTTTAGCGCACGGTGATGTGGAAGCAGCCCTGCTTTACCTCGTACTTGACGTAACAGCGACCCGACTCGCGCATGTCGCGTAGCACCTCGGCGAGCACCCATTTCAGCGTGTCGTTGCGCACTTGTCGGCGTGGCTCACCGGGTGCTTCCACTGTTTTATAGCGGTTGTAGCATACATCGAAGGTAGTGCCGTAGAGGTGGCAGCTGTTCTCGGTGGCGTTGCCGTTCTTGTTGCGCAGCCGCTGCACGTCTTCCTTGGTGCGCAGCACACTGGTGGCAATGATTTTGTGGAGCGGTATGCCCTTGACCTGCAGACTGTCGAAGAAGCTGCGGCCGATGTCCTGCAGCAGCACCGAGGCGCGCGGCACGAGGTAAGGTATGCTGTTGTTGAGTTTGTCGATGTAGAAGAACGGGTTGCTGCCCACATATACCAGTTCCGTCTTTCGGTGTCCGGCATCGTGGCGGTTGGCCACCGGACTGACGCCCCAGTGTGTGGCCGCCTCGAGCTGCACGTCCTGCTGGTCGGGAAACGAGAGCTGGAATCCCGGCACGCTGTAGATGCGGTTCCTCACCGGCGTGCCGTCGGCATGGAAGAACCTCGAGGCGGTCAGCGGGGCCTGGGGGCGGGCCTGCGTGACGGGCCTGTCAGACCCTTGCGCCTGGCTTGACAGTGTGTCGGAGGTCGTAGCAGCGGCCGGCGTGCGGTCGGCGGCCACCGAAGGGAATATGCAGCGCGTGAGGGCCAGCATCAGGGTGACGGTGATGAAGCCTAGCAAGTAGTTTCTTTTCGTTATTTTCATTATGCTTGCAAAAATACCACAAATCAAAAGAATGGCAAAACAAAAGGCCGGGAAAATACATTTCGGGTGTGGTAGTTTTTTGCCCTTTTTGTTCTCTGTTTCACTTATTTGTTGTAATTTTGCAGCATCATCAACCATCATTTAGGAAAGTTAAGACATTGATAGAGAAACATATCGTCCTGGAGGATATAGACCCCGTGGTTTTTTACGGAGTGAACAACGTGCATCTACAGATGCTCAAGTCTCTCTTTCCCAAGTTGCGCATCATGGCGCGCGACAATGTGGTTCGCGTGCTGGGCGACGAGGAAGAGATGGTGAAGATCGAGGCCGACATCGAGACCATGCGTCGTCATGTGCTCAAATACAACGCCATCACCGACGAAGACATCCTCGACATTGTGAAAGGTCGGCAGACCAAGCAAGACGCCGTGAAAGGTGTCATCGTCTACAGCATATCGGGCCGTCCGGTGAAAAGCCGGTCGGAGAACCAGCAACGCCTCGTGGAGGCCTTCGACACGAGCGACATGATCTTTGCCGTGGGCCCCGCGGGCACCGGCAAGACCTACCTCAGCATCGCCCTGGCGGTGAAGGCCCTGAAAGAAAAGGCCATCAAGAAGATCATCCTGAGCCGTCCGGCGGTGGAGGCCGGCGAGAAGCTGGGCTTCCTTCCCGGCGACATGAAGGACAAGATCGACCCTTATCTGCAGCCGCTGTACGATGCCCTGGAAGACATGATACCGGCCTCGCGGCTGCAGGACATGATGGAGAAGCACATCATACAGATTGCCCCGCTGGCCTTCATGCGCGGCCGCACGCTCAGCGACGCCGTGGTGATACTCGACGAGGCGCAGAACACCACCCCGGCCCAGATCCGAATGTTCCTCACCCGCATGGGCTGGAACACCAAGATGATCATCACGGGCGACATGACCCAGATCGACCTGCCGCGTGAGCAGAAGAGCGGACTGAAGGAGGCGCTGAAGGTGCTTGACGGCGTGGAGGGCATCGCCGTGGTGGACCTCAACCAGAAGGACATTGTGCGCCACAAGCTTGTCACGCGTATCGTCGATGCCTACGACAAGTACGACAAGAAAGGCGAGGAGCAGCGCGCCGAGAAGGCAAAGGCCCGGCGTGAGGCGCGCGAAGAACGCGAGGAGCGCATCACCTACGTCGAGGCGCCCGACTTTACGGAGAATTAGGTTTTAACGTTTTTAATATTTATCATGGAGACCCGTTGCGAGAGCATCCCCCGGAAGAGGGAGAGGGGCAGACTTATGAAAGCATTGACAAGTACCGATTTCCATTTTGATGGACAGAAGAGTGTTTATCACGGCAAAGTACGTGACGTTTATGACATTGACGACGACCTCATCGTGATGGTTGCCACGGACAGAATCTCGGCATTCGACGTTGTTCTGCCAAAGGGCATTCCCTTCAAGGGACAGGTGCTCAACCAAATAGCGGCCCGCTTTCTGGACCAGACGGCTGACATCTGCCCCAACTGGAAGCTGGCCACGCCCGACCCCATGGTCACCGTGGGCGTGAAGTGCGAGGGTTTTCGTGTGGAGATGATCATCCGCTCGATCCTCACCGGCTCGGCATGGCGTGAGTATAAGAACGGCAGTCGTGAGCTTTGCGGCGTGAAGCTGCCCGAGGGCATGCACGAGAACGAGCGTTTCCCCGAGCCCATCGTCACCCCGACGACCAAGGCCGACGAGGGTCACGACCTGAACATCTCGCGCGAGGAGATCATCGCACAGGGCATCGTCTCGGCCGACGACTATGCCGTCATCGAAGACTACACCCGCAAGCTCTTTGCCCGCGGACAGGAGATTGCCGCCCAGCACGGCCTGATCCTCGTCGACACCAAGTATGAGTTTGGCAAGCGCGACGGCAAGATCTATCTCATCGACGAGATCCACACCCCCGACTCCAGCCGTTACTTCTACGCCGAGGGCTACGAGGAGCGCCTGGCCAAGGGCGAGCCCCAGAAGCAGCTCTCCAAGGAGTTTGTGCGCCAGTGGCTCATCGAGCACAACTTCATGAACGAACCCGGACAGGTGATGCCCGAGATTACCGACGCCTACGCCGAGAGCGTGTCGGAGCGTTACATCGAGCTCTACGAGCACATCACCGGCACTACCTTCGACAAAGCTGCCGAGGACGGCGACATCGCTGCCCGCATCGAGAAGAACGTCAAGGAATACCTCGCCTCGCGCAAATAGGGCGCAAGGCTGCTGTCTGGCGTGACGCAGGCTTCGGCCTGTGCCACGCCAGATGTATATAGGCCCACCATATAACATACCATCATGTACAAGCAAGAAGAGATCAAACCCTACGACGGACAGGGCGAGAAGGGCGGACAGGTGGAGGAGATGTTCGACAACATCGCCGCCAACTACGACACCCTCAACCACCGGCTGTCGTGGAACATCGACAAGGGCTGGCGCCGCAAGGCCATCGGCCTGCTCGAGCCCTACCGGCCGCAGACGATGCTCGACATCGCCACGGGCACGGGCGACTTTGCCATTCTTGCCGCACGGACACTCAAGCCCCGGCAGCTGGTGGGTGCCGACATCTCGGAGGGCATGATGGCCATCGGCCGCGAGAAGGTCAGGCGCGAGGGCCTCGACAGCGTCATCAGCTTCAAGAAGGAAGACTGCCTGCACATGACCTTCGCCGACGAGACCTTCGATGCCGTGACGGCGGCCTTCGGCATCCGCAACTTCCAGAACCTCGACGCCGGACTGCGCGAGATGCACCGCGTGCTGAAGAAGGGCGGGCACCTGAGCATCGCTGAGCTCACCACGCCGGTGTCGTTTCCCATGAAGCAACTCTTCAGGGTCTACTCGCACACCGTGCTGCCCGTCTACGGGCGACTCATCTCACGCGACCAGAGTGCCTACAGCTACCTCACCAAGACCATCGAAGCCTTCCCGCAGGGAGAGCAGATGATGGACATCTTCCGCAAGGCGGGATTCTCGAAGGTGATGTTCAAGCGCCTCACCTTCGGCATCTGCACGGTCTACTTCGCAGAAAAATAGGCAGGTCAGGCAACGGCCCGCCACCTCATCATCATAAACCCTTACCCACTATGGACAAATATGGCTTGATAGGCTATCCGCTCGGTCACTCTTTCTCGATCGGCTACTTCAATGAGAAGTTTCAGAACGAGGGAACCGACGCCACTTACGAGAACTTTGAAATCGCCTCCATCGACGAGTTTCCCGAGGTGATCGACACCAACCCCGAACTGCGCGGACTGAACGTGACGATTCCCTACAAGGAGAAGGTCATCAGTTACCTCGACACGCTCAGCCCCGAGGCCCGGGCCATCGGTGCGGTTAATGTCATCAAGGTGGAACATAAGGGCAAGAAGGTGGTGCTCAAGGGCTACAACAGCGATGTCATCGGTTTCACCCGCAGCATCGAGCCCCTGCTGGAGCGCTATCATAAGAAGGCCCTCATCCTGGGCACCGGCGGCGCGGCCAAGGCCATCGGCTACGGCCTCAAGGCTCTGGGACTGGAGACGGTGATGGTGAGCCGCTTCGATCGCCCGGGGGCCATCAGATATGAGCAGGTGACGCCGGAGGTCATCAAGGCGTATAATGTGGTGGTCAACTGCACCCCCACGGGCATGTATCCCCATGCCGACGAGTGTCCCGCGCTGCCCTACGAGGCCATGGACAGCCACACGCTGCTCTACGACCTCATCTACAACCCCGACGAGACGCTGTTTATGAAGCGGGGCAAGGACCATGGCGCCACGGTGAAGAACGGGCTGGAGATGCTGTTGCTGCAGGC
>CAZBQA010000121.1:0-7008 GCA_964493905.1 uncultured Prevotella sp.
GTCGTCAGAACTGTCCTGGCTGTTGTTGGAAGCCATAGGGTCGGGTGAGCTGACTGACGACGGCCCTGCTGCAGGTGCGCCACCAAAGGGATCGGCCTGAGTGGTTGCCTGTGTGCCCGTGTTCACAGCGTTGGGATCGATATGGTCTACACGGAATGCACTGATATCGTTGAAGTAACGGTCTTGCCAAGGACGAGCATTGATATCGAACCATACGCGCACCGTATCACCCTGGTGAATATTGAACTGCTCGAGCTTGTCGGCACCGAAGACACGAAACAGGCATGCACGGGGATACTGATCCTTGGTCTGAATCACAAACTCCTGCGACTTCCAAGCGTTGCCAGTTCTGTTAGACACTCCTTCCTTGACAGGATATTCCTTGATAATCACACCTTCTACTTCTATACCATTTAATGCCATCTTATTGATTTTTTATCGGTTTACATGATGTTTTCAAAATGCGAAATTAAGCATTTTATTACTAAATAGCAAACTTTCAATTCACAAAAATCAAAAAAATAGAAAAATATCACAGTCGCTATAGATAATATTCTTTTTTATTATTATCTTTGTAGATAATTCGAGAAAACCAAAATAAATAAATATACTCATGAGATTTACTTTATCCAGCGCAGCGCTCAGCAGCCGCTTGCAGACCTTAGCCAAGGTCATCAACAGCAAGAACTCCCTACCTATTCTCGAGAGTTTCTTATTTCAGATCCACAACGGACAGGTCACCATTACCGCTTCTGACAGCGAGAATGTGATGCAGTCGTCGCTGCCCCTTGACCAATTTGATGTGGATGGCGACTTTGCCATTTCCAACCATACCATTCTTGATGCGGTGAAGGAGTTGCCTGAGCAGCCGCTGACGTTTGAAGTGAACCTCGACACTTATGAGGTGACGGTGGGCTACCAGAACGGTCAGTACCACTTCACTGCACAGAATGCGGCAGAATATCCCCGCCACGAGGCCCTCGCCAACGACGTGCATGTCATCACCATCGATGCCTCGGTGCTCTGCGACAACATCAACCGCACACTCTTTGCCACCGACAGCAATGAGATTCGCCCGGTGATGAACGGTGTTTATTTTGACCTGACGCCCGACTGTCTGGCTTTTGTGGCCAGCGACGGCCACAAGCTGGTGCGCTGCCAGAACATAAGCATCAAGAGTGAGACACCCGCCTCTTTCATCCTGCCCAAGAAACCGGCCACACTGCTGAAGAATGGCCTAGGCAAGGACGGTGGCGACGTGGTGATCAAATTCAACAGCCGTGCCGCCGAAATCAGATATGCCGAGGGTGTGCTCTCGTGCCGTCTCATCGAGGGTGTGTATCCCAACTACAATGCAGCCATCCCCAAAGACAATCCTAATGAACTGACCATCGACCGCAAGTCGCTGCTCAGCGCCATCCGCCGCATCCTGCCGTTTGCCAGCATGAGCAGTCAGCTCATCAGGTTCCGCCTGGACGCTGGTGGACTGGAGCTTTCGTCAGAGGACCTCGACTTTGCCACCAGCGCCAAAGAGCGCCTGGTATGCACCTACAACGGACAACCTCTCCAAATTGGATTCCGTGGCGACTTCCTCAATGAGATTCTCAACTCCATCAACACCGATGAGATTAAAATCTTGCTCGGAGACCCCAGCCGTGCCGGTATCATCGTGCCGACAATACAGCCAGAGAACGAGGATGTGCTGATGCTGATCATGCCATTGTTGCTAAACGATTAAGTAACAGTTTTGTTGCTAAACGATTAAAGAGCAGAAATGAAATTACACCTTACCAAGCCGCTGGTCATCTTTGACTTGGAAACAACAGGTCTCGACTTGGTCAACGACCGCATCATCCAGATTTCCTACATCAAGGTCATGCCCAGCGGCGAAGAAGATCACCAGAATGTGTTCGTAAACCCCGGCAAGCCTATTCCAGAATTTGTACAGCAGCTGACGGGCATCACCGACGAGGATATCAAGGATGCCCCCACCTTCAAGCAGATGGCCAAAGACCTCTCTGACAAGTTCACGGGCTGCGACTTTGCCGGGTTCAACTCTAACCGCTTCGACATCCCCATGCTGTCTGAAGAATTTCTCCGTGCCGGTATCGACTTCGACTTTTCTCGCTGCCGACTGATAGATGCACAGACGATCTTCCACAAGATGGAGCAACGCAACCTGGCCGCAGCCTATAAGTTCTACACGGGCCATAAGATGGAAGACGACTTCCAAGCCCATCGTGCCGACCAGGATGCAGAGGCAACCTACAGGGTGTTACAGGGGCAGCTGGACAAATACAATCCTGAGACCGTTGAGGAGCCTGAGCATGCACTGCCCAACAATATGGACGTGCTGGCCGAATTCTCGAAGAACAGTGACAATGTCGACTTTGCCGGACGCATCATCTGGCAGGATGTCAAAGATGCCAACGGCGAGCCGTTACTGGACGAGAATGGCAAGCCGCGCAAGCAGGAGGCCTTCAACTTCGGCAAGTACAAGGGTTGGATGGTGACCGATGTGCTCCACCGCGACCCAGGCTACTACAGTTGGATGTTGGCTTCCGACTTCACACTCAACACCAAGCAGGTGCTGACACGTATTCGGTTGCGCGAGGCGAAACTCAATCAAAACATGAAATAACGATTAGCAGAAGGTCTGCAATATGCAAATAGGGAGGATCATCATTGCCGGATACCTGTTGCTGACGCTTGCCATGCCAGCAACAGCGCAGGAGCTCGATGCCAAAATCACGGTAAACCATAACCAGATTCAAGGCACCGACGCATCAGTATTCGACAACCTGCAGCAGACGCTGGAGCAGTTTGTCAACGACCGGCAGTGGACTAACCTACAGTTCCAGAAGAATGAACGCATCTCCTGCAACTTTAACATCACGGTCACCAAATACGACCCGTCCACGGGCCTGTTCACTTGTAAAGCATTAATCCAAGCCAATAGGCCTGTGTTCAACTCTTCTTATACGACGACGTTATACAACAACACCGACAACGACTTCAATTTCAGGTTTGCTCAGTACGACCAGCTGGAGTGGAACGAAGAGACCATTGACAACCAGCTGACCGCGCTTTTTGGCTATTATGCCTTTCTCATCATCGGACTTAACCTCGACAGCTTCTCGCCAATGGGGGGCGAAGCTGTGCTGCAACGATGCATGAACCTGGCCAACAATGCCCAAAACCTGGAGTTTACAGGATGGAAGTCGTTTGACAACGACCGCAACCGCTTTGCCATCATCAACGATTACCTTGACGGAGCCATGCAACCGTTCAGACAGTTGCAATATGACTATTACCGTAAAGGACTCGACGAGATGGCCAACAATGCCGAACGTGGTCGCACGGAGATCAGCACAGCCTTGGAGAAAGACCTGAAAAAAAGTCATGAAGATCGCCCAATGAGTATGTTGCCCCAAATCTGGACAGACTTCAAGCGCGATGAGCTTGCCAACATCTATCAGGGAAAGGGAACACAGAAAGAGAAGGAAACCGTCTACGACATACTCTTCTCCATCAATGCCTCTCAAAACAATGTTTGGGAGAAAATCAAGCAATAAAACTCCATGCTCAAACAGTTATATGTCAAGAACTTCACGCTCATCGATGAGCTGAATATCGGTTTCAAGCCCGGGTTTTCGGTCATTACCGGTGAAACGGGTGCCGGCAAGAGCATCATCCTTGGGGCGATACACCTGCTGCTTGGCCAACGAGCCGACATCAAGCAAATCAAATCAGGATGTTCGAAGTGTATCGTTGAAGCTCATTTCACCTTGGCCTCCTATGGGATGGAAGCCTTCTTCAACGAAAACAACATCGACTATGACCCCGATGACTGTATCATCAGGCGCGAGGTCAATGCCAATGGCAAGAGCCGTGCCTTTGTCAACGATACACCCGTGTCGCTGGGTGTGATGCGCGATCTTGGCGAACAGCTCGTAGATATCCATAGTCAGCACCAGAACCTTCTGTTACAAAAAGAAGACTTCCAGCTGAGCGTCGTCGACATCATTGCCGGTGACGAAAAAGAGCGTGAGGCCTACCGCAAGGCTTATACGGCTTTACGTCAGGCAGAGCGCGACTACGAAGCCTTCGAGGCGCAATGTCAGAGGAGCCGTGAGAACGAGGAGTTTCTACGCTTCCAGTTTGCCGAACTCGACAAGGCAAGCCTCGTCGAAGGCGAACAGGCTGAACTGGAGCAACAATTTCAGATGCTGAGCCATGCCGAGGACATCAAAGGTTCGCTCTACGATGCCTCCTCATCGCTCTCGGCTGAGGAGACTGGTGCCGTACAGCTCATCCGTCATGCTGCCGAGCGCATACAAGACATCACCAACGTTTACCCCGAGGTAAAGGCACTGGCCAAGCGCCTCGACTCGTCGTATATCGAACTGAAAGATATTGCCCAGGAGATAGACAACCGACTGGAGCAGGTGGAGTTCGACCCCCGTCAGCTCCAGGTGCTCAACGACCGCCTGGACCTCATCTATGCCTTGGAGCATAAGTTCCATGCTGCCTCGGTAGAAGAGCTCATCGCTGAACGCGAACGCATCAAGTCGGAGCTCCAGAACATCGATGGTGGCGACGAACAGCTTGCGCTGTTGAAGCAGGCCGTAGACCAGGCACTGGCCGACTGTAAGGCCCAGGCCGCCAGACTCAGCGCTGCCCGCAAGAAGGCTGCCGTTAAGGTAGAAAGCGAGATGAAGACGCGCCTTGCACCTCTTGGCATCCCCAATGTCCGATTCTCTATCGAACTGACACAAAAGGATTTCTCTTCCAGTGGGTGCGACAAGGTTTCGTTCCTCTTTAGTGCCAATAGCAGCACACCGCTCCAACCCGTCAGTCAGGTGGCTTCGGGTGGCGAGGTGGCCCGCGTGATGCTCTCGCTCAAGGCCATGATCAGTGGTGCCGTAAAACTACCTACTATCATCTTCGACGAGATTGATACCGGTGTCAGCGGGCGAGTGGCAGAGAAGATGGCGCAAATCATGCGTGAGATGGGCGACAACAATCGTCAGGTCATCTCCATCACCCACCTGCCACAGATTGCAGCCATGGGCCTCACCCATTACAAGGTAAGCAAGGAAGAAACACCCCAAGGCACCATCAGCAACATGCTGATGCTTTCTGACGAGCAGCGCGTCACCGAGATTGCCCAGATGCTCAGTGGCAGCAGCGTCACTGAGGCAGCCATCGAGAATGCCCGATCCTTGCTCGCCAACCAACAATAGTATTTCTATGATTCTATCCAGCATCATGTAACAATGAAAAGAATAAATATCTCCATTCTACTCCTCCTCTTCCTCCTACATTTGCTCCATGCACCTTTTGCCTCGGTGAAGGCTCAGCCTACCCCCGTGAAGAAAGCTGCAACGCAGGTGTTTACCCTAACCACATTCAATGCTGACGGCTCCATCCATGGCTCATCACACGGCGTATTCACCGGTAAAAACGGTGAGGCAGTGGCCATGTGGCACCCCTTCAACGGTGCCGCTCGTGCTGTGGTTGTAGATGCCAAAGGGAAACAATACGATGTAGATGTCATGGTGGGCGTTTCCGAACTCTATGACCTTTGCCGTTTCCGTGTGAAGGGATATAACACTGCCGGTGCCCCCGTCACCACCAGTGACACACCAGCATCTGGAGTATATGTGGTGGGCTATGATCTCAAGAAGCCTGAAATACAGAATATGACGCCTCTGCGGAGTGAGAAGTTTATGACCACTCATAACTATTATGTCTTCAACGATACGGATGTCTCTTCCACCGAACTGGGTTGTCCTCTCGTCAACGAGGCCGGGCAGTTGCTTGGCATCATGCAGCGCCCAGAGAACGGTGGACAGGCCTTTTCGGCTGACATCCGACTGACTTCTGCCTTCAAGGTCAACGGCATGTCGATCAACGACCAAACCTTGCGCGCCACAGGCATCCGCACCGCCTTGCCTGACGAGGAAGACCAGGCCACGCTCATGCTGATGCTTGCCGCCCAACAGGTTGACACAGCAAAGTATGATGCTTATATCGACGACTTCATCCGACTATTTCCCTCCTCGGCCTTAGGCTATAACAGTCGTGCTGCCCGCCTACAGCAGCAGAGGCAGCTTGACGCTGCCGACCAGGTGTTGAGCCTATCGCTAAAGAATGTCGCAAAGAAAGATGAGGCCTACAGCAAATATGCTCAGGCCGTGTACAGTGCTGTGGTCTATCGTATAGATGCCACCTACACCAAATGGTCGCTACAGCGTGCGCTCCAACTGGCACAGGAGGCTGAGAAAATCAATCCCCTACCCTTTTACAAGCACCAGCAGGCACAAATCATTTATGCCCAGGGCGACTATCAGAAGGCCTTGGATCTCTTCACCCAGCTCCAGCAGACCGACTTCGGCAAAAACGGTGAGGTGTATTTTGAAGCCGCGCAGTGCAAGGTACAACTGAATGCCCCCCATCAAGAGGTTATGGCCCTGCTCGACCGTGCCGTTGCCGCCCAGGATGGCACGGCGGCCGCCCCCTATGTGCTGGCTCGCGGCCGGGCCTACGACAATGCGGGCGAGTATCGGAAAGCCTTCACCGACTATCTGAAATACGACAGTCTGGTGAATTTCCAGGGCACCCACGACTTCTACTTCACCAAATACAAGTGTGAGATGAAGATCCGTCAATACCAGCTCGCTTTAAACGACATCGCCCATGCCATTGTCCTCAACCGCGCCGAGCCCACCTATTATGCCGAGATGGCCAGCCTGCAGTTGCGGGTCAACAAGCCCGAAGACGCCATCAAGACCTGCGACATAGCCCTCGCCTTCACCCAGGAATATGCAGACCTCTATATCATCAAAGGCATTGCTTTATGTGAGACCAAGCAAACCGCAGAAGGCCTGCAGACCTTGCAGAAGGCACAAGATCTGGGTGACAGTCGAGCTGTCGACCTGATCAATAAATACAAGAAATAGTTTAGGAAAAACATCGCGGTTGTAAAATGGTGAACAATCAGCA
>CAZBQA010000122.1:0-3119 GCA_964493905.1 uncultured Prevotella sp.
ATCGAGGCTGCCAAGGCCAACGACTATGAGGCCATCATCATTGCCGACCACGGCAATGCCGACAATGCCATCAACGAAGACGGTACGCCCAATACGGCCCACTCGCTCAACCCCGTGCCCTTCATCTACGTGACCAACAACAACAGCGCCACGGTGAAGAACGGTCGTCTGGCTGACGTGGCTCCCTCGATCCTGCATATCATGGGTCTGGAGCAGCCTGCCGACATGACAGGCGAGAACCTCATCTGCGATGCCGGCGTGAGTGCAGCCGCCTACACCAAGTAAGTATGGCTGTAAGCTGATCCCTCTTAACCATAACGCCCAACTTCCGGACTGCAGGAAGTTGGGCGTTTGCTTGGTTCAAATGTTTGCTGGAGGATGATACATGTAGAGGAGGTCCCCAGCAACTTTCGGGGTTTGACACGATACCATGAATTAGGATGCAGTGGTTAGGCACAACTCCAATCTCTCTGCGTCTCTGCGTGCCTCAAAACTCATCTGTGGGAAATAACCATACCTCTGCGTGGTTATTTTCAACACGGAAAACTCGGAAATTTCGGAATTACCATCCAGCACATTTTGATAGTACGGATCATCGCTTTGCGATGGGCGGATGGAACGGAAGCAGCCTCCGTTTACTCCTTTGGCTTTCGGCCCTCTGATTCCATTTTTTCTTCTGCATCAGAGATGCACAACTCCAATCTCTCTGCGTCTCTGCGTGCCTCAAAACTCATCTGTGGGAAATAACCATACCTCTGCGTGGTTATTTTCAACACGGAAAACTCGGAAATTTCGGAATTACCATCCAGCACATTTTGATAGTACGGATCATCGCTTTGCGATGGGCGGATGGAACGGAAGCAGCCTCCGTTTACTCCTTTGGCTTTCGGCCCTCTGATTCCATTTTCTTCTTCTGCATCAGAGATGCACAACTCCAATCTCTCTGCGTCTCTGCGTGCCCAAAAAATGCTCCCTGCATTCCCAAATCATCCTCTCTGTGCAGGCAAATCATTTTTCTCTCCCCCACCATTCCTTCCCTCTCCCCGATGCGGGGCACTGCGCGGGGACATGGAAAGCAGGGATAAACTAAGTGGTGAAAGAGGCTCACACAGAAAATAACCCCACATCTTATCATAGTGTTCGGGGTATTTTTGTATCTTTGCACGCTGTGAGGAGCGAAGTCTTCACCGTCTCTGTACGAATCGTACAGACATACCCACGCGCCAAACGTTTATCCTGCATCATGAACGTAAAGATAGAACCCTCGTGGCATGACCATCTCGAAGCCGAGTTTGCCAAGCCCTATTTCTCCGCACTCACTGCCCAGGTGCGCGAGGAGTACACGCGCTATGCGTGTTATCCCCCCGCACGGCTGGTGTTCAACGCCTTCAACCTTTGTCCCTTCGACCGTGTGAAGGTGGTGATCATTGGGCAGGACCCTTATCATGAACCGGGCCAGGCCATGGGACTGAGTTTCTCGGTGCCAGCCGGTACGATGATGCCGCCCTCGCTCATCAATATCTTCAAGGAGATATCGAGCGACCTTGGCAAGCCCATGCCTCAGAGCGGCGACCTCACGCGCTGGGCCGAGCAGGGTGTGCTGTTGCTCAACGCTACGCTCACCGTGCGTGCCCATCAGGCCAACAGCCATCAGCGGCTGGGCTGGGACACCTTCACCGATGCCGCCATCAAGGCCCTCAGTGCGCATCGTGAGCATCTCGTCTACATGCTTTGGGGCGGCTATGCCCGCAGCAAGCGTTATCTCATCGACCAGCAGCGCAACCTTGTGCTCGAGTCGGTGCATCCTTCACCGCTCTCCGCCAACCGAGGCGGGTGGTTCGGACAACACCAGTTCTCGCGGTGCAACGAGTATCTGAGGCAACAGGGAGAAAAGGAGATTGATTGGTAAGCGAGGCTTTCAAACATGGATTTACATATTGTTCAGGTCGGTGACGTACTTGTTTCGCCCGACATCTTTACAGAGAGATTTTGTTGCGACCTCGATGCCTGCAAAGGACGCTGCTGCATCGAGGGCGATGCCGGTGCTCCTGTCACGCTCGATGAGATTGGCGAGCTGGAGTCGTGTCTCGACGAGGTGTGGCCTTCGCTCTCGGCCTCGGCGCAGAGCGTCATCGACAAGCAGGGTGTGGCCTACGCCGATGTCGAGGGCGACCTGGTGACGAGTATTGTCAATGGTAAGGACTGCGTCTTCACCTGCTATGAAGACCTGGAGGATGCAGGCAGCGGCCATGTCATCCCCCATTGTTGCTTGTGTGCCACCGAGCGGGCTTACCGCGCAGGCAAGACCCACTGGTGCAAGCCCATCTCATGTGCCTTGTATCCCATCCGCGAGAAGCACTTCAGCAACGGACTCACGGGCATCAACTATCATCGCTGGGATATCTGCAAGGCTGCCGTGGCCAAGGGAAAAGCCCTTGACCTGCCATTGTATGTTTTTCTGAAAGATCCGTTGGTGCGCCGTTTCGGACAAGAGTGGTACGACGAGCTCTGTGCGGTGGCCGAGCAGTTGCTGGCCTCGCAGTCCTAGGGGGCAGTGGTCAGCGTGTCTCGTTGAGGCTCTTGCGGTATGCCGACGGGCTCATGCCCACGTGCTGCTTGAAGTATTTGCCCAGGAAGCTCTGGTTGGGGAAGTGCAGCTCCTCGGTAATCTCCTTGATGCTCTTGGTGGTGTTTTTCAGCATGATACGCAGTTGCATGACCACATAGTTGTCTATCCAGCTGTTGGGCGTCTGATGGCTCACCTGTCTGATGGTCTCCGAGAGATACTTTGGCGTGATGTTCAGCTGCAGGGCATACCATCCCACGCGACGTTCCTTGCGGTAGTGATGCTCGAGCAACGACATGAATCCCATGAATATTTTCTCAGCCCTCGTACTCGACGACTCACCGTTCTGCTGCAGTCGCCAGATGGTGTCGCCCGTATCGTAGATCAGGGCTTGGATGAGCGAGCGTGCCGTATCGCGGCGGAAGCGATGGCTGGTCTCGTCTACCTTCAGTTTGATGAGGTGGAAATAGTCGACAATGTTTTGCGCCTCCTGTTCGGTGAGGTGAAACACCGGATGGGTGCGCGAGAAGGTGAAGAGATACGACAGTTCGTG
>CAZBQA010000122.1:3219-6979 GCA_964493905.1 uncultured Prevotella sp.
CACGGCAATGCTGTCGTGGGAACCGTGGATAGGCCTGCTCGTCCATCTCGCCGCTGCAGATATACTCCATGCCTCCGATGTTGATATATTCGCCGCGGCGAGCCTCGCGCAGGGTGACGCAGAGGCCTCCAATCCATCCCTCGCCAAACTCATAGCGCACCGTGTCGGCCTTGGTGTCAAAGTACCGATAGCTGCGGCAGTGGGTCGTCTTGGTGGCTTGGTAAAATTGGTGCAGCGGCAGGGTAGGCTCCCCGGGGGTGCCTTGCTGCGCACGTGCCGTGAGCCAGAGGGCGGGGTCGAAGGTCGCCGCCCTCCAGGTGGTGTTGTGCTGTCGGCCGTCGATGAACTCGCTGCCGTAGGCGTTGCGCCGCGAGTTGGCACGCCTGCATAGCCAGTTGCCATCACTGTGGTGGCTGAACCGGCTGCCGTCGGCCATCTGCCCGTAGTATGTCACGGCCACCTGCCTGCTGTCGGTCTGAGGCGTAGCGGGAGAGTAGAGCACCGCCACCGTATTGGTGTCGTTGCGCAGATAGCGCGTCACGTCAAACGTCACGGCCTTGGGCGTGCCGTCACCATCGTTGCGCAGCGGGTAGTAGGCGGCCGTGCCAACCACAAACTCGTTGACATAAAGTTTGAAAAACCCCGTCGACGCCACCGTGACCGTTGCCCTTCGCGGGCGTTGCCCACCGAGGTAGCTCTGCCTGAACCACACATGCGACGTGCTGTCGGGCTGGGGATGCGATATCCAGTGGGTGCCAAACTCTTGCGCGTGGGCCGTGGCAAGGCCTGCCCAGACCAGCAGCAGTATCATTGCCTGCCTCATCTCACGACCACCGTCTTGCCCGGTTTCACCTTCACCGTCTTGGTTCTGCCGTTCATCACCAGCTGCACGGTGCCTCTTTGCCGACTCGTGAGCTCAGCCTGCGTCACACGTCCGTCGGCCCATATCATGCTCACCTCATATCCGCCGCGTGCCCGTAGTCCGCTCACGCTGCCCGTGGCCCACTGTGCCGGCAATGCCGGCAGCAGCGTGATGGTGCCGCCGTTGCTTTGCATGAGCATCTCGCACACACCGGCCACACCACCGAAGTTGCCGTCGATCTGGAAGGGCGGGTGTGCGTCGAAGAGGTTGGGATAGGTGCCGCCGTGCCGTCCCTTCCCCGGTGTCGGGTCTACATAGCGCAGCAGTTTCTGGTAGATGTGGTAGGCCTGTCGGCTGTCGTGCAGCCGTGCCCACAGGTTGATGCGCCATCCGGTGCTCCATCCCGTGGTCTCGTCGCCCTTGATCTCGAGGCTGCGACGTGCGGCCTGTGCCAGGTCGGGCGTGGCCTGCGGCGTGATCTGGTGCCCTGGGTAGAGACCGATGAGGTGACTCTGGTGGCGGTGTTTGAAATCCTGGTCGTTCCAGTCGTGGTACCACTCGTTGAGGTCGCCCATGTGGCCCACGGTGTAGGGGCGCAGGCGCGCGATGGTGTTGCGCAGCGTGTCCTGATAGGCCTTGTCGGCCTTCAGCGTCTGTGCGGCCTCGAGGGTGTTGGTCAGCAGCTCGCGCACGATGGCCAGGTCGGCGGTGCCGCCGTAGACCGTGGCACCCTGGTAGCCCTTGTCGGTCACATACAGGGCCTCGGGCGAGGTGGCGGGCGCCGTGATCAGCTCGCCGGGACGGTTGGGGTTGTCGACGAGCCAGCGCAGCATGAAGTCGCTGGCCCCTTTCATCAGTGGGTAGGCCGTGTGCCGCAGATAGTTGCGGTCTTGCGTGTAGAGGTAGTGGTCGTACACATTCTGCATGAGCCATGCGCCGCCCATGTTCCAGTTGCTCCACGTGGGGCTCTCACGTTTCTCGCCCACGGGGTTGGTCATGGCCCAGATGTCCGAGTTGTGTCCGCAGCTCCACCCTTGGTCTATGCCATAGTAGTTCCATGCGTTGCGAGCACCGGTGACGGCCAGGTTCTGCGTAAACGTGGCCAGTGGTGCGAACATCTCAGGCATGTTGGCCACGTCGCAGGGCCAGTAGTTCTCCTCAAGGTTGATGTTGATGGTGTAGTTGCCTCGCCACGGAGCCCGCAGTTTGTCGTTCCACAGGCCCTGCAGGTTGGCGGGTACACCCGGCGTACGCGAACTAGCGATGTGCAGGTAACGGCCAAACTGGAAGTAGAGCGTCTCGAGGTATTTGTCGAGCGGGCTGCCCGAGCCATAGTCGCGCAGCATGGCGTCGGTGGTGGCGGTGAGGTTGGGCCGTGCCCCTTCGAGGTGCAGCTTCACGCGGCCGTAGATGCCTTTGTAGTCGCTCAGGTGTCGGGTGCGCAGACTGTCGTAGGTGTAGTTCACCAGGTGCCAGGCATCGTCCATGGCGTTCTCGATATAGGGTGCGCCCTGAGTCACGGGGTGCTTGTCGTAGCCGTTGAAGCTCGTCTGGTTGACGAAGTAGATGGTAGCCTCCGTGGCCCCGTTGATGAGGAGGCTGGTGTCGGTGTGCTCCACCGTTCCGCCGGCGTTCTTCACCCGCAGCACCGAGCAGAAGTGTATGCTCTCCTTGGGGTCGCCCAAGGCGTAGCCCGTCATGGTGAGCTGTCGGTCGGAGGCCTTGACGGCGTGGCTCACCTGCGAGGTGAGTGCCACGTGGCAGTTGAGTGCCCCGGGACGCGATGCCCTGAGGCGCATGGCGATGACCTTGTCGGGATGCGAGGCGAAATACTCGCGGGTGAAGGTCACCCCGCCGCGCTCGTAGCGGTCGCGGCACAGGGCGCTGTCGAGGCTGAGCTCCCGGCGGTAGCCCGTCACCTCGCCGCTGTTGAGGTCGTCGATGAAGAGCGTGGCCAAGGGCTGGTAATACTGTGAGTTGTGGCCCTGCACACGCAGTTGCAGCGAGTCGGCCTTCGGGTAGTCTTCGCTGAACAAGGCCTGCCTTATGGCCGGAATCCACCGGTGGGCCGTGCTGTCGGTGCTGAGGTCTACGGGCTTGCCCGTCCAGAAGGTGATGTCGTTGATATAGAGCGTGTCGCGCCCGGCACCGCCGTAGACCATGGCACCGAGCCGGCCGTTGCCGATGGGCATCGCCTCCTCGAAATACTGTGCGGGGCGGTCGTACCACAGGCGCATGGGCAGCTGTTGGGCAGTGGCCTGCAGGGCAGGGGCCAGGAGGGCCAGAAAGAGCAAATGTTTGTTCATGAGGTAGAGGGTTGTAGGTGATTGGTGGCCTCGCCAGCCTGGCGAGCCATGGTAAAACGAAAAGTCTCCCCAAAGGAAAAGACATCGCACGAGGTAACATCTCACCCTTTGGGAAGACCTGTATGTATGGGCGCTTATGCGTCGATGTTGGCGTAGGCGGCGTGCTCCTCGATAAACTCGCGGCGCGGCTCCACGTCGTCGCCCATGAGCATCGAGAAGATCTCGTCGGCCTCGGCGGCATTCTCCACCGTCACCTGCTTGAGCAGACGTGTGGTGGGGTCCATGGTGGTCTCCCAGAGCTGTTCGGGGTTCATCTCACCCAGACCTTTGTAGCGCTGCGTGTGGATGCTCTTGGCATCCTCGTCGCCGCCGGCATACTTGTCGATGAAGGCCTGGCGCTGCTGCTCGTTGTAGCAATACTCGCTGGTGTTGCCCTTGTAGGTACACTTGTAGAGGGGCGGCGTGGCGATGTAGAGATGTCCCTCCTCAATGATCTTGGGCATGAAGCGGAAGAAGAGCGTCATGATGAGCGTGTCGATGTGCGAGCCATCGACGTCGGCATCGGTCATGATGATGATCTTGTCGTAGCGCA
>CAZBQA010000123.1:0-6868 GCA_964493905.1 uncultured Prevotella sp.
CTATAATTCTCTTTTAAACCACGAAAAGTTGGGGGAGGGTGGTGCGTGTTTCGTCAGAATTGTATAACTTTGCATTCAAATTGAAGGATAACTCATTTAATCATAACATTCAAGCAATGATCATTACAATAGCGCGGCAGGCCGGCTGCGGTGCGCTCCATGTGGGTGAGAAGCTGGCCCGGCATTATGGTGTGCCCTTCTACACCCGGCAAAACCTCAGGGATATGGCCGAGCGCAAAGGCATGTTGGCCGAGATGGACGACTTCTTTGAAGAGCGCCCGGTAGATGAACTGATGTTTGCCATTTCCAACGACTACGCCGACTCGACGGGCAAGAAGCACGAGCGCACGCTGGCCATACTGGCAGAGATGATTGGGCAGGAGAACTGCATCATCATCGGGCGTTGCGGCAACTATATCTTCCGTGAGCGCAAAGACCTGGTGTCGGTGTTCCTCAAGGGCGACCTCGAGCTGCGTGTCAGAAACATCGCTGCCGAAGAGCACCTGACGGTAGCCGAGGCCCGCGACTTTGTCCAAGAGCAGGACGACCATCGCATGACATACCATAAGTACCATACCGGACTGACGTGGGGCAACGCCGACGACTACGACCTCTGCATCGACAGCTGTCGTTTGTCGGCTGACGATACGGCGCAACTCATTGAGACATACGTCGGCTGCATCGGTCTGCAGGTTGAACCTTCTAAATAATCTGCCTCATGAAATACCTGTTGCAGTTTCTCATCATCGTCACCATCGCCTTCATGGGCGAGGTGCTGCATTACCTTATCCCCATCCCCATCTCGGCCAGCATCTATGGCATCATCCTGCTGTTCATCGCCCTCGAACTCAGATGGGTCAAGGTGAAGGACATTCGTGAGGTGACCGTCTTTCTGCTGGCCGTGATGCCCGTGATCTTCGTGCCGCCGGCCGTGGGACTCATCGACTCTTGGGACGTCATTGCCCGCTCGCTCATACCTTATATTATTATCACCGTGGTGTCGACGTTTGTCGTCATGGGTGTCGCCGGTTGGGTGACACAGTATGCCATCCGCCGCAACCGCGCCGTATCGAAATCTAAAGAACAGCAAGGATGAAAGAGATGTTTACCAATTCTGTGTTCCTGGGCGTGATGATCACCCTGGGAGCGTATGGCATCGGCATGATGCTCAAGCGCAAGACCGGCTGGGCCTTGATGAACCCGCTGCTGGTGGCCATTGTGCTGGTCATCGCCTTCCTGCTGCTCACCGGCGTGAGCTATAAAGACTATGCCGTGGGCTCCAACTGCATCAGCTATATGCTCACCCCGTCGACCATCTGTCTGGCTGTGCCCCTCTACCAGCAGATGGAGCTGCTGAAGAAGAACTACCGCGCTGTGCTGGCCGGCATCGTGGCCGGCGTGCTGTCGTCGCTGGTCACCATCCTGGTGCTGGCCCTGCTCTTCGGGTTCGACCACGCCTCGTATGTCACCTTCCTGCCCAAGTCGATCACCACGGCCATTGGCATGGGTGTGTCGGAGGAGCTCGGCGGCTACGTGTCGGTGACCATCGTGGTCATCATCGTCACCGGTGTGCTGGGCAACATCTTCGCCGAGAAGGTGCTGAAGTTGCTGAAGATTGAGGAGCCCATCGCCAAGGGTATCGCCATCGGCAGCTCGTCGCACGCCGTGGGAACGGTGAAGGCCATGGAGATGGGTGCCGTGGAGGGAGCCATGAGCGGACTGTCGATCGTGGTGTGCGGCATCCTCACCGTGTTGGGTTCCATCCTCTTTGCGATGTTCATCTGAGGTGGGCGTTAGTACCGTCGCAGGCCGTAGGCATGACGGTGGGTGAATAATCATGCGGGCAATATGGCGTTATTGTCTTTTTTTCGTAACTTTGCAATTCATAAATAGTCATAGAACGATGATTTCGGTAGAGAATTTGAAGGTGGAATTTGGCGTGAAGCCGCTTTTCCGCGATGTGAGCTTTGTGATCAACGACCGCGACCGCATAGCCCTGGTGGGAAAGAACGGCGCCGGCAAGTCGACCATGCTCAAGATACTGTGCGGCATACAGCGGCCCACGGAGGGTACGGTGAGCGTGCCCAACGATGCCACCATCGGCTACCTGCCGCAGGTGATGAAGCTGTCGGACGACACCACGGTGGCTGAGGAGACGCGCAAGGCTTTCTCGAGCCACACCCAGATGAAGGAGCGCCTTGACAGCATGCAGCACGAGATGGCCGAGCGCACCGACTACGAGAGCGATGACTATCTGGCCCTGGTGGAGCGTTTCACCCAGGAGCACGACCGATATATGATGATGGGCGGCGAGAACTACGAGGCCGAGATGGAGCGCACGCTCACCGGACTGGGGTTCACCCGCGACGACTTCTCGCGTCCTACACGCGAGTTCTCGGGCGGCTGGCGCATGCGTATCGAGCTGGCGAAGATCCTGCTTCGACATCCCGATGTGTTGCTGCTCGACGAGCCTACCAACCACCTCGACATCGAGTCGATACAATGGCTCGAGCAGTTCCTGGCCCAGAGTGCCAAGGCCGTAGTGCTCGTGAGTCACGATCGGGCCTTCATCAACAACGTCACCAACCGCACCATCGAGCTCACCTGCGGCCATGCCGAAGACTACCGCGTGGCCTACGACCAGTATGTGGTGCTGCGGCAGGAGCGGCGCGAGCAGCAGCTCAGGGCCTATGAGAACCAGCAGAAGGAGATTGCCGAGACGAAGGCCTTCATCGAGCGGTTCCGCTATCAGGCCACCAAGGCCGTGCAGGTGCAGCAGCGCATCAGGCAGTTGGAGAAGATTGTGCCGGTGGAGGTCGACGACGTGGACAACAAGGTGATGCACCTGAAGTTTCCGCCCTGCCTGCGGTCGGGCGACTATCCGGTGATCTGCGACGAGGTGCGCAAGGACTATGGCGAGCACACCGTCTTCGACCATGTGATGATGACCATCAGGCGTGGCGAGAAGGTGGCCTTTGTGGGCAAGAACGGCGAGGGAAAGTCGACGCTTGTGAAGTGTATCATGAACGAGATACCTTTCAGTGGCAAACTGAAGGTGGGCCACAACGTGCAGATAGGCTATTTCGCACAGAACCAGGCACAGCTGCTCGACGAGAGCCTCACCATCTACGACACCATCGACCAGGTGGCCACGGGCGACATGCGCCTGAAGATCAACGACCTGCTGGGTGCGTTCATGTTTGGCGGAGAGACCTCCGAGAAGCGTGTCAAGGTGCTCTCGGGCGGTGAGCGCTCGCGCCTGGCCATGATACGCCTGCTGCTCGAGCCCGTCAACCTGCTCATCCTCGACGAGCCCACCAACCATCTCGACATGCCCTCGAAGGATGTGCTCAAGGAGGCCATCAAGGCCTTCGACGGCACCGCCATCATCGTGAGCCACGACCGCGACTTCCTCGACGGACTGGTGACGAAGGTCTATGAGTTTGGCGGTGGTAAGGTGACCGAGCACCTGGGAGGCATCTACGACTACCTGCGGGCCCATCAGGCCGACACCATCCACGAGGCCCTGGAGAACAACACCATGGCCCCCGGCCGACAGGAGACAGCATCAGCTGCCGCCGCCGAGCCCGTCTCGGCCAACAAGCAGAGCTACCAGGAACACAAGGAACAGCAGAAGAAGGTGCGCAAGGCTGAGCGGGCCGTGGAGGAGTCGGAGAAGAAGATTGCCAAGATGGAGGCGCGCCTCAAAGAACTCGACGGCCTGCTCATGGACCCCGCCAATGCCGCCAACATGGAGCTGGTGACCGAGTACACCTCGACCAAGCACACCCTCGACCAAGAGAACGAGCGCTGGATGGAGCTCTCGGAGGCTCTCGAGGCCCTGCGCTGAGCCGCCCGCTCACGACAGGCCATCCACATGCCTGCACGACGGCTGGTGCTTCGCCATGCCGACGGCAGCAGGATGGAACGGAATGACAGACATGATATAGGTTAAAACTAAAAACAAGTAAAGATGAACATCAAGCATTTATTACCGATGATGATGGCAGTGGCAGCCCCCATAGTGGGTGCCCAGGGCCAGAGTAAGTCGGGACTCGACCTGTCGAACCTCGACAAGTCGGTCAGTCCGGCCAATGACTTCTACAAGTTTGCAACTGGTGGATGGCAGAAGCTCAATCCGCTGCCTGCCGCCTACAGCCGTTACGGCAGCTTCGACATGCTGCAGGAGAACGTCAACAAGCAGGTGAACAGCATCCTCACTGACCTCACCAAGAAGACCTACAAGGAGGGAACCACCGAGCGCAAGCTCAGCGACTTCTACAAGCTCGCCATGGATCAAGACCGCCGCAATCGCGAGGGACTGGCTCCCGTGAAGCCCTTGCTCGACGAGATTGAGGCCGCCAAGACCCTCGACGATCTCAAGGTGCTGCAGTTGAAGTATGCCAAAATAGGTTATGGTGTACCCTTCAGCTCATGGTTTGGTGCCGACGACAAGAACGTGACGATGAACATCCTGTCGCTCTACCAGGGTGGGCTCACCCTCGGACAGAAAGACTGGTATGTCAACAACGACAAGGCCACCGTTGAGGTGCGCGAGGCTTTCCGCAAGCACATCGTGCGCATGTTCAAGCTCTATGGCTTCAGCGAGGCACAGGCACAGGCCAAGGGTGCCGACATCTTCCGTTTTGAGACTATGCTCGCCCTTATCTCCAAGAGCAACGTGGAGCTGCGCGACCCGCAGGCCAACTACAACAAGATGACGCTGGCCGAATTTAATGAAAACTATCCCAACATCCCTCTGCAGGCCATGGCACAGGCCGAGGGTGTGGACGTGAAGTATATCCAGGAGATGATCGTGGGTCAGCCCGCCTTCTTTGCAGGCTACGACAAGATTGCCGCCCTGCAGTCGGCCGATGAGGTGAAGGCTATCATGGAGTGGGATGTCATCATGCAGTCGGCCAGCTATCTCAGCGACGAGGTACGCGAGGCCAACTTCGACTTCTTCGGCAAGACCATGAAGGGTCGCAAGGAGGACTACCCCCTCTGGCGTCGCGCCACCAACCAGGTGGAGAGTGCCATGGGCGAGGCACTGGGCAAGATGTATTGTGCCCGCTTCTTCCCGGCATCGAGCAAGAAGATGATGGAGGAGCTGGTACACAACCTGCAGGTGAGCCTGGGTCAACGCATCGACGCGCAGACATGGATGGGCGACTCTACGAAGGCCAACGCCCATGCCAAGCTCGACAAGTTCTATGTCAAGATTGGCTATCCCAACAAGTGGACCGACTACAGCAAGCTCACCGTAGACCCCACGAAGAGCTACTATGAGAACGTGCTGGCCACACGTATCTTTGCCGTCGACAAGGAGATTGCCGAGAAGGCCGGCAAGCCCGTCGACCGCGACGAGTGGCACATGACACCGCAGACCGTCAACGCCTACTACAACCCGACGACCAACGAAATCTGCTTCCCCGCAGGCATCCTGCAGCGTCCGTTCTTCGACCCCAAGGCCGATGCCGCCTTCAACTACGGTGCCATCGGTGTGGTCATTGGCCATGAGATGACCCACGGCTTCGACGACCAGGGTCGTCAGTATGATGCCGACGGCAACCTCCACGACTGGTGGACGGCCCACGATGCCAAGGGCTTCGACGAGCGTGCCAAGCTCTATTCCGACTTCTTCGACCGCATTGAGGTGCTGCCGGGCCTGCATGCCAACGGTAAGTTCACCCTGGGCGAGAACCTCGCCGACCACGGAGGCCTTGAGGTGTCGTACAACGCCTTTGTCAATGCCACCGCCGCCAAGCCGCTGAAAAACAAGGACGGCTTCACGCCGGCTCAGCGTTTCTTCATCGCCTATGCCGGTGTGTGGGGACAGAACATCACCGAGAAGGAGATTCGCAACCGTGTGAAAACCGATCCCCACTCGCTCGGCGAATGGCGTGTGAACGGTGCCCTGCCGCACATCGACGCCTGGTATGAGGCCTATGGCGTGAAGCAGGGCGACAAGCTCTACGTGCCTGAGAGCGACCGCCTGAAGCTGTGGTAATACCGCGGTGCCTTCGCCTCTGATAACAATGCTCCCCTGCACGCCCTCAGCGAGTGTGCAGGGGAGCGTTTGTTTTTGTCGGGTATGCGAAATAATATTTTTTGTGTAATGCTGATTATGAGGTATTCTTCAGCAAGTTGGTTACAATGATGGCACTTTCAATGTATAAACATGGTCTTTATGCTTCATAGCAATGCTACTTATGGGTGTTAACTACCGTGTTTGCGTCACCCGCTTATTCTGTCTACATCGTCTGCCCATCTTTGTCTTCCATCCAAACTGTTCTTGCTGGAAAGCAAATGAGAAATCAATCGTCATCGTACTTTCTCATGCCACAGTTGACCAGGTGGGGTACTGTCATGCATCCTCAGGCCGGCTCTATCTTGTTGTGCCTGCCTACTCGACTACGTTGTTGCGGCACCACCCCCAACCGAGTTATGCGCAGTTTGCGCATATGCGCAGCGTTGCGCATCTCGCCCCCTTAATCTATGAGTTTGTTATAAAACACAGATTATCAGTATATTATGTAAATCATAAAAACTGCAATACTTTTTGCGCATACCTGCGCATTCTGCGCATTCTGCGCAAAACTCGTTATTGTAGGAAGCAGACAGGAAGTTATATATATCGGTAATATGCCTGTGTAGAACTCCAGTGTATGTGCCCAGCGCCTCGAACTCATGGAAGGTAGAAGCTTGCAAATCATTGGTCTGCCGGGTGCCGATGCCATCAAAGCTACTGACCGGATTGTATGAGAAATCTCTCCCGAAAACTCCTGCCATGCGGATGCTACGTGCTTGTGGGTGACGGAAACAGCTGCACTTCCCTTGTTGTTGCACAGTAAATTGAAAAAAAACA
>CAZBQA010000124.1:0-1920 GCA_964493905.1 uncultured Prevotella sp.
CCCCCGACCCTCTGCTTGTAAGGCAGACGCTCTAAACCAACTGAGCTAAGCGCCCGAGTGTCTCGGATTGCGGGTGCAAAGATACTACGATTATTTTGTACTGCCAAATTTTTCGTTGACTTTTTTTGAAAAAAGTTATTATCCTGTATGCTCCTGCCAACTCTACAGTTCGCCTAGCCATCGATACGACAGACAAATCGCCTCGGTTTCCTACAGCCACCATAACGGCTCAGCCATGCAGCGTGGGATGAGCCTCGAGGGGAGGCAAAAAAAATAGACGCATACCCGAAGATATGCGCCTAAAGGAATGTTTACTATAATTTAGCTCTCTGTATTACTCAGCTACCTGCACGGTGGCACGGCGGTTGAACGATACGGGTGAGAGGTCGCTCACGCCACCCTTACCTACAGTGGTGATCTTGCTGCGGTCTACGCCGAGCTTCACAAGCTCGTCGGCTACTGTTGCGGCACGATCCTCAGAGAGCTTCTGGTTGGCCTGTACCGAACCAGTTGCGCTATCAGCATAACCGGTCACATTGATACGGCTGCCATTCTCCTTGGCGTACTTAGCCACAGCCTCAACGTTCACCAGATCCTTCTTAGAGGCAATCACCGAACGGTTGATGTTGAAGAATACCGAAACCGGTGTGTTGGCAAATTCCTTAACAACCTTCGGAGTGTTGTCAGCAGCCTTCTGCTGGTCGAGCAGGTTCTTCAGACGTGCATTCTCTGCATTGGCGTCATTGAGCTGAGCATTGAGTGCATCGATCTGGCTCTGAGACAGAGCCTTGATAGCCTCCACGTCGGGAGTCTTCTCCCAGGTTGCCTTGCCGAGGTTGAAGGTCAGACCCACCTCACCGTAAAGATTGTTGTCCTTGGCCTTCCAACCACGCTCGCCGGCATCTGAGCTGCCATCGAAGTCCTCCTCAAGACGGTTCCAGCCACCTTCGAGATATACGTTGAGGTGACGGCTCAGACGCCATGTCGACTGCACACCGGCACTGAGCTGCATGGCATAGCGGTTGTCGGACATGTTGCGCGACACACCACCACCAGCAAACGGAATGAGGTTCCAAACGCGTGTGGGGTTGTAACCGGCAATGAGGTTGCTGAGGTTGAACATGATATGCTCGTTGAGGATCCACTCATCGAACTTCACGGGGTCGGCCTTGGTAGCGGGAATGTTCTTGCCCTGCCAAATCTGCAGCTTGGTGCGAAGTCCAAGGCCAGGTGTGAACCATTTACCCACAGCAACTGCACCACCGAAGGTACGACGGTCGCTGCTGAAGAAACCAAAGTCGCTGCTTGTTGACTTGTGCTCCTGGCTGGAATACCATACGTTCCAATCGCCACCTACCTGAATGAACCAGTTGCTCCAGAAGGAGTTTGTGGCTACACTGTACTTCTCCACAGGATCATTATCCTGTGCCATGGCTCCCATGGTAAGACCAGCGAGAGCCAAAGTGAATAAAACTTTCTTCATAATCGATATCATTTTATCAATCAATAAATATATAAGTTGTAAGCAGTCATCCGACTGATACCCGCTGCAAAAGTAATAAATATTTTCTATTCCGAAAGGCTTTTATAGATGAATTATGCGTTAATCGCCTCAAAATCACAGAAAACTCATCTTTCACCACCGAATTATTAACCCAACAACCGCTCAATATCATTTTGCTGCAAGATATGGAGCACACGTTTCCCATCAGGGGTGTAGTTGGCGTTGGAACACTGGAAGAGGCTGTTGATGACATTCTCCATCTCTTCGTTGCCCAACACCTGCCCGTAGGGAATGGCAGCGGCACGGGCCATGCTCAGGGCCAGTGTGTCGTTGATCTCCTGCATCATCGTCCCACCCTTCTCCTGTGCCTCGGCCAGCATGTCGCGAAGCAACGCTACAACGTCGACGCCCTCGAG
>CAZBQA010000124.1:2020-6858 GCA_964493905.1 uncultured Prevotella sp.
ATCATCAGACCCGACTTGACGGCCGTCATGATATACTTGCCCTTGTACTGGTAGTGCATGGGCGACTTGTCGGCAATAAGTGTCTCCTCGCTGCCCAGCTTGCTCTCCCTGAAGAGCGAACCCTGCGTGATGTCGGGCTCTGGCTCCAGCTGGCTGTAGAGCTGTTCCCACTGCTCTGGTGCCTTCGAGTGGAAGATAAGTTCCTCGGCCGGATGGCCGTGCTCTTCCTTCCGACCAAACGTAAGGTCTGTGCCTCCGCTGTGGCCCGTGGAGGCAAAGGGGTTGTACTGAGGGTTATATTGCACCTCAGGGATTGGTGCTTCGCTGTCGGGATTAAAGAGTGGGATGTCGGGCTTGCCCTCGGTGTCGAAGTCGATGGCCGACACCTCGTTGAACATCCCCACCGCGTCTTTGACGGCGGCCGAGAGAATCTGCCAGATGGTCTGCTCGTTCTCAAACTTGATCTCGGTCTTGGTGGGATGGATGTTGACGTCTATGTCCTTGGGGTCGACATCAAAATAAATAAAATAGGGCACCTGTTCGCCTTGGGGCAGCAGGCGGTCGAAGGCCTGCATGACAGCCTTGCTGAAATAAGGGTGGCGCATGTAGCGCCCATTGACGAAGAAGAACTGATGTGCGCCTTTCTTCTTGCCAGACTCGGGCTTGCCCACGAAGCCGCTGATGCCGCACACCGAGGTCTCGACATGTACGGGCAGCAGGTCTTGGTTGATGCGCTTGCCAAACACCTCGACGATGCGCTGGCGCAACTTGCCGGCCCTGAGGTTGAACATCTCCGACCCGTTGCTGTGGAAGGTGAAGGCGATGTCGGGGTAGACGAGCACGATGCGCTCGAAGGCCGAGATGATATTGTTGAGTTCGGTGGTGTTCGACTTCAGGAACTTCCGGCGTGCGGGCACGTTATAAAACAGATTCTCGATGAGGAAGTTGGAACCCTCGGGACACGAGCAGGGCTCCTGTCCCACAAACCGCGACCCGGCGATGGTGAGGTGTGTGCCCAGGTCGGCACCGCGCAGACGCGTCTTGAGTTCCACCTGTGCCACTGCCGCGATGGAAGCCAGGGCCTCGCCCCTGAAGCCCATGGTATGGAGGTTGAAGAGGTCGTCGGCCACCCTGATCTTCGACGTGGCGTGCCGCTCGAACGACAGGCGTGCGTCGGTCTCCGACATGCCCTTGCCGTCGTCGATGACCTGGATGGCGGTGCGGCCGGCATCGACCACCGAGACGTGTATGTTGCGGGCTCCGGCATCCACGGCGTTCTCGACGAGTTCCTTGATGACTGACGCCGGTCGCTGTATCACCTCACCGGCAGCTATCTGGTTGGCCACCGCGTCGGGCAGGAGTTGTATGATGTCGCTCATAGGAAATAGATCAAAACTGCAATCAATAATATAATGAGTAGGGCAAGCCATCGGCTCGATGAGCCATTGTGCTGCCCATGCCGACGACGGTCACGGTCAGCCGACCTCAGCACACTGCGGTAGACGGCATGGCCGTCATCCGGCCGATCGGGTTCCATCCCCAGTTCCCTGCGGGCCCGCTGTTCGAGCTGCCGCAACTGTTCCTTGCGCTCATCGCGGTAGATGGGCTCGTGATGGAACCGACGAGGCTTGCGCACAGGAAACAGCAGACTCATAAGGCAGCGGCCTTACCAGGGCCAGGCGGCGTGGTGCTGCCCGTGGGCAGTTTCTGCAAAGGTGCAGTATGGCGGTTGACGCGTTTGAGCTCTGTACCTCCGGCCTTGCCGCGCCAGATAAAGATGTCGTCCTTGTTGCGCGGTCGGATATAGTCGAACCATGCGAAGGCGTCGAGCTTGAGCTTGTTGGGCGGTATCTGCGTCATCGGGTAGAGCGTTCCCTGTGCCTTGGGCATCCATATACGCTGCAGCTTCCTGCCCGGGTTGATGTACATCTTCATCGTGTCGGTCTCGGTATAATTCAGTCCGATGAGTGTGCTGTCCTTGTCGTCCATGGGGAAGAACACCGAGCGCACGTTGCGCACGGCATCGCTGCGGCGGATCTCGCCATCGACGAAATAAGCAAACATATCGGTCGACGACACTTGGTTGTAATGGACGCTGTCGGGCATGGCCTCGATCGAGAGGGCCTGACCGAGGACATGTGCCTCGCGGATGGTCGAGTCGTTCATATACACTTTGATGACCTCGCCCAGCAGTTGGCGCCCGTCACTCCAGATGATGGGGTCTTGATACATGGTCATGCACGAGTCTTTGGAGTTGAACACCAGCGAGTCGCATACGGCCTGCACATCCACCCGGTAGACCCTCACCTTGTCGTAGCAATGTACCTTGCGGAAAATCGAGTCGGTGTTGATGTAGAATGTCTCCAGGCGCATGGTGTCGGCATGCATGTAGAGCGTGTCTTTCTGTGAGTAGTCCATCACCATGGCACGACGTGTGGCATAGCCCTTGCCCGTCTTCTCGTTGTACACCACCTCGCCGCAGGTGAGGGTGTTCTTGTTCTTCTTGTCTACATACACCACATTGCCCAAGCCCTGGTTGGCCCCGGTCTTGCTGTTGTAGTAGAGCGTGTCGCCGGTGATGGTCTTGTCTTTGTCTACCACCGTCGAGCGCCCGTAGAGCTGTGCGCGGTCGCTGTTGGTGTTGAAGAAGGCATCGGTGGTAGTGATGGTCGACGACTGTCCCACGATGCGCGACGGCCCGGCCTTTCCGGCTCCCTTGTCGGGCGTGTACATGCCCACGATATGGGCCAGCGAGGTTCGGGTGTCGTAATAGAGGGTGTCGGTCGACACACGGTTCTTGGGGGTGTGCAGCTGCACGTCATAATAGAACACGGCCTGCTTGGTGTCCAGATGGTACTCACCCCAGTCGGAGCTCAGTTTGTTGTTGCCATCGATCATCCTACCGCCCTTGAAGAAGTAAGCGTTGCTATACAGACGGTCATAATTAAGGCTGTCGGTATAAAGGGTACGGCGCCGGTGTTTGAGCACCACATTGCCACGTGCCTCCATCAGCTGCGACTGTCCGTCGTACCAGCCCCGGTCGCAGGTAAGCGACAAGGTGTCGCCCTGCCTGAAGTGTACGTGTCCGAAGGCCCGCACCGAGTTGCTGGCCTGGTAGAAATACGCGCTGTCACAGGTCAGCGTGACCCCGCGATGACGGAACGACACCCGGCCCTTGGCGATCTGCGCCTCAGGATTGGGGCCATAGATGTCGTACTTCAACTCGTCGGCATGGTTGAGATACACCCTTTCGTCAACCACCTTCTTGGCACGCTTGCGCGGAGCCGCCAGGGCTGTAATCAGCCCCAGGGCAAACAGGCATAGAATCATCGTGAGGATGAGTCTATGCCTATTCTTCAATTCGATGCCAGTGAAGCGGTATGTCATTTGACCCAACCCTGATACTGAAAGTTACAGTCCTTGTAGCGGTCGTTCATCCGCACGTAGGTATGCTTGATCTTGTCGGCCACCCAGTCGTTCAAGGTCTTCTCGCGCTCTTTTGCCAGCACCACATCTTTCATGACCTGGAAGTCTTCGGTGATGGTGGCCTTGTGGCCCTCCACCCTGTTCTTGAGCTTCACCACGGCCACCACCGTCTTGCCCTTGGCATTGATCATCTGGAAAGGCTGAGAGATATCGCCTATCTTCATCGTGTCTACGGCGCGTGCCACCTCTGTGGGCAGGTCTTTCATCTGAAACCGCGAGGTCATGCCATCGGCGGTAGAGTTGGACATCAGCCCTCGGTTGTTCTTGGTGTCCTTGTCATCAGAGAGGTATACGGCAGCCTCATCGAAGCTGAACTTTCCAGCACGGATGTCGTTGCTGATCGAGTCGAGCTGATGTGTGGCTGCCACGATTTCATCTTGCGACACCCGCGGCTTGAGCAGGATATGGCGACACTTGATCTTATCGCCACGCTTGTCGATGAGCTGGATGATATGATAACCGAACTCGGTCTCCACAATCTTCGAGATCTTCTTGGGGTCGGTGAGGTTGAAGGCCACGTTAGCGAAGGCTGGGTCGAGGAGGCCTCGACCGATATAATCCATCTCGCCGCCCTGACGTGCCGAGCCGGGGTCTTCAGAGTAGAGGCGCGCCAAGGTGGCAAAGGTTGTCTCACCCTTGGTCACACGGTCGGTGAAGTTGCGCAACTCATCCTTCACCCGGTTGATTTCCTCTTGCTTGATTTTCGGGGCGCGCTCAATAATCTGCACCTCCACCTCGGTGGGCACAAAGGGGATGCTGTCTTCGGGCAGGTTACGGAAATAGGCACGCACGGCGGCTGGTGACACCTTGATGTCTTTCACCAGTTCCTGTTTCATCTTCTGGATGAGTTGCTGGTTCTTGAACTCGTCGTGCAGCTGCGAGCGCATCTCGCTAAGGCTCTGCTTGCGATACTCCTCCAGCTTCTCCTGTCCTCCGGCCACTTCGATCCACCGGCTGATCTGCTGCTCTACGCCCTGTGCTATCTCGCTCTCGGTCACCTCGATGGAGTCGATGGCTGCCTGGTGCAGAAAGAGCTTCTGCACAGCAATCTGCTCGGGAATCGAGCAGTCGGGGTTGCTGCCCCAGCTGATGCCCTCGGCCATGCCCTGCATGCGCATCACCTCAACGTCCGACTTGAGGATAGGCTCGTCGCCCACCACCCAGACCACCTCGTCGACCACACTGCTCTCAGGGGCCGAGTAAGGTTCCTCCTTCACTGCCGTGGTGTCCTTATCTGTCGGTGCAGCAGTCTTTGCCATACCAGTTCCCAAGGATACGGGTCCGTATGCCGTAGCCGTGATGCCAACCGAGAGGATGGCTGCCGTCACGATGGTTATCTTGTTGATTTTCAT
>CAZBQA010000125.1:0-6738 GCA_964493905.1 uncultured Prevotella sp.
AATGACGATGGGCAACTGACTCTCGACGAATACGAGAAACAACAATTACTGTCGGATTCTCCAAAGGCAGAAAAGTTTATCAAATTATTCCTTGGTTCCCAAGAGTTCATAAGAGGGGAAATGCGTTATTGTCTCTGGATAGAGGACGATCAGGTTGAAGAGGCCTTGCAGATACCACAAATTAGAGAAAGAGTTGAGAAATGCAAGGAGGCGAGAGCAAACAGCAAGCGAGAAACGACAAGACTATTAGCCCAATGGCCCTATAAGTTTGGAGAAATACGCTACGACAAAGGCCAGTGTATAATACTACCAAGGGTTTCTTCTGAAAGACGGCTATATATTCCCATAGATTATTTAAGTGCGGAAACTGTTGTTTCTGATTCTGCCTTTGCTCTTTACGATGCCCCCTTGTGGCTCTTCGGCGTCCTTACCTCTGCCATGCACATGGCTTGGGTTCGGACGGTGGGAGGGAAATTGGAGACTCGATATCGCTATTCTGCCGGCTTGTGTTACAACACTTTCCCTTTCCCCAAGCTGAGTGAGGCCAAGCGCTCGGAGATAGAGGAGGCGGCCACCACGGTGCTGCTCACCCGCGAGGAATATCCTGCGCTGACGCTTGCCGACCTCTACGACCCCGACGGCATGCCGCAAGACCTGCGCGAGGCCCACCAAAGGCTCGACGACCTCGTGGAGAGCTGCTATCCCGGCTATCCCTTTGCCAGCGACGAGGCCCGCCTCGAGTGCCTCTTCCGGCTCTATGAGAAAATGAAAGGGGAATAGGTCAATCAAGTTAAATATTTGTATATTTGCAAAGTAAAACATAGAAGTAATAGCCATGACAGGTAACGTAGAATTGAAGGTGAGCGATTTTCGGGCCATCCACAATGCCGACATTTTGCTCAATGGTATCACGGTGATAGCAGGTATCAATGGAAGTGGTAAAAGCACGTTGTCTAAACTGCTCTATCATACCTTTGAGAATGCCAATCACATGGATGAGATTTCGCGAGACAGGTTTATCAAATCGATTACACCGCTCATTGAGATCTACCAGCAGATTCGAGGAACATTTCCCATGCTCGATGGCATGAGGGAGTTTTCCCGAAATGCCTACTCCAACCCTGCCAAAGCTAAAGAGCAACTGGGCATGGCTTTCGCTGCCTTACAAGGGGGAAATGCCCCGGAAGAGTCTCAACGGCTTCAGCAGATCATCAGATACAACCTGCGTCTGCGTGAGGACGAGGTGGTGGACGCCTCTGTGGCACAGCGAGTCCTCGACGAACGACATGTAGCTTATGACGAAAATCGGAAAAAGCGTCCTTTCAAGTTGCTGGATGAGGTGGTGGCTGCTGAATTTGATCAGACCAGTTTGGCAGACCAAATCACCCTGATAGAATATGGGCTGCCGGTTTTTGGAAAAGACGTGAAGTCCGTCCCCATTTTGCATTATATCAAAAATACCAATTATATTTATTCTCCATTATCTGTCGATTTAATACATACAGGTTCTTTCCCGGTCAATGATAGCAATTTTCATCTTGCGGATTGCTTAACAGGCGATGAGGTCAAGGACTTCGACCAAGAACTTTATGCGCATATCAGCCGTGATATCATGAGAGGAGAGGCCTTTTACGCAGAGGATGCCAGTCAGCTGTACTTTAGCCGCGATGATGGTCAGTCGTTCCCCTTGCAAGAGTGTGCGACGGGCATCAAATCGTTTGCCATGCTCCAGTTGTTGCTGCGAAACGGATTTATCAACGACCGCTCGCTGATCATTCTCGATGAGCCAGAAGCCCATCTGCACCCGCAGTGGATAGTAGAATATGCCAAGGTGATAGTAGATATGAACAAGCGAATGGGAGCCAAGTTTTTTATTGCTACCCACAATACAGATATGGTGAGTGCGCTCAGATATATCTCCGAGAAGGAAGAAACGCTTGATAACCTTACCTATTATCAGGCAGAGCCAACATCAGACGATGGTTTCCGCTTTGATTACCGAGCATTGGGTACCGACATAGAACCCATCTTTGAGACATTCAACAAATCGTTTGACCTCATTGAAAAATATGGCAGAGACATTCAAGAAATATAATATAGTATCTCCTTCACATCTGCGTATCAAAGGGTTGGAACCGCAAGATGTCCGGTCAGTCCATGATATTCTTCAGGCAGAGGGATGCCCAAAGGGAGAAAACTGTTTCGCAGCTGGAGAAATGGGCATCTGTCTGGACGACATTCAGACAAGAAATGCCCGGCGCAACCATACTGACAAGAGAGCATCGGCGGATATGCTGGTGTTGGATTCTCAAAACAGGGTGATTCTGACCGACCTCAAGTATAGATGCAGAAATATCAGAAACCTCAGTGTTCAAGAGATTAAACACAAAAGTCAAGAATCCAAGGCACTGCTTCAGGAGCATACAAACTTTGATTTCAACTTTTATCTCTTGTTTAGCTCTCAGGTATTGACCCAATCTAAATTGTCAGTAATTAGACGAAAGTTTGATAACCATTTACAGGTACAACCGCTGACAACCGAAGATTTTTATCATCTTTTTGCCCATGACATCAAATAACAACTTCGTAGACATCAAATACCAGCAGACCGGCACATCGAGTGCCGTCGACGACTTAGGCATGCGAGAGATGCAGGCCAAGGCCTACGCTGCCCGCAATCACCGTTTCCTGCTCATCAAGGCGCCGCCCGCCTCGGGCAAGAGCCGCGCCATGATGTTTATCGCCCTCGACAAACTGGCCCATCAAGGCATCAGGAAGGTGGTGGTGGCCGTGCCCGAGAAGAGCATCGGCCGCTCGTTTCAAAACACGGCCCTGAAGAAGTTCGGATTCTTCGAAGATTGGAAAGTGGCTCCCCACTACAATCTCTGCGATGCCTCAGACGAGAGCGACAAGTGTAAGCGCTTTGTGGAGTTTTTCCATCAGGAAGGTGCCAACATCTTGGTCTGTGCCCATGCCACGCTGCGCAACGGCATGAAGGAACTGCCCGACGACGCGATGAACGACTGCCTGCTGGGCATAGACGAGTTCCACCACACCAGTGCCGACGCCAACTCGGGGCTGGGCGACCTGGTGCGCCGCGTGATGTATCATTCCACGGGACATGTGGTGGCCATGACCGGCAGCTATTTCCGCGGCGACGGCATTCCCGTGCTGCGGGCTGAGGACGAGGCGCTCTTCCATCCAGTGACCTACAACTACTATGAACAGCTCAACGGCTACCGTTACCTGAAGAATCTTGTGCTGGGCTACCACTTCTACCACGGCAGCTATCTCGACCATCTCAGCGAGGTGGTGGACACGCGGCAGAAAACCATCATCCATATTCCCAGCGTGAACAGCCGCGCCTCCACCGGAATGACCAAATATGCCGAGACGGGAGAGATCATGAAGGTCATCGGTGAGGTGGTGGGCAAAGACTACAACACCGGCATCTATACCGTGCAAACGGCCGACGGGCGACTGCTTAAGGTGGCCGACCTCGTGGAGGATGACCCTCGCGAGCGCACCATGGTGCAGACCTATCTGCAGAAAATGAAGAGCCCCGACGACATGGACATCATCATCGCCCTCGGCACCGCCAAGGAGGGCTTCGACTGGGAGTGGTGCGAGCGCTGCCTCACCATCGGCGTGCGCGGGTCGCTCACCGAGGTGGTGCAGATCATCGGACGATGCACGCGCGACAGTGAGGGCAAGGACACGGCCACCTTTGTCAATATGATTGCCATGCCCGATGCCGAGCAGGTCGACGTGAAGGTGGCGGTGAACGACTTTCTGAAGGCCATTACCGCCTCGCTCCTCATGGAGCAGGTGATGGCACCGAGCTGGCACTTCAAGCCTGTGAAGGACGACGACGAGAGACCCACCGACCCTGCCCGCACCCTCGTGGTGGAGGGGCTGAAGCCGCTGTCGAGTGTCAAGACACGGCTCATCGTCGACGAACAGCTCGACGATCTCAAGGCCTCGATACTGCAAAACGACCTCGTGGTGAAGACTCTTAGTGGGTCGACCACCGCCGAGACCATCACACAGCATCTCATCCCCATGGTCATCCGTGAGAAATATCCTGACCTGAGCGACGAAGAGGTGGAGGAGGTGCGCCAGCGTGTGATACTCGACACCCTCATCAAAGGCAACGATGTGGTGGATGACCATGGAGAGCCCGTAGACTTGACGGCACCAGCCGGCGAACGCGAGAGCGAGGGCAACCGGCTCATCAAACTCACCAACCGACTGATCAACATAGACCAGCTGAGCATCAATCTGATAGACACCATCAACCCCTTTCAGCGCGCTTACGAGGTGCTGTCTAAACAGGTGGACGCGCCTACGCTGAAGGTGATACAGGATACCATTGCCGAACAGAAATTTGATATGCCCTTGGAACAGGCAATCGTGCTCTTTAAGGGTCCGCTGAAGGAGTATATCGCCGCCCATGACGGCCAGTTGCCCGATATCGACAACCCCAATCCCAAGGTAAAGGAACTGGCCGTGGCCTATCTGAAGATCAAGAACCTGAAGATCAGACACGACATGGGGCTCGACTACGAGACCGACAATTAGTCCCCGAAGCACAAAATACGCAAGACTATGGAATGGCCCACAGACTTATTGGAACTCTTTGAAGACCCGCTGATGGCGGGCATCCATCCCAAGGCACCCACACTCTCTGCCGACGACCGCATGGCGCTGAAGCTCGAGGAGGTGACACGATGGGTGGAAGCCCATGGCCGCGAGCCCCGGATGAGCGGCGACCTGACTGAAAAGAAACATTGCGTGGCGCTCAAGGCCCTGCGCCGCGATAGCCATGACCGGCTGAAAGACTTGGACCGGCTGAACCTTTTAGGATAAGACGATGGATATCAACGAAGAACTCGAACAACTGTTCAACGACCCACTGATGGACGTTTCCGAAGATGAGAAGCGCCTCTTTGAGATGCCCGATGATATGCGGCGCGTGGAGAAAGCCAAGAAGCTGAAGGAACGGCCCGACTTTGTGGCACAGCGACGCCCGTGCGACGATTTTGACCGCTATGCCTCGCTCTTTGCAGAGGTGCATGCCGACCTGCGTGCCGGCCGGCGGAGCCTGCTGCGCATTACCAAGACCGATAATCTGGAAAAAAGTCACTTCTTCATTGTGGCCGGACAGCTGCTGCTGCTGCAGGATATCGGCGAGACCACTCGGGGTGCCAATGGCTTGCCCGATGGCCGCACGCGCTGTATCTATGAGAATGGTACCGAGTCGGACATCCTCCTCCAGACACTGCGCAAGAACGTGGTGGGCGATGGCTATGCCGTGACGGAGACACAGGAGGAGAGCCATCAGGGATTCTATGCTGCCACCGACGTGACCGACAGTGACCGGATGACGGGCTATGTCTACATACTGCAGTCGCTCTCAACAGACCCGTGCATCCACGATGTGGACAACCTCTACAAGATAGGGTTCTCCACCAACCGCGTGGAAGAGCGCATTGCCAATGCCAGTCACGAGCCCACCTATCTCATGGCACCGGTAAAGGTAGTGAGCAGCTATAAAATTGTGAATATGCACTCGCAGAAGTTTGAGCAACTGCTCCATCAGGTGCTCGAAGGGGCCAACTTCAAGGTGCGTGTCATCGGTGACGACGGTCGGCCACATGATGCCACCGAGTGGTATGTGGTGCCCCTGCCCATCATTGAGGCCATCATGGTGCGCATTGCCGATGGCAGCATCGTGAACTATATCTATAATGTGGAGACGCAATGTCTGGAGCAACGGCAGGCGAAGCGGCAGTCGGCGCTCGACCTGAAGGGTCTGAAAGTGCTCACGTTGAACATCAAGAAGATATATTTCGATGAAATTGTGAGCGGCGTGAAAAAGGAAGAATACCGCGAAATCAAGCAGACGACCATCAATCGCTATACCTATGTGGATGAGGCCGACGGCAAACGCTACCTGCGTCGCTACGACCTTCTGCATCTGTTTGTGGGCTATCATAAAGACCGCGAGAGCGCGGTGGTAGAGGTGACAGATACTACAGTAGAAGACGGGTGGGTGGTCTATCACCTCGGTCGGGTGATAGAGGTGCTGAGATAGATGGAAAACATCCTGTTCAGCAAAAGGCAGCCTTCACTGGGCTGCCTTTTGCTTTCGTGGTGTGTCGGGCATGACACAAACCTAACTGTTTCAACTCCAGTCGCAGGTATTTACCGCCAAGCGAAGCGAAAGGCAAGTCGTTGTCAGTAATGTCAAGGATGAAGGAAGCCACGTAGCGAGACGGCCGAGCCTACGGACAGAAACTTGGTACAAGGCTAAATGGGCATGGGCCTCGCCAGCGAGTCCAATCTTAGAATATCTTACCTGCGGGAATGCTATCGAGTGGTGAGCAACAGTAAGCTGTTGGTAGGATATTCCATGTGTATCATGCGGATGTATGACATGCTATAGGAAAAAGCAGTATCCCCACCATATTTCTACTGAACCGCAAGGGGGGCATTGCATTCGTTCTGGGAGGTGTCAGACAGATGTGACCAGGCGGGTGGTGTATGGCCACAGATGAAATCAATGAGAAACAATGACAGCGTGGCTGTCCGGTTCAGTCCTTGCCTGCAAGACAAATGCCGATGATAATTGGCGGCAGAGACTTATTTTCCTGTTTCTTGGCACAGATTCGGCGGGTATTCACTACCTTTGCATAAGGTAGGCTGCGTTCGGCCATTTGAGAACGTGTTCTCATG
>CAZBQA010000126.1:0-6496 GCA_964493905.1 uncultured Prevotella sp.
GTCGCATGTCCTGCATGCGGCAATAAAATATAGGTACACCCCGTAACCTGCCAGCCGGTAGGGTTATTTGCGCTGCGACTTTCTGTTGGCTCGCTGCTCGCGGTATTTGGCTTTTTGCTTTGCCGCGCCGGAGCCGTGGGCCCCGGTGATATATTTCTTTTTCTTGGCCTTGGTCTTCACCTTGTCCTCCTTGGGCCCACCCTTCGATGCGCCCTTGAAGGTGATGCCGCCTTCCAATATCTTGTCGAAATCGTCCATGATAAGCCTTTTTATTGAAGTAAAAGATATTCTCGCCGCCTTCGGCCATAAGATGCCGAAGACGACGAGAACAGGAAGTATTAATGGTGGAACAGTCTCACACCCGTGAAGGCCATGGCAATGCCATACTTGTCGCAGGTGTCGATCACATGGTCGTCGCGGATGCTGCCGCCCGCCTGTGCAATAAACTCCACACCACTCTTATGGGCACGCTCGATGTTGTCGCCGAAGGGGAAGAAAGCGTCCGACCCCAGTGCCACCTTGGTGTTCTGTGCAATCCACTCCTTCTGCTCGGCACGCGTGAAGGGAGCGGGCTGCTCGGTAAAGAACTGCTGCCAGGCACCGTCGCGCAGCACGTCGTCGGCCTCCTCAGAGAGGTAGACGTTGATGGTGTTGTCGCGGTCGGCCCGACGGATATTGTCTTTGAAGGGCAGGCTGAGCACCTTCGGGCTCTGGCGCATCCACCATTCGTCGGCCTTGCTGCCGGCCAGGCGCGTGCAGTGGATACGGCTCTGCTGTCCGGCACCGATGCCGATGGCCTGACCGTCCTTGACGTAGCACACACTGTTGCTCTGGGTATATTTCAGGGTGATGAGTGCGATCTTCAGGTCGCGCAGGGCCTCGGGGGTGAAGTGCTTGTTCTGGGTGGGGATGTTCTCGAAGAGTGCGGGGTCGTTGAGGTCTACCTCGTTGCGCCCCTGCTCGAAGGTCACGCCGAACACCTGCTTGTGCTCGATGGGCTGCGGCACATAGTCGGGGTCTACCTGGATGACACAGTAGGTGCCCTTGCGCTTCTCCTGCAGAATCTTCAATGCCTCGGGGGTATAGCCCGGGGCGATGACGCCGTCGCTCACCTCGCGCTTGATGAGCAGGGCCGTGGCCTCGTCGCAGGTGTCGCTCAGCGCGCAGAAGTCGCCATACGAGCACATGCGGTCGGCGCCGCGGGCACGGGCGTAGGCGTTGGCCAGGGGGGTGAGCTCAAAGTCGACATCGTCTACAAAATAGATCTTCTTCAGCGTGTCGCTCAGGGGCAAGCCCACGGCGGCACCGGCCGGAGAGACGTGTTTGAAACTTGCTGCGGCGGGCAATCCCGTGGCGGCCTTGAGCTCCTTGACCAGCTGCCAGCTGTTCAGGGCATCCATGAAATTGATGTAGCCGGCACGGCCATTGATCACCTGTACGGGGAGTTCGCCCTGCTCCATATAGATACGGGCAGGCTTCTGGTTCGGATTACATCCGTACTTCAATGCGTATTCCTTCATAATAAAGTGGTTCTGAAAATCTGAAATTCCTTTGCAAAGGTAGTCAAAAGATTGCAGAATGATGTGACCCACAGCGCTTTTTTCGCCCCGGCGGCTACCTTTTCTCCAACCCGTCCTCCCACCGGCGATGTGACATCTTTGGTACAACACGGTCAAAAACCGTTGCGAGGCCATAATAATTCTGATTTTGTGCGCTTGCAAAACAAAATAATTCGTAACTTTGCAGACGAAAAATTTGAGATATTTCAGTAGAGAAATGAAACACGATCTTAAGCTTCTGATTGCCGAAATAGGCAGGAAGATGAAATCAAAACCACAACATGTTACCACCGACTTCGAGCATCTGTCACAGGCCTTGTCGAGACACCACATCCACCTGCACAGCACCTCAGTGAAGAAACTCTGGGAGGTGGTCACCGGAAAACGCAAACTGTCGCCCGAGACGCTCGACCGCCTGGCCCTCTTCGCAGGTTTCCAGGATTGGAAAGACCTCAATGATGCCTTGCACGGCGATGCCGATGCTTCGATCAACTATGAGGACAAAGCACTTACGTCAGACTCCCATCATGCCAAGACTTGATGGGAGTCTTTGTTGATAATGGGCTGGTGGGCTAGTGGGTTGGTAGAATGTTTTACGTTTATTTTTTTAACACGGAAAACACAGAAGTAACGGAAGCCACGACTGGCACGTTTTGATTGCGAAGCATCGCTACGCGATGGGCGGATGACACGGAACCAGCCCATCACATCCCAAGTCTATATCTCTTGTCTTCATCCATAGTTTCCATCCATTATCTCCCTCGCTCCTCACGCCGCATGGCACTCCCTCCCTACAGGGGAGGGCTGGGGAGGGGCCGGGGCCTCAATTCTTCTTAGAGGTCACCCCACCGCTCTTGGTCAGCAGCAGCGTGGCACACTGCAGCGTCTTGCTCACATGGTTGAAGAGCACGGCGGGGTTGAGACACCTGCCCCTGAACTTCACCTCAAAGTGGAGATGCTCAGTGGTGGCCCTGCCCGTGCGGCCCGTCAGCCCGATCACCTCACCGGCCTTGACCTTCTGCCCCACCCTCACCAGGTTTTTAAACTGATGGCTGTATAGCGTCTCGAAGCCGTATGCATGGCGTATGACGATGCAGTTGCCATAGCCCGAGAACGGTCCCGAGCGGGTGACGACACCGTCGAACGCCGCCACAATCTTGTCTTTGGGTTTGGTCTTCACGTCTACCCCCAAGTGGTTGCGCTTGCCACCATAAGGACTGATGACATGACTGCCGGCCAAGGGGTAGGCCCACCGGTCTTTGGAGATGGCTTCGAGATTGAGTCTGAAGGTCTTGTCGTTGGCAAACGGATTGTCGACGGCATCGTCGGGGTCGAGGCTGACGGCCTCGCTCCGCTCAGCCTTGGCCACGGAGAGGTCTACCCGCCCACCATTCTTCTTGAACTGGAAGGCCTGCTTGCGCAGTCGGTGGCTCACGGGGTCGACAATGGTAGCCGGATTGATCCATCCGCCGTTGACCATCGCCGCGAAGGTGCAATAGACGCGGTCGGCACTGCCACCCACGATGGCAACGGTCTGTCCGGCCTGGATGTGTTGGCCCACCTTCACCATATTCTGGGCATTGTTGGCGTAGACGGTCTCCAGACCGTTGTCGTGGCGTATGACGATGACGTTGCCATATTGCGGATGTTTGCGCGAGAGGCGCACCACACCGTCGAACATCGCCTTGACGGCATCGCCCCTGACGGTGGTGATCTCCAGGCTCTGGTTGCCGATGAGCGTGGCATTGCCCACAGGCAACGGAAAGGAGTAGTCGCGGTCGGCGATGGCCTTGAAGTCTACCACAAAAGCATCGCCGTCATCAAAAAGGCCCGGCGTGGGAACGCTGATCTGCTGTTGCTCGGCAGCCGAGAACTTGCCGCGCTGGGCAAGCATAGGCGGGGCATTAAGCAGTCCGGCAATGAGCAGGCATACGATTATTAGTTGTTTTCTTGACATAGGTAATCGGTAGATTGGTTTTAGGTGGGCTCAGCGAAGGATGATGCCCGTGTAGATTCTCCCGGAATCGGCTCCCAGGCGACGGGCCGAGAAATAGTCGGCCACACGGTCGTAGGTACAGATGCCGGTCAGTGTGATGTTCTCTGGCAGCACCCCTGCCCGCTCCAGCTGTCGGCTGTTGCAGCGCGGCAGGTCGATGTGCCACTTGTCGAAGCGCCGTGAGATATGCTCCATATTGAAGCCATGCTGCACAAACTCGTCGTAGACCTCCTGCCCCACCTCGAAGTTGGCGAGCGATATGCCGGGGCCTATCACCACCTTGAGGTGTTGCGGGGCACTGCCATAGCAGCTGTGCATCTCGTCGACAGCCTTGCGCACCACCCCCTTCACGGTGCCCCTCCATCCGGCGTGAACGGCAGCGGCTGCATGGTGCTCGGGGTCGTAAAGCAGGATGGGAATACAGTCGGCCGTCGACACGCCGATACAGGTGTCGCGACAAGCGGTCATCAGACTGTCAACGTTGTTGAGCATGTTGTGGCGTGTGGCTTCGGGCAGCGAGAACAGCTCCGGGCTCACCATGCGGCAGTCGATGCCGTGGACCTGGTGAGGCAGTACGATGCGCCGCTCGTCTACGCCCAGCTCGTCGGCCAGCAGGCGTCGGTTCGCGGCCACGGCATGCGGTTCATCGCCGCAATAGGGGTTGATGTTCAGCTCGCCGTAGCTGCCCTGGCTCACGCCGCCGTAGCGCGTGGTGGAGAAGGCCGTCACGCCATGGGCCAGAGGGTAATAGGTCAGCAGGGGCTTCATCGCTCTTCCTCCGGGTCATAGACCTCATAGTCGTCGAGGTCGTCGACATCCTCGATGTCGTCCTCATCGACAAACTCCAGGTCGTCGTCATCGGTGATACCCTCGTCGAGGATCTCCTGCTTGAAGAGCCCCATGTCCTTGTCGCGGTGTACGAGTGTGTCCTCGGCCGTAATCCCCTGCAGCTTGTTGCTCTCGCTGTTGAGTTCGCGCCATAGCACGTCCTTGAGCTCGTCGAGGCCTGTGCCGGCCACCGAGGAGATGAACACCACGGGCAGGTCGGTGGGCAGCGTCTCCTGCAGCATCTCGATAAGCTCCTCGTCGAGCAGGTCGCTCTTGGTCACGGCCAGCACCCGGTGCTTGTCGAGCATCTCGGGGTTGAAGCGTTGCAGCTCGTTGAGCAACACCTCATAGTCGTGCTTGATGTCGTCGGTGTCGCCCGGCACCATGAAGAGCAACAGCGAGTTGCGCTCGATGTGACGCAGAAACCGCAGTCCCAGTCCCTTGCCCTGGCTGGCTCCCTCGATGATGCCGGGGATGTCGGCCATGACAAACGACTTGGCGTCGCGATAGCTCACGATGCCCAACGAGGGTTCGAGGGTGGTAAAGGGGTAGTTGGCGATCTTGGGCTTGGCACTCGACAAGGCCGAGAGCAGCGTCGACTTGCCGGCATTGGGAAATCCCACCAGACCGACGTCGGCCAGCAGCTTGAGCTCGAGGATGACCGTCATCTCCTGCATCGGCTCGCCCGGCTGGGCGAACCGTGGGGCCTGACGGGTGGCCGTGCGAAACTGGAAGTTGCCCAGTCCGCCGCGCCCGCCCTTGAGCAGCACCACCTCCTGACCGTCGTAGGTCACGTCGCACACATATTTGCCGGTCTCGGCATTGTAGACCACCGTGCCACAGGGCACGTCGATATACACGTCACGGCCGTCGGTGCCATGACACTTGTCGCGCCCGCCATTGCCGCCGTGCTCGGCGAACACGTGTTTCTGGTAGCGTAGATGCAGCAGCGTCCAATAGTTATGGTTGCCGCGCAGGATGACGCTGCCGCCCTTGCCGCCGTCGCCGCCGTCGGGGCCGCCATTGGGCTGATACTTCACATGACGCAGATGCATCGACCCACGGCCGCCCTTGCCCGAGCGACACACGATTCTCACATAGTCTACAAAATTACTTTCCATAAGATGAGTGACTTGCCTGTCCTTCCCCACAGGGAAAGGTCATGAATGAACAAAATGTTGTTGCTAACACACTGCCAGAGGGGGATGGCAGAAAAATCAAAAGACCTAACCTGGCCTGCCGGAAAGGATGCGATGGACAATTGTCCTCACTCCTTGCTCCGCCAAGGCTGGGTTAGGCCTTGCCTATTAAAGATTGTCGATCACGTCGCAGATGTCGCCGAAAATACGGTCGAGCTCTCCGAGACCTGCAATGTGATGGTGAATGCCCTCTTGCTTGTACCAGTCGATGAGCGGAGCCGTCTGGCTGTGGTACACGCCCAGACGCTTCTTGATGGTCTCCTCGTTGTCGTCGCTGCGACCACTCTGCTGCCCACGGAGGATGAGACGCTTCATCAGCTCCTCCTCGGGAACGTCGAGCTCGATCATGGCTGCCACCTTGTGGCCGCGCTCAGCCAGCATGGCCTTCAGGGCCTCGGCCTGCGGAATGGTACGGGGGAAACCGTCGAAGATCACACCCTTGTGCTCCTTGCCGAAGCTGTCGTAGACGCTGGCCAGGATGCTGACCATCAGCTCGTCGGGGATGAGCTGTCCGTTATCGATATAGCCCTTGGCCGTCTTGCCGAGCTCTGTACCGTTCTTGATCTCACTGCGAAGCACATCGCCTGTTGAGATATGCTCGAAACCATACTTAGCGATCATCTTGTCGCTCTGTGTGCCCTTGCCTGAACCGGGCGCACCGAAAATTACAATATTCTTCATTTTCTGTTAAGGTGGGTTCTATTAATTAGCTTTGTCAGATTTCGAGACTATCTTCGAGGTCAAATTGCAAGTGAACGAAGAAGTTATGCGGGCATAACGACTGAGTGAATGTTCGTGCCAGCGAGTGTCATCGAGCTTGCTCGTTTGACCGAGCGCAGCCGAACTTCAGCCGCAGGATAACTGGCAATTTGAGCCGAAGAGAGTCCGAAAGATGGCAAAACGTAACCCATCAT
>CAZBQA010000127.1:0-6272 GCA_964493905.1 uncultured Prevotella sp.
AAGAGTACTCATCGCGAAAGCCCCATAAAATAAAGGGTGGGAAACTTTAGTTAGTAATTTAAAGTTTGCTTTTCCCAATGTCGTGCAAAGGTACTGCCATCATGTGTCAAAGGTGTGAAGCGGGGGTTACCTTATGGTTTCAACGTCGAGCTTGCAGTCGTATGCCTTGCCATACCAGCTCCCGTCTTTGCGGATCTTCACCATCTGCGTGTCGCGGCAGGGACGCAGGTCGGCCATGCCCGTGGCGTAGGAGGTCAGGCGACGATGGCGGATCTTCACATTATTATAATAGATGTTGTTGACCTTGCCCGCCACGTCGCCGCCCACGAAGCATCCGTTCTCTGAGGTAGCGAAGATATTGTTGAAGTAGATGCGGCTCACCTCGCCGCAGCGTCCCTGTGTCTGTCCCTTGGGAAAGCGCCAGTTGGCATCCTTGTGGTTGCCGTCGGCACGGGGGAAGGAGGTGACGTAGATGGGCTCGGCCTTGCCCCACCACACATCACTCCAGAGCTGCAGGTCCATGACGATGTTCGAGAACACCACGTCGGTCACGGTGCCCTCGTCGCGGTTTTGTATGCCCAGTCCGCGGTTGCTGCGAGTGATGACGCAGTTGTCGATGGTGACATTGTAGATGGAGTCCATGTTCTCAGACCCTATCTTGATAGCACACGACCGTGAGGTCATGGTGCAGTTGGTGACGGTGATGTCGTGTGTAGGCCCATACTCGGCATACTCGCGCCGGTTTTTCAGACAGATGCAGTCGTCGCCCGAGGTGATGTGGCAGTTGGCGATACGCACGTTGCGCGAGTGGTCGATGTCGATGCCGTCGCCGTTGCGTATCTTGAGGTTGTTGAGCAGGCTGATGCCATCGATCACCACGCCGTCGCAGCCCACGAGGTGTACCGTCCAGTAGGCACCCTCACGAATGGTGAGGTCGCGTATCATGAGGTTGCGCACGCCGATGAGCGTGAGCACGTGGGGCCGCGGGTCGAAGGTGGTGACGGGCTTGAGCTCGTAGGAGTCGAGCAGCTCGGCACCCATGAAGCTGACGCCGTTGCCGTGGATGGTGCCCCGGCCGAGCAGGGTGAGGTTCTCGATGTCTTTGGCCCAGAGCCACATCATGCCCTCACCGCGGTTGTCGCCGAAGGCACTGAGGGTGTAGACGCGCTCGTCGGGGTTGGCCAGCAGCACGGCACCGGCATCGAGATAGAGCTCTACGTTCGACTTCAGCTGCACCGGTCCGGCCATGCACGTGCGGCCCACGGGGAAGTAGACCTGTCCGCCGCCTGCCGCCGAGCAGGCGTCGACGGCCCGCTGCAGCGCTGCAGCGTCGTCAGTCACGCCGTCGGCCTTGGCACCATAGTCCAAGATATTGAATATGGGCACTTGGGCCCACAATAGCTGGAGGGGAAGGAGAACAGTTGTTAAAGTCAGTAATAGTCGGTTCATCAGATTTAATATTTGTTTGCAAATATAGTGAAAAAAGATTTGTATGCAAATTTTTCGCAGTGTTTTTTGACACCCAATGTCATTTTTCTCTTTCTTTCTTATTCTCTCCTCCCTACGCCCTGACAAAGCAAGACAAATGTCATTTCGCCTCCACTCGGCACCTTTCATCAGCCCACAGCCATCCTTTGCCTCGGCCTCTGGCACACTGTGCCCCTGTGCTTCCAATCGAAGCACGACGTGGTTCGACTCGAAGCAGCATCTACTTCAACTCGAAGCAGCGTCTGATTCGACTCGAAGCATATTCTACTTCAACTCGCCCCACCCCGCCCGAAGCATGGCCTGGCCGCGCGGCAACGGCGTACTGGCCGTGGGACACCATAGCCCTGCCACCTCCATCTGCCAGGTGTGCATGTAGGTGTACAAACATCTGTGGGCAGCAAACATGGTTTCACCCCGGCTGGTCACTCCCCCTCACGCTTCATTGCGACTCTAGGTCGCAGGGATGTTACATGCGTATGACAATACTGTTTTTATACAAAATTACAGGTTATTGTTTTGGATTACTGACAGAAAAAACATATCTTTGTAGCAAAAATAATAAGCCATTAACAGTTTAAACAATAGCGAATATGAGAAAACATTTACGATTTTTAGCCATCATGCTGCTGCTGACCGTGTGTGGTGGAGTATGGGCCGATGAAGAAACATTCGACTTTGTGGGCTGGAACTTTGACGGAGCAAGCAGTTGGACGACTGCTTATACAATGCGTACCGTCACTGGCACAGCGGCCACCGTGGAGTTTGCCAGTGCTGACAAGCAAGGAGCGGGCAGCCAATCACCGATTGTCCTGTTACCAAAGGTTCAGACATCACCGTAAACCTTAAAGATCAAGCCAACACCATTACAGGTGTAGAGATTGTACTGAAACAGTGGGGCACTAAGACTCAGACTGTGACGCTGAATACAAGTACAGACGGCACTACGTTCGAAACAACAAAGAATACGGCTTCTGATTTCTTTTTGTCGGCCACAGATCTGAATGCTAAGGCCGTAAAGTTCACTTTCAGCAGTTCGACCAATCAGGTAGGCATCAAATCCATCAAGATCATTTACAGCGCTGCCGATACACGCATGCCCGCTACGCTGACCTTCGCTACCCCCGACGGCTTCACTTTCCAACAGGGCGAAGGCACGCACACCGTGAGCAACATGGCTACGCTGTCACCCGAAATCGCCGGTGCCACCATTGCCTACAGCTCTGATAACGAGAGCGTGGCTACAGTCGATGGCAACGGCCAAGTGACCGTGAACGATGTTGCCGGCACAGCCACCATCACCGCGACATATGCCGGAGATGATGCCTATCGTCCCGCCAAGGCCAGCTATACCATCAAGGTATTGAAAACATACGCCAACATCGCCGAACTGGCCAGTGCCGGTGAGGTAACAGAAGGACTGCTGCAACTGACCAATGCGCAGGTGACCTACGTCAATGGCCTCAATATGTATTTGCAGGACGCATCGGGTGCCATCCTGCTCTATAAAACATCAGCCCCCTATACGCAGGGACAGATACTGAACGGATTAGCCAAGATAAGTACCAAACTCTACAACAGCCTGCCCGAGATCACCGCCTTCACCGCTCAAGACGGACTGACGGTAACCGATGGCACCGTGGTGCCTGCGGAGATGAGCATCGCTGATGCCGTGAAGACAGAGAACCTCAGCAAATACATCAAGATGAGTGATGCAGTCCTTTCGGGCGGCAAGCTGAGCGACGGTACAAACACACTGGCACTCTACGACACCTACAAGCAGGGATTCGACTTCACAACCGACGGTACCTACGACATCGTGGCCGTAACAAACATTTTTAACAACACTCAGCAGCTGGCTGTCATCAGCATGGCAGTAAAAAAGTCGGTGGACAAGGAGCTCTATGTCACAGCCTATTACAGCGGAATGGCCCTGCAGGTACCCGAAGGCATGAAGGCCATGACCTACACGGTAAGCGGCAACAGCCTGACGGTGAGCCAGGAGTATGCGGCCGGAACGGTGATTCCCGCTGGAGAGGCCGTGGTGCTCGAGGCCAATGCGGCCAGCGACTTCATACTCAACGTAGTGCCGGGCGACAAGACCACCCCCGATGCCAACAACCAGCTGAGGGGCACCGACACCGAGACAGCCCTGACAGCTGACGCTGCCAACTATTTCTATATGCTCTCACTCGATGCTGCCAGCACACCTGGCTCGATAGGTTTCTACTGGGGCAATGCCGACGGCTCTGCCTTTACCAACGGTGCCCACAAGGCCTATCTGAGCGTGCCCAAGACGGCAGCTGCCAAGAGTTTCTATCTCTTCAACGAGGCTACTTCAATCCAGCAGGTGCAGACAGCCACAGAGGCTGATGCCAATGCCCCGGTATACAACCTGGCCGGTCAGCGCGTGAGCAAGAGATACCGCGGTGTGGTGGTGCAGAACGGCAAGAAGTTTGTGAACCGATAACCTTCAATTACGTATAACCCATTAATACAATAGCAAACGATGAACAAGAAATTGTATATCCAACCACAAGCGAAGATCAAGGCAATGACCAGTGCCGAATCGATGATGGCCGAGTCCAACCTCAACAACCAACCTGGAAATGGCGTACAACGAGGCAAGCAGGCTACATACACAGAAGAAGCAGAGATGCCCATCACATCCAAATCGGTGTGGGACGACTGACACCATCACAACGCCATACCTTCAGACCGCAGCTGCATCTCCGCAGCTGCGGTTTTTTATGCTCACCTTCACAAACCAACCAGCACACCATCATTGCACGACGGATGGTATCGATGCCATCCGTCGTTTACAAAGGAGCCCACACAAGGTGGCGTTGCACCAGCCAAACGGAACACGTGGGTAATCCGCAGTATAGTATAATTATGCTCATCAAATATGCGATGAAATATAAATTATTACCTAATAAGCGATATTCTTGTATTTTTATTTGGATATATTGGGATATTGTTGTAATTTTGCAAGCGTAATAGAGAATAAAAATTCAAAACATGAAACTGAAAGACAAGAGACTCGAAGCCATCAAACTGATTATCTCTAGCAAAGAACTCGGTAGCCAGGATGAAGTTTTACAAGAACTCCGCCGGGAAGGCTTCCAGCTGACCCAAGCCACCCTGAGCCGTGACCTCAAACGACTGAAGGTAGCCAAGGCCGCCAGCATGAATGGCCAATACGTGTATGTGCTGCCCAACGAGACCATGTACAAACGCGTACACAAGCCGCTGTCGGCCATGGAGATGATGCGCACTCCGGGTTTCCAGTCGATCAACTTCTCTGGTAACATGGGCGTTATCCGCACCCGGCCGGGCTATGCAAGCTCCATCGCCTACAACATCGACAACAGCAACGTGCCCGAGATACTGGGCACCATCGCAGGCGACGACACCATCTTCATTGTGCTCAAGGAGGGTGTGGACCGCGAGGCCATCATCCAGGGGATCAGTGATATTATAGAATTTCAAAGCAGATAATGGAAGAAATTAAGGTCATGGTGGCCGACGAGACACACGAGAAATACGTCGACACCATTCTTAAAACTATTGCCGAGGCCGCCAAAGTGCGCGGCACCGGTATCGCAAAACGCTCTCACGAATACCTTGTGACGAAGATTCGGGAGGCCAAGGCTGTCATTGCCTTACAGGGCGAGACGTTCGCCGGGTTCAGTTACATCGAGACATGGGGTAACAAAGAGTATGTCACCACCTCGGGACTCATCGTACATCCCGACTTCAGAGGGTTGGGGCTGGCCAGGCGTATCAAGAACATGACCTTCACGCTGGCCCGCGTGCGGTGGCCGCACGCCAAGATCTTCTCGCTCACCAGCGGCTCGGCGGTGATGAAGATGAACACGCAGCTGGGCTACCAACCCGTGACCTTTGCCGACCTTACCGACGACGAGTCTTTCTGGCGCGGCTGCGAGGGATGTGTCAACAAAGACATCCTGCACCGCACGGGCCGCAAGTTCTGCATCTGCACGGCTATGCTCTTCGATCCCGAAGAACACCTGCCCGCCAGAATACCCGCTGAGGTGGTGGAGCGCATCAAGGGGTTGGAGAGCCCACCCCCAACCCCTCCCAAGGGAGGGGAGATGCACTACCCGAGCAGATGAATAAAGGCAGGAAGGGTTATGAGGAAAGGTAAGAAGGGAAATAAGGAAAGGAAAGGAAAGACAAGAAGGAAAATGAGAATAGGCATGAAAGGAAATGAAAGAGGAAACAAAAACGGCAAGAATACCTGAATACCAAACTGCTGATGGGGCGGTGTATGGCCTGCTGAAAACATTTGCCCAGCAAAATAGGCAGAGTCAGACTGATGCGGAGCACATCTTGTGGCAGTTGCTGAAAGGGAGGCAGCTGGGCGTGACGTTCAGGCGGCAACAGGTTATCGGGCAGTTTATTGCAGACTTCGCCTGCCTGGCATGCCATCTGGTCATCGAGGTTGACGGCGGATACCACCAGAAGCCCGACCAGCAAACCTCCGACGCGCAGCGAACCGAATGGCTACAAGCACAAGGCTACACCGTCATGAGATTCACCAACGAAGCTGTCATCGGAGACACTAGTCAGGTGCTGTCCGACATCAAACATAAGATATCAGAACTAACAAAATAAAAAGAAGAAGAATAGAAATATACAACAACCCGCATCCGCTCTTCCCCTCCCTTGGGAGGGGCCAGCGGTGGGCCCCCACAAAAAAGTAAACCCGCGTCCGCTCTTCCCCTCCCTTGGGAGGGGCTAGGGGTGGGCCCCACAAAAAA
>CAZBQA010000128.1:0-4997 GCA_964493905.1 uncultured Prevotella sp.
TGTCATTGATGGCTGCAGCCCTGATTGCCGCTGCCCCATTGTACGCCCAGCAAAAAGCCGGAACGTTCTCCATCACCCCAAAAGTAGGTATGACCGTCAGCAATTTCTCTAGCTAGACGCCCGTCACCGCAGCCTACGCCGTTGTGCCCTATATCGAAACGACAGGTGCCCTGACGCCCGTCAACCCTGGCGATATGCGCACAGTTGGTGCCATCAAGTTCAACGATAACAAGAGCAAGGTGGGCTTCACCGTTGGTGCCGAGGCCCAATACCAGTTCTCTGACGTGTTCGGACTATCGGTGGGTGCCTTCTTCACCCAGCAGGGAGCGAAATACGACACCAAGGGCTTTACAACAGAAAAAAACGGCGTGCGCGTCAGCTTCGACGATGACCTCAAGCTCCAGCTCAACAGCATCACCATCCCCGTGCTGGCCAACGCCTACGTCTGGAAGGGTCTCGCCGTCAAGGCCGGCCTGCAACCCGAGTTTGCCGTGAGCAAGAAGGTAAAGGGCGACATGACCTTCATCTACCAGGGCCAGGCCGTGATTGCCGCCCAGAGCGATGCCGCCAACCTGCGCACATTCTCTCTCTCGCTGCCGGTAGGCGTCAGCTACGAATACAAGAACATCGTCGCCGACTTCAGATACAGCATCGGTCTTACCGACCAGAGCAAGAACGTTGACACTTACGTAGGCTCCGACTCCAGCTCATCGACCCACAACAGCACCTTCGCGCTGACCCTCGGCTACAAGTTCCACCTGTAGCCCACGGCCCAGTCCCGAAGGGCTATACTCCCATATCCTGAAGGCCCGTCCCCACTGTGCTATAGACAAGGTTACCGGGTACCACCGAAGAGACAGAGACTACTGGCTGCCGCAAGACCACCTTCGTGACAGAGGGATATTCAAGACGATAACTCGCAGTGAGGTCCTCGCTCATATACTGCGGTTCACCGGTATACAACACCAGCGTCCGGAGCAAGGTGGCATCAGCGGAAAAGATCTTCCACGAGACAAGGCTGCCATCGCGATGCCCCACCACAGGCCCCTCGAATAGCCTATCGCCCGCACCATCATAAATGGTGATACGATAGATGCTGAAGGGGAATGATTCACGCCGGCTGATGACATATCTTACCTCGCGGGCCTGTTGCAACACCTCCTGGGCGATGGCCAGCGAGTCGGCGGGCGACACTCCTTCCACCAGACAACGGCGTGGTGCACCCACCTGCACTTCCTGCCACAGCTGCCAGGCCTTCTCAACATCCGTCACCTGCACGGTGAACGCAGCCGAACGGCCCTTGCTGTCGGTCACCGTAACCCTGGCCTTGCCTTCTGTCACACCCGTAACATAAACAGCGTTTCCATGCGCTGCATCGCAGACAACCGTTGCCACACGCCCGTCGGACGAGGCAGCAACGAGGTTTCCATGGGCATTCTGGACGTTGACCACGTCGGTCTCGGTGGTGTAGATGTTGATCGCATTTCCTGTCAAAGGCAGCTGGCGACCGGTGACGATATCACCTTCCACCACCTCATCTTGCGTGAAAAACAAGCTGTCGTCATCGTCACAGCCCGAGAAAAGCAGGGCAGTGCATAGCAGCGTCAACAAATAAAGAGAATGGTGCAATGTCTTCATAAGCGTTCGTTTGTTATAGTCTTCACAATATAAAGACTCCCAACGCCCAGACCTTGCACCATTCTTGCTATTTTCTTTCCTGTCTTATTCTTTTTTCATCTTTGCCTTGCGCGCATATTCGAAGAGGCTGCTCGGCAGGTGGCAATAGCCGTTGGGATTCTTGTCGAGATAATCCTGATGGTAGTCCTCGGCCTTGTAGAAGTTCTTGAGCGGCTCCACCTCCACGGCGATAAGTCCCGACACCTTGCGCTGCTGCTCCGCGAAGACCTTGTCGATCACCGGCAGGTCGGCCTCGTCGGTGTAATATACGCCCGTTCGATACTGCGAACCCACGTCGTGCCCCTGCCTGTTGATGCTCGTAGGGTCGATGGCCATGAAGTAGAGGTTGAGCAGAAACTCCAGACTCGCCACCTTGGGGTCGTAAGTCACGTGAACGGTTTCTGCAAACTGCGTATTGTCGGCACACACCTCCTGGTACGTGGGATTCTCGGTGATACCGTTGGCGTAGCCCACCTCGGTGGCCACCACGCCTTCTATTTGCTTGAAGTAGTGCTCTGTGCCCCAGAAGCATCCCCCAGCCAGATAAATGTCTTTCATTGTCTTGTCGTGTTTAAAAAGTTTGAGATATTCGCCATATCCCTCGGCTTTGAGTCTCTCCTCGGGCACGAAGCGCAGCGAGGCGCTGTTGATGCAGTAGCGTCGTCCGCCTGTTTCCCGAGGTCCGTCGGGGAAGACATGACCTAAGTGAGCATTGCCCAGCTTGCTCCTCACCTCGGTGCGCACCATGCCGTGCGAACGGTCGGTAAGATTCACCAGCAAGCTCTCGTCGATGGGTCGCGTGAAGGCGGGCCACCCGCACCCCGAGTCGTACTTGTCGGTCGAGGCAAACAGGGGCTGTCCGGTGGTCACATCCACATAGATGCCCGGCCTGAACTCGTCGTCGTAGGCGTTGGTATAAGGGTGCTCTGTGGCGGCCTGCTGCGTCACGGCATACTGCTCTGGCGTGAGCATCTGGCGCAGCTGCGCGTCGTCGGGTTTGGCATAATGCCTGGTGTCGTTGATTTCCATACGTTGTCTCTCCTTGTCTGTCTGTCCTGCCGGCACCTCGGTGCGACATGCCGCCAGTATCAGGGTCATGAGCATGACCATCGCTGTGATGTGCTTCATACTCGTTTTCTTTTTTGTCAAAATTACAATGTTTTGCCTTCCCCTGCATCTTTTTCCATTATTTTTTAAGATTTTCTCACGTATGCCCTCCTGCCGCCTGTGCGGTCAGCCGTTGTCTGCCATGCGTCTTCTATAAGCCACAGAAGGGCTGCCGCCGCCATTCCTGGCCGCAGCAACCCTTCGTGGTATATGCTGTATGATAGGTACGCGTGTACCTTTCACGTCGGTTTAGTAACGGTCGTCGTGGCCATAGCCGCCGCGGTTGCCGTAGCCACCGCCGCGGTTGCCGTAGCCACCGCCGCGGTTGCCGTAGTTGCTGCGTCCGCCGAAGCTCTCACGCCTGGGGCGCTCCTCCCTGGGGCGTGCCACACCCACGTTGAGGGTCTTGCCCTCGAAGTCGGTGCCGTTGATGGCATCAATGGCAGCCTGTCCCTCCTCGTCGTTGGGCATTTCCACGAAGCCGAAGCCACGTGAGCGACCGGTCTCGCGGTCGGTGATGATTCTTGCCGAGGTCACTTCGCCATAAGCGATAAATAGATTGTAAAAGCTTTCTTCCTCTGTGTTGAAGCTGATGTTCGAAACGAAAATGTTCATTGCGTTGTGAATTGAAATAATAAAAAAAATAAAACTATTGTACCTTGTTGAGCCTAAGCCCCGTCAGTTTCTGGATGTCGCGCACCATGGCATATTCCTCCTTGGAACAGAAGGTGAGAGCCTGTCCGCTGTGGCCTGCCCTACCGGTGCGACCTATGCGATGCACGTAGGTCTCGGCCACGTCGGGCAGGTCGAAGTTCACCACGAGCTGCAGTCCGTCGATGTCGATGCCCCTGGCCGCAATGTCGGTGGCGATGATGACGCGTGTCTTGTGGTTCTTGAAGTTCTCCAGGGCGCGCTGTCGCGCGTTCTGGCTTTTGTTGCCGTGTATGGCATCGCAGCTGATGCCGCGCTGCTTGAGCTTGCGGGCAATCTTGTCGGCACCGTGCTTGGTGCGCGAGAAGACGAGTGCCGTGTCGTCCTGTCGGCTGTTGAGCACCTTCACCAGCAGGTCCACCTTCTCGGGTTTCTCCACCATGTAGAGGCTCTGGTCGATGGTGTCGACCACCGATGCCACGGGAGCCACCTCCACGCGCTGGGGATGGTTGAGGATGGTCTGCGACAGTGCGGCGATGGTCTTGGGCATGGTGGCCGAGAAGAGCATGGTCTGCCGCTGCTTGGGCAGCAGCGGCACGATGCGCCTGATGTCGTGTACGAATCCCATGTCGAGCATGCGGTCGGCCTCATCGAGCACAAAGTGGCGCACGCCGTCGAGCGTGAGCAGTCGCTGGCTGATGAGGTCGAGCAGGCGGCCCGGCGTGGCGATGAGGATGTCTACACCCCGGTTGAGCTGTTCCACCTGCGGGCGCTGGTTCACGCCACCGAAGATGACGCACGAGCGCAGACGGGTGAACTGCGAGTAGTCGGACACACACTCCTCAATCTGTATGGCCAGCTCGCGCGTCGGCGTAAGGATGAGGGCCCTGGGGCTGCGCTGCCTTGTGGCAGGAGCGGCGGCGAGCTGCTGGATGATGGGTATGGAAAAGGCAGCCGTCTTGCCAGTGCCCGTCTGGGCGATGCCCAGCAGGTCGCGCCCGTCGAGGGCCACCGGGATGGCCTGCTGCTGGATGGGCGTGGGATTGACGTACTGCTTGCCTTGGAGCGCCTTGAGTATCGGCTCCGAGATCTTGAGATCTTTAAATGTTGTCATTGGGAAATGGGGCTGCGATTAGTGCAGCCATGGGTCATGGTTGTGCCGGAAACAGAAGGATGGGAGAAGGCAGGCGAGGCCTGGCATACGCCGCTTCCGGCGATATGAAATAAATGGGGTATTACTATGGGACTAATCTTGATGATAAGAGGGGGACTATTTACCAGTGTTACACTTTAACCCTGACTGCACGCTGAGCGTAGCAGACAGACAAGAAACATTATTTTGAGATTAAAGTTTACGATGATAAATCCCGCTTGCAACAAGACGGAACAAACCTTGTGGTCAACAGAAACTACAAAACGAATTGTTCTTATGGCCACAAAGGTACGCTTTTATTTTGATAGCGCAAGCCTTTTACGTTTTTTTTTGATATTTATTTTAACGGCAATGGAGGATTGACCACAGATGAGATCTCTTGAAGATAGAGGATTGACCACAGATGAGA
>CAZBQA010000128.1:5097-6215 GCA_964493905.1 uncultured Prevotella sp.
AACAATGAAAAACAATAAATGGTTGAATCATCATTGTTTTTCATTGTTCTCATCTGTGGTCAGAAAAAGCCATGTAAAACCAGACTTGATTGAATCGTTGTTTTTCATTGTTCTCATCTGTGGTCAGAATAACAACGGGGCAGGCTGTCTCATCCTTGTACCTCTTTCCTGCCGTTACCAAGCGCGGGATGGCGAGAGAAAATAAAAAAAACTTAAATTACGTTGTATTTTTTACAAAAACTATTGCAAGTTTCAGGATTATCCTTTATCTTTGCAATCAAACATTACGTTAAAATTAAGATTATGGCAAAAAGAAACGAAATCTATAAGAGCGCTGCTTCTGGCAGCCTTGTTGAGGTATTGAACGCAGGCGAAGGACAGCTTGCTGGTGATTTGGAACTGCTGGTGGAGAACACCACTGACGCAGCTACCGAGAAACATGTTCCCGTGGTGGAGAAAATCGAGGGCGGCTATCGCGTGACCGTAGGTTCTGTGGAGCATCCCATGACCGAGGCCCACTTCATCCAGTGGATTGAGCTGGTGACCGAGAACGAGGTGCTGCGCAAGTATCTCACCCCGAGCGACAAGCCCGTGGCTGAGTTCAAGACCGACTCTGAGGCCCTCTACGCCCGCGAGTACTGCAACCTCCACGGTCTGTGGAAGGCATAACACCGCCTGCAACATCGGTGCCACCGCACCGACAAACCATACTAAGCCGCTTCAGCATCATCTGCCGAAGCGGCTTTTTCGCACCCGTCAGTCTCTTGACCCACAATCATCCACCTGCTTTCGACAGGCCATAACGATGCTTTGGCAGACACCGCAGCCTGCACCCCAACCGTGCTTCGACCCGAAGCAGCGCGTGATTCGACTCGAAGCAGCGCGTGATTCGACTCGAAACAGAACGTGATTCGACTCGAAGCACACTGCCACATCAGGCCCGACACGCCACCGCAAGGCAGCAGCAATGGCACCGCAAGGCAGCTAACAAGCTACAACAACGACCACCTGACCATTGCCTCAACGGTATTGCTTTCCCCGAAGGGGATAAACTTTTGATAGGGCACGGTTGGCACAAATGTCGACCGAAGGGAGACATGAAGTGCCTACCGTGTCTA
>CAZBQA010000129.1:0-6146 GCA_964493905.1 uncultured Prevotella sp.
CCGTTTTTGTTGAGACAGTCGTCATACTTGACGTATCGACGGTCGGGGGGGGGGGATGTATGCCTCCCCAAGAAACATGCTACAGGAAAAGGCAGAGCCCTTGCCTCTTTTCCACTGAGCCGAACAGGTCGGGGCAGACGGGGCCTTGCCCGCCTGTGCTTTTGTGGCATTGGCTAGAATTTGTATGTTGCAAATGGAAACAATCTTTTGAAAAGCAATGGAATATGCGCCTTTTTTTGTATTTTTGTGCCAATAAAGTGAACAGTGCATGAAACAAGTCAAGCCAAAGAAAAATCTCGGTCAGCATTTTCTGACCGATTTGAATATCGCCAAGCGCATCGCCGACACCGTGGATGCCTGCCCCGACATCCCCGTGCTTGAAATCGGACCGGGCATGGGCGTGCTCACCCAATACCTGGTGCAGAAGCCGCGCGAGGTGAAAGCCGTGGAGATCGACGCCGAGAGCGTGAGGTATCTGCACGAGAACTTCCCCAAACTGCGCGACAACATCCTGGGCGAGGACTTCCTGCGCATGGACCTCAACCAGCTCTTTGGCGGGCGGCAGTTTGTGCTCACGGGCAACTATCCCTACGACATCTCGTCGCAGATCTTCTTTAAGATGCTCGACTATAAAGACCTCATCCCTTGCTGCACGGGCATGATTCAGCGTGAGGTGGCCCTGCGCATGGCCTCGGCACCGGGCAGCAAGGCCTTCGGCATCTTGAGTGTGCTCATCCAGGCCTGGTACGACGTGGAGTATCTCTTTACCGTCGACGAGGATGTGTTCAACCCGCCGCCCAAGGTCAAGAGTGCCGTCATACGCATGACGCGCAACGACGTGACCTCGCTGGGATGCGACGAGACGTTGTTCAAGCGCGTGGTGAAGACGGTGTTCAACCAGCGGCGTAAGATGCTGCGGGTGTCGCTGCGGCAGCTCTTTACCCGTGAGAACCTGCCCGACGCGGCGTTTTTTGCGCAGGAGATCATGACCAAACGCCCCGAGCAGCTATCCATCGCCCAGTTTGTAGACCTCACCAACATGGTGGAGCCGGTGCTGACGGTGAAGTAAGCCCGGGCGACTCAAACCACAACAAATATGAAAGAAGAGAACTATAGATTACTGGTGAGTCAGGTAGACGCCCTCGTGGCCGGAGAGACCGATGCTACTGCCATCCTTGCCAACGTGAGTGCCGCGCTGCACGATGCCTTCCCCGAGCGTTTCTTCTGGGTGGGCTTCTACCGCGTGGTGGGCGACGAGCTGTTGCTCGGACCCTTCCAGGGCCCTGTGGCCTGTTACCATATAGGCTATGGCAAGGGTGTGTGCGGCACCGCCTGGCAGCGGGGCGAGACCATCGTCGTGCCCGACGTGGAGGCTTTTCCGGGGCATATCGCCTGCAGCAGCCTGTCGCGGTCGGAGATTGTGGTGCCGCTCAAGCACGCTGATGGTACGGTGTGTGCCGTGCTTGACATCGACAGCGCGGAGCTTGCGGCTTTCGACGACACCGACAGGCACTATCTCGAGCAGGTGGCGGCCGTGGTGGCCCGGCAACTGCAGGCTGCCTCAGAGAATGGGCAGCAATGAAGATTTTTAGATAGAAATCGTTGCTACTTTTGAAAAAACTTTCTAAATTTGTACATTAGAATATTAATACTATACCAATATGATTGACGTAAAAGAAACTTTGAAGAGTGCTGAAGACAAGATGAAGAGAGCATCCAAATACCTCGAGGAGGAGCTGGCTCGCATTCGCGCCGGCCGTGCCAACGTGGCTATCCTCGATGGGGTGAGGGTCACGGCCTATGGCCAGACGGTGCCTCTGAACCAGGTGGCTAACCTTGCCGTGCCCGACGCACGCACCATCACCATCCGTCCCTGGGACCGTAAGGCACTGAAAGACATTGAGAAAGCTATCATGGACAGTGAGGTGGGGGTAACGCCCGAGAACAACGGCGAGATGGTGATCCTGCGACTGCCGCAGCCTACCGAGGAGCGCCGCAAGGAACTGGTGAAGCAGTGCAACAAGATTGGTGAGAAGACCAAGGTGGAGGTACGCAATATCCGCGCCGACTACAAGGAGAAGCTGAAGAAGGCCATCAAGGACGGACTGTCGGAAGACTTGGAGAAGGATGCCGAGAACGACCTGCAGAAGGTTCACGATAAGTTTATCAAGGAGATTGACGCCACATTGGCTGCCAAGCAGAAGGAGATCATGACCGTCTAATCTGAGGGTGGTCGCTCATCGGTTGTGCGGTTATGACCTGTTGTCCTTTGCGGGCACTAGGGGGCATGACCGATGACAGACCTAATGCGTATATGCGAGGCGTAGTAGTCAAGAACACCGGGTTTTGGTACACCGTCAAAACCGACGAGGGGAGGATCATAGAAAGTAAGGTGAAGGGCAACTTCAGGCTGCGCGGCATCAGGAGCACCAATCCGGTTGCCGTGGGCGACCGTGTGCAGCTGGTCACCAATGATGAGGGCACGGCGTTTATCACCGAGATCGACGACCGCAAGAACTACATCATCCGTAAGTCGCAGAACCTCTCGAAGCAGAGTCACATCCTTGCGGCCAATGTCGACCAGGCGTTTCTGGTGGTCACCGTGAGCCATCCGCAGACGTCGACTACTTTCATCGACCGTTTCCTGGCCTCGGCAGAGGCCTATCGGGTGCCCGTCATTCTGGTCTTCAACAAGGCCGACCTGTATGACGACGACGAGACGCGGTATCTCGATGGGCTCATCAGCCTCTACCAGACGGTGGGCTATGCGTGTCATCGGGTGTGTGCCACCGAGCCTGACGGCAGGGTGGGCGAGCCCCTCGACACGCTGCGCCCGTTGATGCAGGGCAAGGTGACGCTCTTGGCCGGCAATAGCGGTGTGGGCAAGTCGACCCTTCTCAATCATTTCATCCCAGGGGCCGAGGCGCGCGTGGCCGAAATCAGCGACGCCCACGACACGGGTATGCACACCACCACCTTCTCGGAGATGCTCGAGCTGCCACAGGGCGGGTATCTCATCGACACGCCGGGCATCAAGGGCTTCGGCACCTTCGACATGGAGCCCGAGGAGATCACGAGTTATTTCAAGGAAATCTTCGAGTTTTCCAAAGACTGCCGGTTCAGCAACTGCACTCATACCCATGAGCCGGGCTGTGCCGTGCTCAAGGCCGTGGAGGAGCATTACATCGCCTTGTCGCGTTATGAGAGCTATCTGAGTATGCTCAAAGACAAGGACGAGGGCAAATATCGGGAGGGATATTGACCTGCGGGCCGGTCAGCAAATTGGTCGTGTGGTGGCTTGTTATGATGACACCCCGCAAAACCACAAAGCCTCGCGCTTGCTATCGAAGCAGGCGCGAGGCTTTGTCGTGATGGTCATGCCTGACAGTAGTAAGGCAGGCTGGGCAGTGGGGGCGTTAGCCGATGGTGATAACATACTCGCTCATGAAGCTGGCACCGGGCTGCAGTTTGTTCATGAGGTACTTTTCGCTGAAGTCGCCGTCGAAGTGGGCCCAGTCGCTCAGGCCGTACCATGGCTCGATGCACACGAAGGGCGCGTTCTTGCCGTAGGGGCTCCAGATGCCCACGGCAGGAGTCTTCATGTCGACCGCCACGACGGTCTCGCCAGCGGCATTGAGCAGTTCCACGCGGCGCACCTGGCTGTGGTCGAAGATCACGGCATCGTCCTTGAAGCTGTCTTGTGTGAAGGCCCATACACCGTTCTCGGTCTCTACAGAGGCGTGGCGCCCCTTGTCGATGCAGCCACCCACGTTGCCGAAGAGGCGGATGGGGTCGCTGTTGTCGAAGCGCAGGCGTCCCTTCAGCGGCTCGCCGGGCTTGAGGTCGGGCACATTGAAGGCAGGGTGGCCGCCAATCTGGAAATAGATGGCGTTGTCGTCGGTGTTCTCCACATGCCACACCACATGAATCTTATTGTCGCGCAACTTGTAGCTCACGGCCAGGTTGAAGTGGTAGGGGTAGTTGCCCCAAGTGTCGGCCGAGTCGTTGAGTGCATAGACCACCTGTGCATCGCCTTGGGCAATGAGCTTGAAGTCGGTGTCGCGGGCGAAGCCGTGACGTGCCATCTTGTAGGCCTTGCCATTCACACGGTAGGTGTCCTCCCACAGTCCGCAGACGATGGGGAAGAGCAGGGGAGAGTGTCGGTTCCAAAAGGCCGGGTCTGCCTGCCAGAGATACTCTTTGCCTTCGGCATCCTTGATGCTCACCATTTCAGCTCCATGTGCAGAGACCTCTACGGTGAGCTTGTCATTCTTGATTTGTCCCATATTGTTGTCGTTGATATTTCTTCATTGCAAACTTACATAAAAAAAACGATATATTAGCCACTCTGGATAAAAAACGGACTCCATTGCCCTGAATTAGCCTGTTATGGCTCGATTCAAAACTGTTCCAATAACCTATCGTCTCCATAGTCTTTCTGATTCAGGAAGTAAAAAGCGCAAGAGGCATTGAACAGGTGCGCTCGGTTTGCTTCTCATATATTCAGTTTCTTCTGGTTTCCATACAAAGCCGCAGGCACGTTGTTTGCGTCCCAATGTTCGGTTTGCCGAAAAGTTTGCGACAAAGATACACTTTTTATTTCATTGTGCGACTAAGCTGTAGTTTTAAAAAATAGCGTATTATTGTAGTGACGGCATTTTGTGGCGTAATCAAAAAAATAGTGCAAAAGGCTTGGCTTGCCCAGTTATTTTTGCTAATTTTGCAGCCGTTAAACCAATACTCAGTAATGATATGGACGATTATCACGCGGAAAACTTTAAGATGATAGCGTGAGGATATAGCTCCAGGAGCTAATCCCCACGAGTGTTTTTGTTATCAAGGAGATTAGCTACAATGAGAACATATTGGAACATTGAGAAAAACCTGAAGGCGATTCCCGAGTGGCAGCCTAATTGCTGGATCCAGGTCACCTGCCCGACCGACGACGACCAGCGCGAACTTGAAGAGAGATTTCACATCCCCGACTATTTCCTCAGCGATATCAGCGATACCGACGAGCGTGCCCGCTATGAGTACGACGACGGCTGGATGCTCATCATCCTGCGTATTCCCTACGTCAAGGAGATTCGCAGTCGCACGCCTTATTCGACGGTGCCGCTGGGCATCATCCACAAGCGTGACGTCACCATTACGGTGTGCTATTACGAGACCAACATGATGATCGACTTTGTAAGTTTTCAGCAGAAACGAGGTGACGGTTTTACCGACTATGTGGACATGATTTTCCGACTCTTCCTCTCCAGTGCCGTGTGGTATCTGAAACGCCTGAAGCAGATCAACGTGCTCATCGAGAAGGCTAAGCACAACCTCGACCATGAGGTGAACAACGAGAGCCTCATCGGACTGTCGCGCCTGCAAGACTCGCTAACTTATTTCATCACCTCCATCCGCGGAAACGAGACGCTGCTGCAGAAACTGAAGTTCAAGTTGCAGATCGACGAGTTGGACGCCGATCTCATCGAAGACGTCAACATCGAGATTACGCAGGCGCGAGAGACCGCCAGTATCTACTCAGACATCTTGGAGTCGACGATGGACACCTATTCGAGCATCATCAACAACAACATGAACACGGTGATGCGAACGCTTACCTCGGTGACCATCATCATGATGTCGGCCACGTTCATCGCCTCGCTCTACGGCATGAACCTCGTCAACGGCATGGAGACGAGCCGCTGGGGATTTGCCGCCGCCTTGGTGATCTCGTTCCTGGTGAGTGCCCTGTGCTGGATTATCCTGAAGCATAAAAGACTGTTGTAACATATCTTGGGGTGTGCCATGCGGTACGCCCCATTATTTTATATGTCCGGAGGGTAATTCTGCCCCGCATCCGACAAATTATCAGTAAACAATAAAAAAGTTGGCAGTTTCTTAGGAATTTACGGTTTTTTTATATAAGTTTGCACTTAATAAATATCTATATTGTGGTAAGCCATCGTATGTTGCTCATGAATCACTTGCAGCAGTATGGCCATGGAATCTAAATCATTAACTAAAAACGGTGACATGATGGACTCTCAAGAGAAGGCCCTGGAACAGGGAATGTTAGAAGACGAGCAGAAAGCGGTTGAGGCTGCTTCTGAAGTACAGAACGTACAGGCCGAGCCTGTGGAGGCTGCCGAGCC
>CAZBQA010000130.1:0-6131 GCA_964493905.1 uncultured Prevotella sp.
TCCCATCACGCTTGTTGCTTGCTGGCTGTGCCCTGCCGGGCAACGGTCGGGCCGAGGGTTACTCCTCGTCGGGTACGATGAGCTTGTAGCCCTGGCCGTGAATGTTGATGATCTCGATCTGGTCGTCGTCCTTCAGATGCTTGCGCAGCTTGGTGATATACACGTCCATGGAGCGGGCGTTGAAGTAGTTGTCGTCAATCCAGATGGTGCGCAGGGCATCGTTGCGCTTCAGTATCTCGTTGGTGTGCGAGCAGAGCAGGGCCAGCAACTCGTTCTCCTTGGTGGTGAGCTTGGTCTGCTTCTCACCGATGGTGAGCAGCTGCTTCTGGGTGTCGAAGGTGTAGCGGCCGATCTTGTACATCGTGCTCTCCTTGTTTTTCTTACCGCGCACACGGCGGAGGATAGCCTCCACACGCTTCACGAGTTCCTCCATCGAGAAGGGCTTGGTGATATAGTCGTCGGCACCCTTGTCGAAACCTTCGAGCACGTCTTCCTTCTGCACACGGGCGGTGAGGAAGACGATGGGCACCTGCGAGTTGATCTGCCGGATCTCCTGGGCCAGCGTGAAGCCGTCTTTCTTGGGCATCATCACATCGAGCACGCAGATATCGAACTTGTCTTTGGTAAACTCCTTATAGCCAGCCTCGCCGTCGGGGCAGAGCACTGCGTCGTAACCTTTGGCTATGAGATATTCGCATAGCAATGTTCCCAGGTTCTCGTCGTCCTCGCAAAGCAGGATCTTCACTTTTTCGTCCATAACTTTATCGTTTTAAAAATTAATATTGTTGTTTCAATCATTGTATCTTACCCATGCAGCGGTGCGCTCACGACTTGATGACCGGCAGTTTGATGGTGAACGTGGTGCCCTTGCCGAGCTCGCTCTCCACCCTGATGTCGCCGTCGTGCAGCTCCACCACCTTGCGCACGTAGGCCAGTCCGAGGCCAAACCCCTTGACGTCGTGAACGTTGCCGGTGTGTACGCGGTAGAACTTGTCGAAGATCTTCTTGAGGTTGTCTTTCCTCATGCCCATGCCCGTATCTTCTACCGAGAGGTAAAGCCAGCGGTCGTCGTTCCAGGTCTTGAGGGTGACGTTGAGGGGCTTGTCGGGCTTGCGGTACTTCACGGCGTTGTCCATGAGGTTGAAGATCACGTTCTGGAACTGCACCTCGTCGACGTATATGGCCGAGTCGACGGCCCCCACATCCACATAGATCTTGCCGCCGGTGTGCTCCACGCGCAGCGAGAACGAGTTGGCAATGCTCTCTACCATCTCGTTGAGGTCGAGTTCTTTCTTCTTGAACGAGGCCTTCTTGCGGTCGAACATCGACATCTGCAGCACCTTCTCGACCAGGAAGCGCAGGCGCTTCGACTCGTCGCTCACCACGCTGGTGAGGTGTTTGAGCATCTTGTCGTTCTTGGGCACCGAGTCGTCGCTGAGCATTTGCGCGGCGAGCGAGATGCTGGCGATGGGGGTCTTGAGCTCGTGGGTCATGTTGTTGATGAAGTCGTTCTTGATCTCCGAGTAACGCTTCTGCCTGAAGATCACCACGATGGTGAAGATGAAGGTGATGAGCAGGATGAAGGTGAACACCACACTGGGGATCATGAAGCGCACACTGGAGAAGATGTAGCTGTTAATGTCGGGGAAGTTGACCTTCACCACGCCCATCTTCGATGCGGGGTCGTTGCGGAAGAGCACCTGCGAGTAGGTGTACTCGATGCCCTCGTCGGTATAGTCGGGACAGCGATACACCTCGCGGCCGTCCTGCGTGGAGACGGTGAAGTGGTAGGGAATGTTGATGCCGTTGTTCATGAGCTCGGCCTTGAGGTCCTGGTCAAGGATCTTGAAGTTGACACGCTCCTTGAGCGGCTTTTCGGATGCCGAGTAGAGCATATTCATCACCACCTCGTCGAGCAGGGCCTTCTGATACACGTAGCGGTTCTTGACAATCTCCTGCAGCGACTTGCTGGCCTCGGAGTTGGAGTTCTTGTCGCTCTTGAGGATCATGGCCTTGGGCATCTGTCCGGGCTTGGTGGTGAGGGTCTTCAGCTCGAACGACGAGTACACCGTGCCGTCCTTGCCGGCCACCGAATACTGGTGCGAATACTGCAGGGTGCCGTCGTTGGGCGTGCCCGACCGTGTGCCTACGCTGTCTTTGACAAAGGCTCGGCGCTCGGTATCGTTGACATCTTTCTCCAAGTAGCGCAGCGTCTCGTTGAGCTCGAGGTTGCGCGAGGCCTGGTAGAGGGCTCTGTTCACGCTTTCGTCGAACTGCTCTTTCTTCATGTTGGCCATCGACTGAATGTAGGTCAGCTGGAGGCCAAGCAAGATCACGAACGCTACGCCCATGATGATAGAGATGGTCCAAATGGTTTTCTGCTTCATGGGGGCAAAGATAAGGAAAAACTTAATTCGTTAACATTCAAGTGTTAATTAATTATCGACAATTCACCACAATTAACATTTATAAGGCTAATTGATTACATATAGTTTACCTTGGTGAGAAAAGCAAAGCCCCGTACTTCCTTCGAGGAAGCACGGGGATTGAACAATGGTAGGTAGTTGATTAAGCCTCCTCTTCGGCCATTTCGGCTTCGTGCTCGGCAATAAGAGCTTGCTGTATGTCGTTCGGAACAAGTTCGTAGCTGGCAAACTTGGTGGTGAAGCTGGCCCGTCCGCCGGTGAGCGAACTCAGGGCCACGCTGTAGTTGGACAGTTCCTTCAAGGGAATCTTGGCCGACAGCTTCTGGTATCCGGCCTCGGCATCCATGCCCATGATGATGGCACGGCGGCCCTGCAGGTCGCTCATCACGTCGCCCATATAGTCGGAGGGCACATACACCTCGAGGTCGTAGATGGGCTCCAAGATCTTGGGGCCGGCAGCCTTGAAGGCGTCGGAGAAGGCATGACGGGCAGCCAGCGTGAACGAGAGCTCGTTGGAGTCTACCGGGTGCATCTTTCCGTCGTACACCACCACGCGCACATCGCGGGCATAGCTGCCTGTGAGCGGTCCGCGCTCCATGCAGTCCATCACACCCTTGAGGATGGCGGGCATGAACCTGAGGTCGATGGCGCCGCCCACCACCGAGTTGATGAAGACGAGCTTTCCGCCCCATGGCATCTCTTTCTCTTCCTTAGACTTGATGTTCATCTTGAACTCCTGTCCGCCGAAGCTATAGGTCACGGGGTCGGGCATGCCCTCGGCATAAGGCTCCACGATGAGGTGTACCTCGCCAAACTGTCCGGCGCCTCCGCTCTGTTTCTTGTGACGATATTCGGCCTTGGCCTTCTTGGTGATGGTCTCGCGATAAGGAATCTTGGGCTCCTCGAAGGCCACGCTCAGCTTCTCGTTGTTCTCCAGTCGCCACTTCAGCGTGCGCAGGTGGAACTCACCCTGTCCGTGGACGATGGTCTGGCGCAGCTCCTTGCTCTGCTCCACCACCCATGTGGGGTCTTCCTGGCGCATCTTGAGCAGGGCGGCCATGAGTTTCTCCATCTCTTGCGGGTTGCTGGCCTTGACGGCGCGGCTGTATTTGGAGTTGGGATATTTGATGAAGTCGAAGCGCTGCTCCGAGCCCTTGCCGTTGAGGGTGTTGCCCGTCTTCACGTCCTTGAGCTTCACGGTGCAGCCGATGTCGCCGGCGTTGAGCTGGTCTACGGCCACGCGGTTGGCACCGGCGCAGGCGTAGATCTGTCCGATGCGCTCCTTGGAGCCACGGTCGGCATTGCTCAAGTCGTCGCCGGCCTTCACGCTGCCACTCATCACCTTAAAGTACGACACCTCGCCGATGTGGGGCTCCATGCCGGTCTTGAAGAAGTAGAGGCTCTCCACGCCGTCGCTTGAGGGGTCTACCTCCTCACCGCGGGTGTTGCGCACCTTAGGCATCTCGCTCACGAAGGGCACCACGTTGCCCAGAAACTCCATGAGGCGCTGCACGCCCATGTCTTTGTGGGCATCGACGCAGAACACGGGGAAGATGCTGCGGGTGACGAGGCCCTTGCGGATGCCCTCGCGCATCTCGTCTTCGGTGAGCGTCTCGCTCTCGAAGAACTTCTCCATCAATGCGTCGTCGTTCTCGGCGGCAGCCTCCACCAGGGTCTTGTGCAGCTCCATGGCCTTGTCCATCTCCTCGGCAGGAATCTCCTCGCGCGTAGGTGTGCCACCGTCGGGGCCCCACGTCAGCTTCTTCATGATGAGCACGTCGATGAGACTATTGAACTTGGGTCCTGTCTCCAGCGGATACTGGACCTGCACACATTTCGAGCCGTAGATCTCCTGCATCGTGGCGATGATGTTGTCGAAGTCGCACTTGTCAGAGTCGAGCTGGTTGATGAGAAAGATGACGGGCTTCTTGAGTTTGTCGGTATATCTGAACGCGTTCTGGGTGCCTACCTCCGGACCATACTGGCCGTTGATGAGAATCACCGCCTGGTCGGTAACGTTCAACGAAGTGATTGCGCCTCCTACAAAGTCGTCTGAACCCGGGCAATCGATGATGTTCAGCTTCTTGTTGTTCCACTCCACATGAAACACGGTGGGGAAGACCGAATAGCCATACTCCAGTTCCACAGGGAAATAGTCGCTCACGGTATTCTTTCCTTCCACTGTACCGCGACGCTTGATGACTCCGGCTTCAAACAGCATACTCTCGGCAAGGGTGGTCTTGCCGCTACCCGCACTGCCAACCAAGGCAATGTTCTTGATCTCGTTGGTCTGATATACTCTCATATCAAAAGATTTAAAGTGTTAGTAATAAAATACGTTTGTTAAGGTTAGGAGTCTGCCTCCAAATCGTGCTAAAGATAAATAAAAACCACTAAACTTCAAAAGTTTGGAGCCTAAAACTCCATTATTTTAAAACTAATTAGTACTTTTGCCCCTACATTTCATTTCATGACAACCGGACTCTATATCCATATACCCTTCTGTGCCAGCCGCTGCGTCTATTGCGGCTTCTACTCCACCACACGTCCCGGGCTGCACCACCGTTATGTGCAGGCGCTGTGCCGCGAGATGCAGCTGCTGCCCGAGCGTCCGCCCATCGGCACCATATACCTGGGTGGCGGCACGCCCAGCCAGCTGAGCCATGCCCTGCTGGAGCAACTGTTCACCTATATATATAAGTTGTATACTGTGAGCGAGGATGCCGAGGTGACCGTGGAGTGCAACCCCGACGATGTGAGGCCCGGCATGTTCGACGGTCTGCCCGTCAACCGCGTGAGCATGGGTGCGCAGACCTTCTCCGACGAGCGGTTGCGCTTCCTGCGCCGGCGCCACACCGCCCGCGAGGTCGGCGAGGCCATGCGCATGCTGCGCCACGACGGCATCGACAACATCAGCATCGACCTGATGTTCGGGTTCCCCAAGCAGACACTCGACGAGTGGGCCGACGACCTGCGACGGGCCATCGCCCTGGCACCCGAGCACCTGTCGCCCTACAGCCTGATGTACGAGGAGGGAACGCCGCTATACAGCTGGCTGGAGCATGGCAAGGTGGAGGAAATCGATGAGGAGACGAGCCGTGCGATGTATGAGATGATGGCCGACCGCCTCACCGCGGTGGGCTATGAGCACTATGAGATCAGCAACTTCGCTCGACCCGGACGCCACAGCCGCCACAACGCCAGCTACTGGCACAACGTGCCCTACATCGGCCTGGGGGCCTCGGCCCACTCTTACGACCTGCGCACCCGGCAGTGGAACGTCAGCGACATCAGCCGTTACATGCAGTCTATCGAAGACGGTGTGCTGCCTCGCGAGACCGAGGTGATCGATGCCGACACTCGCTTCAACGACCTTGTCACCACGGCCTTGCGCACCCGCGAGGGCATCTGCCTGGACGACGTGCCCGAGACCTTCCGGGCCACGCTGCTGGCCGATGCCGCACCCCATCTGGCCAGCGGACTGCTGTTGCACGAGGACAACAGACTCCATCTGTCGAGGGCAGGCATCCTGGTGAGCAACACGGTGATGAGCGACCTTATGCGGGTATAATATCACAAAAAGAAAACCTATTTACGCCATTTAACAAAATTTTATCCTAAAAATTTTGTTTGTACTGCTATTGCCTATTAATTTTGTGACATCTTGCAAAACACCTAATGACAACTGTTTAACCAATGTTATAA
>CAZBQA010000131.1:0-6131 GCA_964493905.1 uncultured Prevotella sp.
GAATATCATTATTTTCCCCGCTTGGGGGGTGCTCTGTCTCTTCCCGGGGGAATCAGTAGAGCAGGATGAGGCCGGCGAAGGCCGCATAGCAGATCATGCGGATGGGGTTGATCTTCAGCCACATGGTGCCGACGAAGGTGGCAAGGAAGAGTGCGATGCTGATGCCGAATTGCCAAGGATTGACGATGGGCGAGGAGAAGTTCTCAGCGTTGCAGAGCAGCAGAGTGGCAGCGGCCAGCAGTCCCACTACGGCCGGGCGCAGGCCTGCGAAGACGCTCTGTACCGCTGCGGTCTGCATATATTTCATGAACATCTTGCTGATGAGGATCATCAGGATGAACGAGGGCAGCACCAAGGCAAAGGTGGCCGTGGCCGAGCCCAGCATGGCCATAATGCTGTTGTAGCCGGCATTGTGTACGGCGGTATAGCCGCAATAGGTGGCCGAGTTGATGCCGATGGGCCCCGGGGTCATCTGCGAGATGGCCACGATATTGGTAAACTCGGCTGTTGTGAGCCAGTGATGGCGTATCACGGTCTCGGTCTGGATGAGCGACAACATGCCGTAGCCGCCACCGAAACCGAACAGGCCGATCTGAAAGAACGTTATGAACAGATATAAGAAAATCACTTTTTATAATTCAAAATTCAAAATTCAAAATTCAAAATTGGCTGCGCCGAAATGCGTTTCAAAATTGGCTGACGCCGAACTGCGTTTCAAAATTGGCTGCGCCGAACCATTCTTATTCCTCACCTCTCACTCTCCACTTTTTGAACCACGGATGACACGGATTTCACGGATTATCCGTCCGGCACATTTCGATTACACGGAGGCCGCTTTGCGGCGACGGATGGCACGGAAACCTGCGGCCATATCTTCATGCGTGGTATCAGTGGTCTTAATTTCTTAACTTCTTAATTTCTTTACTCCTTCTTAATTTCCTATCTTCTTCTTGATTTCCTAACTTCTAAATCTTCATTTTCCCGTACACATAGCCTCCTACGCCTGCGGCGATGATGATCCAGATGGGATTGAGGTGCAGGGCCCAGATGAGGAGGGCTGAGACGATGGGGATCCAGCAGTTGGACAGGTTGATGTGTGCGCTCTTGGCTAGGTTGAACGTGGGCACGGCGATGAGGGCCACCACGGCTGGGCGTATGCCGCGAAACATGGCGGCAATCCATCCCACGTTCATGAACTGATGGAAGAACATGGCAATGAGCAGGATGATGAGAAAGGAAGGCAGGGCGGTGCCAGCGGTGGTGCATACGGCACCCCAGCGCCCCTTGAGCTTGTAGCCAATGAAGGTGGAGATATTGATGGCAAACACCCCGGGACAGCTCTGTGCCACGGCGATGAGGTCGAGAAACTCCTCCTTCTCCACCCACCGGTGCTTGTCCACCACCTCACTCTCAATAATCGGGATCATGGCATATCCGCCACCGAGGGTGAAGGCCCCGATCTTGAAAAAGGTGTTGAAGAGCTGGAAGGTCTCCCGGAGACTGGTCTCGCGTTGTCTTGGAGTTCCTCCTGCCTGCTGGGGTGATGATGGTGTAGCGTGGTTCTCCTGAAGTTCTGACATTGTGTATCGCGTATATAAATTAAGGTGAACAGCCCGACCTGACAATATGGGCTGCCAGAAGAAAAAACTCCCTCCACCTGCCTGTGCGGGAGGGGAGGGAGCATGTCTTTCGGACTATTGTTTCTCTATCCACTCCCGGGCATTGACAAACGCCTCGATCCACGGTGTCACCTCGTCGGCATGGCGAGCCTCGGGGTACCAGCCGTTCTGCCAGGGGAAGATGGCGCGCTCGGGGTGCGGCATCATGGCCAGATGGCGACCGTCGGCCGAGCAGATACCGGCCACGTTGTAGTTGGAGCCGTTGGGGTTGCCGGGATATTCGGCATAGTTGTATTTGGCCACCACGTTGTAGTGGTCTTCGGGCTCGGGCAGGTAGAAGCGGCCCTCGCCGTGTGCCACCCAGATGCCGAGCTTGCTGCCGCTGAGGCTGCCGAGCATCACGCTCTCGTTCTGCGGGATGCTCAGCCCCAGGAACTGGCTCTCGAACTTCTGGCTCGTGTTATGGGTAAGGTGTGCGCGGTGCTTGTGCTCGGGGTTGATGAGGTTGAGCTCCACCATGAGCTGGCAGCCGTTGCAGATGCCCAGGCTCAGCGTGTCTTCGCGTGCATAGAACTTGTCGAGGGCCTCCTTGGCCTTGGGGTTGAACAGGAAGGCGCCGGCCCAGCCCTTGGCAGAGCCCAGCACGTCGGAGTTGGAGAATCCGCCGCAGAACACAATCATGTTGACCTCTTCGAGCGTCTCGCGCCCGCTGATGAGGTCGGTCATGGTCACATCCTTCACCTCGAAGCCCGCGAGCCACAGCGTGTAGGCCATCTCGCGCTCGCCGTTGGTACCCTTCTCACGGATGATGGCAGCTTTGGGTTTGTTGGCGGGTTGGTGGGCTGGTGAGTTGGTGGCATCCTTCCAGCGGTCGGCATTCAGGCCGTAGGAGGCCAGCGTGCCCTCGAAGCGCTCATTGAACTTCACCTCCAGCGGTTGCTTCTTGTAGTTCTGGTAGCGCTTGCGTGCCATGCCGTTCTGGCTCTGGTTGCGGTCGAGCAGGTACGATGTCTTGTACCAGGTATCGCGCAGGGCGTCGATGTCGAACTCATGCTTGAAGTCGCCCTTCACCACCACAATCTTGCGGGTCTCGGGCGTGGGGTAGGCAATCTTGGCATAGCCGATGCCGTTGTCCTCCAGATACTCGCGCAGCTCTTTTTTGTGTGTGTCCGACACCTGGATCACCACGCCCGGGTTCTCGGCGAAGAGCATCTTCACCACGTCCTTGTCCTCGGGCTCCAGGTCGTAGAGGTTGACGTGCATGCCGCCCTCCACGTTGGCGAAGGTCATCTCGAGCAGGGTGGTGATGAGTCCGCCGGCCGAGATGTCGTGTCCGGCCATCACCCATCCCTTCTTGATGAGTTCCTGCACGGCGTTGAAGCAGTCGGCAAAATATTCGGGGTTCTTCACCGTGGGCACGTCGCTGCCCACCTTGCCCAGCGTCTGGGCAAAGGCCGAGCCGCCGAGGCGCTGCTCGTCGAAGCTGAAGTCGATGTAATAGAGCGACGAGTTCTTGTCGTTCACCATCACGGGGCTCACGGTCTTCTTCACGTCGCTCACCTCGGCACCGCTGGTGACGATCACCGTTCCCGGTGCAATGATCTTCTTGCCGTCGGGATATTGCTGGGTCAGCGAGAGCGAGTCCTTGCCCGTGGGCACATTCAGTCCCAGACTGCAGCAGAAGTCGCTCAGGGCCTGCACGGCGGTGTAGAGACGGGCATCCTCACCCTTCTGGCTGCGGCAGGGCCACATCCAGTTGGCACTGAGGTTGAGGTTCTGCACCGGCCAGGGGTGGTTCTTGTCGGTGGCTATGGGTGCCCACACGATGTTGGTCAGACTCTCTGCCACACTCAGCACGCTGCCGGCGGCGGGGTCGGCGAGGGCGGCCTGCGGGGCATGACCCAGTGCGGCGGCGATACCCTTCTCGCCGCGGTAGTCGAGGGCTACCACGCCACAGTCGCTCAGCGGCAGCTGCAGCTGTCCCTGTGTCTGCTGGCGTGCGATCTTGCCCGTCACCGAGCGGTCGACCTTGTTGGTGAGCCAGTCTTTGCAGGCCACGGCCTCGAGCTGTAGCACGTCGTTGAGATAGTCGTCGAGATGCTCCACCGAGTAGGTGGCATCCTCATAGCGGCGCACCACGGTCTCGTCGCGCATGATGGTCTTGGGCGAGTGGCCGAACATCTGGGCCACGTCGAGGTCGAAGGGCTTCACGCCGTCGCCCTGCACAAAGCTGAAGTGGGCGTCGCCGGTGGTCTGTCCCACCACATAGAGCGGGGCACGCTCGCGCTCGGCGATCTGCTTCACGTGGTCGAGGTGCTTCTCGTCGATGAGCAGTCCCATGCGCTCCTGGCTCTCGTTGGCGATGATCTCCTTGGCCGAGAGCGTCTTGTCGCCGATGGGCAGTTTGGTCATGTCGATCTCGCCGCCGCATTCTTCCACCAGCTCCGACAGGCAGTTGAGGTGTCCGGCCGAGCCGTGGTCGTGGATCGACACCACGGGGTTGACATCCTCCTCGACCAATGCGCGCACGAGGTTGTAGGCACGTTTCTGCATCTCGGGGTTGGCGCGCTGCACAGCGTTGAGCTCAATGCCGTTGCTGTAACGTCCGGTGTCGACCGACGACACCGAGCCTCCGCCCAGTCCGATGCGATAGTTGTCGCCGCCCACGACCACAATCTCGTTGCCCGGCTGCGGCTCCTTCTTCAGGCAGTCGCGTTTCTTGCCATAGCCCACGCCACCGGCCAGCATGATGACCTTGTCGTAGCCATACACCTGCGCGTCAGCCCCCTCCTGTGTCAGGGGAGTGCCGTCGGGCATCGCTACGCTGTCGGCCGATGAATATTGGTACTCAAAGGTGAGCACCGAGCCGACGATGAGCGGCTGTCCGAACTTATTGCCGAAGTCGGAGGCGCCGTTCGAGGCCTTGATCAATATCTGCTCCGGACTCTGGTAGAGCCATGGGCGCGGCTTGATGTCCTTCTCCCATGCCCGCTCTGACGGGGTGGGCTCATTCCCCTCTCCCGTAGCAGCGAGGCTGCTGTTGCTCAGCCTGGGGTAGCTCGTCATATACACCGCGGTGCCGGCGATGGGCCAGCTGCCCACGCCACCGCCCATGCGGTCGCGTATCTCACCGCCCGTGCCGGTGGCGGCACCGTTGAAGGGCTCCACCGTGGTGGGGAAGTTGTGGGTCTCGGCCTTCAGCGAGATGACACTCTCGATGGGCTTCACCTGGAACCAGTCGCTCGTACTCTGGTCGGCCGGGGCAAACTGCTCGATGACCGGCCCCTGTGCGAAGGCCACATTGTCTTTGTAGGCCGACAGTATCTTACCGGGGTTCTCCTTGGTGGTCTTCTTGATGAGGGCAAAGAGGCTCGACTCGCGCTCCTCGCCGTCGATGACGAAGACGCCGCCGAAAATCTTGTGTCGGCAGTGCTCCGAGTTGATCTGCGCAAAGCCGAAGATCTCCGAGTCGGTGAGCGGGCGGCCGTTCTGCTGCTCGATGGTATGCAGGTATTCTATCTCTTCAGGACTCAGGGCCAGACCTTCTTCCTCGTTGAATTTCTCGAGGTCGGCCACGTGCTTGATGGGCTCTGGCTCGTGCTTGACGGTGAACACCGTCTGGTCGAGCCCCTTGTACATGCGTTGCAGCATCGGGTCGTGTTCGGCATTCTCGTTCTGCACGGGGAAGTACTCCTCAATACGCAAAATGCCCTTGAGACTCATGTTCTGAGTAATCTCAACGGCATTTGTGCTCCAGGGAGTGATCATTTCGCGACGCGGGCCCACGAAGAAGCCTTCCAGCTTCTCGACATTCAGTTTCTCGGCGTCACCGTAGAGCCAGCAGAGTTCCTGCGTCTCTTGCTCGCTGGGCTGGTGGTCAATCTCTGTGGCAATGATGTTCTCCTTGGGAGTCTTAAAGAAAAGAATCATAATCTTTCGAGTTTATAGGTGTATAAATTTGATGCAAAGTTACTTGAATTTTTTGTCTTCGGCAACCTTTTGCATTACTTTTTCCCCGAAATGCAAGTTCTGTCTTCCCTTCTGTCTCTTTCCCCCTGCCGCCGTGCGCGCCATCTGCGAGAGATTAAAAACATCGCGTGAGCCTCACCCGCCCCTTGGGGAGGGCTGGGGAGGGGCCCCTCGGTTTTTTTTTAAACACGGATTACACGGAATACACAGAATACCATCCGGCACATTTTGATAACACGGATGCCGCGTCGCGGCAACTGATGACACGGAACCTGCGCACCCACATTACTAGTCATCTAAGCCCTGCGACTCTGCGTGCCCCCCACTGCGTGAGCCTCTCCCTCCCCCACGGGGAGGGTCGGGGAGGGGCTTCCCATCGCGTGAGCCTCACCCGCCCCTTGGGGGAGGGCTGGGGAGGGGTTTCCCATCGCGCCAGCCTCACCCGCCCCTTGGGGAGGGCTGGGGAGGGGCTTCCCCTTGGGGAGGGCTGGGGAGGGGCTTCTCACAGCCCGATGATATGTCGCAGGATGGTTTTGTTGCTCA
>CAZBQA010000132.1:0-6128 GCA_964493905.1 uncultured Prevotella sp.
TTCATGGCAGGAAATACGCATACGCGACGAGCAGACGGTGATGCCGAGCTATTTATGCCGAGCTGACAACCAACAATCATCGTCATTTTCCGGTCTGCCAACGCGGCTTTCTCCATTATTTTGTGTAAGTTTGCAAAGTCGTTGATTGTTCTCCGGCAGAGAGAGACTCGCACTGCCGATGCCGCTCAACCTACCAACCCACCAACCCACCAACAAACCAACAAACCAACAAACCATGAGTATTTTAACAGAAGAGATGCTGCAGGCCGCCTTCGATTTCCGCGCAGCAGAACCTTGGAAAGAATTGACCGACTCTGACGTTTTCGCCTTTCAGCTGACCTCCGGCGACACCGGATACATCGTTGTGATGGGGCACGGCAGTGAGCATTACGCCCTGGGACTCTATGTAGGAGCCCTGGAGTTCAGGAGCTATCTCCTCTCACTTGCCATGAACGACATGGAGACAGACGACATACAGGAGGCTGCCATGACATTCAACTGTGTGAACTGCAACTTCATGGCAGCTGCCGACATGAAAAAGGACGACAAGAAGCGCATCAGGGCCTTTGCCACCGCACACAACCTGAAGATACCCCGGCAGCACGGATGGCCCGACTTTACCCGTCATACACCCTATCGCATGCAATGGGGCATCACCGACGAGCGCGACGCGCGAAACATCACCGAGGCCTTGCGGGCCGCCATATATATGGGTAGGCTGGTAGCCGGAAAGTCGTACGACGAGATAGGCTTCGACCCCATGGGTAGATACCCTGACCATAAAGGTGGCAAGCTGGTGCCCCTGCTCGTGCCCCAGGCCGACGGCAGCTACACCCTCAAGACCACGCCGCTGCCCCCCTTTACCGAGCTGGAGTACCCTTACGTGGCTTTCGGCAACGACATCCTGTCTTCTCGTGTGGCAGGTCTGCCGTCTGATGGCGGACTGGCCTGCCAGCTCACCAACGTGCCCGCCCCCATGAAGGGCGAGAGCGAGGTGCCCTATTTCCCCACCATGCTGTTTTGCGTGACCGAGCGCAGCGGCATGGCCATGCCATTCTTCACCGGGGAAGAAGAGCCCGAGAGCTCAGCACTAACGCAGCTGGCCAACCACTTCATCGGCATCGGCCGCCGCCCCAGCCACATCACCATCGCCACGCCAAGGACTGAGGCCTTGCTGCGCGACTTCTGCAAACGCTGTGGCATCAAGCTCGTCGTCAAGAAGAAGATGCCCCGTGAATGGAAAGAGGCATACATGTTCACGATGATGCAGTTTACTAGTTTTTAAAGGCATACAACACATCTTTCTTGAAAGGCCTGTTTACGCCGTCATGCTTCCCCCTGTATGCCACAGACAGGGGGATTCTCGTATGACGACACGATGACGTGTTGCCCGTTGAGCATCTTCCACAAATAATTTATCATTTGCAAAGATACGTCATTTAGCTTGTACTGCCACCCTCGGCCATCGCATAAAAAGCGGCGGCGGCGCAAATGTGCCTCTTGCCCGAAAAAGCAGTTGCATTGTCTTTGCCGATTAAGGATTTGTGCTTAACTTTGCAGCCTCAATAGGTTTTATATGTTCAACAATAAGAAAAGCGAGGCCCTGCTGGCCAAGATACGCGAGAACCTGCCCATGACCAACCGGGAGAAGGTGAACCTCATCATCGAACTGAGTATCCCTTCGATGCTCGCGCAGATCACCACGGTGATGATGTTCTTCATCGATGCCTCGATGGTGGGCCACCTGGGTGCCGCCGCCTCGGCCAGCATCGGCCTCATAGAGACCACCACGTGGCTCATGGGCTCGGTGATGGGTGCCGCCTCTATAGGATTCTCGGTGCAGGTGGCCCACTTCATCGGGGCCAACGACTTCTTCAAGGCCCGCCAAGTGTTCCGCCATGCCATTGTCTGCGGTCTTCTCTTCTCACTCTTCATGGCCTTGGTGGGTGTGGTCATCCACAGTCCGCTGCCTTATTGGCTGGGCGGCGGTGCCGACATCGCCCCCGATGCCTCCACCTATTTTCTCATCTTCTCGCTCACCCTGCCCGTGGTGCTGCTCTATCATCTCATGAGCGCCATGCTCAAGAGCTCGGGCGACATGCGCGTGCCGAGCGTGCTGAGCATCATCATGTGCCTGCTAGACGTGGGGTTCAACTATCTCTATATCTACATCCTCGACCTGGGCGTGATGGGGGCTGCCCTGGGTACCATGTGCGCCTATGTGGTGACGGTGATGCCCATGAGCTACATCGCCCTGCGCAAAAACAAGATTCTGGCCCTGCACCACGACCATGTGCCCTTTCAGTGGGTGTGGGACTATGTGCGCAATGCCCTGAAGATCAGCACGCCCATTGCCGTGCAGTCGATGCTCATGAGCGGTGCGCAGGTGGTGAGCACGCTCATTGTGGCCCCGCTGGGCAACTTCGCCATTGCCGCCAACTCGTTTGCCATCACGGCCGAGAGCCTCTGCTACATGCCGGGCTATGGTATCGGCGACGCCGCCACCACGCTCGTGGGACAGACCCACGGCGCCGGGCGCAACGACCTGTGCAAGAACTTTGCCCACCTCACCATCGGACTGGGCATGCTCGTCATGGCCTTCATGGGTGTGGTGATGTATGTCTTCGCACCCGAGATGATCGGCTTTCTCTCGCCCGTGGCCGAGATTCGCGAGCTGGGCACCGAGGTGCTGCGCATCGAGGCCTTCGCCGAGCCGTTCTTTGCCGCCTCGATCGTGAGCTACAGCGTGTGTGTGGGTGCCGGCGACACGCTCAGGCCCGCCTTCATGAACCTCTTCTCCATGTGGTGCGTGCGCCTGACGCTGGCCTACACGCTGGCCCAGGAGTATGGGCTCAAGGGTGTGTGGTTTGCCATGGCCGTGGAGCTCACCTTCCGTGGCATCATCTTCCTCATCCGCATCTGGCGCGGCAACTGGATGAAGGCCATGAAGCCCACTGCCACCGCAGCATAGGCTGGCGTGGCACGGCATGACAGCCCTCGGGCCCCGTTCTTCACCTGGTGGAAGGACGGGGCCCGAGGCGTTTGAACGAGGGCGGGAAGCAGAGGCCTATGGTGACACCGTCAACCATCGTCTCTCCACAGGGCTTCCAGGGGGGCATGGGTATGCCCGGGCAAGGCCCGAGGCGTGCTCACGCATGGTGCTTCGGCTCGAAGCTCATGCTGCTTCGGCTCGAAACAGCAGATGGTTCGACTCGAAGTAGACTCTACTTCTAGTCGAATCACGCGCTGTTTCAACTCGATACAGCCAGGCACAATGCTGCCATTGCTGCACCGGAACGCTGTTGCCGCGGCACAAGCAGGCTGGGGCGGCACAGACGGTCAGCCTTTGCGCCTGACGATGCGCTGGCGGTAGCGGGTGTTGACAATGAGCGGCACCTTCTCGACGGTGACGCTGCTGGTGTCGAGCCCCAGGGCCTGCTCGTCGCCCACGCCTATATGCTTGATGATGGCAAAGAGGTTGAGCAGCAGGTTGTCGAGGCTGCTGACCACCGTCGAGGGGTAGTAGATGCGATGGATGACGATGAACCGGAAGTCGCCGGCAATGTTGCGCTGCCGCAGAGAGGGGTACCCGCTGCGGATATCAAACTGCTGTTCGCTGATGAGGTCTTCGACAATCTGACGGAGGTAGAGGTTCATCAGCGGATTCACCCTGAACCCTATGCGTATGTTGATGGCGAAGAGCGTGTCGGGGATAAGTGCATGGCAGGTGTAGTCGAGGGTGTCGGGCGTGTCGACATTCTGGAAATGCACCAGCCAGTAGTGGTCGGCACGCTTGGGCTGCTTGTTGATGATCGAGTAGATGAGCTTGTCTTCGACCATCTCCTCACGGTTCGACTGCCTGACATACACCAGGTTGGTGGCGTATTTGGGGATGGTGTCGTCGGCCTTGATGGCCGAGATCACATCGTAGTAGGGTTTGAGGTCGACAAAGCGCATGTAGCTGCGGCGTATGGCGCGCGCCCGGTTCCAGATGATCATGATGGTGCCAAAGCCCAAGGCCAGCAGTAGGGTGTACCATCCGCCATGGGCAATCTTGGTCATGTTGGCCGTGAGAAAGAGACCCTCGATGGTGAGATAGACCACCAGGAAGATGCCCACCGCCCACCGCGGCACCCGTCGCTGCACCAGGTAGCTGGCGAGCATGAGGGTGGTGATGATCATGGTCAGGGTGATGGCCAGACCGTAGGCTGCCTCCATGTGGGCCGAGGTCTGGAACATGAGCACCGTGACGACACACAGCACGTAGAGCACGTTGTTGATGACGGGGATGTAGATCTGGCCCTTGTCGGCCGACGGGTACTTGAAGCGCAGCATAGGCCAGAAGTCGAGGTGAACGGCCTCGCTGAAGATGGTGAAGCAGCCGCTGATGAGGGCCTGGCTGGCAATGATGGCCGCACCGGTGGCCATGACCACGCCGAAGAGCAGCATCCACTGGGGCATGACGGCATAGAAGGGATTGATGGGTGCGCTGAACACGCTGCTGTGGCCGATGACATAGGCGCCCTGCCCCATGTAGTTGAAAATGAGCATGAGCTTGACGAGCGTCCAGCTGGCGGTGATGTTCTTGCGACCGCAGTGGCCCAGGTCGGAGTAGAGGGCCTCGGCACCCGTGGTGCAGAGAAAGACGGCACCCAGCACCAGGAACCACTGGGGGTTGTCCATCAGCAGCAGTACGGCATAATAGGGGTTGAGGGCCTTGAGTATCACTGGGGCTTGCACCACGTGGCCCACGCCGAGCACGCCGAGCATGAGAAACCACAGCAGCATGAACGGTCCGAAATAACGGCCTATAGAGCCCGTGCCGAAGCGCTGGATGAAGAATACCGCCGAGATCACTGCCAGCACGATGGGTACGATGGGGATATGTGGCGAGAATCCGTGCAGGCCCTCGACAGCCGAGGTGACGGTGATGGCCGGGGTGATGACTCCGTCGGCAATGAGTGTGCTGGCACCTACGATGGCCAGCACGTAGTACCATCGCTTGCCCCGCTTGCGGATGAGGGTGTAGAGGGCCAGGATGCCGCCCTCGCCCTTGTTGTCGGCACGCAGCGCCACCAGCACATACTTGATGGTGGTCTGCAGGGTGAGCGTCCAGATGATGCACGACACGGCACCCAGGATATAGTCGGTGTCGAACGCTGGGTTGGCACGCAGAATGGTGTTCATGACGTAGAGCGGCGAGGTGCCGATGTCGCCAAAGACGATGCCTATGGCCACGAGCATGCCAAGCCTGCTCAATGCCTTGGTCTTGTGTAAATTGTTCGCCATACCTTACGCTTAAAAAAAAATATCGCGCAAAGGTATCTATGGTTCACGCAATAGCAAGCAAAAACTATGATAAAAAAACTAAAAAGGGCCTAAAAACCAACTTACAGCAAATTGTTGCCGCAAGGGGCGGCGGGCTCGTGCGGTGGGTATATAGACGGAGTGAAGGGGTTGCTGTATGCCACCCTAGGTAAGAGGTCTGGGTGACAGAGGAGACAAGAAACGATACGTCCCCATGGCTCGACAGCAGGGGGCCATAGGGACGGTAGAGGCGGCAGGAGCCAAGGCGACGGGGGGCCCTACTCTTCCACGATAGGATAGATCTCGATAAACTCGCCCTGGTGGCGCTGTCCGTCGTACAGCAGGTCGACTATCTTGCCGCCCACATCGTCGGGCATGTGGAACCCGGGCAGGCTCATGTTGCCGTTGAGGTCGGTTGTGGTGGGGCCCGGATGCACGCAGTAGGTCTCCACGGGGATGTTGTGCTTGTCGAAGTCGAAAGCCAGATGCTCGGTCATGCAGTTTTGCGCGGCCTTGCTCGCCTTGTAGGCCAGCGGGTTCCAGTAGGGGTTGGTGCTCGTGGGTACGGTCACGCTGACGATGCGCCCGTGGTTGGCCGCTATGACGGGCACGAGGCCTTGGGTGAGGCAAAACGTACCGAAGAAGTTGACCTGCGTGGTCTCGATGATGTCGCTGAGCGGGGTGTCGTAGCTGGCACACGTCATGTCGCCGGGTATGCCAGCATTGTTGACCAGCAGTTCCAGGTCGGTATGATGCGCCTGGATGACCTCCACAGCCTGGTCGAGCTGGGCAAAGTCAGAGAGGTTCACCTCCACCCATTC
>CAZBQA010000133.1:0-6048 GCA_964493905.1 uncultured Prevotella sp.
GTGTCATCGAAACTAGCCTTTTTGATAACCCTCAATTTTTTACCGGACACTAGTGACGTTTGATATATTAATGGTTATTGTTTTGCTTCTACGAATGTCATAGCCCTGAGGTAGTGAATGCCCATGTGTCAATAGAAATTGTCTTTAGTTTCATAATCGTGTTTATGTTGGTTTCTGACGTTGCAAAGATAGGCTTTATCGGCTCGCGCGCCAATAGACAAATATAGATTTCGGCCTGTCAGAACCCCGAAAATGCGGGATTTTGACAGTTAAAGCATATTTTTCTGGGAAAATCAGAAGGGAAGCTGCACCGCGTCGGGGAACTTCTTCTTCATACGGTACCTCACGGTATAGACTGAGGCGGGCTCCACGTTGAACCGCCGGGCGATGGTTTTCACGTCCTCTCCGTTGAGAAAGCAGAGAATATATTTCTGGTCTACCACGGTGAGCGGCCTGACAGCCCTCTCCATCAGTTGGTGTGCCTCTACGATGTCAATGCCACTGATACCGAGTTGGTCGGCCAGGAGCCTGAGGGAAGAGTGGCGCGCATTGGCTTCCGACTCTGCCGCCAAGGCCTCGCTATAAAGTTCCTGCTCCCGGAGTTTCCTGCGGTAGATGATGAATGCCACCAGTGAGGCCATGGCTACGAGCAAGAGCGCAACGATGATGGTCAGGGCCAGATTGTATTGGTTGAGATGGCTGATGCGCTCGTCTTTCTTCTTGGTCTCATATTGGGCTTGCATGTGGCGTATGGCTTGGTTCTTGTCGAAGTCGAAGCGTTTTCTGTCTGTTGCGTTTTTCAGTTCCATATACGTCAAGGCCTTGTCGAGTTGCCCCGTAGTCTTGTAGAGCTCCACAAAGAAGCCATAGGCCTCGCTCCGTTCAGTGAGCACCGCATTGCCTCGTATGGGTTCGAGCTTGTCGATCATGGCCAGCACCTCTTGTTCTTTTTCTTCGGCCTTCTTGTACTCTTTCTGGTATAGATACACCCATGCCTGCAGGTCGTAGGCCGCGATCTTACCCTCAATGAGGTCTTCTTGGCTTCCGCATCCCTTCTCGCCCACGGCCAGCGCGCGGTTGATGTAAGCCTGCATGGAGTCGACCTTGGGAGGACTGTAGCTGATGTCGTAGAGCACGGCGATGTTCATCAGGTTGAGCATAGGGTTAATCTGCCGTCTCTTCCATTCCACGGGTGTCATCATGGCTTGCCAGCCCACCGCCTGCTTGAAGTGCGTCATAAACTGCTCACGCAGACTGTCACTCGGATGGTCCTCATGCTCTGCCGATTCGTAGGCTGCCAGCACACTGAGGTAGTCATACTGTATGAATTTGTTTTTGGGGTGCTCCAATGCCAGCTTCTCCAGTCTCGACATCGGCTTGCGCATGAAATAGAGGTCGCGTTGGTTGAAATAGCTGATACTCATATAATATAGACAGAGCGATTGCTCCACCTCAGCGTCCTTGCATTTGGCGAAGAGTTCCTCAGCCTCGATAAACATCTTCATGGCAACAGCAAGGCTACCGCTAGCCTGTTCCTTTTCTGCCTTTTCTTTCAGCAGCATAGCATCCTTGAAGTCGTCTGCTTGCAAATGTGGTGTCATCAACAAAAAGGCTGCCAGCGAGGCAATGAGTCGATAAGTCATAGAATAGTAGTGTTTGAAATGATAATAAAACCAACAGGCAACAAAATTACCCATAAAATGATCATGCCAGATATTCACTTAGGTCAGTGAGATAGAAGTCAAAGAAGTCAAAGAAGTCAAGCCCCTTGACTCATAAGGCAAAGATAGCAAAAAAAATGGGAATATCCCGCTTTATTGAACGTAAAAATCACATGGAGGGGCGTAATAGTCTATATTTTGGCTGGCACGTTCCTTTTCGATTTCTTGTAACTCTCGATATGAAAAGTAGTTATTCATCCAATGTGTCAGGGAAGAGTACGCCCTAAGCGGATTCCTTGTTCTCCACACGATGGGCATCAGCCCATAGTTGAACCAATGAGTAAGGCGATGTGTTCTTGTCGTCCGAACGTTCAAAAAACGTTAAGCAATGAGTTTTAATGTCAAGAGGGGGCAAAGGGGGGGGAATATTGGCCTCACTTTTGCGGTTCGTCGATGAAAAGACAACGAATATCTAAAAGAACGAGACATTAACATATAAAAAACAATAGTAATTAAAAGAACAAGACAATGAACATTCAACCCATCTTTGAGCCATATACACTGAACAATGGTGTGACCGTAGACAACCGACTGGTGGTGGCTCCCATGACCCACTGGGCATCTGATGCCGAGGGACATATCACTGACGCAGAGCGCTCATTCCTGAACGGACGCGCTGAAGGCTTCGGACTGTTTATCACCGCCGCGACGCTCGTATCGCCCGAGGGCAAGGCCTTCTTGGGCGAGCCGGAGGCTATTGGCAGAGAAGACCTCGAGAGTCTCAAGGCATTGGCACAGCTGCTCAAGGGCCAGGGCACCAAGGCCATCCTGCAGTTGCACCACGGTGGCCGGCAGGCACTGAAGGAACTGGTGGAGGGCCGCGACCGCGTGTCGGCCAGCAGCGACAGTGAGATTGAGGGCGGCGAGCAGACGGCCGATGGCGTGCGCGCCATGACCGTCGAGGAGATCCAACAGGTGATCGCAGCCTTCGGCCGTGCCACCACGCTGGCCATCGAGGCGGGCTTCGACGGTGTAGAGATCCACGGGGCCAACGGCTACCTGCTGCAGCAGTTCTTCTCGGGCCACTCCAACCGTCGCACCGACGAGTGGGGCGGCAGCGTGGAGAAGCGCATGCGGTTCCCCCTGGCCGTGGTAGATGCCGTGACGGCCGCACGCGACAAGGCGCAGCGCCCCGACTTCATCATCGGCTACCGCTTCTCGCCCGAGGAGCCCGAGGAGCGCGGTCTCACCATGACCGACACCTTTGCCCTGGTGGATACCCTGGTGGAGAAGCCCTTGCAATATCTGCATGTGTCGCTGCACGACTTCTTTGCGCACGCACGTCGCGGTGCCGACACGGCGCAACAGCGCACGGCGCTGATACATGAGCGCATTGGCGGCCGACTGCCACTCATAGGCGTGGGCAACCTGCTCGATGCCGACGACATCGACCGGGCATGGGCCACGCACACGACCGAGTTCCTGGCCTTTGGCAAGGCTGTGCTGCTCAACCCCAACCTGGTGGCGCTGCTGCGCAGCGGTCGTTACGACGAGATAGAGACCGAGCTCGACCCCACGCAGCCCGAGCGTTACCATTTTCCTCACATCTTGTGGCAATACAGTCTCCAAGGCTCTGAAATCCTGCCCAAGGTGAAAAAATAGAACAGGAGTCACTTAGAAAGACAAAAGGGGGACGGAATGTCATGTCATAGTTGTATGACGACATTCTGTCCCCTTTTGTCTTTTTCAAAAAAACTACTTCCACCTGTGGGTCCTGCAGGAGAGGAGCAGTATGTGGTGGAAGGCGATATGTCAGCATATCACGTGAGAGAAACGTCAACATAAAGGATGTTGGCATTGTTTTGTCGACGCTCTTGCCACAAAGGGACATGTTACACACCCGCCTCTCCTGCCCCAGGGGGGCGGGTGAGGCTCGCGCGGTGTTTTTTTCTCTCGCAGATGACGCAGAAGGCGCAGATTCTTGGCTGGCGCGATGAATCGTAGCCCTCGCATACGCTCGGGGGTTGACGCAGATGGAGCCCCTCCCCAGACCTCTCAGTTGAGTAGGGCCGGAGAGGGGCGGAGCTCTTCTTGCCTATCGCCCCATCTAAGGATGTTGGACAACAACCTTCTTTCCATCCCGAATATAGATACCCGGTTGCTGCGGCACCTCGGTACCCAAGGGCTGCCCCAGGAGGTTGTAGAAGATGCCATCAGGCCGACGCACCACAGTGGCCGGAGCGGAGATGCCCGTGCTGATAACCTGCTCGAAGAGCATGGGATATAGGTTGGACGTCGACGGATTGGTATAGTTGCCATACGAACTGTACCTGGGCGAATACTGAATCACGTTGCCACTGTCGCTGGCCTTGATGACGAAGGTGCCATCGCTGTTGGCTGTCACCGTCCAGATGTCGGCCTTCGAGGCATCGGTGGTCGGCGTGAAGGTGCTGTAGGTGCCTTCCTGATAGTAGTAGCGCCCCTTGCCGTCGATGATACGGTAGCCGCCTGCAGCCGCCTCAAAGGTAAAGGCCAGCGTGTCGGTGGATAGCGTCACGATATCGTTCACGGCTGTCACCGACGTGCCATAGAGGTAGCCATAGGTATTGGTGCCCACATACACCGGTCGTGCGGCAATGAGCTTACCGCTGTTGTCGGCCACCATGAGGTAGTGCCTGCCAGAGATCGGGGCTGACGTCACGCGCTGGTAGTTATAGTTATCTCCCTGTCCGAGGAAGTAGTAGTTGGCCACGGCCACATCACTCTTGTCGTCCCCCTTGATGGCCACCGCCTTGAGCGTGACGTCGGTGTCGATGGTGATGGCACCGGTGTAGGGCGTGCTCATCTCGTCGGGCACAGTGCCATCGAGCGTGTAGTAGATGGTGGCACCCTCAGTGGCACAGCTCAGCGTGACAGTCTGCGGCTCCATGTAGGCACCGCTGCCCGGCATGATCACTGGCTTGGCCACGGCAGGCTGGGCCTGAGCCAGGTAACGGTCGTCGTCGTAGGCCGTGGTGATCGACGTCGTGGGGTCGAAGGCCACGTCCACGCTGTCGCCCCATACATATTCACAGAGGTAGGGATAGTCGATGAACACGTTGCGGTTGCCCTGTAGGTTGTACACGGCATCGTTGCGTGCTGTCTCCACGTCGTCCACAGGGTCGCTTTTGCTCCAGGCCAGGTAGAGGGTGTAGGCCCATGGGCACAGCGTGGGCCAGAGATCGTTCTGCAGCTGCTGCAGGCCCTGCGTGCCCTGCCAGGTGAAATTCTGGTAGGTGGTGGCCATATACATATAGCTGCGCGAGAACTCGCCCTTGAAGCCGTCGCCCGGCTCCCAGAGCTGGATGGTCTGTCCCCCGGCATCGCCTGTGCCCACCTTGTCGTAGCCCTCGCCCGAGGTCTCCTTCACGTTGGTCACCACGCCCATGGGAAAGTTGCTCTTCGAACTGTTGGCCTGCAAGTCTGAGGGATAGAGGTTGTACAAGTCTTTGTAGGCATCGTTGGAGGCACCGCCCCACCAGCTCCTGGGAAACGAGTGCTCGATGTTCATGCCCGAGATGACCTGTCCGTTGTGGGCAGCGAAATAAAACTTTTTAGGACTGTAGCGGTTGAAGCACTCGTTGGTGGCGGCCACGCGGTCAGTGTACCAGAACCCATACCAGGTGGCATTGTTGCCACTGCCGTAGTCGAGCACCTTCTTGTCTTTCATCAACTGGTAGAGAGCCGTCTTGAGTTCGGCCTTCTTGAGCCCCTTGAGCGAGGCGGCATACTGCATGATGGTGGCGCGGTCGGACGCCCAGGTGAGTGTGGCCAGCAACGATAAAGCTGTGACCAGCAACGTTCTGAATGGTCTTGTCATGATGTTGTCTTCTTTACAGGGCATCGTTAGGCGCCCGGTTGTCATACTGCTACTGCCCTTGTCGCATAAGGAAGCCTTATACCCCGTTCATTTGCGGGTAGAGACAATAAAGGGACAACAAAGATAAGTATTTCTTCCCACTCTCGCAATTTTATGCCATTCATATTCAAGGTTTTAACAATATTGACACATCTTGTGAACAATAAAAGTCTGATTACGTCCTATCATCACTTCCCACCCCGCATGGCTCTCCTCCGCAGGGGAAAGGCTCCGGGGAGGGGCCTTCACTCAGTTTTTTTAAACACGGAAGACACGGAATTCACAGAATACCATCCGGCACATTTCGATAATACGGAGCATCGCGTCGCGATGGACGGATGGCACGGAAACTGCGCACCCACATCACTAGTTGCTTAAACTCTGCGACTCTGCGCCCCCCATCGCGCCAGCCTCTCCCGCCCCCACCGGGGAGGGGCTCCGGGGAGGGGCCTTCACTCAGTTTTTTTAAACACGGAAGACACGGAATTC
>CAZBQA010000134.1:0-6019 GCA_964493905.1 uncultured Prevotella sp.
ACCAGAATAGCCGTTTTATCGGCTGTTCACAATAGAAACATTTTCGAATGAAAACCAAGATATCCGTTATCATTGCCTCTGCCATCACCTTGGCAGGAACGCTGACCTCGTGCCAGCAAGATTTTGAGGAGATCAACACCGACCACCGCTATCCCACCGAGAGCGAGCTCAATATAGACAACCTCAACGTGGGCGGTCTCATCACCGCCTTCGAGGAGACCATCTTCCCCGTGGGCAACTCGGGCACCGAATATGTCAACGACTACCAGATTCCCTACACGCTGGCAGGTGCATGCTGGACGGGCTACATCGCCCCCACGCAAAACAAATGGGTGGGCCGCGGATTCCCCACCTACTCGCTCAAGGCCTGGAGCAACTATACCTTCAACGTCATGGCCGGCTACACCTACCGACAATGGCTCGACATCAAGCGCCGTACCAAGGACGACCCCGCCGGTTATGCCATCGCACAGATCATCAAGGTGGCTGCCGTACACAAGGCTACCGACACCTTCGGACCCATACCCTATTCGCAGACCGGCGTGGAGGGTATCACGGTGTCGATCTACGACTCGCAGAAGGATGTGTACCAACAGATGCTGGCCGACCTCGACTCGGCGGTCATCAACCTCAACAATGCCGGGCACGATGTGTTTACCCGTTACGACCTCATCTACGACGGCAACTACACCAAATGGATGAAGTTTGGCAACTCGCTCATGCTGCGTCTGGCCATGCGTTGCGTCTACGCCGATGAGGCCTTGGCTCGCAAGTATGCCGAGAAAGCACTTACCAACCCTGGAGGTGTCATCACCGACATGGATGACAACGCTACCCTGTCGGAGGGTGCCGGCATCACCCTGAAGAACCCGCTGACCATCATCAACGGTGCCTACAACGACACCCGCATGGGCGCAGAGATCTATTCGTACCTCAAGGGCTACAGCGACCCGCGTATCGACAAGTACTTCACCAAGGGCACCATCAACGACGTGAGCGACTACTATGCCGTCAGGACCAACCTGCCCAACATCCTCTCGTACCAGGATGCCAAGAAGTTCTCTACCCTCAAGGTGGCCGACGAGACACCCGTCTATATCGTGCGCGCCTCAGAGGTCTACTTCCTGCGTGCCGAGGGCGCACTGCGCGGATGGCAGATGAACGGCACGGCCGAAGAACTATATAAGAAAGGTATAGAGACATCGTTTGCCGAACTGGGACTGAAGACCTCGGACGTGGAGACCTATATGGCCAACGCCACGGCAAAGCCCGCCAAGTATGTAGACCCCGTGAACACACAATACAGTGCGGCACCTGTGAGCACCATCACCATACCCTGGGACAGCAAGGCCACCTTCGAGACAAACCTCGAGCGTATCATCACCCAGAAATACCTGGCCCTCTTCCCCGACGGACAGGAAGCCTGGAGCGAGTTCCGACGCACGGGATATCCGCGCATCTTCACCGCCGTGGCCAACAACACCGACTGCGACGTGAACAGCGCCACGGGCCCAACGCGCATGCCGTATTCCAACGATGAGTACACCCTCAACCTAGACAACATCAAGAAAGCCGTCGAGATGCTGGGAGGAAACGACAATGGTGCAACCCGACTCTGGTGGGACAAGAAAAACAAATAACATTCACAACAAGAAAGGCATCATGCCATGTTGAATAAAATATACAGAACAATGAATAAATTATCTGCAATCATCGGTTTCTTCTTCCTGGCGCTTACCTTCGGGTCGTGCAGCGACTGGACAGAGACAGAGGCCGAAAACATAGACGAGCTGCTGGCCGATGCCGACTCGTCGCTGCGACTCTCGCACAAAATGTACCTTGAGAACCTCCGGGCCTACAAGCAGACCGACCATCAGATGACCTTCGGATGGTTTGGCGGATGGACGGCAGAAAGTCCGGCTCCACGCTATCTCTACAACCTGCCCGACAGCACCGACTTTGTGTCGCTCTGGGGCTTTGCCGGAAACATGACCGAAAACCAGAAGGCCGACCTGAAGAAAGCCCAGGAAGAGAAAGGCATCAAGGCCTTGCTCTGCTTCCTGATGTTTCAGATTGGCGACAAGATCACGCCTCCGGTGCCAACCAGCTTCAAGGGCGGGTTTAACGACTGGCAGCATGAGTACTGGGGATGGGGCTCGGGCAACGATGAGGACTCGGTCAACGCAGCCATCGTGAAGTATGCCAACGCCATTTGCGACACCATCTACAAGTACAACCTCGACGGTTTCGACCTCGATGCCGAGCCCAGTTATCAGCAGCCCTTCGAGACCAACTATGAGATGTGGAGGCCTGCCTCGCGCGCAGCCTTGCTCATCCAGACCATCGGCAAGCGCGTGGGACCCATGGCCGAGACCGAGGAAGGCCGCAAGAAACTGCTGGTGGTTGACGGTGAGCCCGATGCCTTCCCCGCAGAGATGGGCAAGTATTTCAACTACTTCATCATCCAGGCCTACAACAGCTCCTCATACAGCCGTCTGGACACGCGCTTCAACAACCTCTACAGCCACTTCGGCTCGGTCATGACGCGCGAGGAGGTGGCCAAGAAACTGATTGTCACCGAGAACTTCGAGGCCTACTCGACTAACGGCGGCGTGGCCTTCACGGCACGCGACGGCAGCAAGCTCAGCTCCTCGTATCTGGGCATGGCCGGATGGAACCCCGTAGGGGCCAGGAAGGGTGGCATAGGATCTTATCACATGGAGAAGGACTATGCCCAAGACCCCCACTACAAATACCTGCGCGCAGGCATCCAGATCATGAACCCCGCTTTTAAATAATTCAGTAAAGTCAAGACAATGAGAAAGATATTGATGAATATAGCACTTGGCGCGCTGCTGCTCACCGCTGCCAGTTGCTCGAATGTCGACAATGACGGCGTAAACTTTGAGACCGACCTGCCCAACGCCGTGTATCTGGACGGACTGTCGTCGACAGCCCTGACCAAGGTCACCCTTACCGATGAGGGTGCCTCGGCCACCATCACGCCAAGAGCCGCCAACCTGGTCAAGGGCAACACCAAGGTGGTGGTGGGTGTAGACACTGCTGCCCTCACGAAGTATAACCAGAAGTATGGCACCAACTACAAGCCTCTGCCTGCCAGCTACTACACGCTCTCGAAGACCGAGGTCGACATCCCGGCCGGACAGATCACCAACGGGAGCATCGCGCTGAACATCAACCCGCTCAACGGGCCCGACATCAACTCCTCTACCAAGTATGCCATCCCCGTGAAGATCCAGCATGCTGATGGTCTGGATGTGCTGTCGACCAGCGACACGCAAATCTTCGCCCTCGACCGCATCCTTCACACCACGGTCATGCGCATCGAGAACTTCTACCTGCGCATTCCGTTCAGTCCCGACTACATGAGCGACACCTGGACCCTGTCTTACGGCATGCGCATCGACAGGAACAAGGACAACCAAGCCACGGTGTCGTTTGGCGGCCCCAACGGCTCTATGTACTCACGCATCACGGCCGGCGGTGGTCTGCAGTTCAAGACCGGTGGCACCGACGACCCCTTGGCCTTTGCCAAGACCAAGATCGTGCCCAACACCTGGTACTATGTCACCTGGGTTTACGACCACCAGCATGTGAAGTGTTATATCAATGGTGTGCTCGACAACGAGTTTGAGTCGTCGGTGGTCAATGGCTTCACACAGATCAACGTGAGCTGGGGCGCACTGGTGGGATATATCCGCGAGCTGCGTCTGTACAACACCACGCTGTCCGACTTCCAGATCATGGACAACCTCTATATTGAAGACTCCACCAACAAGAATCTGGTGCTCTACTTCCCGCTCGACCAAGCCAATGGCCTCAACAACATTGCTACCGGCAGTCCCTACAAGGCCGAGGCCATGACGGGTAACGACCCCTACGATGCCTCTGCCATCAAGTATGTGCCTTGGTCGTTCCCCGAACAATAACTCATCATCACCTACAAGAACTATGGCAAATATGAAATATCTGAAAACCCTTGGCCTCTCGGCCATGGCCATCCTCACTTTCACTGCATGCAGCAACGACTACAACTATGATGAGGACTACGATATCAATGGCTATTACAATGGCACCGACCCCCGCACAAACATCGTGAACCCGGTACAGACGGTTTATTCGGTGACCGACATGTATACCTCGGCCATCCACCTCGAACCCGGTGCCAAGAAGCACGCACTCAAGCTCCGCATGCGTAGGGCCATCGACCAGGAGGTAGACGTGCAGCTGCGCTATGATGCCGACGCGCCGCTGCTGGCCTCTACCTACAAAGGCTATCAGCTGGGCACGGCCGACATGATCAGCTTCGACAATGGCGGACTGGTAAAGGTTGCCGCCAACAGTCTTGAGGCCACCGACTCGTTCAGTGTGAGCGGCTACGTGGGCAAGGCCGAGAAGCCCATCGTCATCCCCTTCTCGTGCAACGTTCAGCAGAGCGGCGCAGCCGTGGCAAATGCCACCAACAAGTATGTCTATGTGGTCATTGGCCATCAGGCCGTTACCATCACCAGCAAGGTTGCCAACATGCAGGGTACGGTGGCCCTCAGCGGTGGCAAGGCCTCATTCATCGGCACCACCACCATGTCGGCGACCGTGGCCACCGATGTCAACGGCCTGATGACCAACGGCCGCACCTTCGACGTGAAAGGCGAACTGACCAATGTCGATAAGTTCACCGCCAAGGGCATGTATATCATTCCTGTGAAGGTCAACACCTTTGATGTTGCAGGCAAGGCCTACACCCTAGGCACATATTTCATCGAGGTGGGCTGCATCGAACCCATCGTGGAGGCATCAGCCACCGAGGTAGCCGGTAATGAGATACCTCGCCAGGGATGGAAGGCCACGAGCAACCCGGCGTCGATACAGGCCAGTCTGATGTATATCATCAATGACGATGACGACGATTATATGTACACCTACCTCAAGTCCATCGAGGCGACCTTCGACCTGGGTGCTGCCCATACCATTAAGGGCTTGAACATCACCGCCGACGACCGTTGGGGCGGATACTCCCCACAGGTGGTGACCCTCTACATCAGCGAAGACGGTGTTGACTTTGAACAGATCTCAGGACCGCTGCAGTATGAAGACACCAACCCCTACTTCTACCTCAAGGCCACCAAGCCCTTCACGGCTCGGTATGTGAAGCTGAAGCTGGAGACGAGCAACTACGGCATGGTGTTGCAAGAGCTACATATTGTAGAATAACGAAGTCGGAAACCTGCAAGCCAACGCGAGAGGCGCACGACATGCAGGAGCAATATGTATTTATATGGAAAGTGGATGCGTCCCAGTGGGGGCGCATCCACTTTTGCGTGTATGCCTGGCATGAGCATTGTCATGTCACGGCACCATTGCTGACGTACATGCTGCGCATGCTTCCCGAAGCGTGGTCTGACTCGAAGCAAAGTGTGGTCTGACTCGAAGCAGAGTGTGTTTCTACTCGAAGCAGCGCGTGTTTCTACTCGAAGCAGCGCGTGCTTCTACTCGAAGCACGACAGCCCGCCGGCCGCCCCTTCGTGGCATCACGGTGCTCCCGAGGCAGGAGAGTTGTCGTGTGGCTGCCTCCAGAGCCAACGAATGATATGCCATAGCTGTTGTATCATAGCAGTGGTAACGAGCAGGGAATATTATTCCAGAACTCCATGGGAGCTCAACGTTTGATAGGGCTGTGGCAAAGCCATGAAGTTTGAGCAGCGGAAAATATAATTCCAGAACGCCCCCGACATGACCAACTCCATGGGAGTTCAACTTTTGATAGGGCAGGGTTGGAGCGCAGCGACTACCCTGTCTCAGTGGAACTCCCCCGACATGACCAACTCCATGGGAGTTGAACGGTTGATAAGCCAGGGTTGGAGCGCAGCGATGCTCTGTATTATCGGCAAGTGCCGGTCTCGGCTTCTGTGCATCATCATCTGTTGTTCTTGGGGTGGGCATGGACTATAATTCTCTTTTAAACCACGAAAAGTTGGGGGAGGGTGGTGCGTGTTTCGTC
>CAZBQA010000135.1:0-5814 GCA_964493905.1 uncultured Prevotella sp.
AGGCTGCTTCTGAAGTACAGAACGTACAGGCCGAGCCTGTGGAGGCTGCCGAGCCCGCCGAGGAGACTGAGGCCCTGCCGGAGGCGCCCCTTGCCGATGCTGTGGTAACCGACACCACGGCCGAAGAGCCAGTGGCCGGCGAGCCTGTGACAGACCAGACGGCCGAGGAGGCTGTGCCTGCGGAAGCTGGCGCTGAGGCTGAGAACGAGGCAGCTGACGATACGGCTTCAGCCGCTGAGGAGCAGCCGAAGAAGGTTTATGCCTCGAAGCAAGAAGTGCTTGAGAGGGTGAAGGAGCTGGCTCACGGCGACGAGAATCCCGGCAAGGACGAGGTGGAACACCTGAAGTCGACATTCTACAGGTTCCATGTGGCAGAGCGCGAGCAGCAGCAGAAAGAATACCTCGAGGGCGGCGGCGACCCCGAGAAATACCAGGTGATGCCCGACGAGGCTGAGGAGGAGTTCAAGGCCGAGATGCAGGTCATCAAGGAGAAGCGGGCCAAGGTGTTCCAGGAACAAGAGGCCGAGAAGGAAGACAACCTCAGGCGCAAGCTGGAAATCATAGAGAGGATCAAGGCCATGGCAACGTCGCCCGACGAGGCCAACAAGTCGTTCAACACCTTTAAGCAGCTGCAGCAGGAATGGAAGGAGATCAAGGCCGTGCCGGTCGAGAAGGCCAATGAGGTGTGGCGCAACTACCAGCTCTATGTTGAGCAGTTCTACGACCTGCTCAACCTGAACCGCGAGGCGCGTGAGTACGACTTCAAGAAGAATCTGGAGATGAAGACCAAGCTCTGTGAGGAAGCCGAGAAGCTGGCCGAGGAGAACGATGTCATCAGTGCGTTCCATCAGTTGCAGGAGCTTCACGCCCAGTATCGAGAGATTGGCCCCGTGTCGAAAGACATGCGTGAGGGCATCTGGACACGCTTTAAGGCTGCCAGCACCGTCATCAATAAGAAACACCAGAAGCATTTCGAGGATCTGCGCGCCAAGGAGGAGGACAACCTCGCCCGTAAGTCGGCACTCTGCGAGAAGGTGGAGGCCATTGCCAAGACCGAGAGCAAGAGTGCCAGCGAATGGGAGAAACTCACCAAGGAGGTCATTGCCATCCAGCAGGAATGGAAGACCATCGGCTTCGCTCCGCAGAAGATGAATGTCAAGATCTTCGAGCGTTTCCGTGCTGCCTGCGACGAGTTCTTCGGTCGCAAGTCAACGTTCTTCAAGGAGATGAAGTCGCGTTTCGCATCTAATGTCGAGAAGAAAAAGGCATTGGTGGAGAAGGCCAAGGCCCTGAGTGAGTCGACCGACTGGAAGTCGACTAGCGACAAGCTCATCGCCTTGCAGAAAGAGTGGAAGACCGTGGGTGCCGTGCCCAAGAAGCTGGGCGACCAGCTGTGGAACGACTTCCTCTCAGCCTGCAACCATTTCTTCGAGACCCGCAATGCCGCCAACGCCGGTACCCGCAATGAGGAGCATGCCAACCTGGCCAAGAAACGTGACGTGATAGCCAAACTCAAGGAGATTGCCGCTGATGTCACCGACGACGCACAGGAGAAGGTGCAGCAGCTGGTAGACGAATATAACAAGGCCGGACACGTGCCCTTTAAGGACAAAGACAAGATCTACAAGGAGTTCCATGATGTGCTCGACAAGATATACAACGACCTGCATATCTCGGTGGCGCGTCGCCGCCTCGACAACTTCAAGAGCAACTTGAAGAACATGGCCAAGCGCGGCGAGGAGGTGGTCGACAACGAGCGTAGCCGTCTGATGCGCCGCTACGAGCAGCTCAAGCAGGAGATTACCACCTATGAGAACAACCTCGGATTCCTCAACATCTCGAGCAAGAAGGGCAACAGCCTGGTGGATGAGATGAACCGCAAGGTGCAGAAACTCAAGGACGATGCCGAGCTGGTGCGCCAGAAGATCAAGGCCATCGACCGACAGGCCGATGAGGAGGAGGCCAACGAGGAATCCTGATACATTCTGGCGGTGGGGCTCACGGTCGGTTTAGATACGTCCGGGCAGTAGCCCCTTCTGCACAAAATGACAGTCCCTGGAAGTCACCATGCTGATTTCCGGGGACTGCTTTTAGGTTGGACAGCGTGTCCGGCTATCCCGGACAACTTGTCTGGCGTCTCCGGACCAAGGTGGATCAGTCAGAAAACCCTGTTGGTATTGTTTCCGAAAATAGCCAGTCATGGCTTATGCTTCGCCTGCTTTCAGGCAGCCGCACGACAGTTTTCCTGCCTTCAGCGCATAGTGATGGCACGAAGGCATTGCCGCAGGGCTGTTATGCTTCGGGTCGAACTAGGCTCTACTTCGGGTCGAACTAGGCTCTGCTTCTAGTCGAACCACGGTCTGCTTCGAGTCGAACCACACTTTGGGAAGCATACGCAGCATGCACGCCAGCAACGGTGCCATGGCATGAAACACATCGAATCGGTTTGCCTGAAGACTGAATGGCCAGAAGGATACATGGCTCGGTCTCCCTCCACCAGACCGTCAAGTCGTGGACGGTTCAGTAAAGCGGGGTGAGGGATACAAGGTCGTGCCGGTACAGGCTGCCGGAAAGACTGGTGTGTGAAGCGATGGCTCCCACCGGGTTTCCCGACTGAGCCACAAAAGTGTTCGAGGCGTTCACACGAGATGACTGAGAATATAGTCAACTGCCTCGGGATAGAGGCGTCTGGGCGAACGGGGTGCCCTGGGCAGGCCGTGCTCCTGCAGGTTGGCCAGGCAGAGAGCCGGCGAGGCCAAGGGTTTGAGCAGGGCCAGCCGTATGTAACGCTGCTGGGCGCGATGTGACAGCCATTGGTCGTAGTAGGCCTGGGAGATGTAGTAGGCGCTGTCTTCGGCCAGCTGTTCGTGGCCGAGGCCCACTTGCTCTACTTCCATCATGAAGGTGAGGCGGCTGGCCGGTGCGGTGGCATAGAGAAACACGATGTCGCCGACCTCAAAATGGTTGGTCATGGCCCAGTCGATGAAGCCGTGGTCGCGGATAAAGTCGGCCACCCGGTAGCGCTTGTGGTTATAGGCTCTGATCCAGTAGGTCATGGGCACGTGGGTTGAGGGTAATACATACAAAGTAGGGTTTTGCGTGCGAAGTTAACAAAAATATGCTTAACTTTGCAAAGACAAGATCAAGTTTAAACCATTTGCTTATGAAAAAGATATTGATGATGATGGTCCTGCTTGCAGTGACCATGGGTGCCGTGGCTCAGGAAAACATTTATGGCTTCAGCGTGAAGGATGCCGAAGGCCAGGAGGTGTCGCTCAAAAAGTACAGCGGCCAGGTGATGCTGGTGGTCAACACGGCCACGAAATGCGGGTTTACGCCGCAGTACAAGGAGCTGGAGGAGCTCTATGCGAAATACAAGGACCGCGGTTTCGTGATCCTCGACTTCCCCTGCAACCAGTTTGGCGAGCAGGCACCCGGCACGGCGCAGGAGATACATGCTTTCTGCACCGACAAGTATGATATTCATTTCCCGCAGTTCGACAAGATTGATGTCAATGGCGAGCATGCCGCTCCGCTGTTTACCTATATCAAGAGCCGTCAGGGCTTTGCCGGCTTCGGCAAAGGCATGAAGGCCAAGATGATGGATATGATGCTCAAGCGCAAGGATGCCGACTACGCCAAGCAGTCGGATATCAAATGGAACTTCACCAAGTTTCTTATCGACCGCGAGGGCAAGGTGGTTGCCCGTTTTGAGCCCACACATAAGATGAGTGATGTGGAGCAGGCCATCGTACAACTATTGAAATAAGCTTTTTCTTTCATGACACAAGATCATATCGACCGCGTGCAGGCGTTTCTCGACAGCCTGCAGAAGATGGGGGAGCAGCTGGAGACTGCCGAGGAGCAGCAGTGTTTTTACCTCCGCAGGATGCTCGAACTGAAGCGCGAGCAGCAGACCGACAGCCAAGAATACGCCGACCTCGACGTCAAGAGCAAGGCGTTGCAGCAACTCATCGATAAGAATTTTTCCATCTATCAGGAGCGTGTGAAGATGATGCGCGAGGCCATGCCCAGGCCCAGGCGCAAGCGTACCAAGAACCGGTGACATGAAGACGCTGGAGGATATCTGCCGCGTGAGGGTGCGGTTTGGTGAGACCGATGCGATGCAACGTGTGTGGCATGGGTCGTATGTCAGTTATTTCGAGGATGGCCGCGAGTCGTTCGGCCGCCACTATCCCGGGCTGGGCTACGCCGACATCAAGGCCAGCGGCATCTATGCGCCGGTCTACGACCTGCATGTCAGGTATCTGGCACCACTCGAGATCGACGATGTGGCCGTGGTACACACCCGTTATGTGTGGCATGCCGGGGCACGCATCGACTTCGAATACGAGGTCTTTCGCGAGCGCGACAACCAGCGGTGTGCCAGCGGCAGCACCACACAGCTATTCATCGACGGCAACGGCGAACTGCTGCTCGACCTGCCCGACTACTACCGCCAGTGGCAGGCCAGGCATCTGGGCGAAGGGATGGAAGAATAAGGAAGAAGGAGGAATCAGACAAGGATGATGAATCTAGAGGAAATCAAGGATAAGCGCATTGCGGTGCTCCTCTCGGGGGGTGTCGACAGTTCGGTGGTGGTGTATGAGTTTGCCCGCCTGGGTCTGCACCCCGACTGCTTTTATATCAAGATCGGGCCCGAGGAGCACGAGGAATGGAACTGCAGCTCGGAGGAAGACCTGGAGATGGCTACGGCTGTGGCGGCACGCTACGGTTGCAAGCTGCAGGTGGTGGACTGCCACCACGAGTACTGGGACCAGGTGACGCGCTATACCATGGAAAAGGTGAAGGCGGGCTACACGCCCAACCCTGATGTGATGTGCAACAGGCTCATCAAGTTTGGAGCCTTCGACGGCAAGATGGGGCACGACTACGACCTCATCGCCACCGGGCATTATGCCCAGACAGAGTGGATCGACGGCAAGAAATGGCTGACCACCAGTCCCGACCCCGTGAAAGACCAGACCGACTTTCTGGCCCAGATTGAGGGCTGGCAGTTGCGCAAGGCCATCTTCCCCATCGGCCACTATGTGAAGGACGAGGTGCGCGAGATTGCCGAGCGCGAGCACCTGGTCAATGCCCGGCGCAAAGACTCGCAGGGCATCTGTTTCCTGGGCAACATCGACTACAACGAGTATGTGCGTCGCTACCTGGGCGAGCAGCCGGGCGACATCATCGAACTGGAGACCGGCAAGAAGATCGGTGAGCACCGCGGCCTGTGGTTCCATACCATCGGGCAGCGCAAGGGACTCGGCATGGGTGGCGGCCCGTGGTTTGTCATCAAAAAAGACGTAGCGCACAATGTGCTCTACGTCAGTCATGGCTATAATCCCGAGACGGCTTACAAGAAAGACTTCGTCATCCACGACCTGCACTGGCTGACCGAGGAGCTTCGCCCCCATACGGCTGTCACGCCAATGGCTTGGGCAGGCATGGAGGGGACGGTGCCCGACAACTGGATTCCCATCACGTTCAAAATCAGACATACGCCGGAATATCACCCGGGATATCTGGAACTGCTGCCTGTTGCGGCAGGTGAGTCTGGTACAGGAGTGGCCAATGTACATGCCGTGGAGAAGATCCACGGCGTGGCCCCTGGACAGTTTTGCGTAATCTACGACGCACAGCACCATAAGTGCTACGGCTCGGGCGAGATCACACTATGAGTGGGTGCGGCAAACCAGGCTACGGCTGCGTGGTGGTTTGCTGCATCTTTTTTTCTATTTCTTTCTTTTCGGCCTCGCGCAGCCGGGCCTTCTGCTCTTCCAGCTTCTTGGCCTCTTCGGCCTTGAG
>CAZBQA010000136.1:0-5812 GCA_964493905.1 uncultured Prevotella sp.
AAGAAGTACACCAACATTGGCAATAACCAGCGCGAGGGAATGTTCGTCTATGGCAAGATTGCCTACAAAGACGACAACGGCAACACCGTGTATCTGAAAGACCACAATGGCAAATACACGCTCGACATCCGCGATGCCGTGGGCAGGTTCGGCGCCACCGATGGCGACAAGTGGCTGGCCTCGGCCGACAGCAAGCTGGAGAACGGCGACGACAACTCAGGCTGGATGTTCGTGAAATATCCGCTCTACTCTGACGATGAAGAGGGGCAGCTCGAGGCCGACTACACCGAGATACGCCTGCCCGAGATTATCTACAGTTTGGCAGAGTGCAAACTGAGGCAGGGTGATGCCGCCGCTGCTGGAAAACTGCTCAACGAGGTGCGCAAGCGCAACTATCCCTCAGCAGACTGGAGCATGACACTGTATGCCCCCGAAGGCTCTGCCACACTCGATATGAAAGAGATGCTCAACGAGTGGGGCCGCGAGTTCTTCGCTGAGGGGCGCCGCCGGGTCGATCTCATCCGCTTCGGCAAGTTCCTCGATGCCTGGTGGGACAAGAGCGCCGATGCCGACGACCACACCCTCATTTTCCCCTTCCACCGCGACATCCTGGGTGCCAACAAACACCTGAAGCAGAATCCCGGCTATAACGATTAATGACCCAAATACTTTTTGACATGAAACGAATAATCAAATACGGAATCTACACGTTGCTGGCTCTGCTCGCCACGATGTCATTCCAGTCGTGCAACGATGACAAAGACATCGTGATGATTAACGATGAGCTCCCGCTGAAGATTGACCACCTTTATATGGTGGGTGACGCCACGCCTGCGGGATGGTCGATCGACAATCCCACCGAGTTGACCAAGGACGCCAACGACAAGTTCGTGTTCACCTATCATGGTAAGCTCACCACCGGTTTCCTGAAGTTCCCGCTGTCGAAGGGCGACTGGGGTGCCACCTTCATCTATGCCCCTGCCGCGGGCACCGAGATCAACGCCCAGGGGGTGGCCAGCAATGCCATCGATATCCGCAAAGGCGGCGACGACAACAAATGGAAAGTCACCGAGCCCGGCATCTACACCATCACCCTCAATCTGCGCGACCGCAAGATACAAGCGGTATACGAGGGCACAGAGCCCGTCACTCCCATCGTCTCGGCGACCCTTGGCTTCATCGGTGATGCCACACCGTCGGGCTGGACCGACGACCAGGCCCAGGCCACGATGTTTACGAAGACGTCTGATGCTCCCTTGCAATTCACCTATGAGGGCTTCCTCAAGACGGGTGACTTCAAACTCATCTACGATGCCACGGTGATGAAAGACTGGGCCGGTCCCTACATCCAGGCCCCCGAAGACGGTGTCACGCTCAACCACGAGGGTGTGTCCAAGCAGGGCATGACCGTCGGCGGCGCCGACTACAAGTGGAAGGTGACCGAGGCCGGCACTTACAAGCTCGTGTTCGACCTCACCGCCCACACCATCACCGTCGCCTCCTTCGCCGCGGCACCCGCCAGCGACGCTTGGGCCACCGAGACGCTGTATCTGCTGGGAGGAGCCGGAAACGGATGGTCTATCGGCGAGGCACTGGCACTGAAGAAGGTTTCCGACCATAGGTTCGTCTACGCCGGTGAGCTCAAGGAGGGCACCTTCAAGCTGATGTCTACCAATACCGGCGACTTCGGCACCGAGGACAAGGACTGGTTCTATGCCCCAGCCGGAGAGACGGTGATCAACCAAGACGGCGCGGCCGCCGAAGGCGTGGTCGCAGGCAACGGCAAGAATGCCGACAACCAGTGGAAGGTCACCAAGGCCGGCAACTATGTGCTCATCCTGGACATGTCTGCCCATAAGATTACGGCCGAGTATGTGGGCGACGCAGCCTCGAGCATCGCCACCGGCGAAGCCCGCCTCGTAGGCGACGCCACACCCACGGGCTGGAGCATCTCGGGCACGGCCATGACAAAAGCCTCATCCTCTCCACTCACCTACTCTTGGCAGGGGGCACTGAAAGTGGGCGACTTCAAGGTGGCCCTGACCTCTACCAACGACGATTTCTCCGGCGACTGGCTGCAGGCTCCGGCACCCGCTACTGAGGTCAATGCCTCGGGCATCGTCAATGGCAACGTGGTCAAAGGCGGTGACGACAACAAGTGGAAGGTCACCAAGGCCGGTACATACAAGATTGTCATCAACTTCACAACCAAGAAAATCAATGTGACCTACGTGGGCGCATAAATCATCAACCTAACAGAAAACCCTACAACATGAAGAAATATCTAATAGCTGGTCTGGCCCTCGCCTCCCTTCTGACGAGCTGCAACAGCAACGAGTGGGATGTCACCAGTGACCTTAGTGTCGACAAAGAAGACCCCACCGCAGGTCTCACCCCGCTGGCCGAGCAGGAGGGCATGGACTACGCGCCCCTCTACTGGAGCGTCTATGGTGCGCTGCGCCAACAGGAGAAAGACGGCTCGTATCCCAATATCTTCACCGAGGCCGACTGGAACACGGCCATCGACTATGTGGCCACCCACCTGAAGCCCTACGGCTACGACATGCTCGTCACCGACGGCTTTGCCTCTATGAGCGGCGACAACGGCTACATGACCCGATACAGCCATACGCAGAAAGACGAGAACTCACCGGAGGTGGAGCTTACCACCATTATCGCCAAGCTCAAGGCCAAGGGCCTGAAGCTCGGCGTCTACGACAGTCCGTTCTGGCTGCACTACACCAATCCCGAAGCCGTCATCCCCGGCACCGATGGCATCAAGGTGAGCAGCCTGCGCTACAATCCGGCCACCGACACCGACGTGCTCCATCCCAACAAGAACGACGTGTTTGGCTGGGTAGTCACCGACCACCCGGGTGCGGAGCAGTTCTTTGAGGGCTTCTTCAAGCACTACGCCGACCTTGGCGTGAAGTACATCCGCATGGACTTCCTCTCATGGTACGAGGACGGCATGAACTACACCGACCAGATCGACCGAGGCTACGGCCGTGAGCGCTACGTCAAGGGCATGCAGTGGATCAACAAATATGCACAGAAATACGGCATCTATGTATCGCTCGTCATGCCCCACCTGAAAAACAATGCCATCATCGAGAAATATGCGGGCAATATGATCCGCATCGACGCCGATGCCCTGGAAGGCTCCTGGTACCGCTTCTCTGATAACAACCGCGGCTCACTGCGTGGCGGCTGGCCCAACTCCGAGAATGCCTTCGACGGCTTCATCAACTGGTCTAAAATATCCGGCCGCAAGAAAGTACGCCTTGACGGCGACTTCATCCGCATCGGCTCCTTCGCCAACGACGACGAGAAGATGTCGGCCGTGTCGCTGCCGCTGATGGCCGGAGGTCCTATCTCCGTGACCGACCTTCCCGAGGGCAGCGACCTGAAGTTTTTCCAGAACGAGGAGATGCTGGCCTTGCAGAAAGACGGCTTCGTGGGTCAGCCCCTGGCCCGCGACCTTTGGAACACCGACGGCGAAATATGGTATGGCCAGATGAGCGACGGCAGCTGGGTCGTAGGCCTCTTCAACCGCGAACAGGCCACGGCCCTCCGCAGCCTCGATCTGGGCAACATAGGCCTCACCGGCACCTGGCAGGCCCGCAACCTCTGGACCCACACCGACGAGGGTACCGTAACCACCAAGGTGGAGGCGGAGATACCCGCACACGGATGCAAGATCATCAGGCTGACCAAGGCCAACTGACAGGCAAGCCGTGCGCCGTTCCCGGCAGCCCTGTCTGCCAGGAATGGCCACGGCAACCACCCGAACCCTTCAAATCATCAATAGAACATCAAACATGAAAAGATTGTTTTCCTCTTTACTCTGCCTCTTCGCCCTGGCCGTGCTGACGGCCGGTGCCGCAGAGGTTTCATCGCCCAGCGGCGCGGTGAAAGTAGTATTCACCCTCGACGGCACCACACCCACCTACACGGTGAGCTTCCGCGGCAAGACCGTCATCAAGCCCAGCCGTCTCGGCTATGAACTGGCCAACGCCGAGAACCTGCTCGACGGCTTCACCCTCGCAGGCGAAGAGACGTCGACCTTCGACGAGATCTGGAAACCCGTTTGGGGCGAGAACAGCACCATACGCAACCATTACAACGAACTCCTCGTGCGGCTCGTCCAGACCAAGACCGACCGCTACATGAACATCCGCTTCCGCGTCTACGACGAGGGCGTGGGGCTGCGCTACGAGTTTCCACAGGAGGGAAAGCTCAACTACTTCACCGTCAAGGAGGAGCGCACCGAGTTTGCCATGACGGGTAACCACACGGCATGGTGGATTCCCGGCGACTACGACACCCAGGAGTATGAGTACACCCGCTCTCGCCTTGCTGACATCCGCGGACTGCTACAGAAAGCTGTGTCGGGCAACATGTCGCAGACCATCTTCTCCGACACCGGTGTGCAGACCTCGCTGATGCTCAAGACTGACGACGGCCTCTACCTCAACCTCCACGAGGCAGCCCTGGTCAACTATCCGGCCATGCACCTCAACCTCGACGACAAGACCATGACCTTCCGCTCGTGGCTCACCCCCGACGCACAGGGCATGAAAGGCTGGCTGCAGTCGCCCTGTCAGAGCCCCTGGCGCACCATCATGGTGACCGACGACGCGCGCAAGGTGCTGGCCTCCAACCTCATCCTCAACCTCAACGAGCCCTGCAAGCTCACCGACACCAGCTGGATACATCCCTCCAAGTACATCGGGGTGTGGTGGGAGATGATCTCGGGCAAGGGCGACTGGGCCTACACCAACCAGTTTCCCTCGGTCAAGCTCGGAGTGACCGACTACAGCAAAGCCACGCCATCGGGACGCCACTCGGCCAACAACGCCAACGTGCGCCGATACATCGACTTTGCCGCCGACAACGGTTTCGACGCCGTGCTCGTCGAGGGCTGGAACATCGGATGGGAAGACTGGGCAGGCAATATGAAGGAAGACGTATTCGACTTCCTCACTCCCTATCCCGACTTCGACATCAAGGCCCTCAACGAATATGCCCACTCCAAGGGCGTGAAGCTGATGATGCACCACGAGACCTCCTCATCGGTGATGAACTATGAGAAGTACATGGACCGGGCCTACAAGCTGATGAACGATTACGGCTACGATGCCGTGAAGAGCGGTTACGTGGGCAACATCATCCCCCGCGGCGACCACCACTACAGCCAGCTGGAGATCAACCACTACCTGCACGCCGTGAAGCGCGCCGCCGACTACCACATCATGGTCAACGCCCACGAGGCCGTGCGCCCCACCGGTCTGTGCCGTACTTACCCCAACCTCATCGGCAACGAGAGCGCACGCGGCACCGAGTACCAGGCCTTCGGCGGCACCAAGCCCGGCCACACGGCCATACTGCCTTTCACCCGACTGCAGGGCGGTCCGATGGACTACACACCGGGCATCTTCGAGATGGACTGCGCCAACGGCTCGCACGTCAACTCTACCATCTGCGGACAGCTGGCTCTCTATGTCACCATGTACAGTCCGTTGCAGATGGCCGCCGACTTCCCCGAGAACTACATGAAGCACAAGGATGCCTTCCAGTTTATCAAGGATGTGGCTCTCGACTGGGACAAGTCTCTCTATCTGGAAGCCGAGCCCATGGAGTATATCACCGTGGCCCGCAAGGCCAAGGGCACCGACAACTGGTTTGTGGGCAGCGTGGCCGGAATGGAGCCGCGTACCTCGGACATCACCCTCGACTTCCTCGACAAAGGCCGCAAATACGAGGCCACCATCTATACCGACGGTGCCGATGCCGACTACAAGACCCGTCC
>CAZBQA010000137.1:0-5804 GCA_964493905.1 uncultured Prevotella sp.
GCGTTCTTGCCGCCTGCCTGGGCATAGTGGGGCTGTCCGCCGCCGCCGCCCTGGATGAGCTTGGCGGCCTCGCGCACCATCTGTCCGGCGTTGAGGCCGTGAGCCTTGACCATGTCTTCAGAGAGCATCACCGAGAGCATGGGCTTGCCCTCGTGCTGGGTGCCCAGCACACATACCAGACTGCCGTCCACCTGCTCGCGCACCTTGAAGGCGACGTCTTTGGCAGATGCAGGGTCGAGGGGCAGTACGGCCTTCACCAGCTTCACGCCGTTGACCAGCTGTGCCTTCTCGGCCAGGGCTTTGGCGGCACGGTCGACGGCCTGTGAGCGGAAGCCCTCAATCTCTTTCTTCATGGAAGCGTTCTCGTCGATATACTTCTTGATGGCGGCCTTGAGGTCTTTGGCGTTGTTGAAGATGTCTTTCACAAACTTCAGCGTGTCCTCCAGAGCGTACATGGCCTCCTCGCACTGCTGGCCCGTCATGGCCTCGATGCGGCGGATGCCGGCAGCCACCGAACTCTCTGACACAATCTTGAAGAAACCGATGCGGCCCGTGCTGGCAGCGTGGATGCCACCGCAGAACTCGCAGCTGGGACCGAAGCGCACCACGCGCACCTTGTCGCCATACTTCTCGCCGAAGAGGGCTACGGCACCCATCTCCTTGGCTTCCTCAAGCGGCGTGTCACGATGCTCGTCGAGGGCATAGTCGTCTCGTATCATCCTGTTGACCAGTCGCTCCACCTGGCGCAGCTCCTCATCGGTCACCTTCTGGAAGTGGGCGAAGTCGAAGCGCAGCGTGTCGGGGCTGACAAATGAGCCCTTCTGCTCCACATGGTCGCCCAGCACCTGCTTGAGCGCATAGTCGAGCAGGTGGGTGGCGGTGTGGTTGGCGGCGCTGGCGTTGCGCTTGTCGGTGTCCACACAGGCCATGAAGTCGGCCGTGAGGTCACCAGGCAGCTGCTTCACGATATGTATGCTCTGGTTGTTCTCGCGCTTGGTGTCGATGATGTCCACTGTCTCGGCATCTGAGACGAGCACACCCTGGTCGCCCACCTGTCCGCCCATCTCACCGTAGAACGGGGTATGGTCGAGCACGAGCTCATAGAACGTATTCTTCTTCTGGGTCACCTTGCGGTAGCGCAGGATGTGGCACTCGTGCTCGGTGTAGTCGTAGCCCACAAACTCCTGTTCGCCCTCCTTGAGCTCCACCCAGTCGCCGTTCTCGACGACGGCAGCGTTGCGGGCACGCTCTTTCTGCTTGGTCATCTCCTCGTCGAAGCCCTTGCCGTCGACGGTGAAGCCGTTCTCGCGGCAGATCAGTTCGGTGAGGTCGAGGGGGAAGCCGTAGGTGTCGAACAGGCGGAAGGCACTCACGCCGTCGAGCTCGGTCTTGCCGTTGTCGCGCAGGTCGGCCATGCTGCCATTGAGCAGCTGGATGCCCTTCTCGAGGGTACGCAGGAAGCTGTCTTCCTCTTCTTTCATCACGCGGCAGATGAGTTCCTGCTGGGCAGGCAGCTCGGGGAAGGCGGCACCCATCTCGCGGGCCAGCACAGGCACGAGCTTATACATGAAGGCCGACTTCTGTTCGAGGAACGTATAGGCGTAGCGCACGGCACGGCGCAGGATGCGGCGGATGACATAGCCAGCCTTGGCATTGCTGGGCAGCTGTCCATCGGCGATGGAGAATGCCACGGCACGCAGGTGGTCGGCCACCACGCGCATGGCGATATCAATCTTCTCTTGTTCGTTGGCGGCCTCACCATTGTCGCCCGTGGGCGTGGTGAACCCGTACTTGCGGCCAGAGAGGGCCTCAATCTCCTTGATGACCGGCTGGAAGATGTCGGTGTCGTAGTTGGAGTGTTTGTCCTGCAACATGCGCACCAGGCGCTCGAAGCCCATGCCGGTATCGATGACATTCATCGACAGCGGCTCCAGCGAGCCGTCCGACTTGCGGTTGAACTGCATGAACACGATGTTCCAGATCTCGATCACCTGTGGGTCGTCCTTGTTGACCAGCTCGCGACCTGGCACCTTGGCCTTCTCTTCGGCCGAGCGCGAGTCGACATGGATTTCAGAGCAGGGGCCGCAGGGGCCGGTGTCGCCCATCTCCCAGAAGTTGTCGTGCTTGTTGCCGTTGATGATATGGTCGGCCGGCACGTGCTTGGCCCAGTAGCGGGCAGCCTCGTCGTCGCGTGGGATGTTCTCTTCGGGCGAGCCCTCGAACACCGTCACATAGAGGTCTTCGGGGTTCAGGTGCAGCACGTCTACCAGATACTCCCAGGCATGGTCGATGGCGCCCTCCTTGAAGTAGTCGCCGAAGCTCCAGTTGCCCAGCATCTCGAACATGGTGTGGTGGTAGGTGTCGTGCCCCACCTCCTCCAGGTCGTTGTGCTTGCCGCTCACGCGCAGGCATTTCTGCGTGTCGGCGCGCCGTCTCGGCTCAGGGTCCTTGGTGCCCAGGATGATATCCTTCCACTGGTTCATTCCTGCGTTCGTAAACATCAACGTGGGGTCGTCCTTGATCACCATCGGGGCCGAGGGGACGATGAGGTGTCCCTTAGACTCGAAGAAATTCTTGAACGAGTCGCGTATTTCGTTAGCTGTCATCATTTTGGTTATGCTTTATGTTGTTCTTTCTTTTTCAAATAATTAGGTGCAAAGTTACTAAAAAGATTGCAGATAGGGGATTGTGGGTCTGATTTATTTGCAATCTCTTATTTTTTTTAAAATAAATGACAGTTGGGCACAGCTGTTGGCTACTTTTTGCTATCTTTGCAGAAAAGTGACGCGCTGCTCGGCCCATTGCGCAGGGCCGGCCACTCGCAAGAATGATCATCCCAGACAGTAATCTGACTTATGGTACTGAACCCAAACAAAGACAACAAGTTATACTACTCCATCAAGGAGGTGGCCCAGATGGTCGGCGTCAATGAGAGCACGCTGAGGTTCTGGGAGAAGGAGTTTCCGGCCCTCAAGCCCAAGACCGTGGCATCGACGAAGGTACGGCAGTATTCGGAGGCCGACATCCAGCAAATCAAGATCATCCACAACCTCATCAAGGTGCGCGGCTTCAAGATTGCTGCGGCGCGCAAATACATGCACGAGAACCGGCAGAACGTCGACAAGAGTGCCGAGATTATCGAGGCACTGACTGACGTGCGCGACCAGCTCAAGGAGCTCAAGGCCAAGCTCGACGCCATTGTTTGAGGTTGGGCCTTTGACGGCATGGTTTATAGACAAATAAAGAAGGGTGGCTGAATGATCAGTCACCCTTTCTGTTGGATAATGTGATATCGGGTTTGGCGGTTATCGCTGCACCAGCTTCTTACCGTTGCGGATGACGATGCCTTTGTAGCTGCCGTCTACGCGCTGACCGGCCAGGTTGTAGGTGGCATTGCCGGCTGAGGCGCCGGCTGTGGAGAGCTTGCCGATGCCGGTTGTGGCGGCGGGGTAATACTCGTCTACCGTTGTCTCGGCATTGGCGTTTCCGCCACGCATGATGTCCTCCACCAGTTGGTTGGCGTAGACCTCCAGGTTGGTGTAGTAGCCCTTGCTGTCGAGCGTGTAGGTCTTGGCATCGGCGGCATTGTTGGGGTCGAGCCCGTTGGCTGTCTCCCAGGCATCGGGCATGCCGTCGTTGTCGCTGTCGAATCCGGCCTCGCGTGCGCCGGTGGGGAAGGTAGCCTCGGTGTATCCGTTCACGTCAGACACCAGGTCGATCATTCCCTTCACTTTTGTCACCGACCCGGCGTAGGTCGACTGTCCGCTGCGCGCCTCGGTCATGTAGCGTTCGTCCACCTCGTCGCGGTAGAGCGATGCACCGCCATAGGCCAGAATCTGCTCATAGGCGTTCTCGGCCGTGTGAGTGGTCACCTCGCCGGTGGGGGCACCGGGGGCATCGAGCTTGATCTTCACACAGGGAATGCCTTTGGCATTGTTCACGTGCTCTATGTCTTTGCCATAGAAGTAGAGCGAGTCGATGGTGTAACGTTCACCGTTGATGGTCTGTACGCCACTGTCGTAGGTCACGCCCTTCCAGTCGTAGTTGGCGCCGTAGCCGCTGACATAGTTACCGCTGATAAAGTAGCGGCTCGTCATGTCGAGGTAGGTCGTCTCATCGGAAGAGGTGGTGCTGTTGGCAATCGACACAGTGGTCACTCGGTTCTTGTTCTTGGTCTCGGGCGTGGCCTTGTAGTAATTGTTCACCATGTTGATATATCCACCGCCCGGACCGCCGTAGCATCCGCCACCGCCCCAGTCGAAGATCAGACAGTTGCGAAAATCGACATTCTCCGACTGCACGGCGTTGGCCCAGGCATAGGTGCCGTCCTTGTAGAGGCTGTTGGCGGTATAGCCCGTCCAGTTGTAGCGGGCACCGTTGAACCTCGGTGCACGGTTGTTGGTGTGGGCAATCATGTTGTGGTGGAAGCTGGCCAGCTTACCGCCCCAGATGCCGCCGTAGCCATGGGCGCCCTTGCCGTGACCGGCGTTGTTGAGGCTCTCGCCCAGTGTACACCATTGCATGGTGAAGTTGTTGTTGTCGTAGAACGAAGCCACCTCGTCGATGCTCCACGAGAACGAGCAGTGGTCGATGATCATGCCTGTGAAGTTGCGGGCCCAGGTGGCATCGGCACCATCGTTGACATCCTTCTCCTGCCCGCGTCTGACGCGTATGAACCGCATGATGATGTTGTTGCCGTTGGGTCGCACGGTATAGTAGCGAAGGGTGATGCCGGGGTAGGGGGCCGTCTGGCCGAGGATGGTGGTGTTGGCGCCGATGGTGAGGTCGGATGCCAAGGGTATGACGCCGGCCACGTCGAACACCACAATCTTCTTGGCAGTTCCGCTTACCGCCGCGCGGAACGAGCCCGTGCCGCGGTCGTTGAGGTTGGTCACGTGGATGATGTTGCCGCCACGGCCGCCCGTGACGTATCGCCCATGACCTTCGGCACCGGGGAATGCCGGTGCCTGCGCCATCGCTGAGCTGCCCATGACGGCAAGGGCCAGCGAGGCCACGAGTCTGATGTTTAAAGCTCTCATTTTAAGTTTGTTGACTTCTGATTTGTTTTGTAATGTACTGGCAAAGGTATAGATTAATTCTGAGTCCTGCAAATCTTCAGATAGAAAAATGAGGACCGCTCCTGCCTTGTGGCATTGCCTACTCACCCATCTGCCTCCAGGGCAGGGCCACCGAGGCCGTCTGCTTCGACTGGAATCAGCCCCTGCTTCGACTCGAACCAGTCCCTGCTTCGACTGGAATCAGCCTCTGTTTCGACTCGAACCAGTCCCTGCCTTGGGTGATGTCATGCCACCAGAGCATGCTGCAATTTGCTGGAATATTGTGAGATGACAGTCGCGATGGATAGCATAAAACGCCCCACCTCAGTGTGAGGCGGGGCACGATGATATCCTGCCAACAATCTATGCGATGGCCAGGAGTGATGAGAGAGGGGGTTATTTCTGTACGAATTTCTTTCCGTCGCGTATCACCACGCCTTTGAAGGTATCGCCAACGCGCTGACCTGCAAGGTTGTAGGTGGCACCTTGGACATTTGTCTGCGTGAGCTGGTTGATGCCTGTAGCATCTGCCGTAAACTCAATGGCGTAGATGTTGATGCCATTCACCGGGAAGGTGATCACGATGTCTCCGGCCTTGACATTAGCGGTCACATAGGGATAGACTTTTATAGCAGTTCCGTCTTCGGCTGTTCCTGATGCGGCATTGGCCTCGTCGAAAGTATATTCTACGAGCTGCGTGTCATTCTGTGTCAGCACGATGGTGCGTGTGTTGTCGCTGTTGCTGCC
>CAZBQA010000138.1:0-5723 GCA_964493905.1 uncultured Prevotella sp.
ATCCCCGCCTAATTTACTACTTGCGATTCCGAGTAGCTATCGGGCTTTGACGCTTCTTGCCGCCTTACCCTCGCAAACAGCCTTTGTATTAGGTTTCTGTACGTCGGGGCAGATGTTTGCCGCTGACTTCTTTCAGATTCCAACTCGCGATGGACACCCTTGTCTCTCTGGCTATGCAGTTCCCACTACTAGGGCCTGCTCGGGACTTGCACCCGTTAGTCGGTACACATGCTGGTCAAACAAAAGGCTGGGGTGGGCCCTTTACCGGCCCTCCCCAAAATCTTAGCGCAGCGTCACCTTCACGGTCTCGCGTGAAGCGCCCGCCTGCAGTCGCACCACATAGATACCCTTGGTAAGCCCCATGCGCTGCAGGGCAGCCACCAGGTCGGCCTTGCGGCAGTCGGTGCGACCCACCACGGTGCCATCGATGCCATATACCACGGCACTCACCTCGTTGTCGGCGCCGATGGCCTCGATGCCGGCCGCCACGTCGTCAGCCGTGCGGGCAACGACCCGCAGCATGCCCGTGGTACCCATGCCCGAGACATCCCACTTCAGACCGTAGGGGGCCAGCGCAGAGGTGAAGCCCGAGAGGTCGGGCAAGGCATAGACCGGTGTGCCGCGCAGCGTGCCGCAGGTCCACACCACAGCCGAGTCGCCCACCGCGGGGGCATAGCCGTCGCGCAACGTCACCGTCACCGTACCGTTGATTTCGAGGATGTTCGTCACCGTCAGGTATGAGCGGGCCGCCGCGGTGTTCTTGCCGGTGTTGATATGCAGCTCCAGCGTACCGCCCGACTGCACATACGCATAGTCGGCCCTGAGCATGCCGTAGGGATTGGATGAGGTGGCACTGCCGGGAGCCAGCGTACCGCCCGACTGCACGTCCACGCGATAGACGTAAGCCAGACCGGCCAGTCGGCCGCTGTCGGCCACGGCCACCGCATTGGTGCCGAAGAAAGGAGTGGTTGCCGAGGCATCGTTGAGGTTGAGCGTACCGCCCTTCACATAGTTCGTTCCCGAGAACACTGAACTGGCGTTGCGTGCCAACGTCCACAGGCCCGAGCCCACCTTGGCAAAGGTCGTACCGCTGAACACACCGGTGAAGTTCACGTTCTCGTTACGCCCTCCGATGACATACTGGCCTGCACCCGTGAGCTTGCCCGTTCCCGCGAGGTTACCCAGGTAGAACGTCTTGCCGCTGTTGTTGACGGTCACGCCGGCGTTGACATTGAGCGTGCCGTTGCGCAGTCCGGCGTTGTTGAACGTAAACTCAGGGTCGTAAGTGCCCGTCTTGTTGAACAAGGCGTTGAGCGTACCCTCAAACTCACTCCAGTTGCCCGTCACCGACATGCGCGGACCGGTGGCATAGGCGGTCAGCGTACCTGCTCCGGTGAGCTTGCCCGTATAACTGCAGCGCTGGTCCATATACCATGTACCCTGCGCGCCCTCAGGCACCTCGACGCTGACATTGCTGGTGGAATAGGTATAGATGTTATCGGGGTCGATCATCGTTCCGCCGTTGAGCACCACCTTTGTGGGATAGCGGTGTATGTCGCCGCTCTCTTGTGCCTTTACCACACCACCGTTGACATAGAGCAGCGGCACCGTCACCGTCGGGGCGAGCACCAGCGTGCCGTTGCCCTGCTTGGTCAGCGCACCACTGCCCGCCATCGTCCCGCTCAGCGTGAGCGTAGAGCCGTCGGCCGTGTTGATGGTGCCACCCTTCGCGCCGAAGGCCAACGGGTGACCGGCATTCATATCGGTCGATGCGACAAGGGTTCCCCCATCGAAGTTCACCGTGTTGGTATAAACGCCGAAGGCACCCGTGTTGGCCCCGTCCTTTGTGCCCAGACTGGCCACGGCCGTCGTGCCTCCGTTGAGGTTCACGCTACCGGTGAAGTCGCTCACGTTGCTGAGTGTCACGCTGCCGCTGCCATTCTGTGTGATGGTGGCGTTGCCGCTGATGCTGCTGCCGCTCAGGGTATAGGCTTTCTGGTCGTTGTTGAAGATGACCGACGACGGATATACCGGTTCGCCGATCACCACATTGGTGTTGGCGGCGGCATCATCGAATGTCACCGCATCGCCCGAGACGAAAGTGGCTGCCGAGCCTCCAGCCTGCAAGGCAAAGTTCTCGCCCTCGGCCTGCTGCCACGTGCCGTCAGCGGCTCCCGTCCAGGTCACCGCCGCCGGGTCACGCAGGGCGGCCACGGTGAGCACCAGTTCGCCATTCTCCAGACTCAGGGTCTTCTTGCAGTCGTCCAGTCCCTCGATGACCACCGAGGCCAGGTCGCCGTCTACCTTGCCCACCTTGGCCAGCACGTAGGTGCCGGCTGTGGCCGTGCCTCCCTGTGCGGTGAGGCTGATGCGCGGTGCCAGATATTCGGGCCCTGCCGTCCACGTCTTGGTCTCGAGCTTCAGCACGTTAGCCGTCACAAGGTCTGACGTCTGGTCGGCATAGAGGTCGAGGTCGAGCACCGCGCCGAAGCCCATGATCAGCGAGTCGGTCTCGATGCTACCCTTGTTGTCCTTGCCGCCGGGGCGCACGGTGGCCCCGTAGGTGGCCTCGATGCCTTTGGCAAACTTGCCGCCATCAGAGTTGAGCGTGGCAAAACGGTTGAGCCACACCCGGCTGCCCGTCAGCGAGCCGTCGAAGTTGAGCGTGCCGCCCCACACTTCGGTCGCACCGGTATAGGTGTTCACCACCTTGGGCATGACGAGCACGCCGTCGCCCTGCTTCACCAGGCGCATGTCGCCGGTGAGGGCACCGCCGTCGAGGGTATGGGTGTAGGTGATGTATTCGATGTTGCTGTTGTCGTCGTGCCCCTTCACCCATGTGGGGGCGTTGTCGAAGAGAATGGCAGGTGCCGCGCCGTCGGTGATATGGTACACCGCGTCGCCGGTCTCGCCGAGCAGCACCTGCTTGCCGTTGAGTGCCGCCGACACCGTGCCGCCGCTGCCAACAACCTCCTTGCCCATGCGGGTGGCGGGAGGCGGAGCCACGGTGATGCCCTCCATCTCGCCGAGAAAGTAGCTCACGTGGGGCGGCTGGTTGTAGCCGTTCATCTGCCACACCATCGCATTGCGGTACTGCGGGTCGTGCAGCAGCGTGTAGTTGCGCCACTTCGTGGGATAGGTGGTGGTGAAAATACGCAGGTTGTTGTCGGCATCGCGCATGGCGATCTCCTCGCGCCAGTCGCCGAAGATGTCTCCCTGGAAGCAAGGCGTGGCCTTAGTATCGTTGTTGGTGAAGGTGTTGTCAAAGGTTCTGATGGCCCCCTGGCCGTATTTGTAGATGGCACCATTGCTGTTGCGCACGCCCACCCCGTTGAAGCTCTCCTCGCAGAGGTCGCCGTCCCAATAGGTGCGGAAGTTGAGTGTCACGCCGTTGCTGGTCAGTCCGTCCACATGTCCGTTGGTCACACAGCTGATGGGGGTGTCGTGCCCGCTGTAGCCCATGGCCCCGGGAATGTCGTTCGAGAAGTTGCCGCACATCGACCGTCCGTCATCGCTGCCTCCGGCCAGGCGGTAGTAGATCTTACTGGTGGTGGCATCACGATAATTGTTCGACGGAGCGTCCTCGTTGCAGGTGTAGATTTCCTGGCCATGCACGTAAGGGTTGAAGTCGCCCACGTGCTGCGCGTCGCCGTGTCCCAGACCCGTGGTGCTGAGCCCCAGGCCCGTGTCGTCGATGACCATGCTGCCGAAACAGATCTCATCGCGTCCGTCCCAGTCGACGTCGGCCACCATATAGTTGTGGAATCCCTGTCCGTACCACGGACTGCCGGGCGTGTTGCAGTTCCAGCGCCAGCGCACGGTGAGGGCGTGGGTGGAGGGGTCTACGTCATAGGCTATCATCTTATGGCGCGTATAGATGCCGCGTGCTAGGAAGATGCTGGGCTTCTTGCCGTCGAGGTACGGGGCACCGAAGAAGTGCTTGGTCGAGCGGTGTCCGTAGCCGTCGCCCCAGGCGGCCTTCAGGTCGGTCTCGCCGTCCTCCAGGCGTTTCAGCGGATATTCGCTGCACGAATAGGGCTTGCCCGTCTGCCCGTTCATATACAAGAGAAACTCGGAGCCGGTGTGGATAAACTTCTCGGTCATGCCCGATGCCAGGTCGGCGCGGTAGTTCTTGGTCTTGTCGCCCACCACGTAGGTCGTGCCGTCGGCCATGTGGATGATGGTGCCGTCGGCGGCACGCATCACAGCCTCGGCCTTGCCGTCCATGTCCCAGTCGTACACGGCGATATTGGTCTCGTTGTGCTGGAAGTCGGTGAGGTTGGGGCCGCAGTCGATCCACCACAGCAGGGTGCCGTCGAGCTTGTACACCTCGATACGGTCGAAGTCGATGCTGGTCAGCAAAAATCCGGCATTATGGTCTACGGCATTCCACTGCTTGATGAACACCTCCATCTCGCCATCACCGTCCACGTCGCCGAAGGTAGCGTCGTTGGGCTCGAAGGCCGCGGTGATGTCGGTAGTGCCGTCGTTAGACACGCGCCTGGCCTTGGGAATGACCAGATAGTCGTTCTCCCATACCCTTACCGGGGCACACTTGCCCTGCTCCACGCCGTTGACCACGGGTGCCACGGTATAGGTGCCCGAGAGTGAGCCGCCTGTGTCTGTATAGTTGGATACATACAGCGGCATGGCGTTCAGGCGGGTGCCGTCGCGGTAGACGTTATAGCCCACATTGTAATACTCCGTGCCGTTGATGCGCCAACTGAGAAACACGCCCGACGACTGCTTGACAGCCACCAGGCCGCGGTCGAGCGTGTCCATGAAACGTTGCGCCCGACCAGCTGTCACGACAAGGACAACCAGCAGGAGCATCAGATAAAGTCTTTTGTTCATCGTAGTTAGGTTTCTAATTATTGTTTTAATGGTGTAAAGGTACACACAACAAATTGGAAAGAGAGCCTAAAATTTGATTTTTAACCTTAGATTATCGACAAAAAAACACAGCACCCTCCCCCACTCCTGCCGACCGTCAAACAGTCCTGACACACCGCGATATGGCAGCCATGACGGGTCGACAAGGATGCAGAGGCAGCATGAAACATGCCGGAACGCGGTCCTGCCAGCAACTTGGCCGTTTCTGCTTCGACTCGAAGCAGAGTGTACTTCGACTTAAAGCAGCATGTACTTCGACTCGAAGCAGGACGTACTTCGAGTCGAAGTAGAATGCGATGCAAGTCGAATCGACACATGGCGGGTGACGAGCCATCATCCCATCTCTGCCCTTTTGTTGCAACATCGTACAGTTCACACAGCTATGGGAACCACAGATGAACAGCCCCCTACAGTCTGAGAATATGGTTTTCAAACACCATACACGAACTCCATAGGAGTTCAACTTTTAATAGGGCAGGGTTGGAGCGTAGCGACTACCCTGTCTTGCCATCGTGCCGTTCCACCCCTTTGGGGTAGGCCAGCCTGCTTGGTTAAGATTAAAGCTGAAAGATTAAAAGTGTAGTTACGCAAGTCTTATTGCGTAGCCCGTAGCGTTCATTGCAAAATACCCCATCGCGCCAGCCAAGAATCTGCGCCATCTGCGCCATCTGCGAGAGAAAAAACATCGCGCCAGCCTCACCCGCCCCCACGGGGAGAACTGGGGAGGGGCTTCCCCTTGGGGAGGGTTGGGGAGGGGTTTCCCCTTGGGGAGGGTTGGGGAGGGGCTTCTCACAGCCCGATGATATGTCGCAGGATGGTTTTGTTGCTCA
>CAZBQA010000139.1:0-5624 GCA_964493905.1 uncultured Prevotella sp.
TGTTATAATTAAATCTATGAGAAGAAAACTAATTTTAGTAATGCTCTCAACTCTTGCATCAACAGGAGTGGCTTTAGCCCAATCGGTAATTACCGGTACGGTGGTTTCGTCAGACGACGGCGAACCCGTGATCGGAGCAACAGTACAGGTAATAGGCAGCAGCGTAGGCGCAGTGACAGACGTAGACGGCCATTTCAGCGTGACCTTACCCAAAGGCAAGACGAGCCTTCGTGTGTCGTATGTGGGTATGGACCCGGTGGATGTCACCGCCAAGAACAGCATGAAGGTGGTGCTTACACCTGTTACCAAGGGTTTGGACGAAGTGCTTGTAGTGGCTTACGGCACGGCCAAGAAGTCGGCATTCACAGGCGCAGCCTCAGTGCTGGACAGTAAGGAGCTCACCAAGACGCAGGTAACCAACCCCATTGAGGCCATGAAGGGAAAAGTGGCAGGTGTGCAGATGGCCAACAGCTCCGGACAGCCGGGCAGCACCTCAGCCATCCGCATCCGAGGCATCAGCTCGATCAACGCCGGCAACAGCCCACTCATCATCCTGGACGGCACTCCTTATGACGGCAACATCAACCTGATCAATCCGCAGGACATCGAGAGCCAGACCATCCTGAAGGATGCCGCCTCGGCTGCCTTGTATGGTGCCCGTGGTGCCAACGGCGTCATTCTAATCACCACCAAAAACAGCCGCAAAGACCATACCTCGATTACGCTAGATGCCAAGTGGGGTGCCACCTCCCGGCAGGTACCCGACTACAAGTATATCAGCGACCCGGCAGGATACTATGAGATGTGATACAAAGGATTGTACAACTACGCCATCGACAAGATGGGGTATGATGCCAACCGAGCCATGGGATTCGCTAACGAGAACCTCACGGCCAACAACGCTTACGGCTTGATGTACAATGTATATACAGTGCCAGAGGGCGAGATGCTTATCGGAGACAATGGCAAGCTCAACCCCAATGCCACCCTGGGACGTGTGGTGGAGCACAACGGCAAGCAATACACGCTGTTACCCGACGACTGGATCGACGCGGCATACCGCACCGGTATGCGCCAGGAATACTCGTTCACGGCCAACGCCAGCACAGAAAAAAGCTCGTTCTTCGGGGCGGCAAGGTCTATGACGGTGGCTATGCCGGATCGATGAACATGAACCGTGGCGGACAGATACATGCCGACATGGAAAAGGCCTGGACAAAGACCAACCACAACTCCGACATTCCACGCATCATGTACAACGACGTAAACGCCAACCGGTTCTCCGACCGCTTCCTCACAAGCGGCAGCTACCTCTGTTTGCAGAACATCACCCTGGGATACACATTGCCCAAGAAGCTCATGACGCGGTTTGGCCTGGAGAACACACGCCTGTATGTTGTTGGCGACAACCTGTTCCTGTGGTCCAAACGACAAGGGCTAGACCCACGACAGAACATCTGGGGTGGCTCAAGCGCAGTGTACTACTCGCAGAACCGGACCATTTCGGGAGGAATATCCTTAACTTTCTAAAAATATAACCCATCATAAGATTTGTCTACAATGAAAAAGATATTTAAGAAAGCTGCCTTTGTGGGCGCTATGACCTGTGGGGTGTTGGCTCTGGGCAGCTGCCCGCCCATGGCGTATATGTCGTGAGGCAGGGAGAACGCTGCTACAAGGTTGTGAGATAGAAGTACGTAAAAAATATTTGATAACAAAAATGAAATTGATTCTTACATTCGCTTTATTGTCGGTCTCACTCCATGGTGCTGCACAGCAGCATCCGTTATGGATGCGCTACAATGCCATCTCGCCGGATGGGCAGACTGTTGTCTTCTCATATAAAGGAGACCTATTCTCAGTGCCCGCATCGGGGGGAGCAGCGCGGCAACTCACCTCCAATGCTGCCTATGACGCTTATCCGGTGTGGAGCCCGGACGGAAAGAAGATTGCCTTCGGGTCTACCCGCGAGGGGAGCCTGGATGTCTATGTGATCGACCGCAACGGCGGAGAGCCACAACGGCTCACAACCAGCAGCGCGTCCGAAAGACCTGTGGCTTGGAAAGACAGCGAGCATGTGTTGTTCAGTTCGGCCGTCATGCCCGATGCCCAGTCCATCTTTTTTGCCAACAACCAGTTCCCGCAAATTTACGAAGTAGACCTGGCAGGCAGTCGTCCAAGGCTTTTCTCGGTGGTCAACATGGAAGACCTGAGCATCAACAAGACAGGTGACATACTCTACCATGACAAAAAAGGATATGAGGACCCATTCAGAAAGCACCACCTTTCGTCCATCACCCGCGACATTTGGCTCAAGAAAGGCAGTAGCTATACCAAGCTCACCACGTTCGGCGGCGAAGACCGTACACCGCGCTGGGCTGCCGACGGCACATCGTTCTACTATCTCAGCGAACACGACGGGACGTTTAATGTGTACAGACGCGACCTCAGCAGCGAGAGGGCCACACAGCTGACACATTTCAAGGGCAACCCCGTGCGGTTCTTGTCGGTTGCCAACGATGGCACGCTATGCTACGGCTACAATGGTGAAATCTATGTCCAGAGCCACGACGGCGAGCCACGAAAACTGGAGGTAAGCATTGCTGCCGACCGTAACGACGTAGACCTGGAACGCCAGATCAAGACCCGGGGAGCCACAGAAATCGTGCTCTCACCCAACGGGAAGGAGATCGGATTTGTGTTGCATGGCGATGTCTATGTGACAAACATAGACTATAAGACCACCAAGCAGGTGACCGACACACCAGAACAGGAACGCAACATCGATTTTTCGCCAGACGGCAGATCCATCGTCTATGCCGCAGAACGTGATGGCTTATGGCAGATCTACCGCACCACCATCAAGGACAAGAAGCAAAACCAGTTTGCCTATGCCACCGATCTGGAGGAGATACAGGTGGTGAAGTCGACCTCCACTTCGCAGCTTCCAAAGTATAGCCCCGACGGAAAAAACATCGCTTATCTTGAAAACCGTGGCACGATTTGCATGGTTGACGCCAAGGGCGAGAAGCGAAAAGTACTGATGGACGGCAAGTATATGTACTCTTATTCTGACGGCGACGTTTGGTACGAGTGGAGCCCCGACAGCAAACACATCATCTGTAGCTACATCGGACAAGGTGGATGGAACAGCCAAGACATAGCCCTCGTCAGCACGGATGACGATGAAGCGGTGATCAATCTTACCCAAAGCGGATATAACGACGGCAACGGCAAATGGGTTCTGGGGGGAAAGGCCATGCTCTTCGCAAGCGACAGAGCCGGATACCGCAGCCATGGCAGCTGGGGTACAGAAGACGATGCCTACATCATGTTCTTCGATCTTGACGAATATGAGAAATTCAGGATGACCAAGGAGGAAAGGGCCCTTTACGATGCGGCACATCAGGAAGAACAGAAGAAGGACACGACCACTGCCCAAGGCAAAGGTAAGAACAAAGACAAGGTCATCGTCAAAAAGGTGAAGCCCGTGAGCCTCGACCTTGAAAACTGTCGCGACAGGGTGATCAGGCTTACCGTAAACTCATCGCGGATGGGCGACATGGTACTCAGCGACGATGGCAATGTGCTGTATTATCTGGCGGCTTTCGAGGGAGATTTCGACTTATGGAAACACGACTTTAAGGACAACAGCACCAAGCTGATGATGAAGGGAGTGGGGCAAGGTCAGCTGCTGGCAGACAAGGGATGCAAGAATCTGTATGTCTGCAACAACCAAATGATCAAGAAGATAAGTCTAGACAACAACGCTGTGAAGAACATAGAGTTTGAGGCACGCTTCAACTACAAGCCCTACAAAGAACGTGAATATATGTTCAACCATGTGTGGCAGCAGGTTAAAGACAAGTTCTACGACCCCAGTCTGCACGGGGTAGACTGGGAGGGTTATCGCGAAAACTACCGCAGGTTCCTCCCCTACATCAATAACGAATATGACTTCTGCGAGATGCTCAGCGAGATGCTCGGCGAGTTGAATGCCTCTCACACCGGTGCCAGCTACAATGCAAGTGGGTCTGCGCTCACCACGGCATGCCTCGGACTGTTTTTCGACAACACGTATGATGGCGACGGGCTGCGCATAGAAGAGGTCGTCAAGCGCGGGCCTTTTGCCATGAAGAACACCGGTGTAGAAAAGGGCTGTATCATTGAGAAGATCGACGGGCAGCCTATCCTCCGCGGTGAGGTCTACACCCAGCTGCTCGACGGCAAGGTGGGCAAGCCCATCCTGGTGTCGGTGTATAACCCCGCCAAACACAAGCGGTTTGATGTGACGGTGAAGGGCATCAGTCCTGGCGCCCAGAACGACCTGCTTTACAAGCGTTGGGTAGACCGCAACCGCAGTTTGGTAGACAGCTTGTCGCATGGACGCATTGCCTACGTACACGTCAGGGCTATGAACAGCGAGAGCTTCAGAACCGTGTTCAGCGAGCTGCTCAGCGACAAAAACCGCAACCGGGATGCTGTGGTGGTGGATATCAGGCATAACGGTGGTGGCTGGCTGCACGACGACCTTTGCACATTGCTTTCGGGAAAACAATATCAGACCTTCATCCCCCATGGACAAGTCATCGGCATAGACCCATGGAACAAATGGACCAAACCGTCTTGCGTATTGGTGTGCGAGGACGATTACAGCAACGGACACGGCTTCCCCTCCATCTATAAAGAATTGGGGATTGGCAAGGTCATCGGCGCCCCTGTGCCCGGCACGATGACGGCCGTGTGGTGGGAGTCGCTCATCAACCCCAATGTCGTGTTTGGTATACCACAGGTAGGATGTAGGTATATGAACGGAAAGTTTGCAGAGAACACACCGCTCGTTCCCGATATCGAAGTCTACAACACGCCTGAAGATTATCTCACGGGCAACGACCGTCAACTACAGCGTGCGGTGGAAGAGATGATGAAGAAGTAGGCCACAGCATACGGGTCGGCAAAGACCACGGCACCTTGTGCCCCACGCTTCAGCATCTAACGTCGTCACATGGCCGATGCCGAAGGGTTGAGCCCTGTCGTCCATCCCTCGTGCCCCAAGCGGGCGAGGAATGGCCGGCAGGGCTTTTCCATGCACCTGGCACCACGCAGGTGCTTGCACGTGCCACGATGACGCTGCTGACGTACACCCTGCACATGCCTCCCAAGGTGAGACTTGGCTCAGAGCAGAGTTTATATCGAGTCGAAGCTGTGTGTGATTCGAGTCGAAATAGCCTGTAGTTCGACTCGAAGTAGCCTGTAGTTCGACTCGAAACAAAGGCTGTTTGCACACAGGCCGGCCCTCCCCCCCTACCCTCCCCCGCAGCCGCAGGCATGGTATGACAGGATGTGCGCAGGCTGCGCACCACGGCACCGGCGACGGCCCAGCAGCATCATCCAGCCCAGTGGCACAGCGAGAGAGTCAGCATATAAAATATTTATTATACTTAAAATATGTGGCTTGCAACGACATTTCAACTTTATTTTCATAACTTTGCAGGCACATTGAAAAAGACGAAGCGAACCATCAATGCCTTGATCTGGACCCTCGCAGGACTATATCTGGCAATGACCATCCTTGTGCATATTCCCGCGGTGCAGTCGCAGATTGGCGCCACGGTGGCCTCGGC
>CAZBQA010000140.1:0-4596 GCA_964493905.1 uncultured Prevotella sp.
TTGCCCGTTTCCAGATTCCGGCTCTCATGGCCAACGAGGATACCATGCAGAAAGCACTGGCCCTGCACGGCGTGGAAGATGCCTGCGTAAACCCCGACAACAACACGCTCGCCATCACCTATAATTCCAACCAGAGCAGTCGCATGGAACTGAAGGCACAGCTGGAAGGCTTTGGCATGGAAGTGAAATAGGCTTTCCACCAAAATATGGTGCCTTTAAAGGCAAAGTATGATGTCTTTGAAGACTTAGTAACATAATAACAGAATCTGCGAAAGACATAACAACAGAATCTGCGAAAGACTTCACAGAACAGCCTCCAAGCCTCGGACACTTTTGTCCGGAGGCTCCAAACAAGTTGTCCGGGATAGCCGGGCGCACTGCCTGGTATAGCCGAACACGGTGCCCGGGATAGCCGGGCACCATGTCCGGTGACACACTCATCCTGCAGCCCCATCGAATGCTTTTCCTTCCCTGGGAGGGCTGGATGGGCCGTTTCCCTTCTTTGGAAGTCAGAGGTGGCCCCCATCCCGCAAGGCACTCCCCCTTCTACTGGTGGGACTGTTGAAGACTTTTATTGGCTCACATCATATTCTTGTGTTTTTAACATACTTATGGTGGGTTCTATTAATTACCACCGAAATCAAATCATTAAACCATGGGTTACGTTTTGTCATCTTTCGGACTCTCTTCGGCTCAAATTGCCAGTTCACTCAGTCGTTATGCCCGTATAACTCCTTCGTTCACTTGCAATTTGACCTCGAAGATAGTCTCGAAATCTGACAAAGCTAATTAATAGAACCCACCTTATCTCGTACGGTTTTCTTGGGCTCACCACTTGATAACATTCCCGCAGGTAAGATATTCTAAGACAGGCCTCGTTGGGGAGACCCATGCCCATATTTTGCGATGAGCAGGCAACGTATGGCTATAATCTCATATCTTCTGAGATTGGCCGAAGGCGAGCGGAGGATTCATGCTCATCTCGAGTACCCCCAGTCAATATGGAGACTTTGCTTCTTTTGCTTTCCTCCGCTCGTCTTCGGCGAATCTCAGAAGATATGAGAATATCATTTCAGCGGGTACACATCGCAGAATATCTTGTCAGACCCGCCTGCGGGTCTGATATGAGAATATCAGGCGCAGCGGATATTTTCTGTGGGTTGGTTAATCCTTATCCAAGTACAGTGAGCACTCGGAACATGAAGAAAGAAACATCATTGACACCCTTCAAGTCAGCCCTGAAGATTATTATCTTTGAGTTCAACGAATATTCAAAATTTAATCTTAAATTTGTCGCATGATAATTATCAAAGCCAACTCAAACGATATGAACTACTTTAAAGAATCACTTTTGTTCAGCATGCTGCTCCTGTGGTCTGCCCTCTCTCGGGCGCAGGATTATCGGGTGCCGGTGTCGGAGGCACAGGAGAAGATGATTACGGGGCTGTATCAACCCACATGGGAGTCGCTGGAGTCGCAGTACCAGGTGCCCGAATGGTTTCGCGATGCCAAGTTCGGCATCTGGGCACACTGGGGCCCACAGTGCGTCGAGGGCTCGGGCGACTGGATGGCCCGGTCGATGTACCAGGAAGGGTCGAAGGCCTGGAAGTTTCATCGCGAGCACTACGGTCACCAGTCGGAGGTGGGCTTCAAGGACATCCTGCCACTGTTCAAGGCCGAACACTGGAACCCCGACTCGCTGGTGGCCTACTATAAGAGTCTGGGAGCCGAGTATTTCTTTGCCCTGGGCAACCATCACGACAACTTCGACCTCTGGGACTCGAAGTACCAGCCGTGGAACTCCAAGAACATCGGTCCCCACATAGACATCATGGCCGGATGGGCTGCCGCAGCCCGCAGGCAGGGCCTGAAGTTCGGCGTGTCGCTCCATGCCGACCATGCCTGGTCGTGGTATGAGCCCTCGCGCCGCTACGACCGCTCGGGCGAGAAGATGGGTGTGCCCTACGACGGCTGGCTCACCAAGGCCGACGGCAAGGGCAAATGGTGGGAAGGGCTTGACCCGCAGGACCTGTACCAGCAGAACCATCCCCTGAGTGAGGGGTCGTGGGCCGACGATATGATCCACCGGCAGTGGGGATGGGGCGGGGGCGTGGCCCAGCCCTCACAGGCCTTTGTCAGCAATTTCTACAACCGCACGCTCGATGTCATTCGCCGTTACAACCCCGACCTGCTCTATTTCGATGTCACGGTGCTGCCTTTCTGGCCTGTTTCTGACGCGGGCCTGAAGATTGCGGCCAGCTTCTACAACCATAGCATGGCCACCCACAAGGGCAAGAACGAGGCTGTGCTGTTCGGTAAGATCCTCGACGACAACCAGCGCCGGGGCATCACCTGGGACGTGGAGCGTGGGGCACCCAACCAGATGGTGGACCTGCCGTGGCAGACCTGCTCGTGCATCGGCGGATGGCATTACAACTCTGATATCTACGAGCACAACGGCTACAAGACGGCCTCGCAGGTGGTGAAACTGCTGGTCGACGTGGTGAGCAAGAACGGCAACCTGCTGCTCTCGGTGCCCCTGCGCGCCGACGGCACCTTCGATGAGAAGGAGAAGGCCGTGCTCGACGAGTTTGGGGCGTGGATGCGCGTCAACAAAGAGAGCATCATCGGCACCCGCCCCTGGAAGGTCTTCGGCGAAGGCCCCATTGCCGAGTCGGACATCAAGATCAACGCCCAGGGATTCAACGAGGGTGCCTACACCAAGGCCGACGCCTCAGAGATACGCTTCACCACGAAGGGAAAGCACCTTTATGCCACGGCACTGTCGTGGCCTGAAGACCATCGGTTGCAGATTAAAAACCTGGGCACCGACCGGAAGCTCTTCGAGGGCAAAGTCCATGCTGTGGTGCTGTTGGGCCATGGTAAGGTGAAATACAGACAAACAGCCTCGGCATTGGTTGTGGAGCTGCCATCGAAACCTTGCAACACTATTGCTCCGGTGTTGAGAATCAATTAGTCTGTGCTGGCAGTGCCGCTCCAAGTGTCGCCGGCCTTGCGGCAAATGCGCGATAAGGCCTGACATGAAGAAAGAGCGACCCATGCCGGTCATATCCCACCTCTCGCTGGCCCCAGAATGCAGTCGGCGAGAGGTCCTCCAGAGGGGGTGCGGGAGGATTTTGATGGTGAGTTTACGGGTTGCTGGTGGTACGTTTGGCATTCTCACCCACCAACCGTTCGCAGAGTTTGCGTTGCAGCACGTGGGCATCGAGCACCGACATCTCGCTGTCCATGATGGCAAAGGCCAGCAGATGGCCGTCAAGGCCGCGGGCGTAGCCAGCCAGCGAGCTGATGCCAAAGGGGTGGGAGAGGGTGCCAGTCTTGGCCCTAATCTTCCCGCGTGTCTTCACGCCGGGCATCAGACGCATGAGCGTGCCGTCGACACCCGAGATGGAGAGGTGGCTGTAGAGCTGGCGGTAGATGGCTTTGTGTTGGTAGCCATAGCGCAGTATGGCGGTGAGAGCCTGTGGCGTGAGCCTGTTGTGGGTGCAGAGGCCGCAGGCATCGTGGATGACAAGTGAGGAGTCGCGCAGCCCCAGACTGTCGCGCATGAAGGTGTGCAGATAGGCCATGCCCGCCTCGGTGGGTATGCCCTTGGGGTTGACGCGGTGTCCGATGGTGTAGAGCAGTGAGGTGGCCTGCGTGTTGGAGCTGTTTTTCCACATACGCTTGATCACCGTGTCGATGCGCCGCCTGAACTGGAAGATGCAGTGTGCGCCACGGGGTACCTTGCCCATCACCAGCTGGCTGTCGGCCACGGCGATGCCTGCGTTGCGCAAGGCATATTTCCATTCGTTGAGCACACGGGGCGCCCCCTTGTAGAACACGCCGTATTTAGAGAAGGTGAGGTCCCAGGGGTACCAGTGGGGCTCGCTCTTCACGGGTTCGGTGATGACGAGGTCGAGCCATACCCGTCCGCTGACTTTCGTTATGCCTTTGCGTCTCAGTTCCTTGGCAAACATACCTAGGTCGGTGTCTTTGATCTGAGGGTCGAGCCCACCCTTCAGGGCAATGTCGCCATGCAGTATGCCCTGGTCTACGGTACCCAGGGTATAGAGCGAGGTGGTGTACATATAGTCGGTGCCCAGCAGATGGAGTCCAGCCACGCCACTGAGAAGCTTCAGGCACGAGGCCGACGGTTGGGCCATGTGTTCGTTGCAGCCATAGACCGGCTTGTCGGCGGTGAGGTCATAGACATAGAATCCAAACTTACCGTTGGGTCTTCGCTCCTTGGCAAAGGCATCCAATCGGTTGTAAAGGGCTCGGTCGATGGGGACAACCTTCTTGGGAGGCTCTGCCACCGTAGTCTTCTCTTTTTTGTCGCTACAGCCCGTAAGGGCTATTACTGCCAGCGCGGCAGCCATCATCCTGAGGAGTGAATATCGTAATTTCATGATTGCTAATAATTGTCTTTGTCGGCAACAGTCATCGCCACGATGGTCGGATGGCCGAGTGCAGCCTAACTTATGCAAAGTTAGTGCAAACGAGTGCCATGAACATGTATGGTCAGATGGCCGAGTGCCGCCTAACTTATGCAAAGTTAGTGCAAACGAGTGCCATGAACATGTATGGTCAGAT
>CAZBQA010000140.1:4696-5622 GCA_964493905.1 uncultured Prevotella sp.
GGCCGAGTGCCGCCTAACTTATGCAAAGTTAGTAATAATATCTGTGAAAATCATTGCCGTTAGATTTTTTAAGGTTAATGAGTTCGGTAATCCAGTCTTGTAGACCACTGACGCGTTCGGCAATGCCGGCTGGGCGGACAGTAATCACCGGCTATGTGTTGTTGATGCAGCGTTATTGAGGCTCAGACAACAATGTTGTGGTTGTAACCTGATTTGGCAATTAGAGAGCCTCATGCTTGGAATAGTTTTTGCTGATGGGCATCCATGGCGAATGACTCGTCCGCTATCTTGAGGCCACATCATCGTTTTCCTGCTTCCTGAGCGCAGAGATGCCACGTAGGGATTGCCGCCGGGCTGTCATGCTTCGACTAGAAACAGAAGCTGCTTCGACTAGAAACAGACTCTGCTTCGACTAGAAACAGACTCTGCTTCGAGCCGAATCACGCTTTGGTAAGCATGGGCAGCCTTTACCTCAGCAACGCCACCGCGGCATGAGACACATAGAATTTGCTAAACACACAACTATACCCACAGAGCCATTATTCCTTAGTCGATCTTCTATCGAAACACAATTTGGCCGGTAGAAGGATGAGTTCTACCGGCCAAAAACATTTGGAACCCTCCGTCAGGGGGCTATGCGCTGCGCAAAGGCCTGGCGGGCGCGGCACCATCGAGCGGCAGCAGCACGACGGTGCCCTGGCGCAACGACTCGGGAACATTGATGATGCGCTGGTTGCTCGACCCGCGGAAGACGAGGGTCTCGTCGCGCAGGGCCTTGACGAAGGGACCGTCTACGAGCACGTCGAGCTGCTCGAGCAGTTGGCGCTGACGAGGGTTGTGCAGCAACGCCTCGTAGCGGAAGCCCGTGAAACACCAGATGTCTTTGTCGGTGCGGGCACGGATGGCCTGGGCCAGCTCGGTGAAGC
>CAZBQA010000141.1:0-2692 GCA_964493905.1 uncultured Prevotella sp.
TCCCTCCGGGGGAGGGCTGGGGAGGGGCTTTCCACCGCGCCAGCCTCCCCCTCCCCTTGGGGAGGGTCGGGGAGGGGCTTCCCACGGCGCCAGCCTCTCCCTCGCTCCGGGGGAGGGCTGGGGAGGGGCTTCCCATCGCGCCAGCCTCTCCCTCCCTCCGGGGGAGGGCTGGGGAGGGGCTTCCCACGGGGAGGGCTGGGGAGGGGCCCCAGTCTTTTTTTAAACACGGAAGACACGGATTTCACAGAACACCATCCGGCACAACAGATGAAAAAGCCGAGGCAGCCCGATTACCGGCATACCGGCATCCTGGCCCCTCGGCTCGATAAGAGATGTGATTAATAATATTGATTTCTAAGTGCCGGGATGTCATCCCCGGCTTTTTGTCGTGGCATCAATAGCCTGGATTCTGCCAGAAGCCGTCGGCCGTGGTGCTGTATTTGAGTACGCCGTTGGCCTCTTGTGTGGCCGGCGTGGCGATGACGTTAGAGCAGGCATCCATCTGCGAGAGCGGGATAGGACGATAGTAGTGCTTCAGCGCCACGTTGTCCTTGCCCTGGGCGTTGTAGGCCTTCACGCGGTCGATGAGGGTGTGGGTGCGCTTGAGGTCGAACCACCGCTGGAACTCGCCACAGAGCTCGATGGCCCGCTCGTCGAGGATGGTGTTGATGTCGGGCGTGCCGCTGAGCGAGTTGTCGGTGCCACTGATGGCCCTTGCCGCACGCAGCGCGTTGAGCGTCGACAGTGCACCACCGGCGTTGCCCTGTCCGAGCTGAGCCTCGGCCTTGATGAGATACATCTCAGCCAGGCGGAAGACGATGAAGTCGCGCGCGCTGATGTCGTAAGTGGGGAAGTTGGCATCATACTGGTCGTCGAGGAACTTCTTGATGCCCGGGTAGATGTGTCGTCCGCCGGCCTTGGCTGCATTGAAACGGTCATCGCCGTAGACCGACGACACCTTAGGGCCGCTCTCGGTGGGCAGGCCATTGGCATCGAAGATAGGCAGGTCGCCACCCTGGGCAAACATGATGCGGTAGCGGTTCTTGGCCCATGCCTGTGCCTTCTGGCCCTCGGCCGAGTTGCCGTCGAGGGGCGAGAAGTAGATGGCCGTGTCGCCGGCGTTGAAGTAGTTGCCGTCGTTGGCGTAGGCCGTGGCGGCACTGGTCATAAACTGTCCCATGAGGGGATAGTAGTCCTTGCGGTTCTGCTGCAGTCCGTCGACGATGTTGTAGTGGCTCACGAGGGTGCCGTCCACGCGCTGGTCGGTGGCGCGGTATTTCTCCAGTGTGCGCCAGAGGTAGAGCGACGGCAGGTAGCGCTGGAAGCCGCGGCCGTAGGGCGAGTATTGCTCGGCCACGGGCACATCCTTGCCGGTGATGGCGCTGGTGATGCTTGACGTGGAGGTGCCGAGCACGCGCACGAAGATACAGTTGTTCTTGGTGCCGTTGCTGCCCACGTCTTTCACCGACGAGTTGTTCCACAGGCCCTGGAACATCAGCAGCATGGCCGAGCCGCCGCGGGTGTAACCCGTGCGGGTGATGAGGCTCGAATAGTCGAGGTGGTCACCGTCGGCATTGGTCTTGTAGCGTTTGGGTATGCAGTTGCTCGTCTGACCGGTGGTGAGCTCGTCGGTGTAGTGTACGCCCCAGATGGCCTCCTTGTTGTTGAGCACGTTCTCGTTTTTCATGTTCCAGGTGTCGCTGTAGCGGCTGTAGAACGATGCCTGGCCGTTGGCAATGACATCGTCGGCCGCCGTCTGCGCAATCTGGTAGAGGTTGGCGTAGCCCTCCACGGCGTTGTTGCCCAGCCATGAGGCGGCATACAGGGCCACGCGGGCCTTGAGGGCCATGGCGGCATAGTAAGAGCCGTGGTTGGCATCGTCGGCCTCCTTGTCGGCATCGGCCTTGGTCATCACGCCGGCCGCCTTGTAGGCCTCCAGCGCCTTGTCGATGTCTTGCAGGATCTTGGCATAGACCACTGGCTCGGGCTCACGCACCGGCGTGGTAGAGGTCTGGGTGATGACCTCGGTGTTGTAGGGCACCGGTCCCCAGAGGGCCACCATCTGCGAGTAGTAGAGTGCGCGCAGGAAGTAGGCATCGCCCTTGTATTTGTTGCGGTCTTTGTCGGTGATCATGGTATTGATGTCGGCATACTGCAACAGGTTGTTGCACACATCCACGGCATCGAAGAACAGTTCCCAGTAGTGGTCGAGGCAGGCATCGTCGGCCACGTTGTTGCCATCGGAGCTGGCCGAGGTGAGGTTGTAGGTGATGAGCGACATCTGCTTGTTGTCGCCGCCGCCGAGGAAGAGGTCTGAGCCACACTCGGCGAGTCCCAGTCCGGCTTCCTTGCCCCACCATGCACGCGAGAAGGCGAAGGCAGAGTTGTCGAGGCCCTGCAGTCCGCTCACCGTGGTATAGGTCAGGTCGGCCGTCTGACCGGTCTTGTTGTCCTCCTCCAGGAAATCGGAGCAGGCTGTTGCTCCGGCGAGGACGGCGCCGGCCATGATAAATCCAAATATCTTTTTCATAATTCGATAGTGCTAAAAGGTTTAGAAAGTTAAGTTGACACCGATGACACACTGCTTGGCGAGCGGCCAGTTGATAGAGCCGCCCAACTCAGCGTCGTAGTTGTCTACGGAGCTGAAGGTGATGTAGTTCTTCAGCGAGCAGTAGACGCGAGCGTTGGAGAT
>CAZBQA010000141.1:2792-5583 GCA_964493905.1 uncultured Prevotella sp.
ATGCTCAGGGCAAAGCCTTTGTAGCTGAAGTTGTTGGTCAGTCCGAAGATGTGTTTCGGTGTGCGCTGGAAGGTGACGCGGTCGTTGTCCTCATCGATCACTCCGTCGCCGTTCTGGTCTACAATCTTCACCGTTCCCGGCTGGGCATAGTTGGTGACCGGTGCAGTGACGGTGATGCCCTTGGCAGCCATGTCAGCCACATACTTGTCGTATTCGTTCACGCCCCAGCAGCCGTCGGCCTCATAGTCGTAGAAGATCGAGACAGGCTCGCCCACGATCAGGGTCTTGTTGTAGCCAAGGATGTTCCTCTGCAGGCCGTCGGCCAGTTCCGACACTTCGTCCTGTGCGTGTGAATAAGAGGCGTCGATGGTCCACTCAAAGTCCTTGGTCCGCACGGGCACGGCGTTGAGGGCCACCACGATACCGCTGCCCTTGGTCTTGCCCACATTGGAGAGCACCGAGGTGAACACCGATGTGGCCGGTGCGCTCTTCATGTAGAGCAGGTCGTCGGTGTGGGTGATGTAGTAGTCGATGCTACCGCCGATGCGGCCATCGAGGAATCCGAAGTCGAGACCGATGTTCCAGGCCTTGGTGGTCTCCCATGAGAGTTCGGGGTTGGCCATTGACATGGGGATCATGTCGGTGCCGCCCGTCACGGCGGGTGTCAGCGTGGCCAGCGTCTGGTAGGGGTTGACGGCGGCGTTGCCCGACACACCCCACGACAGGCGCAGCTTGAGGTTCGACAGCCAGCCCTTGGCCGACTGCATGAAGCGCTCCTCAGAGACGCGCCATCCGGCCGAGGCCGAGGGGAAATAGCCCCACTTGTGGCCCTTGGCCAGTACCGACGAGCCATCGGCGCGCAGCGAGGCGGCGAAGAGGTAACGGTCGAGGAGGTTGTAGTTGACGCGGCCGAAGAACGAGAGCAGGCTCTGTTTGGTGTAGCCCGACCCCACGGCAGCCCCCTGAATCTTGGTGACATCGTAGAACGCACTCTGGTAGTAGTGCTCGGGCAGGGCCGAGCCATTGACGCCGAGGTTCTCGTCGACGGTCTGGTAGAGCTCTTGTCCGGCCAGCACGTTGAAGTGGTGTATCTGGCCGAGGTCGAAGGCATAGTTGGCGGTGTTCTGCCAGTTGATGGTGGTCGACACGCTGTGCTCGTTGGAGATGGTGCTCACGTGCGGTGCCTGGTAGTTGCTCACGCTCTCATAGTCGGCATACTGTCCGTTGCGGCGGTTCTTGCGGTCGACGGTAAACTGGCTTTTGTACGAGAAGCCCTTGATGGGTGTGAACTGCAGATAGGCGCTGCCGATGAGGCGTGTGTTCTCCATGTTGCGCTGGAAGTTGTCGCCCTCGTCCATCAGCGGGTTGACATGTGCCGGGTACATGGGGTTGGGGGTCTTGTAGACCTCGCCCGTGTCGCTGCGGTAGGCGTGGGTGATGCTGGTCATCTTGCGTGCGGCGTTGAAGAGGGCGGCACGGTAGTCGTGACTGCGGTAGGTGAAGGCGGCACTCATGCCCACCTTAAACCACTTGCTGATCTGGTGGTCGAAGCTCAGTCGGCCGTTGTAACGGTCCATGGCATCGTTCTTGAGAAGCCCCTTGTCGTACATGGCAGCGAGCGACCCGGCGAACGAGGTCTTCTCGTTGCCGCCGCGCACGCTGGCCTCGTAGTTCTGCGTGGTGGAGTTCTGCATGAAGGTGTCATACTAGTCGGTGTAGCTGCCGTCGTGGATGATGTCGAGCTGGCTGGTGCCATCCTCGAGGTTCATCCAGATGCTCAGGTCGTCGGCCGTGAGGTTGCTGCTGCCCCAGTTGCCCGAGGCCAGGTCGGCCTGGTAGTTGGCGCGGTCTACAAAGCGCTGCACCTCGCGTGTGCCCTGCATACCCTTGACCATCGAGGTGGGGGTGTTGAACGAGAGGTAGGCGTTGAAGTTGACGCGGGTGTTGCCTGCGCTGCCGCGCTTGGTGGTGATGATGATCACACCGTTGGCACCCTTGGTGCCGTAGATAGCCGTTGAGGAGGCATCCTTGAGCACGTCGATGCTCTCGATGTCGGTGGCGGGGATGTCGACCGTGGAGCCATACTCCACACCGTCGACGAGGATGAGGGGGCGAGTTGTTGGCCGAGATGGAGCGGTTGCCGCGCAGCGTCATGTTGACGTCGGCACCCGCCTGTCCGCTGGTGCGTGTGAGGTCCATGCCCGGCACCTTGGCCTGCATGGCTTGCAGGGCGTTGCTGGCGGCCACGTTCTAAATGTCGGCGGCCTTGACCGACGACACCGACCCCGTGAGGTCTTTCTTCTTCATGGTGCCGTAGCCCACCACCACCACCTCGTCGAGCTGCTGGTTGTCTTCCTTCATCACCACGTCGAAGGTCGACCGGTTGCCCACGGTGAACGACTGGTCGGCATAGCCCACGTAGCTGATGGTGAGTTTGGTGTTGGGTTTGGCGTCGCGGATGGTGAAGTTGCCATCCATGTCGGTTACGGCAGCGGCTTGCCCGTCGGCCATGACGGTCACACCGATCATGGGCTCGCCCGTTGCGTCTTTCACGTTACCTGTGATCTGCTTCTGTTGGGCAAAGGTTGGCACACAGAGCAAACCAAGGCTCAAAGCCATTGTGGCTCTCTTGATTTGTAGATTCATAGACGTTTGTTTTGTTTGATAAATATTTATTGACTGGTTGGTATCATGCCATACAGCACAACATATCTTGGTAAATCGAAGGACATCTGGGTCGTGGTTGCCTCAGGCAGTACTTGTTTGTAGATACGTTTACTTAGATTGTTTG
>CAZBQA010000142.1:0-5545 GCA_964493905.1 uncultured Prevotella sp.
AAAGTTTTTAAAAATATTGACAAAACAAGAGGAAACAAAAGGCTGCCTCATTATTATATTAAGCAAGAAAAAAAACACAAAGGGGAAGGGAGGGACAAGGAAGAGGAGGCAAAGGAGGAGGAGGCAAGGGTGGGACGACCACCATACTATGGCGGCCCACGAAACTGACAACAGTAACTAAAAAAGGGCAGAAGGCGGGGGAGGACAAGGAAGAGAAGAGAGGAAGAAAAGGAAGGGAGAAAGAAGAGGAAGGGAAAAGGGCAAAAGCAAGCGGGAAAGGGGGCTGAAGGTGAAAGAGAACCTCCATGCCCTGCCCCCTATAGCAAGATAAAAAGCCTAGATGTCCAGGCAAATTGTTTTAGCGATGGTAGATATCCTCGAGCTTCAGTTCGATGAGCGTACCCATGGCACGCAGGCGCTGCAGGTCGAGTGTTTTCTTGTTGCCCACGATGATGACCGCCCGAGGTCGACCCTGGATGTGCTCGCGATAAAAGGTCGTCACATCGCTGGCTGACAATGTGGGAATGATCACAGACATCGCACTATCGGGATCGGTGATGTAGCCTTGGAGCCTACAGTTGGCCACAAACCGACCGATTGACCTGAAGGATGGATAACTATTGTTGATGGTGTTGATGATTTGCTGCCGCGCAGCATCGATATTGGCAATGCGCAGCGGCATATTGGCAAACAACGTATCGAGTGTGGACAATGCCGCCATGGTCTTGTCGGCCTGAGTACCCATACGGGTGAGGTAGGCACAGGGTGCCTGCGGATTAGTCAGCAGGTCGGGCTCTATCCTGGAACCTCTGGCCGAGTAAGCATAAGCTCTGAACTCACGGATGTCTTGAAACATCAGCGATGACATGCCACTCCCAAAATAATCGGCCCACAACCTGAAACGCGCCCGCTCGCCCTCGGTAGGCATGGGAGCCAGCTGCTGGCAGGTGCCCACGATGGTCTGTCGCGCCCGTGGATTGTCGTAGAAATAAACTACGGACCGGTCGGTGGGCTCAACCTTGTGCGTGACCTGTATGTATGGCTTTGTCACCTGACCTAAAGGCACATACCTCCGTACAGCCTGCTCCACCGAGTCGACCGACAATCTCCCGCAATAGACCACATCAAGCTGACTGTGCTGCAGCTGCTTGAACAGGTTTACCAGCTGTTTGCCATCCATCTGGTGCAGTTCCTTGGCCGACAGCCGACGCAAGAATTTAGAGCTGTCGCCATAGGCCACCATCTGCCAGACCGCCTCGGCGATATTGGCATTGTCTTTGAAGAACGACCGTTCCTCTAACCTCACCTCCTTCACCATATCAGCAAACCGTTTCTCATTGGCCATGGGGTGAGTGAGAAACTCATTGAGCAGTTGCATGGCAGGCAACAGATGGTCGTCGAAGCCCGTGAGCGTGAGCATCACATCATTGGAGCTCCCTGTAACCTTCAGTGTGGCCCCCGCTCGCTGTAGCTCGCGCGCCAGCAGTTGTCGGCTCAACCGCTCTGTACCGATGCCATTGAGATAGTCGGCCAGCACATCCAGTCTTCGGTCAGCCCTCGCCCCACGCCTATAAATCAGTTGCAGGGTGAAGATATTATTCATGGCATTGGGCGTGGCATAGAGGGTCACCAGCGGCGCCAGCTGTCGATGCATGACATCATGGCCGAAGTCCACCAACTTAGGTGGTACCTGCGTGAAGGGCATGAGCGCCAACTGCCGGGCATAGTCGGACTGGCGTCCCACGTTGGCAGGCTTCACGGGTGTGTAGCCAGGCTGGGTGACACGCTCCCGTGGATAGTGTCCAAACTTTTTCGACACCTTGAGCGAGTCATCGTTGAAATATTTGCGGGCCACCCTCACCACATCGTCATGGGTCACACCGGCCAACCTACCGCTGTAGTCAAGCACCTGCTGCCACGACAACCCATGCGAAAAAGCATTGATCATGGCCTTGCTGCGCCCGTCGATGTCCTCAAGGTCTAACCATCGTGCCCGCTGCAACGACAGCTTCTCGACCTCAAGCGCCTGGTCAGAGAAGAGTCCATTCCTCAGCTTGTCTACCTGCTCCCAGCACAACCGGTCGGCACGCTTCTTACTGCCGAAGGGAATCCGCGGCACGTAGCCGAAGCCGAAGACACTGAAATCCTTGAAATCGAAGCCCCCTGCCTTGGCAAACATCACCTTATTCTCATTGCTCAACGAGTCGAGCAGTCCGGTCTCCGACGTATTGGCCAGCAGGCTGCCCATCACCTCAAAGGCAGCCTTGTCGGCACTATGCTCGTCAGGGGCCTTGAAGGCATAGCCCACGGCCTTGACGACCGGTATCGGCATCTTGATCTTCAACTCGTCGCCACCCCGCATATCCCTGATGCGCGAGGGCTCCCGCTGCGGTGCCCTACCCGGCCGGATTCGTCCGAAGGTACGCTCGAGCAATGGTCGCAGGCTGTCGATGGCAACATCACCACAGAGCATCAGTCCCATGTTGCCGGCCACATAATAGGTATCGTAGAACTGCCTCATTTCAGTCATGCGCGGGTTCTTGAGATTCTCTGTCGAGCCGATGATGGGCCATGCGTATGGTGTGCCAGCCAGCGCATAGCGTTGAGCGGCCTCAGCGGCCTGCGTCACCATCTGGTCTGAATACATGTTCTTCTCCTCATACACCGTCTCAAGCTCACCCTGGAACAGCCTGAACACCGGCGACACCAGACGTTCGGCATTGAGCTCACACCACTGAGCGAGATACTGCGGTGAAAAGGTGTTGTGGTAAACCGTCTCGTCGAAAGAGGTATAGGCATTGAGGCCCGTACCACCGTAGCGCGTGATGAGCTGCTCAAACTCGTTGGGAATGGCATACTGCGCGGCCTGGAGCGAGAGGCGGTTGATGTGACACTGTATGTCGAGACGTCGGTGCGCGTCGGTGGTCTGTGCCAGCAGGTCATACTGTGCCGCAATGCTGTCGAGCCACGGCTTCTCGGCAGCATAGTCGATGGTGCCGATCTTGTCGGTTCCCTTAAAGAGCAGATGCTCAAAATAATGGGCGATGCCCGTGTTGGGACAATCCTTGGCCCCTGCCTTCACCACCACCGCTCCAAACACCTTAAGTCGCGAATGGTCAAAGTTAACCCACACGGTGAAGCCATTGGCGAGTTTGATCTCCTGTACCTGCAACGGAGCCTGGGCACCAATACCGAGACACATGCCTATTGATAGAATAATAACATACAGCTTCTTCATATCCAATCCTTGATTTACCGATAGCAAAGATAGTATTATTTCAAGTATAAAACTTAAAAAAGGGAAAAAGAATGGCACAGAAATTGTAGTTCAAGGCTAAATAGCGTATATTTGCAAACATTATCGCGAACAAAACCAAACATTAATATAGAATTATGGATATCAGAGAATTGGAACAATTGGTTCAGGAAAGACAAGGTGCACTGTCGGCAGCGTTCCCTGCCTTGATGCGCAAGGTTTATGTATGGATGACCATGGCGCTTGCCATCACGGGCATCTGCGCCTACGGCGTAGCCCAGAGTCCCAGCCTGATGCAGCTGCTTTTCAGCAACAGCATGACCATCTGGGTGCTGTTCATCGCCGAACTGGGTTTGGTATTCTATACCACCGCACGCATTGACAAACTGTCACTCACCACAGCCACATCATTATTTGTTTTATACTCGGCCCTCAATGGCGTGACGCTCTCGAGCATCTTCGCCATCTATGCCGGTGCCACCATCGCCAAGGTGTTCTTCATCACGGCCGGCACCTTCGCCGCCATGGCCGTCTACGGCTATGTCACCAAGGCCGACCTGAGCAAGATGGGACAAATCTTGTTCATGGCCCTCATCGGCCTCATCATCGCCACGGTGGTGAACATCTTCCTCAAGAGTGCCATGTTCGACCTCATCCTGAGTTACATCGGCGTGGGTATCTTCGTGGGCCTCACCGCTTGGGACAGCCAGAAGATCAAGCGTATGCTGGCCGTGCAGACTGACATGAGCGAGACGGCTCAGAAGATCGCCCTCATGGGTGCCCTGACCTTATATCTCGACTTCATCAACCTCTTCCTCTATCTGCTGAGGATATTCGGAAACCGCGATTAAAGTCCATTCCTTTCACCTCATACGAAGCCTCGCTCCCCCGACAGGAGCGAGGCTTCTTGCGTAAAAAGCCCTATGCCCAAAATGTTTTTTTCTTTGCCCAAACACAAAAACGCCCCATTCCGTTAGAAGCTATGTCAGAAACGACTATCTTTGCAACAGATCAAACAACTTACCTCACATGAAAAAACTATTCATCACCCTGCTCTTTGGTCTGTCCATCGCGCCATCGAGCATCAGTGCGCAGTCGCTGACCAAGCAAGCCCTTGACAGCTTGGCCAACAAGTATTTCAATGAACAGAACTATGAGAAATCACTGGCCCTGAGACAGAGACACCTGGAAGCCCTCAAGCAGGAGGTGGGCGACACCGACTCGGTGTATATCATGACACTCATTCAGGTGGGCAAATGCTACTATCGGATGAACGAGACAGCCAAAGCCATCGACTGTGCTCAGCAGGTGGTCGACCGCTACGGCCGGTATGTGAGCCAGAACGACGAGAACTATGCCTTCCTGCTCGACAACCTGGCACTCTACCAGTCGGCCGACAACCGCTATGCCGAAGGACTGAAGAATGCTGAGCAGGCCTTGGCCATCTACCAGCGTTTCTATACGCACGACCACGACCTGGCCGTCATCTACGAACGCGTGGCCGAGCTATCGCATCACCTCGGCGACCATGCCAAGGCGGTGCGCACCGAGCTCATGGCCCTCAACGTGCTGAAGAAGCTGTATGGCGAACACTCGCAAGAGTATCTCGACGAGGCACCTTACCTACAGAAATACTACGAGGCCAACGGCAATGCCGACAAGGCCGAGGCGCTGGCCAGTAGGCTGGAAACGCTGGCCAAGGAAACCAATGACGGCATCGTAGACCTGCCCGAACCCATCGAATTTGAATCTGCCGAGCAAGCCAACGCCCACAACAACGATGCCCTGCGCTGCATCAAATACTATCTGAACCACTATGTCACGGCCGACCAGATCAACGAGGCCGCACAATACATCCTCCGGTGGTCGGAGGCCACCTCCGACAGTCATGTGGTCATCGGAGAGAATGAGGCCAAGATGATGAACCAGAGATCGTCGATGCCCTACGCCGTCGCTTACCTGGCCGGCTGCGGCCGCTATGCGCTGGAGACGGGAGAGGCCGACTTCACCCTCGACACCTACAAGGGTGCGATGGTCGACGTGCTGAACTTCTACCAAGCCAACAAGCAACACACAGGTACGGTGAAGTATCTGGAGCAATATATCAAGGCTTACGAGAAAGGCCGCGACCGACTGGAAGAAGCCCTGGAGAAGAATTTTCCCGGCAAGCTCGACGAGGAAAAGATCAGAAGAATAAAGAATGGTGAGACCGTGAAGGTGGAGAAATAAGCAAATGGGCAGTCACTCTGCAACATGCCGAATGACTGCCCATCTTCATTTCGTGGCGGG
>CAZBQA010000143.1:0-5495 GCA_964493905.1 uncultured Prevotella sp.
TTTTGGTATTTGGTGGTGGGTGGGGTAGTATGTGTTGATTAGTTGGTGTGGCTTGTTTGTTGGTTACGGTTAGTTTTTTTGGTGGGCTGGTGTTGAAGGGTTGATTAGTTGGCTGGTCCAATGGTTTGATGGTAAGCTGAAGGGATGTTATACTGTTTAGCTAATAATTTTTTTATTCACTGTCCATAGTCAATATGTTATTTCTATCAAAGGTCACTTATGATGTAATTGATTAGGATTATGCGATGGCACGCACTCAAGGGGTGGCGTGAAGTCGTCATGGGCTTACCAATATTCATCATTATTTCTTTTTTATAAATTCTAGTTGGGTGGGAAGTTTTACCCATTTTCTATTTCTAGCAATTTTGAGGGTGCTTCCCTCATTTTGGCAAAGGATATATGTACTGTCGTTTTTGACGGTCAGCGTTGCTTTTAGATCCTCGCTACCATAGTCATTGATGATATTTAGGTCTGCCTTTTTGTTTCCTTTTATTTGTGCAGATACAAACAACCATTTTCTTGCATCTTGATAATCGCCAAGATATCCCGGTAGTTCACCATAAATCTCTTGGTTGGGAATTTGAACATTATTATGATAAAAATCAAAGTCGATGTATATGCCATACTCGCGGTTATAGAGATAGCCGCGGAAAGTTGTACTATCTTTGGGGGCAGATGAATTCTGGCCCATAGCAACAATACCTATTGCACTGAATATCAGAGTAGAAATAATCTTTTTCATATCATTTATATTATGTACTGTGCAAAGATACTTGAATAAATCAATTAAACATTGTATTTTAGAAAAATAAATGTATTATCGTTTGAAAATTCTTTTTTTTATATTATCTTTGCAACATTAGTATGTTCAAATATGGTAAAAGGAAAGTTGTTTCCCGATTATATTTTCGAATCTAGTTGGGAAGTCTGCAATAAGGTAGGCGGCATATATGCTGTTTTATCTACAAGGGCAAAGACAATACAGGATAAGATCAAAGATCGCATTATTTTCATTGGTCCAGATGTATGGCAAGACAAGGATTGCCCGTATTTTGTTGCGGATAATCGTTTGTTTCCGGATTGGAAGGATGCCGCATTGAACCAAGGCCTTCGGGTGAAGGTTGGCCGTTGGGATATTCCTGGTCTGCCGATTGCCATACTCGTTGATTTTTCGGATTACTATTCGAAAAAAGATTCTATCTACACCCAGTTATGGGCAGATTATCAGGTTGATAGTCTGCATGGCTATGGTGATTATGACGAGGCTTCGATGTTCTCCTACGCCTCAGCCTTGGTGGTAGAGAGCTTCTATCATTATTATCTCAATCCAACCCAACATGTTGTTTATCATGGCAACGAGTGGATGATGGGATTGAGCCTTCTTTATATCAACAAGCATCTTCCACAGGTCGGTACCATCTTTACTACACATGCCACGAGTATTGGCCGTAGCATAGCCGGGAACAATAAACCCCTTTACGACTACCTCTTTGCCTACAACGGTGACCAGATGGCCGAGGAGCTTAATATGCAGAGCAAGCATTCCATTGAGAAACAGACAGCCCATCATGTAGACTGCTTTACAACGGTGAGCGAGATTACCGCACGGGAGTGTGCGGAGCTGCTCGACAAACCTGTGGATGTGGTATTACCCAATGGCTTTGAGAACAACTTTGTACCCCAGGGGTCTGCTTTTACGCGCAAGCGTAAGGTAGCTCGCAAGCGCTTGTTGAATGTTGCCAATGCCTTGTTGGGCACTGATTTGGGGGACGATACACTCATCGTTTCGACCAGTGGGCGGTATGAGTTCCGTAATAAAGGTGTTGACGTGTATATCGAGGCCATGAACCGTTTGTTGCGCGACAAAGACCTCAAGAGAAATGTCTTGGCATTCATCGACGTACCCGGTTGGGTGGGTGAGCCACGCAAAGACCTTCAGGAACGTCTGGCCAGCAAAAAAACATACACTACCCCTCTGGAAGTGCCCGAGCTGACCCACTGGCTCAACGACATGTCGCATGACAATGTGCTGGGTATGCTCAAATACCTTGACATGCACAACCGCCCAGAAGACAAGGTAAAACTGATCTTCCTGCCGTGCTATCTCACGGGCGATGATGGTATTATCAACCTGAGCTACTATGATGTGGTGCTGGGAAACGACCTCTGCATCTACCCCTCATACTATGAGCCTTGGGGCTACACACCTCTGGAGGCCATTGCCTTTAAGGTTCCCTGTGTCACTACAGACCTTGCCGGCTTCGGTCTGTGGGTCAATTCTGAGATTGGACATCCTGGTGAGATCGAGGATGGGGTGAAGGTCATTCATCGCACTGACTATAATTACTCTGAGGTGGCCGACGCCATCAAAGACACAGTAGCGACATACTCTCAATTCTCCAGTTCCCAGATTCGCAAGGCACGTTCCAATGCCGAGAAACTCTCAACTCGTGCTTTGTGGGATAACTTTATCAAGTATTATGAAGATGCCTACGATATGGCTCTTCGCAAAGCTGAATCAAGAAAAGAATCATAGAAACATATTCAGTAAATCAGTAGTTTATGAAAATTAAAGCAGATTATGCAAATGCTCCTCAATGGAAAGAAGTGAGCATCAAATCCCGTCTTCCTAAGCAGCTTGAATGCTTGGACGAGCTGGCTCACAATATGTGGTGGGCTTGGAATTACGAAGCTCGCGACCTTTTCAAGAGTCTAGACGACAAACTTTACGACGAGGTAGGGCACAATCCTGTGTTGCTTCTTGAGCGTCTTGGTTACGACCGCAAAGAGGCCATCGTCAAGGACAAGACCATTATGAAGCGTGTGAACGATGTCTATGGCAAGTTCCGTGCCTACATGGATGTGGCACCCGACAGCAAGCGTCCCTCGGTGGCTTACTTCTCCATGGAGTATGGTTTGAATCAAGTGCTCAAGATCTACTCTGGTGGTCTGGGTATGTTGGCCGGCGACTACCTCAAAGAGGCTTCCGACAGCAATGTCGACCTCTGTGCCGTTGGTTTCTTGTATCGTTATGGTTATTTCACACAGACCCTATCTATGGACGGTCAGCAGATTGCCAAGTACGATGCCCAGAACTTCAACTCTCTGCCTATCGAGCGTGTGCTTGACGAGAACGGCAACCAGGTGGTGGTAGACGTTCCCTATATCAACTATCAGGTGCATGCCTTGGTTTGGTGTGCCAACGTTGGTCGCATCAAGTTGTATCTGCTTGATACTGATAACGATATGAACTCTCAGTTCGACAAGCCCATCTCCCACTCACTTTATGGTGGCGACTGGGAGAACCGTCTGAAACAGGAGATCCTGTTGGGCATTGGCGGAATTCTTACTTTGAAGAAGCTGGGTATAGAGAAGCAGGTATATCACTGTAACGAAGGTCATGCAGCCCTCTGCAACCTGCAGCGTCTGTGCGACTATGTGGCCAGCGGTCTTACCTTCAACGAGGCCATGGAGCTGGTGCGTGCCTCTTCGCTTTACACCGTTCATACCCCCGTTCCTGCTGGTCACGACTATTTCGACGAGACTCTTTTTGGCAAATACATGGGTGGCTACCCCGAGCGTCTGGGCATCAGCTGGGACGAGTTCATCGGCATGGGTCGTATGAATCCTAGCGACCATGGCGAGCGATTCTGCATGAGCACTTTCGCTTGCAACACCTGTCAGGAGGTCAATGGCGTAAGTAAGTTGCATGGCTGGGTAAGCCAGAAGATGTTTGCCCCCATCTGGTCGGGTTACTATCCGGAGGAGAACCACGTGGGCTATGTCACCAATGGTGTACACCTCCCCACTTGGACAGCCACCGAGTGGCGCCACGTCTATGACAAATATTTCGACAGCAGCTTTATGGCCGACCAGAGCAACGAAGAGATCTGGCATGCCATCAACAATGTCTCTGACGATGAGATCTGGAATACCCGTCTGACGCTGAAGAAAAAGCTGGTGGACTATATCCGCGAGAAGTTCACCCAGACCTGGCTTCGCAATCAGGGCGACCCCGCCCGTGTGATGTCGCTTCTCGAGCGTATCAACCCCAATGCGCTGATGATCGGATTCTGCCGTCGTTTCGCTACTTACAAGCGTGCCCATCTGCTCTTCACCGACATCGACCGCTTGAACAAGATCGTCAACGACCCCGAGCATCCCGTGCTGTTCTTCTTCTCGGGTAAGGCACATCCTGCCGATGGTGCCGGACAGGGTCTTATCAAGAAGATCTATGAGATCAGTCAGCGTCCTGAGTTCCTTGGCAAGATCATCTTCCTCGAGGACTACGACATGCAGCTTGCCCGTCGTCTCGTATCTGGCGTTGACATCTGGATGAACACACCTACCCGTCCGCTCGAGGCTTCTGGCACATCTGGCGAGAAGGCCGAGATGAACGGCGTAGTCAACCTCTCCGTGCTCGATGGATGGTGGGTTGAGGGCTACCGCCAGGGTGCCGGTTGGGCACTTCCTCAGGAGCGTACCTATCAGAACCAGGAGTATCAGGATCAGCTCGATGCCGCTACCATCTATTCGCTGCTCGAGAACGAGATCATCCCACTCTACTATGCCAAGAACAAGAAGGGTTTCAGCGAGAACTGGATCAAGGTCATCAAGAACTCTATCGCCACCATCGCCCCCCACTATACGATGAAGCGACAGCTTGACGACTATTACGACAAGTTCTACATCAAGGAGGCTGCCCGTTTCAAGAAATTGGCTGCTAACAACGGCCGTCTGGCCAAGGACATCGCACTCTGGAAAGAGACCGTGGCCGAGCGTTGGGACAGCATCCGTGTGGTCGGTAAAGACACAGGATTGCTTGAGAACGGCGGTGAGACAGGCATTACCTATACCCTTCGCTATGTCATCGATGAGCAGGGTCTCGAGGATGCCATCGGACTGGAGCTTGTAACCCTGAAGCCCGACACCGACCCCTCTGACCGCAAGATCTACAGCGTACACGAGTTTAAGATGGTAGGCCATGAAGGCAACAACTACACCTTCGAACTGAAGGTTGAGCTCGACAAGGCTGGTGCCTTCCGCAGCTGCGTCCGCATGTTCCCGAAGAACGCCAACCTGCCTCACCGTCAGGACTTCTGCTATGTGAAGTGGATTGACTAATCAATCGCCAAGCATTCTTTTTTAAGATTTCTCGTATATACCATGTGTTGACGGATTATAGCCTTCAACACATGGTTTTTCGTTTCCGGCCCGACTAAGGTCAATCCTGATAATGGTTCCAATCATTCCCAATGTAATATGACCATTATTTTCCCAAAACAATAAACGAAGAGACCTCCGGTGCCCTAAAACACCGGAGGTCTGTCAATATATGGGTGCAAGCCGCAGGGGCTGCCGGAGAGTTAACGCTGAATGAACTTCTTGCCATTCTGGATTACCACACCCTTGTAGGCGGCGTCAACACGCTGGCCAGCGAGGTTATACACTGGAGCCTGAGCCTTGGCAGAGTCGGCCTTGAGGTCGGTGATAGC
>CAZBQA010000144.1:0-5493 GCA_964493905.1 uncultured Prevotella sp.
TTAAGGTGTAAGCATTCCCGTCTGTTGCTTAATAGGCAAAGAGCGGATAGTTCTTCATCGTGGCGTTGACCTTCTCGCGCACGCGAGCGATGACCTTCTCGTCCTCGGGAGCGGCGAGCACCTCGTTGATGAGGTCGGCCACGAGGTGCATCATGTCTTCCTTGGCACCGCGGGTGGTCATGGCTGCCGTGCCGAGACGGAGGCCGGAGGTCTGGAAGGCGCTGCGCTCGTCGTAGGGCACCTTGTTCTTGTTTGCCGTGATGTCGGCAGCCACGAGGGCGTTCTCGGCTACTTTACCCGTGAGGTCGGGGTATTTCTGGCGCAGGTCGAGCAGCATGGAGTGATTGTCGGTGCCGCCGCTGACGATGCTGAAGCCGTGGTCGGTGAGGGCCTGGGCCAGCACGGTGGCGTTGGTCTTGACCTGCTGTGCATACTCCTTCCATGAGGGGAGCAGGTTCTCGCGGAAGCCCACAGCCTTGGCGGCGATGACATGCTCGAGCGGACCGCCCTGGTTGCCGGGGAAGACAGCCGAGTTGAGTAGCATGCTCATGGGCTTGACCTCGCCCTTCTTGGTGGTGTAGCCCCAGGGGTTGGGGAAGTCTTTGCCCATGAGGATGACGCCGCCGCGCGGACCGCGGAGGGTCTTGTGGGTGGTGGTGGTCACGATGTGTGCATATTTCACAGGATTGTTCAGCAGTCCGGCGGCGATGAGTCCGGCAGGGTGGGCCATGTCGATCATGAGCAGGGCCCCCACGGCGTCGGCAATCTTGCGCATGCGCTCGTAGTCCCATTCGCGGCTGTAGGCTGAGCCGCCGCCGATGATGAGCTTGGGCTTGTGCTCCAGGGCCAGACGCTCCATCTCATCGTAGTCTACGCGGCCAGTCTCGCGGTTGAGCGTGTAGCCCACGTGCTTATAGAGGATGCCGGAGGTGTTGACCTCGCTGCCATGCGACAGGTGACCGCCCTGGTCGAGGTCGAGGCCCATGAAGGTGTCGCCCGGCTTGAGCACCGCCAGCAGCACGGCTTGGTTGGCCTGTGCGCCGGAGTGGGGCTGCACGTTGGCAAACTCGGCACCGAAGAGGGTCTTGACACGCTCGATGGCCAGTGTCTCCACCTGGTCTACCACCTGGCAGCCGCCATAGTAGCGCTTGCCGGGAAGGCCTTCGGCATACTTGTTGGTGAGATAACTACCCATGGCCTGCATCACCTCGTCGCTGACGAAGTTCTCCGAAGCAATGAGTTCCATACCTCTCAGCTGTCGCTGATGCTCTTGTTCGATAAGGCTGAAAATTTCCTGATCTCTTTCCATTGTGTGTTGTTTGTTATAGATTAAAACGTTATGGTACTTTCAACTGATAATAGCTGCAAAATTACTGAAAATCTCTTTGACATCCAAAGATTTGGCAGTGTTTTATCAGCGATGTGGGGGTAAGATGTCGAGGGTGTGTCACACCAGCTTCACCTTGTCGATCTGCTGCTCTTTGTCGCAGTAGTGGCATTTGAGGATGCCCTTCTCTTTGTCGACGACGGTGAAATGAGTGAGCATGGGTTCGTTGTTGGTGATGCACTTGGGGTTGTTGCAACGCACGATGCCGTGGAGCTCGTTGGGTGTCTCTACCGTTTTCTTTTCGATGACCTCATAGTCTTTGATGATGTTGAGGACAATCTTGGGTGCGATGACCGAGAGGCGGCTGATCTCTTCGTCGGTGAAGAATTTGTCAGAAATCTTGATGATACCCTTCTTGCTGATCTTGCTCGATGGGAGATTGTAGCCGATGGTCACGGGCACGTCGAGGTCGTGGAGGTTGAGCAGATGGGCCACCTGGTAGGTTTTCTCTGCGGGGATATGGTCGATGACGGTGCCGTTCTCGATGGCGGCAACCTGGAGTTCTTTCTTTGCCATGGCTGTGTGAAATGTTGTACGGGGTAGGGTTAAAATTTAGATTCGATGATGCTCTGGTCGTTGCGCACGTCGTCGAGGGTGATGCCCAGGCAATAGCAGAAGATGGCCTCGCGGGCGTAGAGCCCGTTCTGTGCCTGCTGGATGTAGTAGGCGTGGGGGTTGTTGTCGACGTCGTAGGCTATCTCGTTTATGCGTGGCAGCGGATGCATGATGCGCATGTTGGGCTTGGCGTGCTTGAGCATGGCGTTGTGGAGGATGTAGACGTTCTTCACACGTTCATATTCCATGAGGTCGGAGAAGCGCTCTTTCTGCACGCGCGTCATGTAGAGGATGTCGGCATCGGCGATCTCGTCTTCATTGAAGTCAGTATGCTCGTAGTACTTGATGCCGTTGTTCTGGCAATAAATCTTATACTCCTGTGGCATGGCCAGCTCCTCGGGGGCGATGAAATGGAAGGTGGGGCGGAAATGGCGCATGGCCATGATGAGCGAGTGTACGGTGCGCCCATATTTCAGGTCGCCCACCAGATAGATGTTGAGGTCGTTGAGCGTGCCCTGGGTCTTGTAAATAGAGTAGAGGTCTAGCAGGCACTGCGAGGGGTGCATGTGGGCGCCGTCGCCGGCATTGATGATGGGCACGGGTGCTATCTCGCTGGCATACTGGGCGGCGCCCTCGATGTAGTGGCGCATGGCGATGACGTCGGCATAGTTGCTCACCATGAGGATGGTGTCCTTGAGGGTCTCGCCCTTGGTGGTGCTTGAGGTCTTGGCGTCAGAGAAGCCGATGACACGGGCGCCTAGGCGGTTGGCCGCTGTCTGAAAACTAAGCTGTGTACGGGTGGAGGGCTCGAAGAAGAGGGTGGCGACGACTTTTCCTTTCAGCAGTTCCCGGTTGGGATGATTCTCAAATTCATGCGCCATCTCAAGAAGGTACATAATTTTCTCTTTCGACAAGTCGGCAATCGTAACAAAATTATGTTTTTCCATTTATGTTTGGGTTGAATGATGTGATTTTGCGCGCTAAGGTACTTATAATTTTCTATTTAATAACTAGAAATCAAAAGAAAAATCGTATTTTTGCATAAATAATTTCATATCAAAGCATGAGACGTACTTTCGTTAAAATATTATGGATGCTACTGGTTGCAATGGTGGGGATAACGGTGCTGCTGTTCTTCATGATTTGGTTTGGTGTCATCGGCTATTCGCCCGACATCGAGAACCTGCAGAACCCCATCAGCAAGTCGGCATCGCAAGTGTTTTCGGCCGACGGCAAAATCATCGGCACCTACAATGTCGACAAGGCCAACCGCATTCCAGTGAGCTACCAAAACCTGTCGCCGCACCTGGTGCATGCGCTTGTGGCCACCGAGGACGAGCGGTTCTACGACCACTCGGGCATCGACTTCATAGCCCTGGGGCGTGCCATCATCAAGCGTGGACTGATGGGGCAGGAGAGTGCCGGCGGAGGAAGTACCATCACACAGCAGTTGGCCAAGCAGCTCTACTCGGCACCGGCCAGGTCGACGTCGGAGCGTATGTTGCAGAAGCCCATCGAATGGATCACGGCCATCAAGCTCGAGCGCAATTTCACCAAGGAGGAGATCATTGCGCTGTATCTCAACTATTTTGATTTCCTGCACGGTGCCGTAGGCATCAAGACGGCGGCCAATACCTATTTTAATAAAGAGCCAAAGGACCTTAACGTGCAGGAGGCTGCATTGCTCATCGGACTGTGCAAGAACCCCTCACTGTTCAATCCCGTGCGTTATCCTGAGCGTAGCTTGGAGCGCCGCAATGTGGTGCTGGCGCAGATGCAGAAGGCGGGGTACCTGTCGAGCGCAGAATACCGGCAGATATCCAAAGACCCGGTGGAACTGCATTTCCATCGGAGCGACCATAAGGACGGGTCGGCGGTTTATTTCAGAGAGTTTCTGCGGCAGTATATGATGATGAGCCGCCCTGAACGCGACAACTATCCCTCTTGGAACAAGCGCCAATATGTAATCGACTCTATCGCCTTTGCCACCGACCCGCTATGCGGATGGTGCAAGAAGCACACCAAGAAGGATGGCAGTTATTATAATGTATATACTGATGGCCTGAAGATTTATACCACCATCGACTCGCGTATGCAACAGTATGCCGAAGAGTCGGTGTATGGTCATGTGGCGCAGTTCCTCCAGCCGGCGTTCAACGAGGAAAACAAGAAGAAGCCGAATGCGCCGTTCACCGACCAGCTCACCAGCGAGCAGGTGAGGCAGATCATGTGGAGGTCGGTACGCCAGAGTGAGCGATACCGGCTGATGAAGCAGAACGGTGCCTCGGAGGAGGAAATCGACAAGGCCTTCCGCACACCCACCGACATGACGGTGTTTACGTATCATGGTGACATCGATACGACGATGACCCCGCTCGACTCCATTCGTTATTACAAGTCGTTCCTGAGGTCGGGCTTCATGAGCATGGATGCCCACACCGGTCAGGTGAAGGCATACGTGGGCGGTATCGACTTTGCCAATTTCCAGTACGACATGGTGATGGATGGTCGGCGACAGGTGGGCTCTACCATCAAGCCGTTCCTCTATTCGTTGGCCATGGAGAATGGGTCCTCGCCTTGCGACAGGGTGCCCAATGTGCAGCATACCTATATGGTGGCGGGAAAGCCATGGACACCCAGAAACGCAAGCAGAAGCAGATATGGGCAGATGGTGACGCTGAAATGGGGACTGGCACAGTCGAACAACTGGATTTCGGCATATCTCATGAGCCGACTCAACCCTAACCAGTTTGTTAATATCCTGCATAAGTTTGGCATCAACAACCCCGATATCCATCCCTCTTTGGCTCTCTGCCTGGGACCGTGTGAGGTAACCGTCGGCGAGATGGTGAGTGCGTACACCACATTTGCCAACAATGGCATCAGGGTGGCACCGGTGTTCGTTACCCGCATCGAGGACAATGAGGGTAACGTCATCAGTGAGTTCCAGCCACGCATGAACGAGGTCATCAGTTCGGCCAGCGCCTACAAGATGCTCGTGGAGCTCATGGCTGTTGTCAACGAAGGCACGGCCGGACGACTAAGGTATAAGTTTGAAATTCCTGGTGAGATAGGGGGCAAGACCGGTACCACCAACCGCAACTCTGATGCTTGGTTTGTGGGATTCACACCACAACTCGTGAGTGGTGTGTGGGTGGGCGGTGAAGATCGCGACATCCATTTCGACTCCATGCGCATGGGACAGGGTGCGACGATGGCACTGCCCATCTGGGCTTATTTTATGAAGAAGGTCTATCGCGACAAAAGCCTGCCTTACAATCCTGATTCTGTATTCGATGTGCCCGAGGATTTCAATCCGTGTGCCAACGAGGATAGTCAGGTCGATGAATTCGGGATTGACGAAGTGTATGAATAGCTCTTGCCGTAATTATTACAAACAAGATCTCTGGACCGAATAAAACAGCTAAAACGGCTCCTTTTGCTTGATTTAAATCAAAAGAAACCCTGAAATGCCATTATTTTGAAAAATAATCGGCGAAATATTTGGAGGGAACGGATATTTGGTGTAACTTTGCACTCGCTTTCCAGAA
>CAZBQA010000145.1:0-5476 GCA_964493905.1 uncultured Prevotella sp.
GTTTTCATATCTTACTCGTTTTGGTTAATAGCAACTTGACCAATTAAGGTGTAATACATTTATTCAATAATCACTTAGCTCATCATACTGTTTTGCTTAAAGTCATGCGTAGTTTTATGTCTGGCGCATCTTAGCATCCTTACGGGAGAATGGGCCTTGTTGTTCTACAAATTTAGAGAAAAAAAAGGGCTTTCCAAAAATTAAATAACCTTAAAAATAGGCAATGATTTCATTTTATTTGTATATTTGTACACTGAAAATAGTCAAAAAAACATGGACTTAAGACACTTAAAACCAACACACTATGCCGTGCTCGCTAACAGTATCCGACATTACAGGCGCCGCGAGAAAAATTTTCTCGACCGTCAGCGTCAGCTTTTGCTGACTTATTATTACTTCATCATCATCATCATCGTGATGTGTTATCTCTCAGGACTGGTTATCCCCACTCACCGGTGGCTGGCAGCGCTCAAGACCACTTACCTATTGACAGCCACATGGGCAATGTTGGGATATACGATCAAGCGCGTGAAACTGAAGACCGCCCTGCGCATGTTGCTCATCGGCGCGCAAGTTGTCATTGCCACAGATATGGCATTCTGCGCTTACTCCCCCGACGATCGCCACCTCTTTATCCTCAATGGCCTCACGATCCTCATGCTGCTTAACCTCATGCTGTCGCTGCTGTCTTACCAGCGCATCCTCTCTGCCCTGCTGGCCGGGAGTGCCGTGTGCATCTTCACAGTGTGTACAGTGATTACCGGAAGCCCCTGGCTCGCACACGAACTGGTGGGGGTATTCACAACCTTTACTCTGCTGGGATTCCTGGGCTACGGTATGATCAAGAAAACTGAAAACATCCAGCATGAGAATGTCACTATCAAGAAAGAGGAAGCGGCCATGCTAAACGTCTTGCGGATCAAGAAAAAACAATTCAATGCCTTCATCGAACTGGCACAACGCGAGATGACGGGCAAAGACACCGAGCAGCTGTTTGAAATTCTCGACGATGCCGCCCAGCGAAATGTCATTGCCAATGTCAACCGTTATCTGCTGGAAAAAGAGTTGAAAGAAAAAAAACTCAATGTGGTGTTCCAGGAACTCTCGCCCTCGGAGATTGAGGTGTGTCGGCTGATCCTTCAAAAAAAGAAACTCACCGAGATTTGCAAGATCCTGAATAAGAACGAGAGCAATGTCACCACCCATCGCGCCCACATCCGCAAGAAGCTGGGACTGGAGAAAACCGACGACCTTTACGAGACGCTCAGGCAGAGAATGGATATGGCAGTGCCCGCGCAACCGTGAGAAACCCATGCAGCGAGTTGGCAAGACCTCCCACGACCCGACAGGCCAAGCAATAGATGCGATTTGTCCGTCGAGGTACATAGACAAATCGAAAGGAACGATGAAACAACACGTTACTGTTCCTTTCGTCAGTTGCAGCGAATCAACTGAAACATAGTTTGATTCGCTGCTTCATTCTTCATACATTTTTCATTGGCCGGAGACTCTGCACTTCCCGCTTTGGCCAACTCGAGCCACAAAAAAAAACGTCCTCACCAAGATGAAGTGCCATCTCGGCATATACACAATGGTGATAGCGGTTAAGGCTGTCGCCTCCCCCATCAGCCCCCTAATATAAAAAGTGTGGCGCGGATGGCACACAAGGTGAGGGCATGGTAGCTTTTTGAGAAAAAAATAAAAAGGTAAGTCACAAATCTGCTACCTTTGCGTACTGATGATAAACAACGATGCGAAAATGAATGCCACCGAGTATCAACACGAAGCACAACGCCTGCGCCCGCAGCTCCAGGCCGAGGCGCGACGCTACCTGCAGGATGCCGACGAGGCCGAAGACGTGGTACAGGACGTGCTGCTCAAACTGTGGCTCATGCGCGAGGAGGTGGCACTGCCGATGGACGCCCTGGCCAAGGTGCTCGTGCGCAACCGATGCATAGACCGTCTCCGCCGTCTGCGGCCTACCATCGACATCGACAGCCTGCCACTCTTCGAACTCACCGACGACACGCAGGAACGCATCGACCGTATGATGACCATCATCAGGCAGTTGCCCGACATGCAGCAGACCGTCCTGCGACTGCGCCACATCGACGGCATGGACATGGCAGACATCGCCCGCCTCATCGGCTCATCAGAGGTGGCCATCCGCAAGACCCTGAGCCGCGCCCGCTTGGCCGTGAGAGACATTTACCTCAAAAAAAAAGACAATGAAAGATATCCTGACACTCATCAACCGATTTTTCGACGGCGAGACGACCCTCGACGAGGAACGTCGCCTGTATGAATATTTCTCTGGCACTGACATCCCCGAAGACTTGCTGCCGCTGAAGCCGATGTTCCTCGACCTGCAGGCCATCGCCTCAACGTCGGCCACCATGGCCCGGCCTACCGCAGTCGTCCGCCCGTTACGTCGCCGGTGGACAGCCGTAGCCGCCACCGTGACTGCCGTCATAGGGCTGAGTGTGGTGCTCCACTTCGGCCATCGCTCCGACTATGAGCTCTGCGTCTATGGCAAGACCTATACCGACAAGGCGGCGGTCATGCGCGAGGTAGACCGCACAATGACGTCGGCCGTCGACCACACACCCGACATCGACAGTGACCTGCGTCAGGCTTTTGGAAACAATTAATAAAATGTCATTATGAAACACCCTCTCGCAACTCTCCTCTGTATGCTCATCCTGCTGCTCACCGCCGAATCAGGATGGGCACAGTCGACAGCTCTACAGACATCGAAAATCTTCGATGGTCACGTCGTGCCCACAGAGCGGATGATACTGACCCGCGTGAGCGGCAAGGCGCTGAGCAAATACCAACTGTCATACTACCGCAGCGCACGCTTCAAGGCCTCGAGGGCCGAGGCCGAAGATGTGGCGGACATCGTGGCCAAGGACAAGGCCCTCTGCGACCGCCATCGGCTCTCCTCGCAGACCGTCAAGCGCAACCATGACGGCATCAAGACCGAGAGTCTGGTGTTCAGTCTCCCACCTGAAAACGGCCTCAACCGCTTCATCAGCCTTGTCACCGAGAAGGGCTTCGGCGGACAGACGCTTGTCACCGTCATCTATATGGAAGGCAAGGTGAAAGACGTCAACCAACTGAGCCGTCTCATCGGCAAATAGCCCGCACCTCGGGCCAGCATCCCCGCTTATGCACCCCTACCCCACACTTGTAACCATTTAAAAATATCAACAATATGAGAACCTATCTCCTCACGGCACTATCGGCCTTCATGCTGACCGCCCATGCCAACGAAACTCAAGACACCCTCACCGTGAACCATCCACAAAAGGTGGTTGTCGTCAGCCAGGATTCACTGCTCAAGGTGCAGATCTTCGGCCGCGACAACGACAGCACATACCGCTACGAGAGCAGCCTCCAGACCGTAGACAGCAACTATGTGAGCACCTCGACCATCGGCAGCGACTGGAGTTTCAGCATCGGCGCTTTCGGGAAGAAACGCCATGCCAACCGTGGCACCCAGGTGCAGAGCAACTTCTTCATCGGCTTCAACGCTCCCTCAGGCCCCACGCCGATGTCGTTCAAGCCCTTTGAGTCGTGGGAACTGTGGTGGCTCATCGCCGACTTCAACACTGCGTTGTGGCATAGCGGCAGCGAGGTGTCCGTTGGCGTCGGCGTAGACTGGCGCAACTATCGCATCGGCGACCGCCAGCAGTTTGTCAAGGCCGACGACGGCACGGTCTCTGCCGAGCCCTTGCCCAATGGGTCTGACCCGCAGTTCTCGCGCATCAAGGTCTTCAGCCTCACCTTTCCGGTGCGTTATCATTATTATAAAAAAAGATGGGGCTTCTCTCTTGGCCCGGTATTCAACCTGAACACTTACGCCAGCATCAAGACCCGATACAAGCTCAATGGCGACAAGCAGAAGACCGTCTACAAGCATATACACCAGGCTCCGTTCACGGTCGATGTCATGGGCACCTTTGTCACGCCATTGCTCAACTTCTACGCCAAGTACTCCCCGTGCAACGTGCTCGACACCACCTATGGCCCGAAAATCCATTCGGTATCGTTCGGCATCTTCTTCTAAATACATGACTTTGCCAAGCCTTCTATATGCTTGGCAAAGTCAACTATATGAATAGACAAAGACATACTCTTGAATTGGACAACTCACATAGGTGCCTATTCAGTCCATCGCTTTCAACTAGATCCAGTAAGCGATCAAGACCACGCCCATGGCCACTCCAGTACCATTTCGCTATGTTCATCTCACACGGAAGCACAGCGTTTCTTGGCTGTACATCCATGAAGACCAGTGTGTACTCGCGATAGCACTCTCCCAGATGTCGGCCAAAGCAGGATAAACAACAGCCTCACATCACAAAGACAATGCAATCTTTGCCATCAGCTCGCGTGGACGGAGCCTGTTGAAGGAATATAGCATGTAAGTGCTCGAGATGGTAGTCCTCTCGAAGCGTGTGGTACCTACGATGTTGTTCATGCTGATACTCAATTCAAATGACTTTTGGGCCCACTTCACACCTAAATCGGAAAAGAAGGCTGTTTTAAGGCTGTTGTCATTACCATGATAGAGTTCGTTGGTCCACGAGATTTCCCAATCACCTGGCATGAAGAACATGGTCAGTTTGTGATTGAAAGAATTGAGCGCCCCGGTGCTTAGCCCCGGGTTAGTGGAGTTGGTCGACTTCACACTACTGAATGTAGAAGTCTCCTCCAGTGAGAATAGAGCGGAGGGCATAAAAGCAAACTTAAAATCTGCTGAGTAACTCGTCAGATGACTATGGTTGATTACGTCTGCCACAAGCATTCCATAATTGTTTCGTAGCAGATTGCCACCAAGGGTGAAGGTCGTTTTGCCATAGCCCAAAGTCTTACTTATCTCGGCAGAGACCATAATCTGCTCATTATTTGACTTCGTGCCGTGTGTCTGCATGGTGTACACATTATCCTCATAACTGTAGCTGAACATAGGCACATCATACGTTCTCAAATATCCGCCTGAAAGATTGAAGAATACTCCTACCATGGGATTGGAGTACTCCATTCTGCCGGAATAGTTGTCAAGCGTAATAAAGTCGAGTCTGCCATTACCTTGAATCCTTGTCGTGTAATTGGTGAAATAAGTCAGTGGCACATTGTTGCTGATACCGAAGTTGCTGAGCTGATGGCTGTAACCGAACGAAAAGTCGAGCATTCCACTCGGTTTATAACCAAAGTTGAAATAGGGATTGACAAAGTTCTTATTCTCTTTGCTCTCTCCCAACTTATAGGAAGCCAAATACACAGGAGCATACACAGACAACCTCACGTGCGACCTCTCAAAACTGAGCCGCGGTGTCACCACCAATCCTATTTCCCTATAGCTGGTCTTCTGCAGTGTCTCATTCTGCTGTAGCCTGATATCATCGTTCTGATAGTTCAGTTGTGCGTCATACGATATGTACATGCCAAACAGACGATGCCTGAATCC
>CAZBQA010000146.1:0-5449 GCA_964493905.1 uncultured Prevotella sp.
GCTTTCTCGCGCTCACACTCAATCTTGTTGGCCACCTTGCGGGCGTTGACCAGCTCCTCCACGCCCGTCTCGATCGACTGTGTGCGCTCGGCAATCTCGCGGATGAGCTTCTTGTTGCGTGCGGTGAGCGAGGCGGCTTCGGCCTCGTCGAAGATCTCATACATGTTCTCCACGTTCTTGGCCAGCTGGCTCTGATAGTGTGTAGCCACGGGGATGATGTGGTTCATGGCGAGGTCACCCATCACACGGGCCTCGATCTGGATGCGCTTGGTGTAGGTTTCCCATTTCACCTCGTTGCGCGCCTCGAGCTCGTTCTCCTTCATCACGTTCATGGTCTCGAACATGCGGATGCTCTCCTTGTCGAGGTAACGGTCGAAGATGACGGGGCACGACTTCTCGGTGTCGAGTCCGCGCTTGGCAGCCTCTTCCACCCACTCGTCAGAATAGCCGTTGCCGTCGAAGTGGATGGGTGCGCAGGCACGGATGTCGTCGCGTACCACGTCGAGGATGGCGCTGAACTTCTCCTCACCCTTGGCGATGAGTGCGTCTACGCGCTCCTTGAAGCAGGCCAGGGCTTCGGCCACGGCCGTGTTGAGGGTGATCATGGCACTGGCGCAGTTGGCCTCCGAGCCTACGGCGCGGAACTCGAAGCGGTTGCCGGTGAAGGCGAAGGGCGAGGTGCGGTTGCGGTCGGTGTTGTCTATCATGATCTCGGGAATCTCGGGGATGTCGAGCTTCACGCCCTGCTTGCCCTTGAGGCTGAGGTCGTCTTTGTCAGCGGTCTCGATGTGGTCGAGCAGGTCGCTGAGCTGCTTGCCCAGGAAGCTCGAGATGATGGCGGGCGGTGCCTCGTTGGCCCCCAGACGATGGGCATTGGTGGCGCTCATGATGCTGGCCTTGAGCAGTCCGTTGTGGCGATACACGCCCATGAGCGTCTCGACGATGAACACCACGAAGCGCAGGTTCTCCTCGGGGGTCTTGCCGGGGCCGTGGAGCAGCACGCCCGTGTCGGTGGAGAGGCTCCAGTTGTTGTGCTTGCCCGAGCCGTTGATGCCGGCAAAGGGCTTCTCGTGGAGCAGCACCTGGAAGCCGTGGCGGCGTGCCACCTTCTTCATGAGGCTCATGAGCAGCATGTTGTGGTCGACGGCCAGGTTGGTCTCCTCGAAGATGGGCGCGAGCTCAAACTGGTTGGGGGCCACCTCGTTGTGGCGTGTCTTGCAGGGGATGCCCAGCTCCAGGGCCTGGATCTCGAGGTCTTTCATGAAGGCCTGCACGCGCTCGGGGATGGTGCCGAAGTAGTGGTCGTCCATCTGCTGGTTCTTGGCCGAGTCGTGGCCCATGAGGGTGCGGCCGGTGAGCATGAGGTCGGGACGTGCGGCAAAGAGGTCTTCGTCCACGAGGAAGTATTCCTGCTCCCATCCCAGGTTCGACACCACCTTCTTCACGCTGTCGTTGAAATAGTGGCACACATCGGTGGCAGCCACGTTCACGGCGTGCAGGGCGCGCAGCAGCGGAGCCTTGTAGTCGAGGGCCTCACCGGTGTAGGAGATGAAGATGGTGGGGATGCAGAGCGTATCATCCATGATAAATACGGGAGAGGTGGGGTCCCAGGCCGAATAGCCGCGGGCCTCGAAAGTGTTGCGTATGCCGCCTGAGGGGAAGCTCGAGGCGTCGGGCTCCTGCTGCATGAGCAGCTTTCCGCTGAAGTCCTCGATCATGCCGCCCTTGCCGTCGTGCTCGATGAAGGCGTCGTGCTTCTCGGCCGTACCCTCGGTGAGGGGCTGGAACCAGTGGGTGTAGTGGGTCACACCGTTCTCGTCGGCCCACTGCTTCATGCCTTTGGCCACGGCGTCGGCAATGGTGCGGTCGAGGCGTTGGCCGTTGTCGATGACATCGATGAGTTTCTCGTAGACGTCAGCCGGCAGGTATTTGTACATCTTCTGCCGGTTGAACACTTTCTTCCCGAAGATCTCTGAAGGACGCTCCAGAGGGGAGATTACTTCCTGTGGTCGTTTCTTGGATGCCGACTCAACAGCATCGAATCTTAAGTTTGCCATACGTCTGAATGTTGTTTATACGATACTTTTTTGTATTTATTTGTTGTTGATGTTCTGTTTCAGCCGGCACTGCCGTCAAGACAGTGCCGGGGTGTCATAGTGTGCAGAGTAAGGCTTCAGGGTCTGAGCGTGAAACCGAAGAGCAGCCAGGCTTTCTCGCTGCTGGGGTTGGTGGCGATGCCTGCGAACACCGGTACCGAGAACGAGTCGGTGACGCGGATGTCTTTGGTGGCCTTCACCGACACGTTGGTCACGGCAAAGCCGTTGGCCTCGGCATAGAACGAGGTGGCGTAGGGCACGGCACCCACCGTTGCTGTCCACTGGCAGCCGGCCAGCGAGAAGGGCACTGCGGCCTCGAGGTATGAGGAGTAGGCCCGGTCGCCACTGTTGTTCACACCGTCGTTTCCTGCGAAGTTGGTGTACCAGTTGAGGGCCAGCGGTCCGAAATCGTAGCCCACATTGGCCTCGAACACATGGCTTGTGGAATGGGCGGCATAGTCGAAGTAACGCTCGTTGGGCGTGTTGAACCAGTAGTCGGTCACCCCGATGTGGAATCCGCCTACCTGCCACGCTGCCGTGAGGTCGAACTCCTTGGTGTCGTTGGAGTCGGAGAGACCTACCGAGCCCCATGCGGTGAGTGACAGTCCTTTGTAGGCAATGCCGAGTGTAGGCTGAAGGCTCACATCGCCGAGATCCTGTCCACGCCAGATGTATTGGTTGACAACATCCGCGGCGATGGTTCCTTCTACTTTGTCCTGAGCAGTGGCTGGCATGGCGGTCGCTACGATGGCCATCAGCACTAATCCTTTTACCTTTTCCATAAGCTCCTGTAATTTTGTTGTTGTGTATAGCGTGGCTGCGGACGTTCCGCAGCACAGGGTATCCTTATGGCAAACGGTGTGTGGCCTTATTCTGCCACCCACTTTTCCATGCGGTGCATGGCCTCCTCCACATCAGCGCGGTCACCAAACGAGGTGAGTCGGAAATAGCCTTCTCCGCTCGGGCCGAAGCCCACGCCTGGCGTACACACCACGCCGCAGCCATAGAGCAGTTGCTCGAAGAATCTCCAGCTGTCGGTGCCCTCGGGTGTCTTCACCCAGAGATAGGGGGCGTTCTCGCCGCCGTAGACGCTGTAGCCCAGTTTGAGAAGCGTCTGTCGCATGATGCGCGCATTCTCCATATAGTAGGCAATGGTCTGTTTCACCTGCTGCTTGCCCTCTGGGGTGTAGATGGCCTCGGCAGCGCGCTGGCTGATGTAGCTGGTACCGTTGAACTTGGTACTCTGTCTGCGATCCCAGATGGGGTTGAGGTCAATGCGCTGTGTGCCGTCGAGCGTGGCGGCCGTGAGCTCCTTGGGAATGACCGTGTAGCCGCATCTTACGCCGGTAAAGCCGGCAGTCTTACTGTAGCTGTGGAACTCAATGGCACACTTGCGGGCTCCTTTGATCTCATAGATCGAGTGTGGGATCGTGTCATCCTGAATGTATGCTTCATAAGCGGCGTCGTAGAAGATGATGGAGTCGTTCTCCAGCGCGTAGTCCACCCATTTGCGCAACTCTTCCTTGGTGAGCACCGTGCCCGTGGGGTTGTTGGGGTAACACAGGTAGATCATGTCTACGCGTTGGTCGGGCAGGGCGGGAATAAAGTTGTTTTCGGCCGTGCAAGGGAAGTAGGTCACGTCGCTCCAGCTGCCTTGCTCGAAGAGTCCGGCCCTACCAATCATCGCGTTGGAGTCGACATACACCGGGTACACAGGGTCGGTCACACCGATGTTATTGTCCCAGCGCAGTATCTCCTGAATATTGCTGGTGTCGCTCTTGGCGCCGTCGTTGATGAATATCTCGTTGGCCTCAAGCTGTATGCCGCGGGGTGCGAAGTCGTTCTTCAGAATGGCCTCACGCAGGAAGTCGTATCCGCGCTCGGGGCCATACCCCCTGAACGAGGTCTTGACGGCCATTTCGTCCACAGCTTTGTGCATAGCGTCGATGACAGCCTCACACAGCGGCTGGGTTACATCGCCTATGCCGAGACTTACCACCCTTGTCTTGGGGTGTGATACCTTGAAGGCATGTACTCTTTTGGCCACGTCGGCAAACAGATAGTTGCCGGGGAGTTTGAGATAGTGTTCGTTTACTAATGCCATGTTATGTTGATTTTCTTTATATTGTGATAAGTTTGCTCTTTTGATGTCTGCCGTCTACTAAGGCAGTGGCACCTCTCCCTCGCAGATGAAGGCTGCTGGTCCGGTCATGTAGACGTGTGCGTCTCTTTCTGCCCAGTCGATGTGCAGGGTGCCACCATCCATGATGATGTCAGCCTGCCGTCCGCTCAGGCCCAGCTTTGCGGCTGCCACTGCTGTGGCGCAGGCGCCTGTGCCGCAGGCCATGGTGATGCCGCTGCCTCGTTCCCACACACGGGTACGGATGGTGCCGTCGGCGTTGACCTGCGCAAATTCGATGTTGCAGCGCTCGGGGAATGCCTTGTCATACTCGAGACGCGAGCCGTGGGTGCTGATGTCGAGCCCTTCGATGCGGTCAACGAAAATCACGTAGTGCGGATTGCCCATACTCACAAACAGCGCCTTGTCGCTACCGACAATTTGCAATGTGGGGGCCACACCCGTGAACTGTGCAGGCACATCAAACTGTGGTTCCTGCATGTCGACCGTGACCGACGCCACGGTGCTGCTGCCGTTGTGGGTGTCGAGATGCAGTACCAGGGTCTTTACGCCCGACTTGGTCTCCAGTCTGATTTCCGTCTTGGTGCAGAGGCCCTTTTCGTAAAGGTATTTCCCGATACAGCGACTGGCGTTGCCACACATCATGGCCTCTGAGCCATCGGCATTGAAGATACGCATGCTGTAGTCGGCCTTGCTGGCATCAGAGGGTGCCCCGATAAGCACCAGCCCGTCACTTCCGATGCCTGTATGGCGGCTGCTCCATGCCTTGGCGGCAGCCTCGGGGGCGGGCACATTATATAATAAGGTGTCGACATAGATGTAGTCGTTGCCTGCCCCGTGCATCTTGGTGAAGTGAATGCTGTTTGTCATAATGCTTATCTTTTACCTTTATTGATAACCTTTTGTTGTTATTACGATGCAAAGTTAAGACAAAATGAAACTTAAACGTATAAAATACTAGAAAAATAACGAACTAATTTTAATAAAATGCTAAACTGTAAGCATCCGCCTCCCGTTTGCTTACTATCTGTAATATTTTTGCCCTACAATGGTGTTATATTGTTACAAGGGTCGAAAAAGTTGTTCCAAAAAGTAATATCAGACAGTGGTACAATAACAAAATGTATTAATTTTGCACATGAGAATTAACAAATAGACAGCAAATCGTTTGTTTTATTTAATATTAGGTATTTATGAAGAAAATCGAAGCAAT
>CAZBQA010000147.1:0-5248 GCA_964493905.1 uncultured Prevotella sp.
AATAACCTCGGGATTTTTTGTATGATTACAGGACGGCCCATATTGAATGGTTACTCTCATTGTAATACCGGTGTGAGATGTTTGGCCATTAGATAACCGCCGACAATAAGCCATGTATAGAGGATGGCCGCCAGAAGGAACGGTTTGAATCCTGCCTTCTTGAATTTGTCGATGCTCGTTTCCGCACCGAGAGCAGTCATGGCCATGGTGAGTAAGAAGGTGTCAAAGTCGTTGATAAACCATACCGCCGGAGAGGGTAACAGTGCGAGTGAGTTGAACCCTATGACCACAAGAAACAACAGTGCAAACCAAGGTATAGTGATGGTACTCTTTTCCGCATCCGCGCCACGGCCGCGCAGGTCGCGTGCCACGAAGAAGGCCACGACCAGCAGTACCGGTACCAGCATCATCACACGTATCATCTTCACGATGATGGCCGTATTGCTCACCGCCGTGCCCATGGCATTGCCGGCACCCACCACATGGGCCACCTCATGAATCGTGCTGCCGGTGAAGATACCCATCTCGTCGGGTGAGAGATTGAAGATGCCACACCGATACAAGATGGGGTAGATAAACATCGAGGTGGTTCCGAAGATGACCACGGTGGCCACTGCTACGGCAGTCTTGTACGGCTTCGGACGTATGGCGCCGTCAATGCCCATCACTGCCGCCGCTCCGCAGATGGCACTGCCACATGACGTGAGCAGGGCAATGCTCCGGTCCATCTTCAGTAGTTTGCCGACCACCAACCCGATGACGATGGTCACTGCCACGATGATGGCATCAATGACGATGGCCGGGATACCCACCTGCATGACATCTTGGAAGCTGAGCTTGAAGCCGTAGAGAATGATGCCCAGTCGCAGTATTCTCTTGCTGCAAAAACTGATGCCCGGCACCCACGTGTCAGGCAGGTTGTTACGCAGGCTGTTGGCATAGAGCATGCCCAAGACAATACCCACGACCATTGGGCTTAACGACAAAGTCTTGACCCAGTTCATATCGCCCACATAGAAAGCGGCACACGAGAAGAGTGCCATCAGCAGCACGCCGTGAAGCATGCTGCCACGTTGTTCTGATAATCTCATTTTTTCTTCTTCTTATACGATGATTTCCGCCTGCAAAGGTAAGAAGAAAAAGCTGTCGGTTTTTATACAGAATTACTATGCCTTATAACCTGAGGTTATGAAGTGTTTGAACTTCGATTGCAGTTTTGTCGATGCTCCCTGCCTCTGCACGAAACAGAATTGCCGTTCGAACTTCAGATGCTCAATGTCTACAATCTTGAAGATATTGCCATATATCTGGTCACGCACCGACTGTATGCTGACGATGCCCATCGCGTCGGTATGCTCCACATAGTGCTTGATGCCCTCGGTGGTTCCGAGATTCATCTCAATGTTCAGGTCGGTGAGCGCTATATGCTGTGTGAGCAATACCTTCTGTAATACATCGAGAGAGCCTGAGCCGAACTCACGCAGTACAAGCGGCACCTTGCGCAGTTTCTCCAAGGTGATGGTGTTGTAACCGGCCATTTTTCCGCTCGTGCTGACAATGGGCACCAGCTCATCATCCATGAACGGATGGTATTTCAACTCCGGGTGTCTGACAATGCCCTCTACCATCCCGAGGTCTATGTGTCCTTCCCGAAGGGCTTTCTCCACCTCTCGGCTGTTACCGCTGAGCAGGGTGATGCGAATGTCGGGATACCGCTTGTGGAAGTCGGCGATGATACCCGGCAAGACATACTGTGATATCGTGGTGCTGGCCCCGACGCGCAGCTCGCCCGACACCTTCTCCTGAAGTGCGTTCATGTCGTAGTCCATTTGCTGATAGTCCTGCTGAATTTTCCTTGCGTGGGAAAGGAGCAGCCGCCCGGCATGAGTGAGCTGAATACGGTTTCCCAGCCGGTCAAAGAGCCGGCAGTTATAGTCGCGCTCCAGTTCTTGGATATGCTTACTGATGGCGGGCTGGCTGATAAAAAGTTCCTGCGAAGCCTTGGTGAAGCTCAGGTTCATCGCTGCACTAAAAAATACTCTTAGACGTACATCTATCATGTATCGACGGTTTTTGTTACAATCGGCAAAGATAAACATAATTCCAATGAAAAAAGTATACTTCCTCCACATTTTCATCAACACTGGCTATCTTGCCTGTGTGTTGGCGTGCGATTATACATTACGCTTTCGTGACATATCCCATGCCAGTCGCACAAGTGATATACCTCCAAAGATGTGTGCCCATGTCCAGACATCATGACAAGACTGCCAGCACAGAAAATGTGTTTTAGTCGACTGTTTTTCAAAATTATCTGTAACTTTGCAGTAGGCTTTCCTACAAGTCGAAAACCAAGGCTGCCATATAGCGTGCTTTCGGCTTAGTGATATAAAGATATAAAAGGTAGCTTAGTGATATAGAAGGTAAAAGAACATAAGAATGAGTTTAGGCAACATCAAACTGATTCCTGGGGAGTTTTCCAAGCATTTGCCGCTGGAGATAGCCCCGGGCATCAAGGCAGGATTTCCATCGCCTGCGCAGGACTATCGCAACGAGCGGCTCGACTTCAACAAAGACCTCATACTCCATCCTGAGTCGACATTCTACGGCAGGGTGGACGGCGACTCGATGACTGGCGCGGGCATCTACGATGGTGACATCGCGGTGATAGACCGCTCGCTGGAAGCCGACGACGGCGATATCATCGTGGCTTACATCAATAACGAGTTTACCATCAAGTTTCTAGACCTCACCCACCGTGCCGAGGGATATATCGAGCTGCGGCCCGCCAACCCCAAATACACACCCATCCGTATCGACGAGAGTGATGCCTTCGAGGTGTGGGGCGTGGTGGTATGGACCATCAAACCCTGGAGAAAACGATGAGATACTACGCCATCATCGACTGCGACAACTGCTATGTGTCGTGCGAGCGTGTGTTCAGGCCCGACCTGAAAGGCATGCCCGTGGTGGTGCTGTCGAACAACGACGGCATGGTGGTGGCGCGGTCCAACGAGGCCAAACAACTGGGTGTGAGGGACGGCATGCCCTACTTTGAACTGGAGCAGCAGTTCCCACACCAGAAGATAGCCGTGTTCAGCAGCAACTACGAGCTCTACGACGAGCTCACAGGTCGCATCGTCGAGATGATACGGCAGGCGGCCCCACGCTATTTCCGCTATTCCATCGACGAGTGCTTCGCCATCCTCGACGGCATGGAGCACATCGACCTCAAGCAATGGGGCGAAGACCTCCACCACCGCATCCTCAAGGGCGTGGGCATGCCCGTGAGCATCGGCATAGCGCCTACGAAGACGCTGGCCAAGGTGGCCTCTAAGTTTGCAAAACGCTATCGGGGCTACCACCACTTCTGCGTCATCGACAGCGAGGAGAAGCGACAGAAAGCCCTCCAGCTCTTCCCCCTCGATGACGTGTGGGGCATTGGAAGGCGATGGGCCGAGAAACTGCACGGCATGCATGTGGAGACGGCCTACGACTTCGCCACGCACAACAAGGATTGGGTACGCACCTTGTTCAACGTGGTGGCCGAACGCACGTGGATGGAACTCAATGGCATCGACTGCATTGCTGAGGATGACCTGGCCCACAAGAAGAAAAGCATCTGCACCAGTCGCAGCTTCCCACACAACATTGGCAACTTTGACGAGGTGCGCACCCACGTGTCTAACTATGCCGCGCGCTGTGCCGAGAAGCTGCGCCGGCAGAATAGTGTTGCCACGACGGTGGGCGTGTTTCTCGACACCAACCACTTCCGTGAGGACCTGCCGCAATACTGGAATTTCCGCGAGTATCGCATGCTCACCCCCTCCAACGCCACCCAGAGCATCGTACAGGCGGCACTCAACGGCCTCAAGCTCATCTACCGTCAGGGGTTCGAATACAAAAAGGCGGGGGTCATTGTCTTGGGACTAAACCCCGAAAACTGCATTCAGACCAACTTTCTCGACTTCGATGCCGACCTTTTCCAGAAGATGAAACGGCTGGATGCCGCGGTAGACCATATCAACAAGGTCAACGGCACCGAGACCATTGTGCTAGGCTCACAACAATACACCGCCCGCAACGGACAGGGCAAGGCCAACGTCTTTGCAAACGCCATACGTCGCGACTTCAAGAGCAAATGCCCTACAACCCGATGGAGCGACATCATCCGACTCAAATAATATGATTCCCCCCCAAACCACATCAATCAAGCAGTATGTCACTATTGAACCGACGATATCCATTCCTTGACAGCCAGCATTGGCTGAAGGATTGTGGGCTGTATTGCTTCATCGTATTCCTGATTCTCTATCTGTTGCAACCCTTCGGGTTCAGCGCGTATCAGGGCAACAAGCTGTTGGCATCGATGGTCTTCGGCATCATTACTTTTGGTTGCTGCACCTTGTTTTATTTCTTTGCGTTCATACCCTTGACTACACGTGTCGGCGTATGGAAGATTTGGCATCAGGCACTCACCACCTTGGCGATGATCTTCCTTATCGGAATCTGCAACTTCTTGGTGTTCTCTTTTATCTTTCACTATTCCCTATCGTTTTACGTCTTGGGCCTGTTCCTCTATTGGACGCTGCTCATTGGCATCATCATCACCATTTGCTCCATCAGCATCAGTTACCACCGTTATCTGCGCAGCAAGCTGGAGTCATTGCTCGACAAGACGACAGCACAACAGGAAGGTGTCTCCATTACCATCAAGGACAACAGCATCAGGGGAAACGACCTGCAGCTCGCCATCAACGACCTGTTGTACATTGAAGCTCAGAAGAACAATGTGGTGGTCTGCCACCGCAAGGACGGCCATACCGAACGCACGGAGCTCCACACCACGCTGACGGCCGTGCTCAACGACCTGCAGGCCTACGGCAACATCTTCCAATGCCACCGCTCGTTTGTGGTGAACCTGAACAATATCACTTCGGCACAAGGCAACTCCAACGGCTACCAACTGAAGCTCGGCAGGTGTACGACGGTGGTACCCGTGTCGCGTACCTATGTGCCCAAACTGCGGTCGTTTATCGCTTAGCCACTCATCCTTTTTCTTAGTCATTCATCCATCGGCCTGGTTGTTGGTCCGCTGTTTTAGCCGTCTGTCATAGATATTTGGCGGTGTCGCCACACATCCATAACTTTGCGGCATGAGACAACGAATGACATATCTCCTGTTGCTGCTGGCAGCTTGTAGACTGACCGCACAGACCACTGTTTCGGGCTTTGTCACCGATGGCAG
>CAZBQA010000148.1:0-5110 GCA_964493905.1 uncultured Prevotella sp.
ATAAAACTGCCAATAAAACCGCTGGCACCGGTAACTAGGATCGTCATAATTAACAGGTTACAAAGTTACGACATTTCCAATGAATTGCAAAATAATCAAAAAGAAATAAGGTTTCTTCATTTCTTTTTCGTTAATTTGCAGTAACATATATTTACTTCAATAACGACTGACTATGGGAAAAGGAAAGAAAGGCGGCAAGCGCATGAGTAAGAAGCAGCTAGCCGAACAACTGACACAATATTTCAACGCCCAGCCCGGAAAGACGCTCTCCTTCAAAGAGATCTTTCACGGCCTGCACCTTGACACGCATCCGCTGAAGATGATGGCCATCGACATCATGGAGGAGATGTCGTGGGACGACCTGCTTACCAAGGTGTCGGACAGTTCGTATGCCCTCAATACCAAGGGACAGGTACAGGAAGGCCGCTTCGTGCGCAAGGCCAACGGCAAGAACTCGTTTATTGCCGACGGCGACGACAAACCCATCTTCGTGGCCGAGCGCAACTCGATGGCCGCCATGAACGGCGACCGCGTGCGCGTGTCGTTCATGGCACGCCGCCAGCGTCACATCAAGGAGGCGCAGGTCATCGCCATCCTCAAGCGCGCCAAAGACACCTTCGTGGGTAGGCTGCGCGTGGGCAAGGACATTGCTTTCCTCGTGCCGCAGAACGATACCTTCGTACACGACGTCATCATCCCGAAAAACAAGTTGCGCAAAGGCAAGACCGACGATAAGGTGTTGGTGCGCATCACCCAGTGGCCCGATGCCGAGCACCGCAACCTCTTGGGCGAGGTGGTCGACGTCATCGGACAGAGTGGCGACAACGACGTGGAGATGAACACCATCCTGGCGCAGTACGGACTGCCCTATAAGTACCCCAAGAACGTGGAGGAGGCCGCCGAGAAAATCATCGGCGAGATCACACCGCAGGATGTGGCCGAGCGCGAGGACTTCCGTCAGGTGTGGACCTGCACCATCGACCCCGCTGACGCCAAGGACTTCGACGACGCCCTCTCTATCAGGCGCCTCCCGGGCGGACTCTATGAGGTGGGCGTACATATCGCCGACGTGTCGCACTATGTCACCGAGGGAAGCATCATCGACAAGGAGGCCGTGAAGCGCGCCACCAGCGTCTATCTCGTCGACCGCACCATCCCCATGCTGCCCGAGCGGCTGTCTAACTTCATCTGTTCGCTGCGCCCCGATGAAGACAAGCTCACCTTCAGCGCCGTCTTCGACCTCGACGAGGAGGCCAACGTCAAGCGCACCCGCATCGTACATACCATTATCCGCTCCAACCGCCGCTATGCCTACGAGGAGGCGCAGCAGATCCTCGAGGACAACGGCGTGGTAGAGGGTACCGGACAACCTGCACCCGACCCGGGTGCCGCCGGCTACAAGGGCGACTATGGCTGGGAACTCTGCACGCTCGACCGACTGGCCAAGCAGCTGCGCCAGCGGCGCTTCGACCACGGCTCCGTGCGCTTCGACTCCGAGGAGCTGCACTTCGACGTCGACGAGAAGGGGCACCCCACACGCGCCTACTTCAAGCGGTCGAAGGATGCCAACAAGCTCATCGAGGAGTTTATGTTGCTGGCCAACAAGGCCGTGGCCGAGAGCATCGGCAAGGTGCCCAAGGGCAAGAAGGCCCGCGTGCTGCCTTACCGCATACACGACAACCCCGACCCGCAGAAGATGGAGACGCTGCGCGAGTTTATCGCGAAGTTCGGATACAAGGTCAAGACCGACGGCACCCGGGGCGCCATGGCCCGTAGCATCAACAAGCTCATGAGCGAGGTGGAGGGCAAGCGCGAGGAGAAGCTCGTGCAGAGCATTGCCCTGCGTGCCATGATGAAGGCCAAATACAGTGTCCACAACATCGGACACTTCGGTCTGGCCTTCGACTACTACACCCATTTCACCTCGCCCATCCGCCGCTATCCCGACACCATGGTACACCGTTTGCTCACGCGCTACCAGGCCGGAGGCCGCTCGGTGAACGAGAAACACTATGAGGAGCTCTGCGAGCACAGCTCGGAGATGGAGCAGATAGCGCAGAACGCCGAGCGCGACTCTATCAAATATAAGATGGTGGAGTTTATGGGCGACAAGCTGGGTGAGACCTTCGACGCCCACATCAGCGGCATCACGAGCTACGGCATCTATGCCGAGATCGACGAGAATCACTGCGAGGGCATGGTGCCCATGCGCGACCTCGACGACGACTACTACGACTTCGACGAGAAGAACTTCCTGCTTCGTGGCCGCCGTCGCCACCACAAGTACCAGCTCGGCGACCCCATCCGCATCAAGGTGGCCAAGGCCAACCTCGAGAAGCGCCAGCTCGACTTCACGCTGGCCGACAAGTAGCCGCACCAGCACTACCCACATCACTACCCACTGCACACACTTTTATTGGCCACAGATGAGAACAATGACCTCAGATGGTATCCATAAAAGTGTGTGCAGTTTGCTATGATGTTACTACTTTTAGCCACAGATGAAAACAATGAGGACAGATGTCAGCCATAAAGTTTGAGTTATTTGTTATTATGTTACTCTGTCTTAAAAAGACTACTCTGTTTTAAAACTACTCTGTCAGCCTTCGCGAGGGCACAAAAAAAAACAAATCCCCATCTCTCCACGCTTGGAGATGGGGATTTGTGCTAACCTAAAAACCAATCTTTAATTTACCTATATAACTAAAAACCTAATGAAAAACCTAAAAACTAACTCTTAAACCTAAAACTAAAAACCTATATATGAAACAATCTACTAACCTTTATATACTGTTGAATCGTTGTCTTGGAATGTATTCCTCGCGGAAGTACTTGTTTCCTTTCGACAATGCAAAGTTAGGGACTTATTCGTTACCCCACAACTATTTTTCACTGTATCTTGACAAAACAGCCCTTTTATTGACCTAAGTCAATGATTTGTGTGCGGGCACAAAACACGTTTGTTCCTATTAATAAGTAATGTAATGGGTGGGTCGGTGTAAGGGTTTTGGATTTATAATGCTTAATAATCAATGTATTACAATATACTGGCGACAAAAAGATGTAAAGTTTATTGCTTATCCAAGTCATTTTATCCTCCAATCGTCAGTTATGCGCTTTTTGCTTGACAAATATGTTTCAAAACCGTTGTCTCGCGCCCCTATTCGTGCCCTCTCTTACCTTCTGCAATGTCACGTGGTCGTCGGGGGCGTGGACAGAAATGGTTTTATAGCTTTTACCATGGCCGAAAACGCCATTTGTTGGGGTTTGGCAGCCTCCCCACGCGCAGCGAGAGCGGGAGAGGGATGCTATGGGCCACAGGGACGATGGAAATGGTATGCTGAATGGGTTTTGGTAGCATGTAGTTTCAACTTGCTACCTTCTTATGCTGTCAGCCTTGTTTTTCGATGGGTTGGTCGCCAACGACAACGCGCCCGCTGCAGGTGGTTGCAGCGGACGCGTGGCATGTATTGATGTATGGGCGTGTGGGCCTGTCACTATTTGTTGAGCCTCCAGGTCACGCCGTCCTTGGTGTCTTTCACCTCGATGCCGGCCTCGTTGAGGGCGTCGCGGATGCGGTCGGAGGTGGTCCAGTCTTTGTTGCTCTTGGCCATCGAGCGCCAGTCGAGCACCAGGTCCATCACCTTGCCGAAGGCCTCCTCGAAGGCTGCGTTGCCCACGGCCTTCTCGTCGCGCAGTCCCAGCAACTCGAAGGCAAAGGTGCGCATGGTCGACGAGAGCTCTTGCAGGCAGTCGGCGCAGATGGTGGCCTTGTGGTCGAGCAGGGTGTTGACCACGCGGCAGGCCTCGAAGAGGTAGCTCACCACGAGCTGCGTCTGCAGGTCGTCGTTCAGCGCGTCGTAGCAGCGCTGGCGCAGGCCCTTGACAAAGGCCTCGGTCTCGGCGTCGCAATGTTCGGACACCGGCACGCGGCCGAGGTCGGCGATGGCGGTGGCGAGCTTCTCCAGACCCTTCTCGCTGGCCTTGAGGGCATCGTCAGAGAAGTCGACGGTGCTGCGGTAGTGGGCCGAGAGGATGAAGAAGCGGATGGTCATGGGCGAGTAGGCCTGTGTGAGGCTCTCGTGCTCGCCGGTGAAAAACTGCTCCAGGGTGATGAAGTTGCCCAGCGACTTGCCCATCTTCTGGCCGTTGATGGTGATCATGTTGTTGTGCATCCAGTAGCGCACCATCTGGTCGCCCTGACTGGCCACGGCCTGCGCGATCTCGCATTCGTGGTGGGGGAACACCAGGTCCATGCCGCCGCCGTGTATGTCGAAGTGCTTGCCCAGGTATTTGCGGCCCATGGCGGTACACTCGCAGTGCCATCCGGGGAATCCGTCGCTCCACGGACTGGGCCAGCGCATGATGTGCTCGGGCTGCGCCTTCTTCCACAGGGCAAAGTCGGCCTGGTTGCGCTTCTCGCCCACACCGGCCAGTTCGCGGCTGTTGTTGATGATATCCTTGAGGTTGCGGCCCGAGAGGATGCCGTATTTGTGTGCCTTGTCGTATTTCTCCACGTCGAAGTAGATCGACCCGTTGCTCTCGTAGGCGAAGCCGTTGGCGAGAATCTCCTTCACCAGCTCCTCCTGCTCGATGATATGCCCCGTGGCATGTGGCTCGATGCTGGGCGGCAGCACGTTGAGGGCGTCCATGGCCTTGTGGTAGCGGTTGGTGTAGTGCTGCGCAATCTCCATGGGCTCGAGCTGCTCCAGGCGGGCCTTCTTCTCGATCTTGTCGTCGCCCTCGTCGGCATCGTGCTCCAGGTGCCCCACATCGGTGATGTTGCGCACGTAGCGCACCTTATAGCCCAGGTGCTTGAGATAGCGGAATAGCACATCGAACGTGATAGCGGGGCGCGCGTGGCCCAGGTGCGGGTCGCCGTAGACGGTCGGACCACATACATACATGCCCACGTTGGGTGCATGCAGCGGCTTGAAGAGCTCCTTGCTTCGCGTGAGCGTATTATAAATCAATAAATTCTGTTCCATCATCTGTTGTGATTATTATGTTGCAAAGGTAGCTATTTCTCGTGAAATATGTCACCATCAATATTATTTTATTCAAGTTTCGCAAGTTCCTAACTTGCTATTTTATACTGGTAAAGTTTCAC
>CAZBQA010000149.1:0-5110 GCA_964493905.1 uncultured Prevotella sp.
GGCTCTACAGGCCAGATTGGGTCTGAGCTGACAAGAGAATTGAGAAACACTTACGGAGGGCAGCACGTCGTGGCCGGATACATCCGCGGAGCAGAACCCCAAGGCGAATTGCTGGAGGGCGGCCCAGCCGCCGTGGCCGATGTCACCGATGCGGCGATGATAGCCCAGGTGGTGCGCGAGCACCACATCGACACCATCTTCAACATGGCAGCCCTGCTGTCTGTGGTGGCCGAGTCGAAGCCCAAGCTGGCATGGCAGATTGGCATCAACGGCCTGTGGAACATCCTTGAGGTGGCGCGAGAGAACCACTGTGCCGTGTTCACACCGAGCTCCATCGGCTCTTTCGGACCCACCACGCCACATATCCTCACCCCGCAAGACACCATCCAGCGCCCCAAGACACTCTACGGCATCACCAAGGTGACCACCGAGTTGCTGAGCGACTATTACTTTGCCAAATACGGGGTCGACACCCGTTCGGTGCGCTACCCGGGTGTCATCTCGTATGTCACGCCGCCGGGCGGGGGCACCACCGACTATGCCGTCGACATCTACTATGCCGCCGTGCGTGGCGAGACCTTCACCTGTCCGCTCAAGGCCGGCACACGCATGGACATGATCTATATGCCCGACGCCCTCAAGGCCACCATGATGCTGATGGAGGCCAACCCCGACCGGCTCATCCATCGCAACGCGTTCAACATCGCCTCCATGAGCTTCGACCCCGAGGATATCTATGCCGAGATCAGGAAGCACCGCCCCGACTTTGAGATGGTCTACGACATCGACCCGCTCAAACAGTGCATTGCCGACAGCTGGCCCGACCGTATGGACGACAGCTGCGCACGCGAAGAATGGGACTGGCACTCTACCCACGACCTCACTTCCATGACGCAAGAGATGCTCGAGAAGCTCAGCCAGAAGCTGGGGGGCAGCAGATAATTCTGCGCAGCAACACCATACAAACCAAACAAAACCAGCCCATTGATTTGTCTGTGGGCTGGTTTTTGTTTGCGTGTTATACTGCGACATCGTGCCAGAGCATTGGTTTTGTCACACTAAAGTTATCGTTTTATCGTGCCAAACCATCCGTTTGACCAAACAGCTAAAGGCTGAACACAGTCTGCTTCTACTCGAAGTATATTTTACTTCGAGTAGAAGTAGGGTCTGCTTCGACTCGAAGTAAAGCCTGCTTCGACTCGAAACAATATGCGACAAAGGTATGGAGGCTGAACGAAAAAGGGGTGGAGAGAGTAAGAGAAAGGTGTGGAGAGGATAGAATGACAGCGAGCAGCCCCCCCGAGCCCGCCGACCTAAAGCAGGTCGACGAGCTGCGAGAGGTGTATGCCGTTAGACCCTTTCACGAGGATGTAACAGCCCTTGGGCTTGTCGGCGGCAATGGCGGCCTTCACCTCGTCCACGTTGCCAAACTTACGGAAACTGGTGTGCGTCTTACCAAACTCCTCGCCCACGAGCCACACCTTGTCGAAGGCGGCCGTGACCAGCAGGTCGGCAATCTTCTGATGCTCCTCGCCGCTCACCTCACCCAGTTCGCGCATGTCGCCCAGGATGGCCATCTTGGGCTGCGGCACATGGGTACGGCTGAAGTTGTCGATGGCGGCAGCCATGCTCGTGGGGTTGGCATTGTAGGCATCGACGATGAGCCAGTTGTCGGCCGTCTGCTCCAGCTGCGAGCGGTTGTTGCTGGGCACATAGTGCTCGAGGGCGTGGCACACCTGCGCGGGCGAGACGCCGAAGTGCAGTCCCACGGTGATGGCGGCCAGCATGTTGTCGAGGTTGTAGGTGCCGATGAGGTGTGTCTGCACCTCGTAGACATTGACGGCGGGCTGTCGCTCGGCCGTCTGCCAGCTGAACCGGAGGAACGGCTCGCAGCTCACCACCTCGCCCTGCACCTGCGCGCGGTCGTCGAGGCCGTAGCTCACCACACGCTCGAGCTGTCGCTCGGCGGCCATCTCCACCAGGTGCTCGTTGCTGGTGTTGAGGAAGGTGAGGCACTGGTGTGCCTTCAGATAGTCGTAGAGCTCGCCCTTGGTCTTCTTCACCCCCTCGAAACTGCCGAACCCTTGCAGGTGGGCACGCCCCACATTGGTGATGAGTCCGCACGTGGGCTCCACATATGCCACCAGCTTGCGGATGTCGCCCTGGTGCGAGGCACCCATCTCCACCACGGCAATCTCGTGGTCGGCAGTCAGGCGCAGCAGCGTCTTGGGCACCCCCACGTCGTTGTTGAAGTTGCCCTCGGTGTGCATCACCCGGTATTTCTCGGCCAGCACGGCCGAGATCAGCTCCTTGGTGGTGGTCTTGCCGTTTGTGCCGGTGATGCCGATGACGGGTATATCGAACTGGCGGCGGTGCTCGCGAGCCAGTTGCTTGAAGGTGGTGAGGCAGTCGTCCACCAGGATGATGCGGCTGTCGTGCTCGTCGGCATACTCCTTCTCGTCGACAATGGCGTAGGCGCAGCCCTGGTCGAGTGCGGCCTTTGCAAACTTGTTGCCGTCGAACGACTCGCCCTTGAGGGCGATGAAGATACTTCCCGCCAGACAGTCGCGGCTGTCGGTGGTCACCTGCTGATGCTGCAGGTAGAGCTCGTATAATTCCTTGATATCCATGGTTGGGTGGGTTGAGGGTTGTTGAAAACTACGATGCAAAAGTAGTTCAAAAGTTTCTTTTTGCCAAGGATTGACGGATAAAAATGGCCGCCGATGCCATAATTCATTGCCCTGCGGCATGGCAGCAGACTTCGTGTGGCACCGCCACTTTCTTCGCCCATCTCTCATTTTTCGGCCTGCAAAAGTTGCAGGGTAAACCCAAAACACCTATCTTTGCATTGCGAAAAGTTCGCAACGAAAAGTTCGCAATGACAAAACGGCCAATATATGATGGAAGTGACCAACCCCTTTATACTCTCCGGCTATGTCTCGCCAGACTATTTCTGCGACCGGAAAGAAGAGACCGCCCAGCTTGTAGCCGCCTTGCGCAATGGCAGAAACCTGACGCTCATCAGCCCCCGCCGTATGGGCAAGACGGGGCTGATACGCCATGTGTTCCACGAGATGGGCAAGGCCAAAGACACCCTGTGCTATTATGTAGACCTGTATCAGACCGACTCGCTGGCGTCGCTGGTCAAGAAACTGGGCGACGTGGTGCTGGGCAGTCTCGACACCACCGAGGCAAAAATCGTCAAACGTGTGAGCACGTTCTTCAAGTCGCTGAGGCCTGTCATCAGCATAGACCCCATGACGGGCACGCCTTCGTTCAGCATCGACATACAACCCGCGCTGGCCGAACGCTCGCTGGCCGAGATCTTCGACTATATGCAACAGGGCGGAAAGCGATGCTACGTGGCCTTCGACGAGTTTCAGACCGTGACCGAATATGCCGACAAGAACGTGGAGGCACTGCTGCGGGCGCATATCCAGCACCTCACCAACGTGCATTTCATCTTCTCGGGCAGTCAGCGACATGTGCTCGAAAACATGTTTGTCTCGGCCTCGCGCCCATTCTATCAGAGCACACAGATGATGAACCTGGCGTGCATATCGCCACAGGCCTACGAGGCCTTTGCGCAAGAAAAACTGAGTGGCCACGGCCAGCAGATGGCGCCCGGTGCCTTCGACCACCTCTACCAGGCCCTTGCCGGACACACGTGGTACGTGCAGATGGCACTCAACCGGCTGTATGAGCTGGGCAAGGCCCAACTCACCGCTGACGACGTAGACCTCATGCTGCGCACCATCGTGGCCGAGAACGAGGCCACCTACCACACATTTCTACATCTCATCACGCCCGCCCAAGGCCGCCTGCTGCGGGCCGTAGCCCATGAGGGAACGGCACGCGAGATACTGGGGCAGACATTCATCACCACCTACCGGCTGGGCGCCACGAGCACCATCAAGTCGGCCACCAAAGTGCTGGTCGACAAAGAACTGCTGCTGCAAGACGACGATGCCTATCAGGTGTACGACCGCTTCTTTGCCATCTGGCTGAGCCAGAGCTAGCCGCCGGGGCCTCGGCAGGGGTCGCGCCGAGGGCTATGGCCTCAGCCTGTCGCGCCCGTCGGGAGGCCAGACGGCAGGCACAGACGGCGAGGAATGTGCCCCAGGGGGCGAAAAACAAGAGGCAAAAGAGTAAGGTTTTGCTAATAATTTTGTAAGTTTGCAGAAACTTATCAATGCTTATGGATTATACAATCAATGTGCGCGGACGGCTCTTCAGTCTGGCCCAGCCCCAGGTGATGGGCATACTGAACTGCACACCCGACAGCTTCTTTGCGGGCAGCCGCAAGCAGACCGAACGGGAGATTGCCGAGCGGGCCAACCAGATCATCGGCGAGGGCGGCACGATCATCGACGTGGGCGCCTTCTCTACCAGGCCGGGTGCCCAAGAGGTGTCGGAGCAAGAGGAGATGGACCGCCTGCGCAGGGCTCTGCCCATCGTGCGGCGCGAACAGCCCGACGCGGTGCTGTCGGTAGACACCTACCGCCCCGACGTGGCACGCATGGTGGTGGAAGAATATGGTGCCGACATCATCAACGACGTGTCGGAGGGCGGCATCACGGGCATTGTCGACACGCCGCTCCAGCAGTCGGGCGACGAATATCCGGCCATCTTCCGCATGATGGGGCGGCTCAAGGTGCCCTACATCCTCATGTCGGTACAGGGCAACCTGCACGACATGCTCATCGGCTTTGCCCGCGAGGTGCAGCAGCTGCGCGACCTCGGGGTGAAAGACATCATCCTCGACCCGGGCTTCGGCTTTGGCAAGACCACTGAGGAGAACTTCAAGCTCCTCGACCAGATGGACCGTCTGAGCGTGCTCGAGCTGCCGCTGCTGGCGGGCGTGTCGCGCAAGCGCATGATCTTCCAGACGCTGGGCATCACGCCCGACGAGGCCCTCAACGGCACCACCGTCATCAACACCATGGCCCTGATGCGCGGTGCCGACATCCTGCGCGTTCACGACGTCAGGGAGGCCGTGCAGGCCGTGAGACTCAGCCAGGCGCTCAAAGACGCTTAACGCTCCACCCCTAATACTATAGCCTATGTTCTTAGACTTCGGAATCAAAGACATCATCGACATTTTCTTTGT
>CAZBQA010000150.1:0-4997 GCA_964493905.1 uncultured Prevotella sp.
GCTTTTCGGATATTAATCACTATTTTTGCATACAGCGGCCCAGGCCGCGAGAATAAACAAATGGAGACAAAAACAATGGAACAGAGTTTTATATCTATGGTACGTCAGAGCATCCACGACAACTGGAGCCTCGACGCGCTGACCGACTACCACGGCAGTACACTTAAATACCAGGATGTGGCCCACGACATCGAGGTGCTGCACCTGCTCTTCCAGTGCACGGGCATCAAGCCCGGCGACAAGGTGGCACTGTGCGGCCGCAACAGCTCGCGCTGGGGCGTGGTGTTCCTGGCCACGCTGACCTACGGCGCGGTGTCGGTGCCCATCCTGCACGACTTCAAGGCCGACAACATCCACAACATCGTCAACCACTCCGAGGCCTCGCTGCTCTTTGTGGGCGACAACGTATGGGAGAACCTCGACGAGCGGGCCATGCCGCAGCTCAAGGGCATACTGGCCATTGCCGACTTCTCGCTGCTGGCCTCGCGCAGCAGGAAGCTGTCGGGTGCCAAGGAGAACTTCGACAAGCTGTGGCACAAACGCTACCCCAACGGTTTCCGCAAGGAGCACCTGTCGTATCACAAAGACCATCCCGAGGCGCTGGCCTACATCAGCTACACCTCGGGCACGACGAGTTTCTCGAAGGGTGTGATGGTGCCCTACCGCAGTCTGTGGTCTAACGTGCGCTTCGCACAAGACAACATGCCCCTGCGCCCCGGCGACGGGCATGTGTGCATGCTGCCCCTGGCCCATGCCTTCGGCCTGCTGTTCAGCTTCCTCTTCGAGTTTACCAAGGGCTGCCACGTCTATTTCCTCACCCGCATGCCCAGTCCGAAGATTATCTTCCAGGCCTACCAGGAGGTGAAGCCCAGCCTCATCATCAGCGTACCCCTGGTGGTGGAGAAGGTCATCAAGAAGAATGTGATGCCGAAGCTCAGCACCCGCCCCATGCAGCTGGCACTGAAGGTGCCCTTTGTGCGCCAACGCATCCTGGCCGGTGTGCGCCGTAAGCTCTACGACCTCTTTGGCGGACAGTTCATCGAACTGGTGATTGGCGGTGCGGCCGTCAACGAGGAGGTGGCACATTTCTTACACGACATACGGTTCCCCTACACCATCGGCTATGGCATGACCGAGTGCGGACCGCTCATCAGCTATGCTTCGGCAAGTACGTACAAGGAGCGGTCGTGTGGCAGGCCGGTAGACCGCATGGAGGTGAAGATCGACTCGCCCAGCCCCGCCACGGTAGCGGGTGAGATCATGGTGCGCGGCACAAACGTGATGCAGGGCTACTACAAGAACCCGAAGGCCACTGCCGAGACGCTCGAGGACGACGGATGGATGCACACGGGCGACCTGGCTCTCATGGACGAGAACAGGAACATCAGCATCAAGGGCCGCAGCAAGAACATGCTGCTGGGTCCCAGCGGACAGAACATCTACCCCGAAGAGATAGAAGAGAAGCTCAACAACCTTCCTTATGTGGCCGAGTGTATCGTGGTGCAGAAGGAGGGCAAGATCATCGGCCTCGTTCATCCCGACTACAACGAGGCGCTGGCCAACGGGCTCAGCGCCGAGCGCATCAACGGTATCATGGAGCAGAACCGCACGACCCTCAACGATATGCTGCCGCGCTACAGTCAGGTGGCCGCCATCAAGATTTACGCCGAGGAATTCGAGAAAACGCCCAAACGCTCAATCAAGCGCTATCTATATCAATAATCGCAGACAGAGTAACAGAGTAACAGCCTAGCAGGGTAGTTTTTTCTCGCAGATTTCGCAGATGACGCAGATTACTGGCTAACGCGGTGGTTGGTCCCCTCGCTGATGCTCGGGGGATTTCCGCAGATCTGGCTCGCGCGCAGGAGACCTATAGCAATAAACACAATAGGCTCGCGCGGTGAGTAGTCCCGCAAAAGCCGGTGGCTTGGAATATGCCGCTACGCGGCACGCAAACAAGAAATGTTCTGTTACTCTGTTAGCTGTACACCCCGCACGGCTGTTATTCTGCAATTATGTCTTACCCCCACCCCGCATGGCTGAGAGCCGTTACTATGTCTTCAGCCCTTTACCTGGTATGAAGCATAAAGCCTGCCCGATATGATCGGGCAGGCTTTATGCTGTGCTATAAACAGTTGTATGATTTACTCGGGAAGAGAGATTGCCTCGCTCGGGCAAACAGCAGCGCAAGAACCACACTCTGTGCACTCATCGGGGTTGATAGAATAGATGTCACCCTCAGAGATTGCACCTACCGGGCACTCGTCGATACATGTACCGCAAGCAACACAGTCATTACTAATTACGTAAGCCATAATAATCGGTTATTAAAATGTTTATAATGTTTTTGTATAAGATGTACGTTGTCAGGAGCCCATGGGGTCTCTCGATATACCATGCAAAGATAGATATTTTATCTGTAAGTACCTATATGTGGTGATAAGATTTTAAAATATTTAAACTTTGTCTAATTAGAAATGGGGATTGCACGATATAATAAAACCAGGTGAGGAGTCGTTATTGGTTTATGAAGCGAATAATGTTCATCCTCCTCCTCTTGACGACCGGTCTGCCTGCGATGCTGTCGCAGGAACGGGCTGTGCAAAACCGCCCCTATACCGACCTGCGTCCGTTCCATTTCGGCATCCTTGTTGGCACGCATCTGCAAGACCTAGAGTTTGTGAACGTGGGTCCGCAGCTCATCACCGCCCCCGACGGCACACAGCAGAGCTATCTCATCACCTGCGACCAAGACCGCTGGGACAATGGGTTCAACGTGGGCGTGCTGGCCGAGGCGCGGCTCAACGAGTATGTGCAGTTCAGACTGGCACCGGCGTTGTATTTCGGCACGCGGCACATCTCTTTTCACAATATGGATGCGCAGGCACCCGACTCACTACTCTCTCGCAAGCAGACCATGAAGTCGGCCTATATCAGTTGTGCCATGGACCTGATCTTCGCAGCCCCCCGCTCCAACAACCACCGTCCATACGTCATGCTGGGCCTGAACCCGATGATCAACCTCAGCAGCAACGACAACGATTATCTGAAGCTGAAACGCTACGACGTCTTCCTGGAGGCCGGCATTGGCTGCGACTTCTATCTGCCGTTCTTCAAGCTGCGCCCCGAACTGAAGTTTATGTACGGTCTTACCAATGCCCTTGACAGCGACCACGCCAACCGTCTCAAAGACCAGTCGATGCGCCCCTACGCCTTGTCGGTCAACTCGGCCCGATCAAAGATGGTGGCCCTGACCTTCTATTTTGAGTAGTCACTTCTTTCCACCTTTCACCGGGGCAAAGGTGAGCTTCATCTCACCCACATACAACCCACTCTTACCATTCTGGTTCACGGGAATATCCTTACCATCGAGGTTCTTCACATAGCGCAGCTTGGTGAAGAAGGTATGGCTATGCCCGCCGAGCACCAGGTCGATGCCCCGTGTGCTACGGATGAGCAGTGGGTCGCCCACACCCTCCTCGAGCCATCCCAGGTGTGAGAGACAGATGACGAGGTCGCACTTCTTACGATGCAGCAGGTCGGCCATCTGCTGGGCCGTGGCAATGGGGTCGAGATATTGGGTAGAGCGGTAGTTGGACTTCTCTACCAGTCCGTCGAGGGCCGCCCCGAGGGCAAAGACCCCAATCTTCAACCCCTGGTGGTGGAAGATATAGTAGGGCTTCACAATCTTGTCGAGCCCATACTCGCTAAACTTATAGTTGGAGCAGACTATGGGGTAGTTGAGCATTCTGAACACCCGTGCCATATTCTCCAGTCCGTAGTCAAACTCATGGTTGCCGATGGTTCCGGCGGTGTAGCCCATACGGTTCATCAGCCCGGCCTCCACGTCACCCTTGAACAAGGTGTAATAGGGCGACCCCTGCGAGAAGTCGCCGCTGTCGAAGAGCAGCAGGTCGGGGTATGTGGCACGCTTCTCCTTCAACATGGCGATGCGGCGCAGGTAACCGCCGTGCCCCGCCTGCACGGTGTCGGCCAGCTGCTCGCTCAGGGGCATGATGCAGCTGTGTGTGTCGTTGGTCTGTAATATCACCAGTTCTTTCTGGGCCATCGTCATCGATGCCGTCAGGAGCATCAGCGACAGCAAGGCATATCTCACTTGTCTCATCATCATTCCACAATTTTAATTCTACCTTCCACTTCCCGGTCTACCACGACACCCTGGCGCGACTGCTCGCGCAGGTAGTCGACAATGAGGAAGCGCACATTGTCTTGTTCGTTCTCAGGGGCCAGGATGTCGGTGGCGCTCTTGAACGCCGTCATCTGGTCGTTGCCGTGAGCCACATAGTCGAGCGTCGAGATACGGTATTGTGCATTGTCGTCGATGGGCTTGCCGTTGACCAGCGCACTCACGAGTTTGCCGTCACGGCTGATCTGCAGCTCCACGCCATGGCTCACGCCCTCGCCGCCACGCATGGCCATCTGGGCAAACAGCTCTCTGACCTTGGCTCCCGAGAGGGTCACCAGACAGATCTTGTTCTCGAACGGGGCCACGTCGACCACGTCGCCGAAGGTCACCTCGCCGGCTGTGAGCGCCGCCCTGATGCCACCCATGTTGTAAACGGCGAAGTCGGCCTTCTCGTGGTACTTCGCAGCGCCCCACAGCAGGATGTCCGACAGCAGGTTCGACAGTTTGCTCTCTGGCCGGTGTGCTACCATGTTGCTGGCCAGCCTGCCCACCACAGGTCGCATGATGCTGTCTACCTCGTGCTGATAGGGTGCCATAAACTGCGCCAACTCGCCGTTGGCAGGCACGTCATAACGCTTGTCGATAAGGATGCGAGAGTGGGTAATGCCCGTCATCTGATAGTGGGTGGCACATGATGTGGCCACCAACGACAACGCCCCCAGACTCCACAGATATAATCTTTGGTTCATACTATAAATACGCTATTGATTCATGACAAAAGTACCGCTTTTCTGCGAAAGCGGCAAACGAACTACGAAGTTTTTAACCTTCGCCTGGCACAACAGCCACG
>CAZBQA010000151.1:0-4988 GCA_964493905.1 uncultured Prevotella sp.
GATCTCGAAGATAGTCTCGAAATCTGACAAAGCTAATTAATAGAACCCACCTATAAAACCTGAATGTGATGATCAAACAACTATTGCTATGTGCAGCCTTGGTGCTGCTGGGTGGCACGGCCTGTGCCCAGAACCTTGATATTGATGGTGACCTGCGCTACTGCGACACGCAGTTGCACAGGGCCTTGAAGGAACTGCAACGTGCTGACGGCAGTTACGACGCCACGATGATGCCCCGGAATATTCTGGCTGGAGATAAGCAGAAGGGCTGGAACTGCCGACCCGCCAAGGCCGAGGAGTGGTGTTCGGGATTCTGGCCCGGACTGCTCTGGATGGACTATGACATCACCCGCGACCCGGCTATGCTGGCCGTGGCCGAGACTTATACACAGCCGCTGGAGGCACTGGCCTACCAGCCGGCATACGACCACGACCTGGGATTCATCATGATCGGGTCAGTGATGAAGGGTTGGCAACTCACCGGCAACGAGCGCTACCGCCGCACGTTGCTGGCCGCGGCCGACACGCTGGCCACGCTCTTCAACCCCAAGGTGGGCACGCTGCTGAGTTGGCCTCGCCATGTAGCCGACTATGGCGGGCACAACACCATCATGGACAATATGATTAACCTGGAACTGCTCTTCTGGGCCTCAAGAAACGGCGGCAGCCACTATCTCTACGACCTGGCCGTGAGTCATGCGGCCACCACCATGCGCCACCACTTCAGGCCCGACGGCAGCAGTTACCACGTGGCTGTTTACGACACGCTGAGTGGCAGCTTCATCTATGGCGTGACGCATCAGGGACTGGCCGACTCGTCGATGTGGGCCCGCGGACAGAGCTGGGCCATCTATGGCTACACGATGGTGTATCGGTGGACCCGCGACAAGGCGTTCTTGCAGTTTGCGCAGAAGGTGACAGATATCTACCTCAAACGATTGGCCGAGACCAGCGACGACCTGGTGCCTCTGTGGGATATGGACGACCCTCGAGGTCTCGCCGCCCCGAAGGATGCCAGTGCCGCTGCCGTGGTGGCCTCGGCGCTGCTCGAGTTGCAGGGCTACGTGGGAGGTTCGAAAGGAGCCCGCTACCGCGACATCGCCCTGCGCACGCTGGAGCTGTTGGGGAGCAAGAAGTACAGGAGTGGCAAGCGCAATGTCGCCCTGCTCATGCACAGCACCGGGCACCATCCTGCGGGTAGCGAGATAGATGCCAGCATTATCTATGCCGACTATTACTACATGGAGGCATTGGAGAGGGCCAAGAGAGTGAAAGATTAAAAGATTAAAATAATTATGACGCGGTTACGTCTTTAGTGTGATGACAATTCACCAGATGAAATGAAAAATTTACTTGGGATGAACAACATGTTAGGAAGGGTGGGGGAGCGACTTCTGCTGATACTCATGGCTACGGCTATGACGCTGGCTGCCTCGGCACAATACAGGTCGAAGGTATGGGACCCCGACCTGGGCAACGGCAAATACAAAAATCCAGTGCTCTTTGCCGACTATAGCGACCCCGACGTGGTAGCGGTGGGCAATGACTACTATCTCACGGCGAGCTCGTTCAACTGCATACCGGGACTGCCCGTGCTGCACTCCAACGACTTGGTGAACTGGCAAATCGTGGGCTATGCCCTCGACGAGCAGCTGCCGAAGTCGGTCTTCGACACTCCGCAGCACGGCAAGGGTGTGTGGGCACCGGCCATCAGGTACCATAATGGTGAGTATTATATCTACTGGGGCGACCCCGACCACGGTGTGTTTATGGTGAAGACCAAGGATCCCACCAAGGCCTGGGACAAGCCCGTGTGTGTCATCGAGGGTAAGGGTATGATAGATACCTGTCCGCTGTGGGATGACGACGGGCGTTGCTATCTGGTGAACGCATGGGCCGGGAGTCGTGCGGGCTTCAACTCGGTGCTCACCATCCGTGAGCTGTCGGCCGACGGCACGAAGGTGATAGGCAAGCCGCGCATGGTGTTCGATGGTGGACAGCGTCACCACACCACCGAGGGTCCAAAGCTCTACAAGCGTGACGGCTACTACTGGATATTGTGTCCGGCAGGAGGTGTGCAGCACGGCTGGCAACTGGCCATGCGCAGCAAGAATATCTACGGCCCTTACGAGGCCAAGGTGGTGATGGCACAGGGCAACACCGCCGTCAACGGTCCGCATCAGGGCGGATGGGTGCATACGCCACAGGGCGAGGACTGGTTTTTGCACTTCAACGACAAGTATGCCTACGGCCGCGTGGTGTTTCTGCAGCCTGTAGACTGGTCGAGCGGCTGGCCGGTGATGGGCAACGACAGCGACGGCGACGGCTGCGGAGAGCCATACATGACCTATCGCAAGCCCAAGACCAGCAGCGTGGCACGCGTGAACCCGCAAGAGAGTGATGAATTTGACAACGGCGAACTGGGACTGCAATGGCAGTGGCAGGCCAACTACAACCAGTTGTGGGGCATGCCTACCAGCGAGGGGTGTATGCGTCTCTACACGGCCGATCTGGTACCTGAGTCTAAGAGCCTTTGGGAGGCAGGCAACCTGCTGCTACAGAAGCTGCCGGCACCGGTCTTCACCGCCACGACAAAAGTGAGGATGGCTTCGAAGGCCGACGGACAGTATGGCGGCGTGGTGATGATGGGCATGGACTACCAGGCACTGGTGGTGTGCAGGCAGGGCGATAGCTTCGAACTCAGGCAGCTCTCGTGCCGAGGTGCCGACACCGGTGGGGTGGAGACCCAGAAGGTGCTGGCCACACTCAAAGCGACCGAGCACGACACCATTCCCCATTCGCCTGCCATCTATATGGATGTCTATCTGCGGATGAAGGTAAACGATGGGTTGTGCCGATTTGCTTACAGTCTTGATGGCAAGCACTACCACGAGGTGGGCGACGTGCTGAAGATGCGACAGGGCAAATGGGTGGGTGCCAAGATGGGATTCGTGAGTGAGCGAACCACGGTCAAGGGTAATCGTGGATGGATTGATGCCGACTGGTTCAGGGTGGACCGCTGATGACCTCGCATGGAGAAGAGATGAGGACAACTGCTTGAACGACAATATATATAAACGACTTACTGCTTAAAAAGGACTTGATATAGGATGAAACAATGGATGAAGATGCCAGTATGCAGACTGAGACAGTTGGCCCTGGCAAGAGGATTGATGGTACTGCTGGTGGTGATGGGAGGCTGGGTTATGGCTCGTGCCGTAGGTGCTAACGGACAATACCGGTGGTCGGTGCAGTTGAGAGGCTATGTCTCTGCTGAGACCGGCAAGGAGCCTACGGCCCATCTGTGGCTGCCAACGGGCATCGACACGGTGAGAGCCGTGGTGATGGCCCAGCAGAACATGACCGAGGAGGCACTTTTCAAGATGCCGGCCTTCAAGGAACGCATGGCCCGTCTGGGCATCGGACTGCTGTGGATAGCCCCGGCCTTCACCAATACGTGGGATCCACTGTCGGGCTGTCAGCAAGTGTTCGAGGAACTCATGACCGACATCGCCTACCAGTCGGGACATTCCGAGCTGGCCACGGCACCGGTCATCCCCTTCGGTCACTCGGCACAGGCCACCTTCCCATGGAACTTCGCCGCATGGAACAAGGCACGGACGCTATGCATCATCTCCTTCCACGGCGATGCCCCGCGCACCAACCTCTGCGGCTTCGGGGCATCGAACGTGGAGTGGGGCAGGACACGTAACATCGACGGGGTGCCGGGACTGATGGTGGAAGGCGAATATGAGTGGTGGGAGGCCCGGGTCTACCCGGCACTGGCCTTCAGGATGATGTATCCCGAGAGTTGCGTGTCGTTTCTGTGTGATACGGGGCGTGGACATTTCGACTGCTCGGAAGAGACGGCGCTCTATATCGCAGACTTCATCGACAAGAGCATGCAGCACAGGTATCGGGGCGTGGGCCAGCCTCTGGCGAGCGTCAACGTGCGACAGGGCTGGCTGGCTGAGCGCTGGCATCCCGGACAGCAGGAACGACCTGCAGCGGCTCCTTACGACAGCTACAGGGGCGACAGGCACGATGCCTTCTGGTATTTCGACCAAGAGATGGCCCAACGCACCGAACAGCGTTATGCCCGCGATGCCCGACTGGGAATGCAGTATGTGGGTGTGGAATATGGGGGCGAACAAGTGTCCTACGACGAGAAGACGCAGGGTGGCATGATGCTCCATATAGACCCTACGAAGTTGAAGCGGCAAAATGGCTATCCGGTGTTCAGCATACGAGCCGTTGCTGTCGATGCGCAGCACCGAAAGATCACGCCAGGTAAGGCGTGGCGCGGGACGGTGGAGACCATCTGCGGTCCTGTGGAGAAGATTGGCGAAGACCTCTTTCGCATTGTGCCCTACGAGGGAGGTCTGGATAATCCTCGCCGCTCGTTCACCATCTGGCTATGTGCCGTGGCCCAGGCCGATGATGCCAGCAAAACGGCTGTGCAACCCATTCAAATCAGATTGAAGTAGGGGGAGAGGCAATTATCAACAACCAGCCCGCCGCATGGCACTCCCTCACATGGGAGGATTGGGGCGGGTCCCAACAACGCCAAAGTGCCAAGGCTTTAGCCCGTTGTCGAGCTACTGCCTTGGCACTTTGGGGTTGTGCGGTTACGACAATAATCTTAATCTTGGCTCAGTCGGGAAACCCGGTGGGAGCTGTCGTTTGCCTCACCTGTCTCTCCGGCAGCCCGTACCGGCAGCCCGGTATCTCCCTCACCCCGCGTTGTAATGAGTCGCCATGGCCTGTCGGCCTGGAGGTGGGTATGAAGGGTGACCGGGTTATCTGTACTGTCTATCTGGCCATTCGATCATTAGCCAAGCCCGTTCGATGTGTTTCATGCCACGGCACCCTTGCTGACGAACATGCTGCGCATGCTTCCCGAAGCGTGGTTCTACTCGAAGCAGTCTGTGGTTCTACTCAAAGCAGTCTGTGGTTCTACTCGAAGCAGTCTGTGGTTCTACTCGAAG
>CAZBQA010000152.1:0-4926 GCA_964493905.1 uncultured Prevotella sp.
GTAACCCATGATTTAATATTTTTGTTTCGGTGGTAATTAATAGAACCCACCTTAAAAGCACAAGAGTATGATGTGAGCTCCCTTCTCGTGTTGCCGTGGCGTTCGTGTCATACGGTTATGACTTGCCTTTCATACATTGTCTCGAAACAAATGACAATGTTGTTCAACTCGAAGGAGCGGCTGTTTCGACCCGATGCAGCGTGTGCTTCAACTCGAAGGAGCGGCTGTTTCGACCCGAAGCAACGTGGGGTGACGGACGGCCCAGAAGCCGAGGGCTATGCAGAGCGTGCGGCAGGGCATGGCTATGGCGCGAGAAGAGTTGTTTGAACGAGAGTATTATTAACTTATCTTCATCTTTTTTTTAGTAAGTTTTTGGTGTGTATCGAATTTAATTCGTAATTTTGCACTTTAGATAATACGTATTATAATATGAATCTCGATTTGTTGACCGCCATCTCGCCGGTGGATGGTCGTTACAGGAACAAGACAGCCGTGTTGGCTGATTATTTCTCAGAGTATGCCTTGATCAGGTATCGTGTGCGCGTGGAGATTGAATATTTCATCACGCTCTGCGAATTGCCGTTGCCCCAGTTGTCGTCGTTCGACCGCCAGCTTTTCGGCCGCCTGCGCGACATCTACCTGCACTTCGACGAGCAGTCGGCCCAGCGGGTGAAAGACATCGAGAAGGTGACCAACCACGACGTGAAGGCCGTGGAATACTTCATCAAGGAAGAGTTTGACAAGATTGGTGGGCTGGAGGCCTACAAGGAGTTCATTCATTTTGGGCTCACCTCGCAGGATATCAACAACACCAGCGTGCCCCTCTCGCTCAAGGAAGCCCTGGAGCAGGTGTACTACCCACAGGTGGAAGAGCTCATCGGCCAGCTGCAGCAGTATGCCGATGAGTGGAAAGACGTGCCCATGCTGGCCAAGACCCACGGCCAGCCTGCCTCGCCCACTCGCCTGGGCAAGGAGGTGATGGTCTATGTCTATCGTCTCACCGAGCAGCTCAAGAGCCTCAAGGCCTGTGCCATGACCGCCAAGTTTGGTGGTGCCACCGGCAATTTCAATGCCCATCATGTGGCTTACCCCGACTACGACTGGAAGGCCTTCGGCAACCGCTTTGTCAGTGAGAAGCTGGGCCTCGTGCGTGAGCAGTGGACCACGCAGATCAGCAATTACGACTGCCTGGCTGCCGTCTTCGACGCGTTGCGCCGCCTGAACACCATCATCATCGATCTCGACCGCGACTTCTGGATGTATATCTCCATGGAGTATTTCAAGCAGAAGATCAAGGCTGGAGAGGTAGGGTCGAGCGCCATGCCCCACAAGGTGAACCCCATCGACTATGAGAACAGTGAGGGCAATCTGGGTATGGCCAATGCCGTGCTACAGTTCCTGGCCTCAAAGCTGCCCGTGAGCCGCCTGCAGCGCGACCTCACCGACTCTACGGTGCTGCGCAACATCGGTGTGCCCCTTGGTCACGGCATCATCGCCATACAGAGCACCCTCAAGGGCCTGCGCAAGCTCATCCTCAACGAAGAGAAGATTGCCGAGGACCTCGACAACACATGGGCCGTGGTGGCCGAGGCCATACAGACCATCTTGCGCCGTGAGGGCTATCCGCACCCATACGAGGCGCTCAAGGGGCTCACCCGCACCAACCAGGCCATGACCGAGCAGACCATCCATGAGTTTGTGCAGACGCTGAACGTCAGCGACGCCGTCAAGGCTGAGCTCATGGCCATCACGCCGCACAACTATACCGGCATCTGAGCCGTGCCCTTATTCAGGCGGCGGGCTTCTCAGGGGCACCGTGCCGCCGCCCCCGTCTTAGTACACATTATTATTATAGTATTTCATATTATTCATCATTTCATTTATTAACCTGGCCGCGAGGCTAAAAAGTAAAAGCAAATTATGTCAGAAGATGTAGAGAACAAGGTACAGGATTCGGCACCGGACCAAAACCAGCGCACTGAAGGTGGCCGCGAGGGCTATTCACGTCCTTCAGGTTATCAGAGAGATTATCATTCAGAGGGTGGCAGGTCCCAGCGCCCGCGCATCCACAGTCAGCGTGCCTATAGCACCGACCGCACAGGCGGACAGGAGGAAGGCGGATTCCGCCCCGAGGGCTTTGGCTCCGGTCTCCAGAACAGTGAGCAGCCTCGTCAGCCGCGCAACAACTATCAGCCCCGACAGGGCGGCTATCAGCCCCGTCAGGGTGGTTATCAGTCTCGTCAGCAGGGCGGCTATCAGCCTCGTCCCCGCTTCAACAATAACCAGGAGGGTGGCTATCAGCCGCGCGAGGGTGGCTATCAGTCGCGCGAGGGCGGTTACCAGCCTCGCCAGCAGGGCGGCTATCAGCCCCGCCAGCAGGGTGGCTATCAGCCTCGTCCCCGCTTCAACAATAACCAGGAGGGCGGCTATCAGCCTCGCGAGGGCGGCTATCAGCCCCGCCAGCAGGGTGGCTACCAGCCTCGTCAGCAGGGTGGCTACGGTCGTCAGCAGGGTGGCTATCAGCCCCGTCAGCAGGGTGGCTATGGCCGTCAGCAGGGTGGCTACGGCCGTCAGCAGGGTGGCTATCAGCCCCGTCAGCAGGGTGGCTACGGCCGTCAGCTGGGTGGTTTTAATCAGCGTCCGGGCTACGACCCCAATGCCAAGTATAGCTTGAAGAAGCGTATAGAATATAAAGAGGAGAACTACGATCCCAACGAGCCCATCCGTCTCAACAAGTTCTTGGCCAATGCCGGCGTGTGCTCACGTCGCGAGGCCGATGAGTTTATCCAGGCCGGGGTGGTGCTGGTGAACGGTGAGCCCGTGACCGAGCTGGGCAGCAAGGTGCTGCGTAGCGACGAGGTGAAGTTCCACGACCAGGTGGTGTCGCTCGAGAAGAAGGTTTACGTGCTGCTCAACAAGCCCAAAGACTATGTCACCACCAGTGACGACCCGCAGCAGCGCAAGACGGTGATGGACCTGGTGAAGGATGCCTGCCCCGAGCGCATCTATCCCGTGGGCCGTCTCGACCGCAACACCACCGGTGTGCTTCTGCTCACCAACGACGGCGACCTGGCCAGCAAGCTCACTCACCCCAAATTCCTCAAGAAGAAGGTGTATCATGTGTACCTCGACAAGAACGTGGCTGCCGCCGACCTGCAGAAGATTGCCGATGGCGTGGAGCTCGAAGACGGTGAGGTGCATGCCGATGCCATCGAGTACGCCGACGAGCGCGACCACAGCCAGGTGGGCATCGAGATTCACAGCGGCAAGAACCGTATCGTGCGTCGTATCTTCGAGAGCCTGGGCTACCACGTGGTGAAGCTCGATCGCGTGCAGTTTGCCGGTCTCACCAAGAAGAATCTTCGCCGTGGCGACTGGCGCTTCCTCACCGAGCAGGAAGTGGACATGCTGCGCAGCGGGATGTTTGAATAAGATCACAGAAGTTTTCAGTATAGGGGGAAGAGTTCTGGAAGTTAAGATGTTAGACGTGTTGTCGCCCTCGCTCAGCAGACAAGACTGTTGTCCGAGTGTGATGTGCGCAAGAGGTGTAAGCTGACAGCAAGCTGCCGTTGCGCTCGAAAGACGACACGAGCGCCAGGGGTGCATCAGTGCTGAGACCGGCGCTATGCACGAGCTCAAGTCTCAACGTCGTGACAGCATGACAGCTTAACTTCCAGGAGTTCTTCCTGATATCATATTTTCTCAAAAGAAAATGAGTAGTAGAACAAAAGTAATCGATGCTTTGCAGAGCACCGACTTCGGTAAAGAAATTACCGTCAAGGGCTGGGTGCGTTCGCACCGTAGCAGCAAGGCCGTCGACTTTATCGCCCTGAACGATGGGTCGACCATCAAGAACATACAGATTGTCATTGACCCTGCCAAGGTGGATGCCGAGCTGCTGAAGAATATCACTACGGGTGCATGTATCCGTGCCACCGGCACGCTCGTGGAGAGCCAGGGACAGGGCCAGGCCTCAGAGATCCAGGGTACGGAGCTGGAGCTCTATGGGCCGTGCCCCAGCGACTATCCCATGCAGAAGAAAGGACAGAGCTTCGAGTATATGCGCCAGTTTGCTCACATGCGCCTGCGCACCAATACCTTCGGGGCAGTGTTCCGCATTCGTCACAACATGGCCATTGCCATCCATCAGTATTTCCATGAGCATGGCTTCTACTATTTCCACACACCGCTCATCACCGCCAGCGATGCCGAGGGGGCAGGGGAGATGTTTCAGGTGACCACACTCGACCTCGACCGCGTGGCCAAGGGTGGAAAGGTGGAGTACGACAAAGACTTCTTCGGCAAGAAGACTAACCTCACCGTGAGCGGACAGCTCGAGGGTGAGCTCGGTGCCACGGCATTGGGTGCCATCTACACCTTCGGCCCTACCTTCCGCGCCGAAAACAGCAATACGCCGAGACACCTTGCCGAGTTCTGGATGATAGAGCCTGAGGTGGCGTTCATGGACCAGAAGGAGTTGATGGACCTGGAGGAAGACTTCATCAAATATCTGGTCACCTGGGCGCTTGAGCACTGTAAGGACGACCTGGAGTTCCTCAACAAGATGATCGACAAGACGCTCATCCAGACGCTGGAGTTGGTTGTCAAGGAAGACTTTGTGCGGCTGACCTACACCGAGGGTATCGACATCCTCAACGAGGCCGTGGCCAACGGACACAAGTTTGAGTTCCCCATCACCGGATGGGGCATGGACCTCAGCAGCGAGCACGAGCGCTACCTCGTGGAGGAGCACTTCAAACGTCCGGTCATCATGACCGACTATCCTGCCGAGATCAAGGCCTTCTATATGAAGAAGAACGCCGACGGCAAGACCATGCAGGGCACCGACGTGCTGTTCCCCCGTATCGGAGAGATTATCGGTGGCTCGGTGCGCGAGGAGAGCTACGACAAGCTCACTGCCGAGAT
>CAZBQA010000153.1:0-4653 GCA_964493905.1 uncultured Prevotella sp.
ATAACCTCGGGATTTTTTGTATGATTACAGGACGGCCCATATTGAATGGTTACCTTAGAACTCGTATGCGCGTCTCTCAAACGGCATAGCCTTTTTTCATTACGCGCAACGACTTTCTAGAAATAGCGGAGCCATCGGATACGGGATATTGCAGACAGCTACGTTCCAGCCCAGAGATGTTGACACGACCAGCGACAAGGGAAATCAACAAAAAAATAACAACGGCGTAATCATCCTTTCCAGCTCATACTATCACGCGTTGGGCAAGCCCAGAGACTACAACTATTGAGATTATGCTATACCAACAAAAGAAATCCCGGGAAAATCTCGGGATTTCTTCTGTATTGTGGGCGCATTTATCGTCAAGAGACCTAAAGTTGACTCTCAAGTGTCATCCACTCCTCTCAAGCCCCATCTGTGACCCACCGCTCAGGTAGGCATTGAGTGTGTCGACATCTGCACCACTATCGCCTACTTGATCTTACGAGTTAGCACAAAGACAATCCTTCACATGAGAGAGATTACAGAATCCTGCTACACGATGTACTATCAGATACCTGATCACCAGTTTGTAAATAGAAGCCATGGCTTCGGCCTTACCTTTTCGTTTCATATCATCAATGATTAAACGGAAGAAGACAGACATCCTACTTGTGTCATTCTTCTGATTTTGATTAACCTTAGGGCCTACCCGGAACTTGCACCCACTAGAAAATGCCCATGCCAAGCGTACCCAAAAAGTGGGGGCTGCCAACGGACAGCCCCCAACCAACACAAAAACTAAACTAGACTTAAATTAATCGACTCGGGGTTTTCGCAAATCCCTCATCAGATTGTAATTGCAAATATACGCATTAAATAAATTAGTCGGCGTAAAAATTAGTTAATTAATAATCGCTGAAAAAATTACAGAAGTATGGTTTTATTCAGAAGAAAATTATCCAATAAGACCATTGCCGTCATAGCCTCCACGATGGGCACCGCCCGGGGCAAGACACATGAGTCGTGGCGGCCACGCACGTTTAGTGTCGTGGGATTGCCATCCATATCCACCGTCTCTTGTTCCATGAGGATGGTAGCCACGGGCTTGAAGGCCACGCGGAAATAGATGTCCTGTCCGTTGCTGATGCCGCCCTGTATGCCGCCGCTATGGTTTGTGGCGGTAGAGATGCGGCCGTTGTCGTTAATGAAGACATCGTTCTGCTGACTCCCCCTGTCGGTCAGTCCATCAAATCCCTCACCATACTGGAATCCCTTAACGGCATTGATGGTGAGCATGGCACCGCCGAGCTGGGCGTGCAGCTTGTCAAACTCAGGCTCTCCGAGTCCCACGGGGCATCCCTTTACCACACAGGCAATGACCCCTCCGATGGTGTCACCGGCCTTCTTCACCTCAGCGATGAGCTCCTCCATCTGCTGTGCCTTCTCCGGGTCGGGACAGCGCACGAGGTTGTCCTCCGTCTTCGACAGGTCGTAGAGACGATAGTCGCGGTCGAGCCTGATGGGCCCCACCTGCATGGTGTAAGCCTGAATGCTGACACCCAGCTGTCTCAGTGCCAACTTGGCCAGCGCCCCAGCTACACAGCGGCTGATGGTGATACGTGCCGACGAGCGCCCACCGCCGCGGTGGTCGCGCAGTCCGTATTTCTGCGTATAGGTGTAGTCGGCGTGCGAGGGTCGGAAGATGTTGCGCATGTTGTCGTAGTCTTTCGAGTGCTGGTTTCGGTTGAATACCACGAATCCGATAGGTGCTCCCGTCGACTTACCCTCAAAGACACCACTGAGCAGCCTCACCTCGTCGTCCTCCTTGCGTGAGGTGGTGATGCGGCTCTGCCCCGGTTTGCGCCGGTCGAGTTCATGCTGTATGAACTCCATGTCGATGTCGATACCCGCGGGCATGCCGTCGACCACACCTCCCACGGCCTCGCCGTGGCTCTCGCCGAAGGTCGTTAGCGTAAACAAATGACCAAAAGTATTTCTCATATCCCTTTTGTGCTACGGCCCCGGCTGTTGGTTCCAGGGCCTGTGTTGATGTTTTTGTGGATGATGCCTCCCATTACTCCTTACATGCGCCGCCGCATCCGCAGCTGTCGCCACCGCCGCATCCGCAGCTGCCACCACCCTCGCCGCCACATCCGCAGCCTCCGTCGCCACAGTTGCCGCCACATCCGCAACTGCCCTGTCCCGAGAGTTGGCCCACGAAGGCCGCCATCTCATCGTTGGATGCCTCGCGCGACTCGATGATCTCGCCCTGGAAGTTGAGCGTGCGTCCGGCCAGCGGGTGGTTGAGGTCTACCTTCACCTTGTCGGTGGTAATCTCTATCACCTGCCCATTGAAGCGGTTACCATCTTCGTTCTGCAGAGGCACAATAGCGTCTAGATAGATATTCTTGTCGTCAAAATGGCCGTCGACGGTGAAAATCTCCTTGTCGAGCTCCACCACGCGGCTGTCCTCATGCGTGCCATAAGCCTGCTCAGGACTGAGCTCGAAGTCGAATTTCTCACCCACAGCCAGTCCCACCACCTGGTTTTCGAAGCTCTCCAGCAGGATGCCCATGCCGCTGATGAAGGTGAACGGTGCCTCGTCGCTGGTCTGCTCGAGCAGCTCACAGCCGCCGTCTGTCACATCGTAAAGCTGATAAGAGGCCTTGATGAATTTATTTTCTTGCTTTTCCATATTCTTCTAAGTTTTGAAATTAATAATGCAATTATCCTTCTATAATACCTTATATAAATATAATAAGTGCAAAGTTACGACTTATTTTTCGTTTTCCCCTCATTCCCATCCACAAATATTGATGGGGGTGCTAGAGTTTCGGAATATTAGCGGCATGTTTGATATAGGTCAAAAATTAAAGCTGTTTTCGCACACAAGCTACCGAATTGTTTGGCCACAACCGCTAAAAGCCCTATCTTTGCATTGAAATCGAGAGGATTTCTGTTAGGATAACATGTTTAATCAAGGTCTGGACGGTAAGAGAGACAGGCCGGTAAAAAGAAAGGAAACAAAGATGAAAAAGATTGTATTGACAATGGTAGCCATGCTGAGTATGACCATGGCATTTGCAGGTAACAGCGAGTCTGACGCCAAGGCCAAGTCGGCCGACGCAGCAGTAGCCACCGAGGCCAACTACGACATGGCCGTAAACTATTACAGCCTGGCACAGGCACTGGGCCTGTATGGCGACCAGATTGAGGTGATAGAGTTTGTACACGACCGTTTCGTAAACGAAATGAACAAAGCCGGCAAGGCCGACGAGTCGCTTCGCAAGGAGCTCGTGACCAAGGCTGCCAGCAGAGAGCTTCAGGGTATGCGTCAGGTGCTCGACAAGGAGCAGTTCCGCAAGTTCAACACCCTGCTCAACGTGACGCTGAACAATAGGGGCCTGCTGAAGTAAGCACTCCGTGCCAAACTAAGCATCTACGTTGAAACAAGCCTCGCCAACGGGGCGCATCCCAGCAGCCAACATGGCTTTGCATACGATATAAGATATCCCACTTGTGCATCAGGCACAGGTGGGATTTCTTGTATGGGGGCATGTCACTATAATTAGGTATTTTGCCCAAACCACCATTTTTAGGTATTGTGGGGAATGAAAAAAACTCCTATCTTTGCCACAGAATAAGATAAACCATAAGATAAAATAGAAAATATGAGCAAGACAATTGTAGTATACGGTTCATCAACCGGAACATGCGAGAGCATCGCACAAACCATCGGTCAGAAGACCGGCGCAGAAGTCATCGAGGTGGTCAACCTCTCGGCCGAACAGCTCGAAGGGGCCGACAATATCCTGCTGGGCACCTCCACCTGGGGTGGCGGCGAGCTGCAGGACGACTGGTATGACGGCGTGAAGACCATTCGTCAGACCAATCTCTCGGGCAAGAAGGTTGCCATCTTTGGATGTGGTGACTCGGCCTCTTATTCCGACTCCTTCTGCAGCGGCATGAAAGAGCTCTACGATGCAGCCCAGGCTGCCGGCGCCACACTTGTTGGCGAGGTGTCGACGGAGGGCTACACCTACGACGACTCCGAAGCCGTGGTCGATGGCAAGTTTGTGGGACTGGCCCTCGATGAGGAAAACGAGGGCGACAAGACCGAGGCCCGCATCGACGCCTGGCTCCCCACCTTGGGGCTCTGAACATCCACACCATCCATCGTTGTCTGATCCTTGACAAAGCCCAACTTCACCGAGATATGTCCGATCTGCCCGTAGAAATGAAAGTGCTCAACAACCACATCTACGAATATCAGAAAGGTGTTCGCCAGATGATTCTCTACACGCTCAACCGTCGCTATGCGTCAAGCGCCATCCAGCGGCTGGAGCGGCAGCACATCTCGTACATCCTCCAGCCCGCAGGTACCGACACCGTCAACCTGTTTTTTGGCCGTGAGGAGTGCCTCAAAGCCATACGGATGGTAGTGACCCGCCCACTCAACGAGCTCACGCCCGAAGAGGACTTTATGCTCGGCGCACTGTTAGGCTACGACATCCGCATGCAATGCGAACGCTACTGCCAGCGCAAGAGCAATGATGGTGCATGCCTAGGCTGCTGACAGGATGCCGAAACGATTATTCATGACCTAGATTCGCCATGATATAAATTTTTCATAATGTTTTTGTATAAGATGTAAAGGCTTGTCGTGAGACA
>CAZBQA010000154.1:0-4474 GCA_964493905.1 uncultured Prevotella sp.
CAGAAAACCATCCGGCACATTTCGATAAAGCGAGTGCCGCGTCGCGGCAACTGATCTCACGGAACCTGCGCACCCACATCACTAGACTCCTAAACTCTCCGACTCTGCGTGCCCCCATCGCGCCAGCCTCTCCCGCCCCTACCGTGAGGGTCGGGGAGGGGCTCCATCGCGCCAGCCATCCCCCTCCCCCACCGGGGAGGGTTGGGGAGGGGCTCTCTCCCGCCCCTCGGGGAGGGCTGGGGAGGGGCTTCCCATCGCGCCAGCCATCCCCCTCCCCCACCGGGGAGGGTTGGGGAGGGGCTCCATCGCGCCAGCCTCTCCCGCCCCTTGGGGAGGGTTGGGGAGGGGCTTCATCGCGCCAGCCTCTCCCGCCCCTTGGGGAGGGCCGGGGAGGGGCCTTAGGGAGGGGCCACATCGAAGTTCCTATAAAACAACCAATACTACTCTAAAATTTGATAATTTTGTTGGAGTCTATCATTTTTTCTTTATTTTTGCACAAAACAAATTATCAAGCTAATGCGAACAATCCTATTATCCCTTTTCATGACTGCCATGCCCCTGCTGGCCTCTGCCCAGAGCAGTCGCGCCGACAGCGTGTTACAGAGTGCGCTGACGGCCAACCAGTATTTCATGGAGGTACACCCCGACCCCACCGTCCCCACCTTTGTCAAGAAAGAACGCCCCAGCAGTCTGTGGACGCGCGGCGTGTACTACGAGGGACTATGTGCCCTGAACGAACTGCAACCCTCCGAGACCTTCATGGACTATATGACCCGCTGGGCCGACTTCCACCGGTGGACGCCGCGCAACGGCATCAAGACCACCGACGCCGACGACCAGTGCTGTGCCCAGACCTATATCTACCTCTACGACAAACTGGGAGGCAACGAGCGACTGGAGCAGGTAAAGGCCAACCTCGACCAGCAGATGGCCACGGGGCGCAACGACTACTGGACATGGATTGACGCCATACAGATGGCCATGCCGGTGTATGCACAGATGTATCGCATCACGGGCGACCGCAGCTATATGGACTATGCCATGCGGTCGTATGTATGGACACGCGACACCTGCGGCGGCAAACTGTTCAACGTGAAGGAGGGTATGTGGTGGCGCGACAAAGACTTTGTGCCGCCTTACAAAGAGGCAGACGGCAGCAACTGCTACTGGAGCCGTGGCAACGGGTGGGTGTATGCCGCCCTGCTGCGCGTGATGAACGAGCTGCCGGCCAGCGACCCCTATCACAAGCTGTTGAAGAAAGACTTTGTAGCCATGAGCAAGGCACTGCTCAGATGCCAGCGCGCAGACGGATACTGGAACGTCAGTCTGGTGTGTCCCACCAACTACGGCGGTCCGGAGCTCACGGGCACCGCTCTCTTCCTCTACGGCATGAGCTGGGGACTGCAGAACGGATACCTCAAGGGCAAGGCCTATCGCAAGGCCTGCGACCGCGCCTGGCTGGCCCTGAAGAAGCTGGTACACCCCAACGGGTTCCTGGGCTACGTGCAGGGTACGGGCAAGCAGCCCTCTGACGCCCAGCCGCTGTCGATGGACCGCAACCCCGACTTCGACGACTTCGGCCTCGGATGTTATCTTCTCGGTGTGACGGAATATTATAAACTGATTAATAAATAAAGGTGGGTTCTATTCAAGGTGGTTCTATTAATTACCACCAAAACCAAGTAATGAAATGCGTTACCTCATCATCCTACTAAGTCTTCTCCCCCAGCTGGTCTGGTCGCAGGCCACGGATATCACCAGCAAGCCGGGCTCGCGCTGGTGGTGGCTGGGGTCGGCGGTCGACACCGCCGACCTGCGCTGGAACATGCAGCAGTATGCGCGGTGCGGCATCGGCACGCTGGAGATCACACCCATCTACGGCGTGCAGGGCAACGACAAGAACAACATCCCCTTCCTCTCACCACGGTGGATGGAGATGCTGCGCTTTGTCATGGATGAGGCGCGCCGCGACTCCCTGCAAATTGATATGAACTGTGGCACGGGATGGCCCTTCGGCGGTCCGTCGGTGACCATCGATGAGGCGGCCTGCAAGGCGGTGTTCGTCGACACCATCGTCAGCAACAACCAGCTGACGAGGCTCAAGCTCGCGGTACCGGCGAAGGAGGAGCCCTACGCGCGCTTCGCGACCCAGCAGGTGATACCCGTCGACAAACACAGGAGCAGGGTCATCGCCCTCTTCATCTCACGCACCCGGCAGAAGGTGAAGCGGGCGGCTCCCGGTGGCGAGGGCTGGGTGCTCGACCATTTCGACCGCGACGCCGTGGCCCATTACCTGCAACACATCAGTGAGGCCTTCGACAGCTCGGGCACGCCCTATCCGCATACCTTCTTCAACGACTCATACGAGGTCTACGAGGCCGACTGGACACCGTCGCTGCTCGACGAGTTTGAGCGTCGTCGCGGCTACCGCCTGCAAGACCACTTCGACAAATACCTGGCCAACGACCCGCAGACACTCAGCGACTACCGTGAGACGCTGGCCGACCTGCTGCTCGAGAACTTCACCGAGCAATGGACGGCATGGGCGCACGCCCATGGGGCCATGACACGCAACCAGGCTCACGGCTCACCCGCCAACCTCATCGACTGCTACGCCGCCGTCGACATCCCCGAGATCGAGGGCTTCGGCCTGACCCACTTCGGCATCAAGGGACTGCGCGATGACGAGGGCAACGTGCGCGACAACCTCTCCGACTTCTCGATGCTCAAATATGCGCCCTCGGCCGCACACATCACCGGCAAGACGCTCACCAGCAGCGAGACCTTCACCTGGCTCACCGAGCATTTCCGCACGTCGCTGTCGCAGCTCAAGCCCGACCTCGACCTGATGTTCTGTGCGGGCGTCAACCGGATGTTCTTCCATGGCACGGCCTACTCGCCCAAAGACGACCCCTGGCCAGGATGGAAGTTCTACGCCAGCATCGACATGTCGCCCACCAACAGCATCTGGCGCGACGCACCCGAGTTCATGCGCTACGTCACGCGCTGTCAGCAACGTCTGCAGGACGGACGGCCCGACAACGACTTCCTGATCTACCTGCCCATCCGCGACATCTGGCGACAGCAGGGCAAGAAGCCGCTCATGCAGTTCTCCATCGACGACATGGGGCATTATGCACCGGCCTTCAGACAGGCCATCAACCGCCTCGATTCGCTGGGCTACGACTGCGACTACATCAGTGACCGATACCTCCTGACGACCACTATGGTCGGCGGTCGGCTCACCACAGCTGCCGGACAATGCTACCGCGGACTCATCATCCCCGAGGGCACCACACTGACGCTGGCGCTGCAGACCCACATCGCACAGCTCAAGGCGGCCGGAGCGCCCGTCATCATGGGCATCGATGCTACAGCCCTGGCACAGGCGGCACGCAGCGAGGAGCTCAAGACAAGGCTGCATCTGAAGGCTATACGACGCACCAACGCGCAGGGACACAGCTATTTCATGGCCAACCTCACACCCAACGATGTAGACAGCTACGTACGGCTGGCTGTCGACGAGCAACCAGCCTATTGGTACAACCCGCTCAACGACAAGCGTTATGCCGCAGAGACGAATGGCGACAAAGTGCGGATCTGTCTGCGGTCGGGTGAGTCGATGTTCTTACAGACTGTGACCGCCGGTCAGGCCCTGCCAGAGCTCACCGTGCGTCCCAATGCCAAGGGCGAGCCTATCGTGCTCGACCGCAAGCCGTGGATATTGACCTTCACCGAGGAGACACCACGGGTGGCTGGCCAGCACAAGCTGGAGAACGTGCAGACCTGGGAGACGCTGGGGGGCACGGCAGCCATCACCATGGGTACGGGCATCTACGAGACGACCTTCAAGGTGAAGGCCAAACAGCTCGCCGCCGCCCCTCGTGGCTTCCTCATCGACCTGGGCGATGTGCGCGAGAGTGCAAGGGTGTATGTCAACGGCGTATATGCCGGCTGCGCATGGTCGGTGCCTTTCGTGCTCACCACCGAAGCGGTGCATGAGGGCACGAATACCATCCGCATAGAGGTCACCAACCTGCCCGCCAACCGCATTGCCGACCTCGACCGCAGGGGCGTACAGTGGCGTAAGTTCAACGAGATCAACCTGGTGAACATCCATTACAAGAAGTCGACCTATGCCAACTGGGAACCGATGAAGAGTGGCCTCAACAGCGATGTGAAGTTGTGGCCGATGGAATAGCCCTCTAAGTTAGGGGATTGGGGGAATAGATGGGGAAACCCCTCCCTAAGGCCCCTAAGGCCCCTCCCCGACCCTCCCCAAGGGGCGGGTGAGGCTAGCGCGGTGAAGCCCCTCCCCAACCCTCCCCGGTGGGGGAGGGAGATGGCTGGCGCGATGAAGCCCCTCCCCGGCCCTCCCCAAGGGGCGGGTGAGGCTAGCGCTATGGTTGAGCGTAATGTGACTTTTAATGTTTTAATCTTTGTTCCGGGCACGGGCAGGTAAGGTTGAAGTAAC
>CAZBQA010000155.1:0-4450 GCA_964493905.1 uncultured Prevotella sp.
ACAAAATTCCCTTTTCATTCCCTTTGGCGAAAGCCGATCATGTACGTTTCATATCCTTATTATTTAAATTGTTCTTAATGTCGTGCAAGGCTTTCCTTTACCTCACGTTGCAAAAGTAGTTGAAAAGTGGGTAACATAGAAAGGTTTTCCCCTACATGAGCGGGGAAAATCCCTAAAAAGCGTTATCTTTGCAAATCATGATATATAATGTACGCACGAAACAATGGGCATTGCTCTGCACGCTGCTCTTGCAGGTGGCGCAGGCCTCGGCACAGTATGCCTGGCAAGACGATGCCGACCCGGGCAGGCTCGACCTGGGTCGCGAGGTCACCTATCGGGTGGAGGCCCAGGGGTCGCTGTCGCATGGCACCACGCCGCTGTGGCTCAATGCCAACAAGTATGGTCTCTCGTCGCTCGACGAGAGCAATGGCTACATGCGCGGGCAAGTTATCCGTCCGCTCAGCAACGACTCGGCCCGCCGATGGGGCATGGGCTATGGTGTAGATATTGCCATACCTGTCAACTATACCAGCAAGGTCGTTGTGCAGCAGGCCTTCGTCGAGGGGCGTTGGCTGCACGGCGTGCTCACCGTAGGTGCCAAGCAGTATGACATGGAACTGAAGGACCAACGGCTGAGCTCGGGCGCACAGACCCTGGGCATCAACGCCCGTCCGGTGCCACAGGTGAGGCTGGCCTTGCCACGCTATTACACCTTGCCCTTCCTGGGCCGATGGCTGCATATCAAGGGACACGTGGCCTACGGCATGTTTACCGACGACAACTGGCAGACCGGCTTCACAGGCGGGCAGAGCCGTTACACCGACCATGCGCTCTATCACAGCAAGGCCGGATACCTCATGGTGGGCAACACCGATGGTTTCTACCCCCTTTCGCTAGAACTAGGCTTGGAGATGGCGTCTCAGTTTGGAGGCACAAGCCACGTCCCCGGGCCCGACGGACAGATGCAGACCATCAGTGGCGGAAGGGGCTTCAAGTCGTTCTGGAATGTGCTCATCCCCGGCGGTGCCGATGCCACCGACGGGCAGTACACCAATGTGGAGGGCAACCACCTGGGCAGTTATGTGGCCCGCATCAACTACGACTGCGAGACCTGGAGCGCGGCCCTGTATGCCGACCATTTCTTCGAAGACCATTCGCAGATGTTTCTCATCGACTATAACGGCTACGGCGGGGGCGAGGAATGGAATGTGAAGAAAGACAACCGCTACTTCATGTATGCCCTCAAGGACATCATGCTGGGTGCCGAGCTCAAGCTGAAGTATGGCACCTGGCTGCGCGGCCTGGTGGTCGAGTACATTTATACCAAATACCAGAGCGGCCCCTACAACCACGACCGCACGGCCAACATTCCCGACCATGTGGCCGGGCAGGACGACTACTATAACCATAGCTTCTACACCGGATGGCAGCATTGGGGCCAGGTGATGGGCAATCCGCTCTACCAATCGCCCATCTACAACACCGATGGACGGATCTACGTGAAGGACAACCGTTTTGTGGCCTATCACCTCGGCGTGGAAGGGCAGCCACTAGAGCGGCTGGGCTATCGGCTGCTGGCCACTTACCAGACGGGTTACGGCACCTATTCTGAGCCCTATACCGGCAAGCGACACAACACCAGCCTGATGCTCGAGGGGAGCTACCACTTCGACAGGGGATGGACAGTCACCGGCGCCGTGGGCATCGACCGTGGCAGCATACTCGGCGACAACCACGGATTCCAGCTCACTGTGTGCAAGAAAGGTGTGATTAATCTTTAAGGACAATGCAATGAAACAACATAGAATCATACGCAAACTGCTGCCTACCTTGCTGTTAGGCTGCATGCTGATAGCTTCGTGCGACATCGAGACCAGTGGCAACGGCAAGCTCGACGGCTTCTGGCATCTGGTGGAGGTAGACACCCTGCAGACGGCCGGAAAGGCCAATGTGGCCGAACAACGACTCTTCTGGGGTGTGCAGGCCAAGCTCATTCATCTGCAAGGCACCGACAACCGCTTTTACCTGCGGTTCACCCACACTGCCGACAGCCTGACAATCTACCAGCCCTACCTCGACCATTGGCATCAAGACCAGGTAGACGGTGGCGATATTCCCGTGGACGATGCCACGCTGCTGGCACCCTACGGCATACAGCGCCTCGAAGAACATTACAAGGTCGAGGCACTCGACGGGTCGAAGATGATCTTGAAGTCGGACATCCTGCGCCTCTATTTCAAAAAGTTCTGAGGGCCGGGGCGTGACCGAAGAGTCATATCCATACCTTCCCGGAAGATAGGGAGTGGGTCGGTATTCCGTCGGATACCTCCCGCCTAAGAACAACGGATGACGCCGATAGCACAGCAGCCGAGACGGCTACATACCGATTACACGGAGCATCGCCGCGCGATGGGCGGATGAAACGGAAACTGCCAAGGGAACATATTTCTTCCTCAGAGCCACTCGGACACGTTGTCCGGAGCCTCCGGACAACGTGTCCGGGGCTTCCGGGCAAGGAGTCCGGGATAGTCGGGCACCATGCCCGGGACTGCCGGACAATGTGTGCCGACTGTATGAGGAATGCAAGGTTGGCATGGACTCAGTAGGAAAAAGGTGGGGATAAGGCATTTCAAAGGGGACGTAAGAAAGTAGGATAGAGGGCGGAGAAGGCGAGAGCATGTTGTGGAAGATACGAGAGAGCTACCCTAAAGGTCTGTCGGATACAGCCGCAACATGTCTTCAGAACTTCTTTCCGAAGGCGATGTTGATGAAGGTCTTGAACAGGATCTTCGCGTCGAACCACCACGACCTGTGCTCCAGATAATAGAGGTCGAGTTCCAATCGTCGCAGCATCTTCTCCATGGTATCGGTATACCCATTGTAGAGTGTGGCGTAAGATGTCACTCCCGGCCGAATCTGGTATAGCGATACATACCTGGGGTCATGTTTCACTATCTGGTCGATATAATACTGCCGTTCAGGCCTCGGGCCGATGAATGCCATGTCACCCTTCAGCACATTCCACAGCTGCGGCAGTTCGTCGAGGTGGTGGTCGCGCAGGAAGCGGCCTGTCTTGGTCAGCCTGCTGTCACCCTCAATCTCGAGCAGTTGCGGCTCACCGTCTGTCTCTGCGTCCATTCGCATGCTGCGAAACTTATAGATGACAAATGGCTTGCCGTGCAGTCCTATACGTTCTTGGCTGAAAATGACCGGCAGGCCGTCCTCTAGTCTGATAGCTAACGCACATGCTGCTATCAGAGGCGAGAAAATGACCAGGCAAACAGCTGCAAGCAGGCAATCGAGTATTCTTTTCATTTATTTTGTATTCCCTTAATATTGTTTTTTACACGGAAATTGAGCGCAAGGTTTAGTGCTGTGTACAAAAGAATATCCATGATGAAAACAATGGTGAAGCCTGTGAAGGGATAGACCATGCGGTTCAAGACAATAAAGGACAAGGCAAGGCAAAGAATAATACATAGGGTCTGGCGCATGGAATAACCCAGCCGCATGATTTTGTGGTGTATGTGGTTTTTGTCGGCACAGAAAATACCCTGATGCATTCGAATACGGTGTAGCACGACACGTACAACATCGAAGGTCGGTATGATAAGAAACGTGTAGGCAATAGGCATTCTATGAGGTGCAAAGGGCATTACGGTAGGATTGTTCATCGTGTATTTTACGAAAAGGAATCCAAGTACGAAACCGAGCGTGAGACTTCCGCTGTCGCCCATGAAGATTTTCCGGTTACATTCTTCTTTTCCAAAAAGATTATAATATAAGTATGAGATCAACGCCCCCATTAGTCCAGCAATTAAAATACAGTATACATAAATGTGTTCGGAATAGAACGCAAACATGAATCCTGCAAGTGCTATCTCTGTGAGACTGGCACAAAGTCCATCTATGCCGTCAATAAGATTCATGGCATTGCATATAAACACGATGGTGATTACCGTCAATGGGGCACCTACCCAATAAGGGATTTCATAAATGCCAAAAAGTCCATATAAGTTGTTGATATACAGATTGGATAACGGCAGAACAATGGCTGCTATGATCTGTGCCGTAAATTTGATATTGGCACCGAGTCCCGTCAGGTCATCTACAAGCCCAACAACATATATGATGAGCAGTCCAAGAAAAAAATATAAAGACCATAGATTGATGGAAATTCGATTACCCTGGTAATCATTGGCCATCACCAGCAGGGCTAAGATAAAGGCAATGAGCATACTGGGCATGAACGCCACGCCACCCAGACGGGGTATCATGGTTTTGTGCATTTTTCGGGCATTAGGAATGTCGTATAATCGTTTTTCCTTGCAAAAGTCCAGTATCACAGGAATTGCTAAAAAACCGCAACCCATACTGATTGTCATTGCACCGAGGATTAAAAGAATATACAGAGTCATCAGATATTTTGAACTTTGTTTTTGTTTAATAT
>CAZBQA010000156.1:0-4440 GCA_964493905.1 uncultured Prevotella sp.
GAGGCCGAAGACCTCACCGGCGTAGACCCTCGTTTCCAGATGATGGCTGCCGTCGACGACGAGGGCCGTGGTCGTAAGATGGGTGAGTGGTACACCGCCGTGCCGCCCCTCTGCCGTCCCAACACAGGCCTGACGCCTGCCGACTATTTTGGCAGGACCATGGTGGCTCATCTGCCCAAGGAGGTCAGGGTGGGTGTCATCAACGTGGCCGTGGGCGGCTGCCATATCGAGACCTTCATGCGCGACTCGGTAGACCAGTATGTCAAGACCCGCGCCCCACAATGGATGAAGGGCATGCTCAAGGCCTACGGCGACAATCCCTACAACCGCTTGGTCAGTCTGGCCCGCAAGGCCCAGCAGACGGGTGTCATCAAAGGCATACTGTTGCACCAGGGCGAGTCGAACACCGGCGACCGTTGCTGGCCTGAGAAGGTGGCCTTTGTCTACAACCAGCTCATTGCCGACCTCGGCCTCAAGTCAGAAGACGTGCCCCTGCTGGCCGGTGAGGTGGTGCGTGCCGATGGCCGTGGGCGTTGCATCGCTATGAATCCCATCATCAACACATTGCCCCATACCATCCACACCGCGCACGTCATCTCTTCGGAGGGATGCACCAGTGGTCCCGACGACCTCCACTTCGATGCCGAGGGCTACCGCGAGCTAGGCCGCCGCTATGCCTACAAGATGCTGTCGCTCTTGGGCCGTGAGGTGACCGCTGCTGTTCAGGTGCCGGCCGATGCCGTGGTGGCCTCTACCACCGTTCCCGGCAACGCGTTTCCCAAGGTCGATGGCCAGCGCCGCGCCTACTTCAGTCTCAAGGCCCCGCAGGCCCGTAAGGTGCAGGTCGACATCTGTGGCAAGAAATATGACATGGTGCGCGACGACCAGGGGGTATGGATGGCCGTCACCGATCCCCTCGTGGTGGGCTTCCATTATTACTTCTTCATCGTCGACGGCGTGCAGGTCACCGATCCCGCCACCGACATCTTCTTCGGCTGCTGCCGTCAGTCGGGCGGCATCGAGATTGCCGAAGGGCCCGAGGGCGACTACTACCGTCCGCAGCAGGGCGTGGCCCACGGACAGGTGCGCTCTGTGTCCTATTATGCCCAGTCTACCGGCGAGTGGCGCCGCGCCATGGTCTATACCCCTGCCGAATATGAGCAGGGCAAGAAACGCTATCCGGTGCTCTATCTGCAGCACGGTATGGGCGAGGACGAGACAGGCTGGAGCAAGCAGGGCCACATGCAGCATATCATGGACAATCTCATCGCCCAAGGCAAGGCCGTGCCCATGATTGTGGTCATGGAGAGTGGCGACGTGAAGGCTCCGTTCCAAGGCGGGCCCAACGAGGCAGGGCGCAGCGCCTACGGTGCCTCGTTCTACAAGGTGCTGCTCGAGGACCTCATCCCCATGGTCGACCGCACCTTCCGCACCCGGGCCGACCGTGAGCACCGGGCCATGGCCGGACTGTCGTGGGGTGGGCACCAGACCTTCGACGTGGTGTTCACCCATCTCGACAAGTTTGCCTATGCCGGTGGATTCAGCGGTGCCATCTTCGGTCTGGATGTCAACAAGACCTATGATGGTATCTTCTCACGTCCTGCCGAGGTAAACAGCAAGCTGCGCTATCTGTTCCTCGGCTGTGGCAGCGAAGAGAATATGGGTACGGCCAAACTGGTCGATGACCTGCGCAAGGCCGGCATCAAGGTCGACAGCTACGTGTCGGCCGGCACCCACCACGAATGGCTCACCTGGCGCCGCTGCCTTAAAGAGTTTGTGCCTCACCTTTTTAAATAATTGCCCCATCACTAACCCATCAACCCGCCGTATGGCCTCTCCCTCCCTTGGGAGGGCTGGGGTGGACCCACCAACAATCACTATGCGTACCCTCCTCCTCACCCTCACGCTGCTATGCAGCCTGTTGCTGCCTGCTGCCGAGCCGTTTGTCGATTTTTCTTCTGGCGACCTCCTTCTCAACGACGGTAGCGAGGTCACCATCGGCGTGAGTGCCGACGACCTCAAGGGCGTGGCCCTGGCTGCCGGCAACCTGGCTACAGATATTAATAAGGTGTGCGGTGCCCGCGTCAATGTGACCGGCGTTACCGATGCCCGTATTGTGGTCGGCACCCTTGGCCATTCGCCTGCCATCGACAGGCTGGTGCGCAGTCGTGCTATCGACGGGCGTCTGCTTAAAGGCAAGACCGAGGCCTACGTCATACAGCTCGTGGGCCGCCAGCTCGTCATTGTTGGCAGCGACCGTCGTGGCACCATCTACGGTATCTACGAACTCTCTCGGCAGATCGGTGTCTCCCCATGGTATTACTGGGCCGACGTTCCCGTGCCCCATCACGACCGTATCTATCTGCGGCGTGGCACCTACACCGACGGACAGCCCGCCGTGCGCTACCGTGGTATCTTCCTCAACGATGAGGCTCCATGTCTCACCTCATGGGTGAAGAACACCTTTGGCACCAACTATGGCGACCATCGTTTTTATGCCCGCGTCTTCGAACTCATCCTCCGTCTCAAGGGCAATATGCTCTGGCCTGCCATGTGGGGCTGGGCCTTCTATGCCGATGACCCGCTCAACAGCCAGACGGCCGACGAGATGGGCATCATCATCGGCACCTCGCACCACGAGCCCATGGCCCGCAACCACCAGGAGTGGGCACGCCATCGCAGCCAGTATGGGGCGTGGAACTACCACACCAACCAGCAGGTCATCGACCGTTTCTTCAGGCAAGGCATCGAGCGCGCGAAGCATACCGAAGACATCATCACCATCGGCATGAGGGGCGACGGCGACGAGGCTATGAGTGCCGAGGCCGATACCCGTCTGCTCGAGCGCATCGTGACCAACCAACGCAAGATGATCAGCGAGGTGACGGGCAAGAAGGCCTCAGAGACCCCACAGGTGTGGGCGTTATATAAAGAGGTGCTCGACTATTACGACAAGGGCATGCGCGTGCCCGAAGATGTCACGATGCTTCTCTGTGATGACAACTGGGGCAATGTGAGGCGCGTGCCGACGGCCAGCGAACGCCAGCGCAAGGGCGGTTGGGGCCTATATTATCATGTCGACTACGTCGGTGCGCCACGCAACACCAAGTGGCTCAATGTCACACCCATCCAGAATATGTGGGAACAGTTGTCGCTGGCCTACAGCTATGGCATCGAGCGGATGTGGATGCTCAACGTGGGCGACCTCAAGCCCATGGAGTACCCCATCACTTTGTTCATGGACATGGCCTGGAACCCCACACGTTATACCGCTGCCAACCTGCTCGACCACACACGTTCGTTCTGTGCCCAGCAGTTTGGCGAAGACCAGGCCGACGAGGCCGCTCGCATCCTCAACCTTATCTGTAAGTATAATGGTCGAATCACCCCCGAGATGCTCGATGCCACTACCTATAACGTCGAGACCGGCGAGTGGCGCCAGGTGGCCGACGACTATATGCGGCTGGAGGCCGAGGCTCTCAGGCAGTTTGTGGCCTTGCCCGCGGCCTGTCGTGATGCCTACCAGCAGCTCATCCTCTTCCCCGTGCAGGCCATGTCGAACCTCTATCAGATGTATTATGCCCAAGCCATGAACCGCATATTGTGGAAACGCAATGACCCAGAGGCTAATGTGTGGGCCGACCGCGTGGCGGAGGCTTTTCGTCGCGACTCTCTGCTCTGCCGGGCCTACAACCATGATATCGCGGGGGGGAAGTGGAATGGCATGATGACCCAGAAGCACATCGGCTATACCAGCTGGAACGACGACTTCGAGGCTGACCGCATGCCCGAGGTACACCGGGTGGAGACCGACGTGCCGGGCGGCTATGTCTTCACGGCTGCCGACAGTGTGGTGGTGCTTGATGCCGAGCACTACTATGCCAGCAGCGCCCCCCAGGGCATCACATGGACCATAGTGCCCCACATGGGACGGACACGGAGTGCCGTGACGCTCTTGCCACCCACGGCTGCCGTCGCGGGCGCGTCCCTCGACTATCGTTTCCGGCTGGGCACGCTGTCGCCTCGCCAGGTCACGGTGTATGTCATGGTCAAGTCGACCCTCGACTTCCTCAACCAGGGTGGTCTGCGCTATGAGCTTTCGCTCGACGGCGGCCCGGCGCAGGTGGTCAACTTCAATGCCCGTCTCAACGAGGCCAAGGAGAATATCTACAGCATCTATTATCCCACGGTGGCCCGCCGCGCCGTGGTGTCGACGGTGACGCTGCCCGTCAACGCCCAGGCCGATGGTCTTCACACCCTCACGCTGCGCCCCTTAGACCCGGCCATCGTCTTCGAGAAGATCCTCATTGATGCCGGAGGCTACAAGCCCACCTACTTGTTGATGGACGAGTCGCCCCATTACCGCACCAAGTAACCAACCCACCAACCCACCAACAAACCAACCTACCATGCCAAGAATCCTTCTCCTCCTGTTGACAA
>CAZBQA010000157.1:0-4366 GCA_964493905.1 uncultured Prevotella sp.
AGGGCCTGCTCGGGACTTGCACCCGTTAGTCGGTACACATGCTGGTCAAACAAAATCCCAGTCATCAATAGGTGATGACTGGGATAAATATCATTCTGACAGAAGCCGTGCGTGGCTAACTACCTATTTAGAAATAATAAGCCAGTCCAATCTGCCAGGTGTTCGACTTGCTGTTGAAATTGTCTTGCACGCCCTCGGCCACATTGCTCACCGATGTCACTTCTGCCGTCTTGCTCAGCGGGATGTTGTAGCGGGCATTGATCTCGATATGGTTGAGGATGATGCCGCCGCCGAGATTAAAGCTGAAATTAGACTTCTTGAGTTGGAAGGAGCGCTCGTAGCTGGCCTTGTCGGTCCAGCTGAACGATTCGTCACCAACATTGAAGCCCAGCTGTGGACCTGCAGCGAGGTAAATGCCTGCGATGTTGCCGATGCCCATGGTGTAGCGCACATTGACGGGCACGATAACGTTCTCTTGCTTGAAGGTCTCGGAGCCGGCGGTCGACGACTCGAGTTTCGACTCACGCTGGTCGTAAAGGGCACCCACGTCGACGCCCAGTCCGATGATGGGCAGGGTGAACTTGAGCTTGGGACCAATGTAAAAACCCATGCGGTTGGAAGAGTTGAAGACATCGGTACTCAGCGATGCCTTGGTGACATTGAGACCACCCTCGAAACCAAAACGCAGTTTCGACTGGCCACTTGCCGGCAATGCCAGCAATATGCAGGCGGCCAGCAGAGCCATAGACAACATTCTTTTCATAGGCTATAAGTGTTTTTATGATGATACTGTCATGTGTATGGACTAGCGACGCTGTCTGCGCACCGTGACACGTGCCGAGCTGCCCGTGGATGGCGAACTGTCGCTGCGACGACGGTTCTTGACCTTAGTGGTAGAAGTGGAAGCGTTGCGACGCGACTTCCTGACTGCCTTCAGGGCCTTCTTGTCAAGCGAGGCAATAGAGTCGAGCGAGTCTTTGCGTACCTGGTCGCCCCACATACGCTGCTCGAACTGCTTGATCTCGCTTTCGATGCGTTGCTGTTCCTGCGTCAGGCGAAGGGTGTCGCCACCCGCCACCTGGGCCAGCGTCTGACCAAGCATGTTGGTGGTCTTATAGATCTTTCCCTTATAGGCATTGACGGTGAAGAAGTCGTCGATGCTCATGGTGGCCGCATTGTTGACATTGCTGGTCATGATGGTCTGCTTGGCCAGGAAGGGAGCCAGGTCGTCATACCTCACCCAGAAGAGCGGGTATTTGGTGGTGCCCTCGCCAAAGTCGTCCTCGCGATACATCACCGGACAGAGGGCCAGCACCTTGGTGTGGAAGGTAGCGGTGGCCTGGTCGTAGTAGGCACTCTCCTTGATGAAGTAGCCCTTGACCTCGGCAGAGGGAATGTCGCTATCGTCGATATGCACGCCACGGTCGGTGCGCTCGTAGAAGATATGGTAGTCGTCGAGGAACTTCAGCGGCTGGATGCGCAACGACTCGTCGAAACGCTCGTTGCCGGTGTTGACATCATACGAGTAGGCAGCAATGCCTCCACGATTGGGACCTGCCATGATGAGCTTAAAGAGATAGGTGAACAAATTCATTTGTGTGCCCTGCGGTTCCACCGGATAATAAAGACCGGCATTGGCACTATCCTCCAGCTTCAGCTCCCTGTAGATGTCGCGACGCCATACCACATCCTCGTCCATCTTGGCCGTCGTCGGGAAGGAGATCTGGGCTCGCATGGTCATATTGTTACGGTTCGACTGCTGGGCAGCGGCCTGCTGCTCCTGACGACGGGCCTTGGGCTGTGCAACCAGGGTTTGGCACAGTGTGGCAACCATGATCATCATTAAGTATCTTCTCATCATCTTGATATCTTTGCTACTTTCTGTTGTTATTGTTCGGGTACCGGCGTGTCACGCCAACGGTGCACAGAGGACATTATCTGACCTTCACCTCCATGGCTCCGGGCAGGTTGCGGGTGATGCCATCGGGACCAACGGCTTTGACCTCGGTGATATAGAACCGGCGGTTGCGCGCCAGCCTGCGGAACTGTTCCTGCATGCGCTCGGTGAAACTGTCGCCCGCCGAAGCCATCTGCACAGCATTGCCCATGTTGTCGTAGAACACGGCCGAGAAGCTCACCACCTTAAACTGGATGTCGAGGATGCCATCGTCAATGGCGGCACTCAGATGGGAGGCAGACATGAGACCGGCCTTAGAGAGGTTGCCGCCTTTATAACGGTCGGTGCCCAATGCGATATAGGGTATGGGATCGGGCAGTTTGCGCACCTTGAAGGTGAAGGGCGGGAAGGAACGTACCTTACCGCCATCGCGGGCCGAGACATGGAAGGTAACGTCATGGCCTACGGCCGAGGGCACGGCAATAAAACGACCGGCACCCGCCGCGGTGAGGCTGCCACCCGTCATCGTCACCGAGACGGCGTTCTGGGGCAGACCCGGCACACTGACGCTGATGGGGTTGCGATAACCTGCATAGAGCACGTTCATCAGGTCGGCTGCCACGGTGGCACCCCCAGGCACGGGGATGACATTGTATTTCTGGACGAAATTGCGACGCAACACATCGCCATTGGCATTGTGCATGAGGATGTAACCGCTGAACTGGTGCTCGCCCACTCCACCGGCTGTGAAGCTATACTGTCCGTTTGAGGAGTTGACACGCATGCCGTTGACATAGATTTCGGGTTGCTTGGTGGTGTCGACGGCAGCCATGATGATGTTGGCCATAAAACGCTCGCCGGGATAGAGCGTTGTCTTCTCGGGCACGACAAAGGCCGACAGCTTGTTGACACGGATATCCTTGAGGTCGATGTTCGACACCAGGGTGTGGAGCACCTCGCCTTCGGCATAGCGCACGTCATTCTGCAGTTTGGAGAGCAGGGTGACAGCAGCGGCCACAGGCATATTCTCGAACATATACTCTTGCCAGTTCTTTCCCAGCGTATTGGGTTTCTTGGGCACTGCCGTGGAGAGGTTGCTGGAGATGATCTTGCGCTGATGAGAATCGGTGACGAAGTTTAAGATGCGGTTGCGGTAGCTGTTGATGGCATTGTAGAGCAGCTTACCCTTACCCGTGATAGGACCCAGCATCACCTCGCCCGCAGCGTCGATGTTGTCGTTGTTGCGGATATTGCGGACATCGCCCTCAGCACCATCGGCCTCCTTCACAATAGCCACCTTGAGTTCCTGGGCCAGATTGTAGAGCGAGTCGCTCATGTTCTTCACCGCAGTGGCTTTATCAAACCATGCCTTGACCTTTGTCGGATTGGAGGCGAACTGGTCTTGGAAGTCTTTATACAGCACGTTGTTCTCTGCCGAGGCATTGGCTGTGGTACGATTGAGACTCTCCTCCACCACCGAGAAACCGTTGAGCACCTCGGTGGAGATGTTCAACGCCAGCATAGCCAACAAGACGATATACATCAAGTTGATCATCTTCTGGCGGGGGGAGACCGGTCGTTTCTTTATTGCCATGTTCCTTATTCTTTAACTTTGCAGCACAGGTTAGAGGTTGCCGCCATTACCAGGCCCAGAGGCTCCCGGGGCTGCCACGTGCATGTTGACGGTCATGGCCTCGATCATGCGGGCATAGATCTTGTTGAGCTGCTCGATCTGCTGAGCCATCTTGCGGGTCTGGTCATTGATCTGGTCGATGGTGCCGATCTGCTGACTGGCACCCTTGAGCTGCATCTCGTAAACCTTACTGATGCCGGTGAGCGTGCGGTTGAGATTCTCCATCTCCTCGCTGTCGCGGGTGAGACGGGTGCTCTGCTCATTGACTTTCTTCAAAGTCTCCACCAGTTCCTTCAGTTCGTTGACATAGCTACCCTGGGCCTCGTTGAGGGCTTCGGCTTCTTCGGCCGACATCTGCGGCACGAAGGTGGGCTGTGCGGCCGCGCCCCCTGCGGGCTGACCTGCTGCGGAGGCATCACCTTCGAAGACGATGGGCTCGCCAACAGGCGCCGGGCTGGTCATGGAGGCTGCCTGACGAAGGGGTTCGCCGGCTGGACGCTGCGACGACAGGTCGGGTGAAACAGAGACAGGCTCTGCTTCCACACCAGCTCTGGCATAGGTCACTTTGCCACTGGCGAGATACTCCTCGGTGACATGGGTAGGAATCTCACGGCCGTCGGCAGTCTTGTCGAACGGACGGTCGAAGGCTGATATGAAGAACACCAATACCTCTGTGCCCATGCCGATGAACAACATAATGTTGGCCGCAGGCAGGTGGGTGAGCTTGAAGAGTGCGCCCAAGATAACCACTGAGGCACCCCAACTGTAGGCGTAGTTCAGAAAGGTCTGGCCGGCAACGGTATCCATCCATTTCTGCAGACGGTACACCAGATTAA
>CAZBQA010000158.1:0-4252 GCA_964493905.1 uncultured Prevotella sp.
TATTATTTATCAGATACTTACGAATTCTAAGGAGAAGTTTGCCGGACACTAGTGATCAAACGTATGAAAAGATTCTTTTTACTAACACTGATTGCCGCACTATTGAGTGTCCCGATTGTTTCCATGTCGCAAGGCACCTACGAGCGAATCGTGATGACCGAGGTCGGAACGCTGCGCGACGCATTGCTCGACCGACCCACCGACCGTGTGGACAGCCTCACGGTCTCGGGACCCATCAACAGCGCCGACCTCAGCTATCTGCATGAGCACGCCGGACTGATAGCCAACATGTACTATCTCGACCTCGCAGATGCCGTGCCCGTGATCGACGGCGAGGTCTATTACACAAGGCAGATATGGAGAGGATTTGGAGCGGGAACCGAATATACCTACTTTATCTTCTCGGAGAACGACTACGTCGAACCTGTGACCTATGGGGGATTTACGCAGAACAGTTACAAAAACTGTTACAACACCGGTTTGGCATACGCCTTCAACGATATCAATGGCCTGAAAGAGCTGCGCCTGCCCAACGCGCTGAAGAACGTTGGCGAAGGAATTTGCTACGACACGCCGCTCGAGAGCGTCACCCTGCCGGCCGGAACGCGCAAGATAGGTGCCTCGGCTTTCTACAACTCGACACTGCATAGCGTGCACAACATGGAATCGGTAGACAGCATCGGCCCAAACGCCTTTGCTTTCACACGCAATCTCACAGACATCAGCATCAAGAACGTGGCCTATCTCGGGCGCGGGTGTTTCGATAACAGCGGCATCAAGAGTGTAGCGCTGTCAGACAGGCTCACCGCCATCGATGTCGAGACGTTCCATTCATGCCAACAACTCGAAAGCATTGCTATACCCGGAACGGCAGCGAGCATCGGCGAGAGCGCGTTTTATGGATGCAGCAAACTACAACGGGTGGTCATCGGCGAAGGCACAAAACGCATTGACGCCCGGGCCTTCGGCGAGTGCAGGCAACTGGCCGACATCACGATGCCCTCTACGCTGGAAGGGATAGGCAGAGACGCTTTCGACGCCACACCGTGGCTTGCGAGGCAGACGGCAGAAGACGGCATCGTTTATATCAAATCCATTGTCTACAAAGCTACAGACGCACTGCGAGGAGCCGAGAATGTGGCCATCAAGGAGGGTACCACGGCCATCGGCGATGGGGCGTTCGCCGAATTAGACCTGAAGGCGGTCTCGTTACCTGCATCGCTGAGAGTCATCGGCAGCCAAGCGTTCAAAAACAACCCCATCTCGACAGTGACCCTGCCCGGCGCACTGACCGACATCGGCGTAGAAGCCTTTTGGCAAACCAACCTCTCGAGCATCACCATACCGGCCTCGGTAGAGCGACTGGGAGACGCCTCGTTTGGCAACTGCAATGCGCTGGTGCGTGTCAACTTCAATGCCATCAATGCCGTGTGCTATGGCAATATGAAGGAGATGTATATAAACCCGTTCAATGATAGCAAGAACATCGTGCGGGTGAATTTCGGTGAGGGCGTGAAGCGCATACCCAACTACCTCTTTGCCGACCGCGTCGACCTGACAACCTGTGAGCTGCCGCCTACCACAGAATCCATTGGCGCGGGCGCTTTCAGAGGATGTACCAACCTGAAGACCATCAAATTGCCTGATGGCTTGACCACCATTAATGTATTTGCCTTCCAAAACTGCAAGAGCCTGCAACCCATGCCGCTGCCCGATGGGATAGAAACGATAGGCTATCGCGCATTCAACGGATGTACACAACTTGACGTCACCGGCTGGCCGTTGTCATTGCGCCATATAGGCGAAAGCGCTTTCGAATCGAGCGGAGTGACCTCCATCTCATTGCCTACCGGCGTGGAGACGATTGGCGACTATGCCTTTGCAGACTGCACTAAGGCGGTATCGGTATTCTTGCCAGCTACGATAAAGGATGTCGGCATCATGTCCATCAACAACAATCCACGCAGCCACCTCTTGACTTGCATGGCTCTCACGCCTCCAGCTATTGTGCCATATAGCAACTTGAGTTACACATGTGCCCAGCTGCGCGTGCCCGCCCAAGCCTTGGAGGCTTATCAAGCAGATGGTTATTGGGGAAAATTCGAGCACATTGTGGGCATCGGCACGGTGGAGCCACAGGGCCAGATGGCCACCCACTTTGGTGCACAACTTACTGACGGCAGCGGACAAGCCGTGCAGCTGACCGACACGGTAATCAGCAACGTCTATTACACACTGCCCGATGGCGACGGATATGACACGGCCGAACAGTGCATCGTGATCAACTCCACCATGACCGATGACCAGATGGCTGTAGTCTCGACGCTGCGCCAAGGGGTCGACGACGTGGCGGCACGCTTTGATGGTATCCTGATTGAAGTGCCGGCCGGCGACGGCTCGCTCAAGCTTGATGTGCAGACCATGGGCAGCGGTAGGCTGAGCGTGAAGGTAGGACAGCAGGAGGCGCAGATGATAGAACAAAACAGCAGAGGCACCGTACAAGTGACCTTCACTACCAGCGAGCCTTCCCACCTGTATATCTACGGCGCAACGCCACGGCCCGGCGAGCAGCAAGCCGGCAGTAAGGCTCTGCGACGCGTGGCGACAACAGTGGCCTCTGACAACAGTGTGAAGCTCTATTCCTTCGCCCTCACGCCCATAGTTTCTGACATCAACGGTCTCACCAGGGGCACGGCATCGGCAGAATCATATTATAGCATCGACGGACGGCGCATACCGTCGCCGCAAGACAAGGGCATATACATTGTCAAGATGAGCGACGGTACGGCAAAGAAAATCTTGGTGCGTTAAAAATTCGCTCTCATCAGGGCTCCGACAGACCGAAATCTATATTTGTCTATAGGAGCGAGAGTACATAATGCCTATATTTGCAACAACTTTCAATCGTAATGAGTTAGAGGGGCATAGGAGCGAGAGTACATAATGCCTATATCTGCAACATGTTAAACCCTAAAACTTAAAATCATGAATTTACAAAGATTAGTTAATGTGTGCTTGGCTTTATTTTTAGTCGGCACCATGCAGACGCAAGCGCAGGGCCTAGGCGGCTTGCTCAAGAAAGCGAAGAAAACAGTAGAAAAGATTACCGGAACGACCACTGCCACCAGTTCCACAGCCACCAGCACGACGACGCTCGCCAAGGATGTCGCGATGGTAGGTGGCGGAACCATCGCCAACCCTTTGGTCGGATCGGCTTGCGACATCGAACTGGTGGGCCTCTATGGCAAGACCACCTCGCTCAACTATGGCACGGTGACGCCCGTGTTCAAGGTGCGCATGGTGCTCAACAAGAGCGAGGTGAAGATTGGTTTCCCCGCCGCCTTCGACCAGGACGGCAACACCTACAAGCCCAATTATTACAACATTAGTAAGACATACGATGTCACCGAAGGCGTGTTTGTGAAGATTACCGCGGCCGATGGCTGGATATTCAAGGACGTGAAGAAAACGGCAACGACGTTCAGTGTCATGAAGATGGATGTATATGCCGACTCTGAACACGAGGGCACCGTAGTGTTCAAGGACGTTCCCATCCTGTGGGATGTGGAGCCCAAATAACCCTTTTTTTGTTGAGCCATTAAAATCTTACAGAATGAAAAAGAATGTATTAACCGTCCTGTTATGTGTCATGGCACTTGTCATGGCCGGTGTGATGATTTCCTGCGGCGGCGATGACCCCGCCTCACAAGCCCAGTCGATCATCAGCGAGGCAGAGCAGAAAGTACCCATGAAGGCTTCACCCTGTCTTGGGGATATACCTTCGCTGCAACTGCAGTTTGCTGAAGCCAAGTCGATAATCAACGAACAGATGAAGCAGCGCAAGGAAGAAATCAAGAATAAGTTCAAGGATGGCGGCAGCATGGAAGACGCCCTGAGGGCTTACGAGAACCTCAACGATGAGAAGAAAACGCTAAAGCAAGAAGTGGAGAAGGCTTTCATGCAGCGTATCATGGCAGAAGCCAAGAAACTCGACGGCAAAGCCATCACCTGCGAGGTCGACGGCAAGCAATATAGCACAGTGGCGGGCAAGCTGCTGTGTGCCAAGGACAGCAGCATCGTCTCACCCTTGAACTTCGAAGCCGAGCTTACGCTCGCTGCGCCCTATAAGAGTTTTGTGCCCTATTGCACATGGAAATATCTTGGAGCCGGCGACAAAGAGCTGAGCGCTGGCGCCATGCCGCGGTATGGACAAGGCTGCCGTCACAAGCCTCGCCACGTGCGACTATATCCG
>CAZBQA010000159.1:0-4221 GCA_964493905.1 uncultured Prevotella sp.
GTAATATTTTAGATTGAGTTTTCAAATGCTACCCACTCGATTCGTTATAGAGCCATTTTTATCTCTCGCAGATAACGCAGATAACGCAGATTTTCGGCTGGCGCGATGTGTATCGGCCCTCGCCGACGCTCGGGGATTTACGCAGATGGAGCACATCCCGTGGGGGAGGGAGTGGCTGGAGCGATGGGGGGGCGCAATAAACGCGATGCACGCAATAGGCTGGCGCACAGAGCGGTTGCGCATAAGTCTGTGGCTTGGAATATGCCCCTATGCGATACGCAATAGTGGTTTGTTGGAATGCCGGTGACGCTACTGCGGCATCGGCAACGTATCTCTATTCTTTGGAGCCTTCATAGTTGTGCGAAGGCAAGGATAGAGGAGTCTTTCCGTAGGCTTATTCAACTCAAAACAAACTGTGATTCGACTCGAAACAGGCTTTACTTCGAGTAGAAGCAGACTCTACTTCGACTCGAAACAGACTCTGCTTCGACTTGAAGTAAACGCTAGTTCGAGTAGATTCACCGATGGCTGAGTGTGGAGAGGTGTCTCCATTAGGCTGTTTTCACGTCATGGTTTGGCAAGAACCATACTATACGGACTGTGGAGAGGCCTTTATCTCAAGGCTTGTTGCACCTCCGAGGTCTAATACACTTGGACATCCCTCATGCGTGGTGACCGCCGAGACAGAGATGGATGGCTCTATTGAGGAGGGGGCACACAAGAACATAAGCCTCTACCCTAAAGGCCCGCACAACATTCCTGGCGACGGGGAGCTCGTGTTAGGTTAAAAGGGGGCACACGATGTGTCATGGAAGCTTGATATATCCCCCCCCTGTAGCAGGCTGATGAAGCGCCCCACGATGGTCGCATTCTGCTCGGAGAAGCTGTGTAGTTGATTTTCGACGGCATGGATATGAAATAAGTCGAGGAACATAGCCTGAACATAGCCTTCGTAACTTGCCGTGGGAAAGCGCACATCACCCTCTGGCACGCAAGCCACGATGGCGCCGCTGCCCTCGCAACGACCTACGAAAGTATGTATCTGGTCGGGAAAAGCCTTGTGGCACCGGCATCCGTCGAAGCGCTTCTGGAACAAGCGTTTTACAAGGACGGTATCCATGAGTAGTGCTGTCTCTTGCTCGCATCCCACTTGCTTATTCATGGGTCTCATCAGTTCGGCAATTTATCGTATTCCCTTTTGTCTATAAACGAGAACCATTGCACTTTAGGCTTTTTCGGATTCGCATGGGCCGCCAAGTGCGCAAACCGGCTTCCCTTGGCCGCTCCATGCCAATGGCGCACTCCCGGTGGACAGTATGCCACATCGCCTGGCCGCATCACCTGCACGGGCTGTCCTTCGATTTGATGAAAGCCAATGCCATCGGTGGCAATCAGCACCTGGCCGCCCTCGTGCGTGTGCCACTGGTTGACACATCCCGGTTCAAAAACCACATAGTTGAGAGCTGGGCTGTTGGCGGCATTGTTGTGAGCCAGCACCTCCGAAAGATACACCGTGCCATTAAATGTCGGCAGCTGCAGGGGCTTGTCACCCTTGGCAAACATCAGACTGTCGGAATGAGGCTTTCTACCCTCATATTCCACCAAATCGAGTTGTTGGTAGTATTCGTCTGTCACCCGGTTGTCGAGTTTGGCAGTCTTGGCCATAGCCTTCTTGTCATTCCACTGTTTGTCGTAGATGACCATCTGTGAGAACCAACTGTCTTTTGTGGCACCATGCCAGTGGCGTACACCAGCGGGTATCTCCACCACGTCGCCTTTGCGAATGACCTGTGCAGGTTTTCCTTCCTCCTGATAGATGCCCACTCCCCCGGTTACAAGCACAACCATGCCACCGTGTACGTGCCATCCACTGTGCGCGCCGGGCTGGAAGACGATATTATTGGCTTCGGGGAAACGCCCTGCCTGTCCCATCTGGATGAGATTGGCGTTGTAGGCATTGCCGGTGAAGGGTGGTGAGGGCAGTTTGCGCCCTACGGGGAAACTGATGTCACCAGGCGCGCTGAGGCCGTTCTTTTCGAGCCACTTCTCCAGGTGCGAAGCCAGCACGTCATTGTTGAGGTCGAGCATCAGGAAGTGGGTGTTGCCCCTGATACCCTCCTTGGGCAGTTCCACGAGGGTGGCGTTGCCACCATGACGGTTTACAGCCTCAACAAACAGACGCGCCATCTGCAGGCGCACACGCCAATTCTCATCACCAAGGTTGTTGGTCACGGTCTCAGGAATATAATCACCGAAGTAGAGCACCATGGGCTTCTTGGTGAGTTGCTCAAACTTCGCCTTGGGCAAGGCGATGCCCTCTGTTCCACCGGTGAGACCGTCGATCTTTGCCGGAACCTCACCCTCGGGAAAGACAAAAGCGCCCGGCTCATAAGCCACAATGGCCCTCACATGCGGATTCAAACCAGCAAACCAACCCAGCACGCCTCCCGCAGAATGGGTCACGAGGATATTGTCGCCCACCTTCTCCACGACGTTGTTGATGGCAGAAACATCGCCCTTGCCATCGCTCAAATTGGGTACCATGAGACGGAAGAACTGCGAGAGCGAGGCCGAATCCTTGGGAAACTGTACCCCATCGTTCCATCGTGGCCATTGCCCCATGCGCCATACATCAAACCAGAACATCTCATCGGCCACGGGCTTGGCAGTGACGGTGGCCGTAGTGCGTGAAGCCCTGCCACGTCCTGGCAGGTCCATCACGTAGGTGTCATACCCCCTGCGAAGCATCAGCGTCTGGAAGCCGTCCCTTCCGTCGGGGGTGGTCTGCCAGCAGGCGCCGCTACCTCCATAGCCGTGTACGAAGATCAGGGGCAGATGTTTGGCGTGCAGGGGTATCTGGTACTCCACATAGGCATGGTCGCCCCTATAGCTCTGACCCTCCTCGGCCTGTGTGGCCCAGCCCACGAACTTATGGTTGTCGAATGTACCGGGTCGCAGCAGTTTGTTGCCACCCACAGAGAAAGAACCCTGCTTGGCAATCACTATCGGTTGGCTCTCGTTTTGCGATAACGCCCTCGATGTCGAGGCCGCCAGCATCGCCGTGATAAGGAATAATGCCTGAAGACTTTTCATATATGGTCTGTTATAATCGTTTATGACTTGTCAATGAGCGTTTCATTAGCCTGACTGTAGCGGTCGCCTACAAGCACGATGCTGTCCAACTGGTGGCGAATGTCCGCAAGCTCGCTTTCGGTAAACGTCAGTTCCGTCGCGCCAATATTCTCTTGTACACGATGCAGTTTGCGCATGCCGGGTATGGGCACAATCCAATCTCTTTGCGCAAGGAGCCATCCAAGGGCTATCTGTGCAGGGGTGTGTCCTTTTTGAGCGGCCAGTGCCCTGACTACCTCGGCTAACTTTAGGTTTTGCTCCAGGTTCTCGGCCTTGAACCGTGGCACAGTGCTGCGGAAGTCGTCTTGGGCAAACGTGTCGGTAGCCTTGATGGTTCCGGTGAGTATTCCCTTGCCCAAGGGTGAGAACGGAACGAGCGCAATGCCCAATTCACCGAGTGTATCGAGAAGCCCATTGGTTTCCGGCTCGCGCCAGAACATCGAATACTCACTTTGAACCACCGCTACGGGATATTCGTTGTGGGCACGGCGGATGGTCATCGGCGATGCCTCGGAGAGTCCGTAGTGGAGTATCTTCCCTTCTTTGACCAACGCTCCCAGTGTGCCGGCCACATCCTCGATGGGCACCTCTGGGTCAACACGATGTTGATAATAAATGTCGATATGGTCGGTGCGTAGACGGCGCAACGATCCCTCTACCGCCTCGCGAATGTGCTCAGGGCGGCTATTCAGGATGCCCTTGTCCGATGGCACGCCTTTGTTGGTAAAGTTGGTGCTTTCTACGTTAAACCCAAACTTCGTGGCCAGCACTACCTTATCGCGGATGGGCTGTAGTGCCTCACCAACGAGTTCCTCATTCTTGAACTTACCGTAGATCTCTGCCGTATCAAAAAACGTGATGCCTTCATCATAGGCCTGGCGTATGGCATTTATACTTTCTTCCTTCGTGGGATAGGGAGGAAACGACTGCGAGAACCCCATACATCCCATGCCAATGGCCGACACCTCAAGTCCGCTATGGCCTAATATTCTTTTCTTCATATTTCTTTACGGTTGATGATTGATATTTTCGTCTATAGGTGGGTTCTATTAATTAGCTTTGTCAGATTTCGAGACTATCTTCGAGATC
>CAZBQA010000160.1:0-4199 GCA_964493905.1 uncultured Prevotella sp.
GGTTTGTGTATGTTGGTGATAGTGGTTCAGAATGCGCTCTGGAACTGCTCGAGGAATCGGGTGTCGTTCTCAGAGAAGAGCCTGAGGTCGTTGATGCGGTACTTGAGGTTGGTGATACGCTCCACGCCCATGCCGAAGGCATAGCCGGTGTAGACGTCGGGGTCGATGCCGCAGGCCGCCAGGTCGTGCGGGTCGACCATGCCGCAGCCCAGAATCTCCACCCATCCGGTGTGCTTGCAGAAGCTGCAGCCCTTGCCGCCGCAGATGTTGCACGAGATGTCCATCTCGGCGCTGGGCTCGGTGAAGGGGAAGTAAGAAGGGCGCAGACGGATCTTGGTGTCGGCACCGAACATCTTGCGGGCGAAGGTGAGGAGCACCTGCTTGAGGTCGGTGAAGCTCACGTTCTTGTCGACATAGAGTCCCTCCACCTGGTGGAAGAAACAGTGGGCGCGGGCCGAGATGGCCTCGTTGCGGTACACGCGACCGGGGCAGAGCACGCGGATGGGCGGCTCGTGAGTCTCCATGTAGTGGGCCTCGTCGCCCGAGGTGTGCGAGCGCAGCAGCACGTTCTTGGTGACATCGTTCTTGTTCTGCGAGATAAAGAAGGTGTCCTGCATGTCGCGGGCAGGGTGGTCGGCGGCGAAGTTGAGCATGGTGAACACATGCTGGTCGTCGTCGATCTCCGGACCGCTGTAGAGGGTGAAGCCCATGCGCTGGAAGATGTCGATGATTTCGTTCTTGACGATGGTCAGCGGGTGACGTGTGCCCAGGCCGATGGGGTAGGCCGTGCGGGTGAGGTCGAGGCTCTCGGTGCCGGTCTCGGTGGTCTCGATCTGCTGGCACAGCTCGTTGATCTTGTCCTGTGCAGCCTGCTTGAGTTCGTTGATCTTCATGCCCACCTCGCGCTTCTGGTCGGCGGCAACGTTGCGGAAGTCGGCCATGACGGCGTTGATCTGTCCTTTCTTGCTCAGGTATTTCAGTCTGAGCTGTTCAATATCCTCTGCGTTCTTGGCTGAGAGCGCAGCAACTTCCTGTAGCAGTTGGTCAATCTTGTCTAATATCATCTTTGTAAAAAACTTCTTTTCTTTGATGTGCAAAGTTACACATTTTATTTGGAGAAAAATAGATTAATCTAAAAAATAATGTGTAATTTTGCGACAAGTTTATGACTTGTTTTATGAGAAAAGGAATTGTTGTTGCTGTCTTTCTGACGCTATTGTTGATTATACTCGTTCCTTCCGGTTGCAAAAACAAGGCCCCGGAACCCATTGACAGCGTGCAGACCGACTCTGTGCCCGCCGATACCTCAGCCGTAGACTCAGCAGAGAACATCATTGCCGAGACCCCCATGCCCAAGGCTGCCGATGAGTTGTTCGACGATTTTGTGTTCAACTTTGCCGCCAACCGCAAGCTGCAATACCGTCGCATTGTCTTCCCCTTGCCGGTGTATCGCAACGGTAAGCTGGAGAAGAAGATCGAGAAGGAGCATTGGAAGATGGAGCATTTCTTTATGCGACAGGAGTACTATACGCTTATCTTCGACAACGAGAAGCAGCTCAACGTGGTGAAAGACACATCGGTGAACCATGTCGTCGTGGAGAAAATCTTCTTTCACCTCAAGACCGTGCAGCAGTTTCTATTCAATCGCATCAACGGCGAATGGATGATGACATCCGTCAACTATAAGCCTCTCTACGAGAACCAGAACGCCAGTTTCTTGAAGTTCTACCAGCGCTTTGCCGTCGACTCGGCATTCCAGGTGCGCAGCATGGCCGATGAGGTGGAGTTTACGGCACCCGACCCCGACGACGATTTCGCCACCATGACAGGTGTCATTGTGCCCCAGCAGTGGGGCGACTTCAAGCCCGGTCTTATTCCCAGCGGCACGATCTACAACATCATCTATGGCCAGAAATACACGGAGTCGAACAAGAAGATATTCGTCATCCGTGGCATTGCCAATGGCCTGGAGATCGAGATGACGTTCAGGAGAATCAATGGAGAGTGGAAGCTGAAGAAGTTTAACAGCTGATTGCTCTGCACCTATTGGCGCGACAATGCACATTACGAAACCAAGGAGCCCTATACACACGCATTATGAAGACTTACGAGGACTACTCTCTATTACACGAAAATACGTTTGGCATCGACCAGAAGTGTGACCGGTTCGTGGTGTACGACAGCACCGACGATGCCGTTGCCATCGCCCGTGAGGGCCTTACCGCCCCACTGCTCATCCTCGGCGGTGGCAGCAACCTGCTGCTCACGCGCGACTTCCACGGCACGGTGGTCACACCCGCTCGCCGTTTCGAGGCAGAGGTGCTGCCCCACAACGAGGGCAGCGACGCGGTGTTGCTGCGTTGTTGGGCCGGGACGACCTTCGACGAGGTGGTGGACTATGCTGTCGACAATGACTGGCATGGGCTGGAGAACCTCAGCCTTATCCCCGGTCAGTGCGGGGCGTCGGCTGTGCAGAACATCGGGGCCTACGGGGCCGAGATCAAAGATGTGCTGGTAGACATCGAGGCTGTGGAGCTGGCCACGGGCAAGGTGGTGACGATTGCCGCCGCCGACTGCGACTACCGCTATCGCCACAGCCGCTTCAAGGCCGAATGGAAAGACCGCTACCTCATTACTTATGTCACCTTCAGATTGTCGGCCACCTTCCGGCCGCGGCTCGACTACGGCAATATCAGGCAGGTGCTTGCCGAGCGTAACATCGCCGAAGACGAGCTCACGGCGCGTCAGTTGCGCGATGCCGTCATCGACATCAGGCGGGCCAAGTTGCCCGATCCTGCAGAGATGGGCAATGCGGGCAGTTTCTTTATGAACCCTGTGGTCGACAAGGCCACCTTCGAGAGCCTGCGGAGCCGTTTCCCCGACTTACGTTTTTTTGAACATGGCGATAGTTACAAGATTCCTGCCGGGTGGATGATCGAGCAGTGTGGATGGAAGGGACGGTCGCTTGGCAGGGCCGGCGTACACGACAAGCAGGCCCTGGTGATCGTCAACCGCGGCGGTGCCACGGGAGCCGAGGTGGTGGCGTTGATGCAGGCCATACAACGCGATGTGCTGGCCCGATATGGGTTGCACATTCAACCCGAGGTAAACATCCGGTGACATGACGTTCAGGTTTCTGGGAACAGGCACTTCTAATGGTGTGCCCGTCATAGGCTGTAACTGTGAGGTTTGCCGAAGCACCGACCCTCGCGACCGACGGCTCCGCACGGCTGCGCTCATCGAGACCGACCGCACGCGTATCCTCATCGACTGCGGACCCGACATCAGGGCGCAGTTGCTGCCATTGCCTTTCCGTAAGGTCGACGGTGTGCTGCTCACTCACGAACACTACGACCATGCCGGCGGGTTGGACGACCTGCGACCGTTCTGTAAGTTTGGCGACATCGATATTTATGCCAATCAGGAGACCGTGGCGGCCGTGAAGCATAGTTTTCCTTATTGTTTTGTAGACGACCTTTATCCCGGTGTGCCACGGCTCACGCTGCACGCCATCGATAAGCACCGGCCCTTTCGCGTTGGCGACATTGACGTGATGCCTATCGAGGTGATGCACGACCGCCTGCCCATCCTGGGCTACCGTTTCGGTAAGCTGGCCTATATCACCGACATGAAGACGATTGCCGATGCCGAGCTGCCTTATCTCGATGGGGTAGAGGTGCTCGTTGTCAACGCCCTGCGATGGGACAAGCCCCACCACAGTCACCAGCTGGTGGACGACGCAGTGGCCTTTGCCCGCCGCATCGGGGCTCGACAGACTTATCTTATCCACATGACCCATGAGATTGGGCTCACCGATGCCGCTAACGAGCGGCTGCCGCAAGGCATCCAGTTGGCCTACGACGGTCTCGTGATCGATCTCGGGACAGCAACATCCAAATGATGATGGATGGGGATGAAGGGGTTGATGAAACCTGAATAATCAAAATATGATGATTTATCCGGAACTGTCGACTTTTTATCGTTGACGCATTTTATGAGGTATGCCGGAATCTATCGGTGGGATATGCCGAGAAAGTATATGAGCGTGCCATGGTGTATGAATTGCGGCAACGCGGATTGAAGGTTGAAGAGCAGAGAGCTTTGCGAGTGATGTATAATGGCGGTATAGATGTGGGTGATTTCATGGCTGACGTAGTGGTTGAGGATAAGGTGATCTTGGAGTTGAAAGCCACATCATG
>CAZBQA010000161.1:0-4055 GCA_964493905.1 uncultured Prevotella sp.
GTTGCTCAGGAGCTTATAAAACATAACATTTAACTAAGTTGCGGAATTAAGGTTTTTCTATTTTTGCGGCAGAATATGCCAATGATGAAACAAGTCTGGATGGTGTGCCTGGCGGTGCTGCTGCTGGGTGCCTGCCATCGGCAGCAGCCGGCTGCGCCGATGGCACGAAGCGTGTATTACTGGCGCACCACGCTGCGCCTCGACTCTGCCGAGCGTGCGTTCCTGCGGCAGCATGACGTGCGACGGCTCTACCTGCGCTATTTCGACGTGGTGGCCGACGACGGCGGGAAGCCCGTGCCCAATGCCACGCTGGCCTTCAGCGACACGCTGCTTGGGGGTGTGGAGGTGGTGCCGGTGGTGTTTGTCTTGAACGACTGTATGCGCGGCAATGTAGACAGTCTGTCCGACCTCATCCTCAGGCGTGTGCTGCAGATGTGCGAGACGCACGACGTGAAGGGCGTGAGGGAACTGCAGATCGACTGCGACTGGACGATGCAGACCCAGCGGCGCTACTTCGAGCTGCTCGACCGCCTGCGCAAGCTGTGCCACGACCGCGACATGCGGCTGTCGACCACCATCCGCCTGCACCAGTTGTCGCTCGACGTGCCGCCTGCCGACCGCGGCGTGCTGATGATGTACAACACCGGCGACGTGACGCGGCTCGACGTGCAGAAGCCCATCCTCGACATCCGCGACGTGCGGCCCTACCTGCACAGCCTGCCCGGCTACCGCCTGCCGCTGGCCACGGCCTACCCGCTGTTTGCCTGGCAGGTGCTCTTCCGCGGAGGCCGCTTCGTGGGCATTATGCACGGCGACGACGACCTGCCGGTGCTTGGCGGCGACAGCATCGTGACGCGCAGCCCCTCCCTCGGCGACATCATGGCGGTGCGACAGGCCGTGGACGAGCGGCGGCCGGAGGCCCATGGCGAAGTGATATTATATGATTTGAGTAACGAGAATATCCATAGATTCAACACCGACGAATATGAAAAGATTTATCAAGGGGAGTAGGCGCCCGATTCTGGTTGCCGCCCTGTTGCTGGCAGGACTGCCGGTGCTCCGCATGAAAGGTTGCGTAGCAGAGCGTTCCACCCACAACGCCTATGTGTTCAGCGTGTTCCACCGCAGCCTGATGGAAGACCGCTTCCAGGCCGAGACTGACGTGTTCTGGAAGAAATACGTAGGCCACGACGCCGACTTCTACAGCTACCTCTGGGGCAAGGAGACGGTGCTCGAGGTGGCGAAGAAGCGCAACGACAAGGAGATGGTCGACTATCTGATGCTGCTCAACGGCTATCTCTCCGGAAACAACATATTCAACGGCTGGGAATATCCCACCAAAGAGCAGCTGCAACATCGGGATGAGGCTCTGCAGCAGATGCTCAGCGCGGCAAAGGCCTACCGCGGCACACGCCTCCGACAGCAGTACGCCCTGGCGCAGATGAGGGCCAACTTCGGCCTGAAACGCTATCAGGACAACGTCGACTTCTGGACGCAGCAGGCGCAGAAGCTGGCACCGAGCGTCTACCGCGACATCATGCGCAACCTCTATGCCGGCAGCCTGCTCAGGCTGGGCAGGAAGAAGGAGGCCGTGGAAATCTATGCCGAGCAGGAGGATTTCCGCAGCCTGAAATACTGTGTGCGCAAGTTCCGCAACCTCGCGGGCATCAAGAGCGTGTACCAGGAGAATCCCAATTCGGCCACGCTGCTCTACCTGGTGCAGGACTTTGTCAACAACGTGCAGGAGACGATGGACGGGGCGACAGGGGAGTGGGATGAGAAGATGTTGTCCGTCTTGGCAGATGAAATAGACTCGAAGGTCGTGTACCGCACCGAGGCCAGGCAGTTCATCACCTTCGCACGTGGCGTGGTGGCCGAGGGCAAGACCCATTGTCCCAGCCTGTGGCAGTCGGCCATCGGTTGCCTGGAGTATCAGATGGGGCAGCATGCCAAGGCCAGGGCAGACCTCGCCAAGGCGCTCAAAATGGCCGGTACACCGCGAATGAGAGACAACGCACGGGCCATCTATGCGGCCAACTCGGTGTTTGTAGAGCCGCTGAACGATACCTACGGCAGGTGGCTGGTCGGCGAGCTGCAGTGGCTGGAGGGCATGGCGGCACGCGAGGGGCGCGACTCGGTGATGACCGACGACCACTATGCCGAGGTGAAGGAGCGCATGGTGTACCGCGGATTGGTGCCGCGACTGATGCGCAAGGGGCGCAAGTCGTTGGCGCTCACCGTGATGAGTATGATGAACGAAGACCTGTATCATTCAGGCTACAGCCGACGCACAGCGGCCGACAGCGAGGAGGGGCAGATGCGTTGGAACGAAGACTATTACGGAGAATATTTTGAAGCACTCGACAGGCTGCCGCTGGACAACCTGAAAGCGCTTGCCGCATATATGCAGAAAGAGCCGAAAGATGTGCTGGGACGCTTTGCGTGGAGAAGGGCCTACCGCGATGCCGAGTATTACAACGACCTTATCGGTACGCGGCTGCTGGCCATGGGCCGCTTTGCAGAGGCGCAGGAGTACCTCGGGAGGGTGTCGCTGGCATTCCTCAACAGGCAGAACATCGTGCCCTATGCTTGCCTGCGCCGGTTTGACACGGAGCGATGGCTTGGCAAGCAGACCGTGAGCGACTCGCTGCTCGAGGTGCGCCATACCCTCACGTCTAACAAGAAGATTGACTTCTGCCGCCGCATCCTGGCCGTGCAAAGTCTCTGGATGAACATGCGCCCGTCGGAGGAGCGCAGGCAGAAGGCCTATGAGCTGGCGTCGCTCTACTATCAGGCCAGCTATCTCGGCGACTGCTGGTGGCTCACGCAGTATGGCTGGAGCAGCACGCAGGACAGCATCCCCGAGGGGAGGATGGACTTCGTGCAGAAGGCTGTCGACCTGTTGGGCGAGAGTGTGCAGTCGACCGACTTCAACCTGAAGCAGAATAGCCTCTACGCGCTGGCCTTCATTCCGTCAGACCAGTGGTGTTATAGGGGGTGGGATGAGGATGCACAGACATGGTACGACGATGAGAATCCAAAGCCAAGGCCATTGTCGCGTCAATACAAGGCGATTGCGGCCCTGTACGACTTTGTCCGGGCAAACGTCAGGGAGGTGGCGGGTTATGTCTACAGCTGCGACGTATTGGAGCAGTTTGCGCGGGTGAGGAGATAGACCAGCCCCAGGCGTTGGTGGCAGAATATGTCCAGCCCTTGGAGACACGAAGAATGTCAGTTTTGTGTCAGTATCAAACAAAGGAAATGCCAAAGAGGTGCAGACACCTCTTTGGCATTTCCTTTTCAAGATAGCCGTCCCTTTGTGCCAGACGGCTTCTTGCATATCACTAAATACTGGAAATCGGGGGAGAGAAAACAAGTCCTTGCTATATAGCAGGAGTGGTCATGGTTTTCTCGTTCACAGAATGTTAGTTTTCGAAATCAGACCAGGTATTGAATCGCTTGCTCAGCGACTCGCCGCCATCCATTCCTCCGATGCCTCCCGTGGGGTCGTTGTAGTGCTCATTGTCCTTGTTGGGTGATTTGGCACTTCCTGTTTCGCTGAAACGGCTGGTTGTCTGCATCAGCGATTCCTCATTAATACGAATGATCTCACACAGGGGTGATGTATATATTGCTTTCATTTTCTTCATTTTAGGGGATTAGGAATTTCTTTCCGTTCATGATGTAGATGCCGGGAGGCAGGGTTCCTGTGCCATCGCTACCGTTTGCTATAGCCTGTCCCTTGAGGTTGTAAATCGTGGTGTCACGGGTTGCTCCGGCGTCGATGCTTACCTTGTAGACTTCGGTAACCGTGTCGTCAGCATGGCCGAAATAGGAGGCCATCTTAGCTCCCGACGAGGTGACGAACGAGTCGTCGACGCCGGAGTGAGTCTGTCCCTTGAATACCTGTACGGTAGCGGTGAAAGGATTCCACTTGCCGGTTTCGCCCGTCTGGTAGAAAAACACGTGAGCATTGCCCTTGGCACCGAGGAAGTAGGCGTACTGTGGCATATAGATGGGAGTACCCTGGCCACCGGTGTTGCCGGCAGTCTTGT
>CAZBQA010000162.1:0-4047 GCA_964493905.1 uncultured Prevotella sp.
TGGGCAGTCACTCTGCAACATGCCGAATGACTGCCCATCTTCATTTCGTGGCGGGCGGCAAGTCGGCCGCCCCACTACCCCACGCCTTGTTGGGTCGTGGCCCCATCACCAGGTGGAGCGTGCCACCTTGGCTCACCATCTCGTGTGTGATGTAGCTGCGGGTGTAAGGCTGTCCGTTCCACGTGGCCTGCTGGATATAGATGTTATCATCTGATACCTGTGGTGCCTCGATGACGAGACGGCCGATGCGCGCCCTGCGGAAAGAGGGCGTGCCAAGAATATAATACGGCGTGGCAGGGCATACAGGATAGAACCCCAGGGCCGAAAAGACATACCACGCACTCATCTGTCCCGCTTCGTCGTTGCCCGACAGTCCGCCCGGTGCCTCCACATATTCGGTCTTCAAGATTTGGTGTACCAGGGCCTGCATCTTCCAAGGCTCTCCGGCCCAGGCATACAGATAGGGTATCTGGTGGCAGGGCTCGTTGCCGTGCCAGTAGAAAGAGGTCCCGCCCAAAAGTGCACCACCACGGGCCCCACCCCAGCCTTCCCCGGAAGGGGAGGGAGATGCTATACCGAAGAGGGTGTCGAGCTTGGCGGCGAATTGCTCCCGACCGCCCATGGCCTCCATCAGTCCATAGACATCGTGGGGCACATAGAACGAGTAGTGCATGACAGCGCCCTCGGTGATAAACGGCACGCGTGAGGTGAGGTCTTGGTTGTTGAGCCACCTGCCGTTGCGGTAGCGCCCATCGGCCCACCCCGTGCGCGGATTGATGACGTTGCGCCAGTTGCCCGACCGCGCCATCAGCATCTCATAGTCGGCCGCCCTGCCCCATGCCTTGGCCAGTTGTGCCGCGCAGAAATCGTCGTAGGCATACTCCAGCGTCCGGCTCACCTGCTCATGGGTGTGAAAGGCCTCCATCACCGAGTCTTCCAAGGGGATATACCCGTAGCGGAGATAGCTCTTCAAGGCCCGCCTACCCATGCCGTCCTCGTATTCCTCGTGGCTGCGGGGCGTCTCAAAGGCGTTCTTCCTCACGCCTTCGTAGCCTTTCTCCACATCAAATGTCGCCCCGTTTTTCACATAGCTGTCGGCCAGCACCGATGCCGCATGGTCGCCAATCATCGCCGCGGTATACGAGTTCCAGCATGGGAAGATGGGCATCCAGCCACCCTCGTTGTACATATTGACCAAGCTCTGCATCATGTCGGCCGTGCGTGCCGGGTCGATGATGTTGAGCAACGGCAGCTGTGCCCGGTAGATGTCCCACATCGAGAAGTCGGAATAGCTCGTCCGCCGCCCCTGGTCAGCAATGACACCGCTGCCACCCTGCAGGGTCTTGCCAAGGGCAAACCTGGGCCTGCGGCCATCCACGTCGCTGACGGCATGAGGCAGGAATGAGGCCCGATACAGGGCACCATACAGCTGGTTGACCTTCTTCTCGTCGGCCGACTCCACCTCCACCCGCTGCAGCTGTCGTTGCCAGATGCTGTCCAGAGCCAGTCGCGTGCCGAGGAAGTCCCAGTCCTCAATCTCACTCATGTTGCGCCATGCACCCTCCAGGTCGGTGAAACTCGATGCCGCCTTGAAGAGGATCTGCTCGCCGGCTTGTGCGTCGAGGGTGACGTAGGCCACGGTGTCGGTCACGCCGAACGACCTGATGGGTCGCTGAAACTGCACCACATACCATCCGCAGAAGCCTGCCCGCTCGCCCCACCCCTGGTAGATGCGGTGTACGGGGTTGTAGCCCCAGATGCAGTTGCGTGCCGTGTCGACTGTGACAAAACCCTCACCCTCATCGCTATTGGGGTTCACCACGATATGTACCTCGCCGTCCAAGTCAGGCATGACCCTGAAGATGGCGCTGCGACTGCGTCCGGTCATCTCGGTCATCAGATGCTCGTCGGGCAGGTAGAGCGCGTAGTAGTAAGGATGCGAGATCTCGTCGTCATGCGAGAAGCGGGTGGCCCGTGCCGTTGGCTTCAGGCGCAGCCGTCCGGTCATCGGCATCAGCGTGAACGACCCATAGTCTTGCGTGCAGCCGCCCACCAGCCAGTGACTGTTGCGGAACCCCTGGAACAGCGAGTCACGATAATAATACGGTGCCACGCACTTCAACTCGGTGTCCTGCGTCTGCGGCGTCCAGAAGTTCATGCCGTGGGGCTCCAGCACCGCCGGTATCGTCTGTCCATGCTCCTCCGACCCTTTGCCGTAGCTACCGCCGAAGGGTCGTGCCAGTCCTTTCCAATATTCGGGTAAGGCATAGTCGGTACCCACCATCGTATTGATGGCCCGTGTGCGCTCCATCCACTGCTGGCGATGCAGATAGCCCGCGTATTGTGCCTTCACATCCGCCCAGCGATACCACTGCTGGCCGTTGTGGCGCACCACGGCCGTCACGCCCCCCAGGGCCACGGGCTGCTCGTTGAGCCAGCAGCCCACCATCACCTCGCCCATCCTGTCGTGGCAGAACACCATTTGCAGGTTGGCGGCCATGGGTACGATCTCGTCGAGCGGTCCGTCCACCGTCTCACCACCCATCACTAAGGGCTGTGGCAGGGCCCTGAGCAGACTCAACAAACGGTAGAGCCCTGTGTCGTGGCCAAAGCGCAACGTCGCCGCCGGCGAGCCGTGGGCGATGGCTGAGTCGGCCCCGGCAACGATATTCTGCCACAGTCGGGCGGCACACTGTGCCGGTATGTCGCGACTCTCGGCCCCCGTGCCATTCTGGTGCCACATGCGGGCGCAGTTGTAACGGTAGATGGCCTCCATCTCGCTACGCGTGAAGAGGTCGAAGAGCGACACCTTCACTCCATCCACGTCCTGCATGTCGGTGGCAATGGTGTGCAACTCGGTGAACAGACGTTCCTGTCCTTTCACCTTCGAGGGGTCTTTAAACAAGGTCGCCATCAGGCGGTCGGGCTTTGCCCCGAGCGTCGCCCTGGTCTCCATCTGCAACAGCATCTCGTCGGGCGAGTCGTAGCTCATCCACGCCATGTCGGCCGAATCGGTCGTCATCACGATGCTGGCCTCCGGTCGCTGCGTGCGCAACTCACCGACAAAGGCCTCCATGCTCCGCCTGCATCGGTCTACCACACTCGACCGCGCCTCCACCCGTACGTCCTTGCCCAGCATCGCGGCAAAGCGTTGGGCCATCCTGCCGGCCAGCGCCTGCTGCTGACGCACCCCCACAGGGGTGAGCCGTCCGCCGTTGCCCCGGGCATTGTCCCACACCTTCTGCAGGCGTCGGGCCACATCACGGCCTTTGCGTGTCAGGTTGCTGGCATCGGCAAAATGGGCCAGCACCCACTCATATCGACTGTCGCTGGGCAGCCACCGTGAGCCGTGGCGACCGTAATGACTGATATAAAAAGGAGTATAGCCCTCGGGCAGCGAGGCAAAGGCATCTACATCGGACGCATGGTAGGCATAGTACACGCCCCCCAACTGTTCGTTGGTCTTCTGCGCCCCAGCGATGACAGCCAGCTGCAGGGCCATGCATAACAAAAGGGTTCTCTTGTTCATCTGTTCTTTCGATTTCTTTGTATGTTATTCCGTCTCCGGGCATGATGTCTTAGTTGAACGTCATCGTCCAGTCGATGCCCAGCGGATTGTTTCTCATCTTCCTGACAAAGGGGAGCTTGCCACTGGCCTCTATCCACATCTCCGTGCCATCCACATCGGCCTTCACCCGAATAAGCCCATGGTCACGACCCTGCTCGCGCCAGGTGATGCCGTCGTAGACAAACTGTCCGGTTGTCAGCAAACTGTCATACGCCCCACGTGAAATAAACAAGAACGTGCCCTCGCACACGTAGGTACGTCCAGGACGGTAGGCACTCTCCCAACAGAAGCCTGTGGCGTGATCCACCACCACCTTGGGGATGAGGTAGGTGCAGCCGTTGCATGTCAGTCGCAGCGTGTCACCCTTCCACTGCGTGCTCATCGGCCATGTGCGATACTGACGGTTGAGGGTGAAAGACACCGAAGCCTCCCCCGACCCCTCCGGTATAGAAAAAGCCTCCCCCGACCCCTCCGGTAGG
>CAZBQA010000163.1:0-3938 GCA_964493905.1 uncultured Prevotella sp.
TTCTTCAGCGGTACGTTGCCCTGGCTCTTGATGTACGATGCCTCCGACATGTATTTGCCGTCCACGCTGATCACGTCGTCCCACTGGTCACCGTAGGTGTAGCGCTTGTTGCGCTCGCGGTCTTTCCTAAACTTGCTCATCCTATCCCAGGCGGTCTGCGCTTGCATCAGCACGTCAAATGCACGCCGAAAACCATATTCACGCTGCGACAGCACGCTGTCCATCTCTACCTCGCGCGATTTCACACGACTGAGGGGAAACAATCTTTCTCTTGACATATATCTCTTCGTTATACGAGCCTCTGACGCTCTTTTGGGCGCAAAGATACTACCTCTATAGCGTCAGGGCTCTTTATTGATTTACTTTGCAGACTGCGCATGCAGTTGCTCCAACACTTCATTCAGAAGCCCCTCCAACGAACGGCGCTGGGCTTCATCCTCCTCTGGGGTGTATTGCAACGCCGTGCGTATCGACTGTACCTCACGGATAAGCCGACTGATGTCCTGCTGTCGGCCGTCGCCCTCCAGCCGCTCCCACTGGGCCTTGGCCGAGCTGTCACCGGAGAGGTAGTCTCTCTTGAAGCCTCTACGCTCCGTCTGCCACGCCTGGTTCTCCTGCTGTATGGCATAATACCACTCCGGAAGCGCCACCTTCCCACTCTGCTCGCGCTCACGGGGGGCGGTGACAAGGGCGTTGGCCACAGGCACATCATGCACCGTGGGGCTCTCTCCACTGGCCAATGTCCAACCCACACTCCCAAGCTGGGCTAAGAACGTGTAGATGCCGCCAAGATAGCCTTTCAGCAGGTGGTCCACGACGGCGGGATTGTTCACATTACCCACGATGGGCACCTGCTCAAGCCAACCCTGACGGTGAGCGTTGCCGCCGGTCACGTCATTGAGCAGCTCCGACGAACTCACTAACCAGCTCGGAGTGCCCACGTAGGCCTTCTGGAAGGCAGGCTCGTCCTTGTTGTATTCCGTGTCCTTATACAGCGGACGGCCCGTGAAGTCGCTGTTGAAACTTACCTGTAAGGGGGGCTGCACCACGGTCGGCGCGAAGTTCACAAGCGGATTACCGCCGTTGCCCATCACGTCCAGTGGCAGCAGGTCTAACGCCTGCGAAGCCAACTCTAACCAAGGCCTGCCACCGTCATGGCCCGACAACACACTCATTACCGTCTCGCCAAATCCGTGGAACACACGGTACTCCTGGGCCAAGGCTATCATCGCAAACTTCCTCGTGCCGGGTATCCATATCACAAAGTTGTTCCTCCGCTGCCAACTCGGAAGCTTCCAGTATTCATCCACGGCGTTCCAGCCGTCATCGTCACCGACACCGCCAAACACGCTCCACAGCAGCTGCGTCGCAAGGGGCATGGCAAAGCCCACGAGGCTCACCAGTCCGGTGTACAGCGTAAACTTCACCGGGTGGTGCCTGGCTATCGACGCCACGTTCTGAAGGCTCTGGATGGAGGGGTTCACGAAGATCTGCAGGTTGCGGTAGGTAGCATTGCCAAGCTCGCCACTGCCCTTGCGGTTGAAGTTCAGCGTGATGTTCTTCGCGTCCGACGTGCTCTCACGAATGCTACGGCCCAGCTCACGGCTCGTCTTGTAGGTGGCAAACCGGGTCATGTCCTCGATGCAGCGGTTGGCATATTCCAGACCACCCGCCAAGCCACGCATAAGGCGCATCGGATTGTATATCTTCCGGTTCATGTTGTCATACAGCTTCTCCATGTCCTTTTTATAATCATCGATCTCTTTAAGCGACGTATATCCTGTCTCCGAGCCTTGCGTGATAAACTCGTAGAAGTAACGCTTAGTCCTCGACACACCCTCGGGAGGGGTCAACCCGTGCTCAGACACGTAGTCATTGTACCACCTCATCAGCGTGAACATACGCACCGGGCCACCAAGCCGAGCCACATTCATCCTGAACAACACGGCATAGACGGGGTCTTCCTTAATGGCCGTGGTGATCAATGCCATCGTCAGGTCTCTCAGGGCATTCCTCGCTGCAAAGGCGGGGCTCAGGCTCGTGTAGGCTTGCCCTAACCAGCGGTTAAGTCGGCCTATCCAGTTACTCTCCACGCTCCGGGCGCTCGCCCTGCGGGCGCGGGTGCCGTTCAAGGCCTGCGCCGCACGTGGGTTGCCGTTGATGTACAGCACATATTTCTTGCCGTTCACCAGCACCTCCACATGATGCTCCAAGGCCTCACCCTTCTTCACAGGCACACGAAGGTGCAGGCCGCCGCGCTTCTTGGTGGCAAGCCCTTGCTCCTCCTTCTGCTTCATAGCCTCCTCGTGTTCTCTCACAATCCGAGCCACATCATCTGCCGTGGCATCTTCGGGAATGTCTGGCACATCCTCACGCCAGACGGGGGCCTCGGCGGTGCCATCGTTTACATACCACATCTCGCTCACCGTCACAAGGTTTGTCGGGTGGTTCTTCACAAAGCGCATAAAGCTCTGCTTCACCTTATTCTTGTTTCCCTCCACGATGGCGCTCACGGCCATGCTGCCGATATAGGCTATCGGGTTGTCGGCACGCGAGCCGCGACCCTTGGCCGTGTGCAGCGTTGGCGAGAACACATTTCCATTGTCACCGCTGCCCACATAGTCATAGATGTCAGCGGCCGTATTCTCATCCCATCCACGCAGCGGGATGTAATAGGCAAACATATCCCTTACGTGCTCATAGTTATCCTTGCTCACCACGCCGCTCTCGTAGGCCTTTCTCAGCGTCCACTTCGTCGCTGCGTTAGTCCTGTCCCACAGCACACGGATAGAGTCCGCACCTGCCTTTTCTTCCATGTCCTCCACGATGCCCCGGGCCTCTGCCTCAGCCTCTTGCACGTCTTCAACACCCGTCAGTGCCGTCAGTCCTGAGTAGTCACGCTCACGCTTCTGGGCCAGAAAGTCCTCATAGCTCTTCTCCATGAAGTCCTCGAGGGTCTTCCTGCCCTTCTTGTGTGCTGCCTGGTACTCCGCAAAGGCCTCTTCCTTCTTCTGCCGATAGGCCTCCCAGGCCACCTTGGCATCACGCTCCGCAAACACACGGTTACGCTCCAGACCATGCTTGGCCATCATATACTCCACCACGTCGCCTAAGCTCACCTTGGCCGCCTTGGCCGCTTGGGTCACAGCATCAAGCAGGGGCTTGTACAGGTTGTTGCCGAAGTATTCGCTCTCTGTGCGGCTACTGCCGTGGCTACGGTTCTCCTCGTTGTACGCGTCCTCCCAGTCCTCGAGCTTCTCGCCACGTTGGTCAAGCACGGCTTTCTGCAGGTTCCTCACATTGATCATCGAGTCTTGCCATGCCTCTCTGACAATCTGCATGGAGGCATCTGCCCAAGCGTTATAGGTTGCGCGTGCCGTATTGTTGTCATCCTCAATGCTGTCCCTGAACAGCAGGTCGGCATCTATACCGTTGCTCACCTGCTCGGCCTTGCTCAGCAAGTCACGCTTACCCCAAGCGCCAGGCTTCACAACATTTTCTTTCTCGGCAGCTTTGGCCCCGTTCACTCCTTCGGTTCCGTTCACCGCCATACCATGCCGGTGCCCAGCCTCTTCGTAGTTCCCCACTTTCAGCTCATACTGCTTCGCCACATCGGCGGCCTCGCCCAAAATACTCCGGTATCTCCCCGGCTCTTTCAGGTTCTCATAGCTTCTCCAAAGCAAGTACCTCAGCTCGTTGTCACCCAGCTCAGGCCCCTGCCAGCCTTCAAAGCCGAGCCCATGAAGCATATCCAGGAACAGCCTCTTGATCTTCATCCAGAACGTCGCGGGCATCTTCTCAAAGTTCGTATCCTCGGCAAGCCCGGCAAGATATTCCTCCGTGGCCGTTCGGAAGTCCCACCCACGTTTAGCCGCAAGAGCCACCATCTCACGACGTATCTCCGGCTCCGCATGTTGGAACACATTGTCTAAGAACGT
>CAZBQA010000164.1:0-3781 GCA_964493905.1 uncultured Prevotella sp.
AACTTTATGTTTGTAGCAAGCAAGTGATACATCAGGTTTATTTGAGTCTTGGAGCTAATATTGGCAACCGCAAGCGCACCATCAGGCAGGCCGTAGAGCTCATCGGTGCCCAAGTGGGCGAGGTGGTGCGACAGTCGTCGCTCTACGAGACAGAGCCCTGGGGATTCTCATCGCCCAATAAGTTCATCAACGCCTGCGTGTGTTGCCATACTGCTTTGACGCCACATCAGGTGCTTGTGGCCACCCAGCGCATCGAGCGCGAGCTGGGGCGCATGAGCAAGTCGGTGGACGGCGAATATCACGACCGTATCATCGACATCGATATCTTGCTCTACGACGACCTCGTGGTCGACGAGCCCGGCCTGCAGATTCCCCATCCGCACATGCACGAGCGCGAGTTTGTATTGAGGCCGCTAAGAGAGATACTGTAGCTATATGTATATAAATTTTAATAATAGCTAAATATTAGAGGCTGTGTAATGTAAGTATTTCCATTTTTTATACATTTGCATTCGACTATTATGGAAATATATAGCAAGGCATTCAGCGCAAAAGCGTGATACCCGTGCTAGAGGTCTTGAAAACACACACAGTAGATGAAGCGTGATAATCTGACAAGAATGATGATGGCATGGATGTTATTGGTAACATTCATGACCATGTTGTCTGTCAAGAGCTACCACAGTCATCCTTCGACAGAGTGTGCATCTAAGACAGTTGCCGACCATCAAGGCGAATGGAAGGCACATTGCTTGATCTGCGACTTTTCGTTACATAAGTCTGGCGAAGCAAAGACATATCACTTTGTGCCCGTCAAGATTTATGCAATAGCATACCAGCCACAGACATTCATTTCTCAGGTAGTTTACAGGCCTTTTGCTACTGTAAACGCGCATGCTCCACCTGTGGACCATGGTTCTATAGAGGAGCCGTGCAAACTATGACATGATTGACACAACGCATGAGATGCAGCAAGCCACACGCCTGCTGCGAATAGGTTGTTAGGCGGTAAGGCTGTAGCCTTGTTTTCATTGCATTGTCGTGGATGTCGTGCGAACCGTTGTCTGCATGTCATTCATCAGTTGTACGAAATCAGTCTCCCCCCTTGTGACATTTTTTGCAGGGATTCCCTGACCCGTGCAGATGGGCGTTTGTCTCGACTCACACGAGTGGAGCATTCGCGACGTGCATTCTGTCAGAGCCTGCACCTAACTTGACTCATAAAAACCAATAGGAATATGCGTAAACCACATTTCCCGGCATTGGTGGTGATGGGCGTTTGCCTGTCAGGTCCTCTCCATGCCCAGACCAAGCAGCAGCCAACAGACAGTATCATATCAACCCACCAACTTGATGAGGTGGTCGTGGCCACAGAACGAAAAAAAGCAAGTATCAACAGTGTTAACAGTATGATAGGAACGAAAGCCATCGACAAAGCTATCGCCAAGACGCTCGCTGCATTGCTCGAACAGGTGAGCGGCATCAGTTCCATACAGACGGGCACCACCATTGCCAAGCCTGTAATACATGGCATGTATGGCAACAGAATTCTGCTGATCAACAACGGTGCCCGGCTTACCGGACAGCAGTGGGGGGCTGACCATGCACCGGAAATAGACAAAAATAGCTTTCAGAGAATAGAGGTTGTGAAAGGTGCGGAGAGTGTGCGCTACGGTTCGGAGGCACTAGGGGGCATCATCCTCATGGAACAGAAATCGCTGCCCTACGGTCTTGCCGCACCTCAAGGGCACCTCAGTGCTATGTATGGCGACAACGGACATCGCTACACCATGGCGGGAATGGCCGAGGGGGCGCTGCCCCGTAGCAAAGGGTGGGCATGGCGACTGCAGGCCACATACGGCAACAGCGGCGACCGGCGCACGGCACACTATCTGCTCAACAACACAGGCTATAGAGAGGCTAATGTCTCAACTGCACTCGGCTATGTCCAGGGAGCGCTGCGGGCAGAACTCTACTACAGCCTGTTCGACCAAAAGATTGGTGTTATGCAGAGTGCGCAGATGGGCAACGAGAACCTCCTGCAGGAGCGCATACGCCTGGGCCGGCCGGTGACCGTGACACCTTATAGTAGGGCCATAGACTATCCGCACCAGAAGATCATGCACCATACTGCCATACTCAAACTATTTTGTCGCACTACCACCTGGGGCAACTTTGAATGGCAGACCTCGTATCAACACGACAACCGCCGCGAGAACCGCATACGCCGCATGAACAACTCGGACATCCCCACCGTGAGCCTGAGACTGCAGTCTGTACAGAATACACTCAACTGGAACATGAGCCGCAATGCGTGGAAGACCGAGGCCGGCGTGCAGATGCTTAACGTAGAGAACCACAGTGAGCGGGGAACGGGCGTGGTGCCCATCATCCCTAACTATACAGATCTGGCTGTGGGCGGATATGTGATGCAGAAATATGCCGCCGACCACTGGGGAGGCGAAGTGGGGATACGTACCGACTACTAGCACACCCAGGCCGACGGTTACGACTGGACAGGACAGCGCTATGGCGGACGGCACAACTTCACCAACTTCACTTACAGCATCGGGGGCCACTACCGTCCCGGTGCCCGCTGGCGGTTCACCTCGAACTTCGGCATGGCATGGCGGGCTCCGCACGTCTATGAGCTCTACAGCAACGGCAATGAGCTGGGGTCGGGAATGTATGTCATCGGTAATCAAGCGCTCAAGTCGGAGCATAGCTACAAGTGGATAGCCTCTGCCGAATACAGCTCACCGATGGTCTGCGTCAGACTCGACGGTTATCTGCAATGGATAGAGAACTATATCTATGACGAACCCGCACACAAAAACGTTGTGGTGGTGGCCGGTGCCTTCCCCGTCTTTGCCTATAAGCAGACGGGTGCTTATTTCAGGGGCATCGACCTCGACATACACCTTGCTCCTGCTGCCACGATAGACTATCACCTGGTGGCCGCGGCTATATGGGCTAACGAGCGAAGCACGGGCAAATATCTGCCCTATATTCCCTCGGCACGGTTGACCCATTCGCTGACATGGACTCCTCGCCGCAGCGGAAAGCTGCAGCCCTCTGCAGGAATCACGCATCGCTTCGTGGCCCGCCAGAATTGCTTTGACCCTAGGACAGACCTCATCAGCTTCGCCCCCGGGGCTTACAGTCTGCTGGGATTTGAGGCTGGGCTGGAGTGGCGGCTTGCCCGCAAGCAAAGCCTGCAGATAGCGTTGATGGGCGACAATATACTGAATCGCGAATACAAAGAATACACCAACCGCAGCAGATACTATGCCCACGACCTCGGGCGCGACATACGCTGCATGGTCAAATGGAACTTCTGACCGTTCGCGGGCAAGATGAGGCGTTTGCCTGGCTGCATTGCGACAAAAGCGAATAGATAGACAGCAAATAAGTATCACCATAAATTTTAAACCGATGAAAACAACAAAATCATTCAAGGCTGCACTTGCCCTTATGGCCGGCAGTATCCTGACGGCGGCTGTGGCAGCATGCAGCCCCGACGAACCGGTAAACGAAATTACCAAGAAGCTGCACGAGGATCCCTTCAAAGCGGTACTGACTCTGCAGGAAGGTGTGCTGGTGGGCAGCCAGTTCAATGCTAGTCCGAAGATGGCAGACTTCAAGCCTTCTGCTCAGCCCGCACAGCAGATCGTGTGGGAGACGATTCCCGGGAAGGGATGGCAGGTTACCAGCAAGGACAAAGGATTTAACCTGCTTTATTCATAGGATGACACTTTCATAATAATGGTAACAAAATATC
>CAZBQA010000165.1:0-3513 GCA_964493905.1 uncultured Prevotella sp.
GGGATAGCCGTTGGCGATACCCTTGGCCACGGTGATGAGGTCGGGCTTGATGCCCAGCCACTGGTGGGCAAAGAACTTACCACTGCGGCCATAGCCACACTGTATCTCGTCGCAGATGAGTATGGTGCCGTATTTCTTGCAGGCAGCCGCCAGACCCTGTGCAAACTCGGGTGTAGCCATCACACAGCCACCGATGCCTTGGATGCACTCCAAGATCACGGCGCACACATCGCCCTTGGCCAGTTCGCGCTCCCATGCCTCCAGGTCGTTCATGGGCAGGAAGGTCACATGACCGTTGTTGTTGATGGGAGCCACAATCTTTGGGTTGCCCGTCACCTCTACAGCCAGCGATGTGCGGCCGTGGAAGGCGTGGTCGACCGAGAGCACGCGCGTGCGCCCATTGGTGAAGCTGGCCAGCTTCAGCGCGTTCTCGTTGGCCTCGGCGCCACTGTTGATGAGAAACAGCTGGTAGTCGTCGTAGCCGCTGATGGTGCCCAGGCGCTCGGCCAGCTTTTGCTGCAACGTGTTGATGACACTGTTGGAGTAGAAGCTCAGTAGTCCCAACTGTTGGGTCATGGCCTCGATATAGTGGGGATGGCAGTGACCTATACTGATAACGGCATGTCCGCCATAGAGGTCGAGGTATTCTTGCCCCTTGTCGTCCCACACCCTTGTACCTTTGCCCTTGACGATGTTGATGTCGAAGAGCGGATAAACGTCGAATAAATTCATACTTTCTTTTTTTTACTCTTCATTCTTAAAACGCACTCGGCTTCAGCCGCAGGCCCATGGTCTCGTCGATGCCAAACATGATGTTCATGTTCTGCACGGCCTGTCCCACGGCACCCTTGAGCAGGTTGTCGATGCACGAGGTGATGAGCAGCTTGTCGCCAAACTTGTCACAGTGTACCAAGGCCTTATTGGTATTCACCACCTGCTTCATGTCGATGGCCTTGTCTACATAGTGGGTGAAGGCAGCCTCCCGGTAGAACGCCTTGTAGCCCTCCACAATGGTGTCGACGTCGGCCGTGGTCTTCACCACCTCGGTGGCAAAGATGCCGCGGGCAAAGTCGCCACGGTAGGGGATGAAGTCGATGGCGGCATCCAGAAATCCCTGCACCTGCTTCAGGCTCTGCCTGATCTCGGGCACATGCTGGTGGCTGAAGGCCTTGTAGATGCTCATGTTGCCCGTGCGCCACGAGAAGTGGGTGGTGGCAGCAGGCTTCACGCCGGCTCCCGTGCTGCCCGTAATGGCATTCACACTCACATCCTGGTCGATAAGTTTCATCTGTGCGGCCGGCAGCAGCCCCAGCTGTATGCACGTGGCAAAACAGCCGGGGTTTGCCACATACCGGGCCTTGGCAATGCGCTCCTTGTTGATCTCGGGCAGACCGTATACGAAGTTGTGGTGCTCGGGCGTCGGGTGTTGGATGTTGGTTGTTGAAGTTTGGTCCGACAGCCCCTTGTTTGCGTCTTCCAGCCAGCTGCCTCCCAGCCTGAAGTCCTGCGCCAGGTCGATGATACGCACCTGGGCTGGTACGTCATGCTCCTTAAGGAAGGCCTCGCTCTTGCCGTGGCCGAAGCAGAAAAACACGACATCTACGTCATAGAAAGGCATCTCCGACGTGAACCGCATATCGGTATCGCCGTACAGACCTTCATGCACATCGGTCAGAAGGTTTCCGGCATTGCTCTCACTGTTTACAAACTTGATCTCTGCTTGGGGATGGTTGATGAGCAGTCGGATGAGTTCGCCTGCCGTATAACCTGCTCCACCAAGTATTCCTACTTTTATCATAAGCTATTTGTCTACTCCTCGGGTATGATCAACCAGAGGATGGGGTATAGGACGATGCCGCTGAAAACGGTGAATACCGTGAGAACGGCGTATGCCACACGCACGATAGTGGGGTCTACATCCATATACTCGGCAATGCCTCCAAGCACGCCGCCCAACACTCTGTTTCTCGATCTGAGTAATTTTCTTCCGTTTGCCATAATCTGCCTCCTTCCGCTTTCCCCGCCTTGGCGGGTCAGGCTGTCATGCCTGTGCGGATGTTATGTGGTGAATAATGTTTGTTATACATCATGGTAGACGAATGGCCTCAATGAAAAGTTGCGTCACCCCCACACATTATATATATAGGTGTGGGGTGTAACTGTTGTCTTCGGCTTACCGCTCCTCGTCGGGGTGCATGCCGTAATACACGCGCAGCGGGGTGGAGGTGAGCTTGATGAAGCCCTTGGCATCCTGTGCCGTCCAACCGTGCTGCATCTCGCCATACTCGCCGAGCTTCGACTTCGTGAGGTCGTCGTCCGAGTCTACGCCCACCGTCTGGAAGCTGTAGGGCCGCAGCTTCAGGATAGCCGTGCCGTTGACGTGGCGCTGCGAGCTCTGCAAGAAAGCCTCCATGTCGGGCATCACCGGCTCCAGATACTGACTCTCGTGCAAGAACATGCCGTACCAGTTGGCCATCTGGTCTTTCCAATACTGCTGCCACTTCGAGAGCGTCGACTTCTCCAGCAGTCGGTGTGCCTCGATGATGAGCATTGGTGCGGCAGCCTCGAAGCCCACGCGGCCCTTGATGCCAATGATGGTGTCGCCCACATTGCAGTCGCGACCGATGGCATAGCTGGCGCCAATCTCCTCGATCTTCTGTATGGCCTTGATCTTGTCGTCAAACTTCTCGCCGTTCACGGCCACGATCTCGCCTTCCTTGAACTCGATGCGCAGCTCGGTCTCCTCCTCCTTGGCCGTCACATGCTTCAGGTAGGCCTCCTCGGGCAGACCCTGCGTGGGGTCGAGAAGTTCGCCGCCGCAGATGCTGGTGCCCCAGATGCCCACGTTGTACGAGTATTTCAGTTTGGTGAAGTCGGCATAGAAGCCATGCTCGTTCAGATAGTCGACCTCCTCCTGACGCGAGAGCGCATGGTCGCGGGTGAGCGTGATGATCTCCACGCCCGGTGCCATGACCAGGAACGTCATGTCGAACCTGATCTGGTCGTTGCCGGCACCGGTAGAGCCGTGGGCGATGGCGTGGGCCCCGATCTCGTTGGCATAGCGTGCGATGGCAATGGCCTGGAAGATACGCTCCGACGACACCGAGATGGGGTAGCAGTTGTTGCGCAGCACATTGCCGAAGATCATATATTTCAGGCTCTTGGCATAGTACTCCTGCGTCACGTCGAGCGTCACATACTTCACGGCGCCCAGCTTGTAGGCGTTGTCCTCGTTGGTCTTCAGCTGCTCGGGGCTGAAACCGCCGGTGTTGGCACATGCAGCGTAGACCTCCCAGCCATCCTGAGCCAGCTTCATGACGGTGTATGAAGTGTCAAGTCCGCCGCTGAAGGCGACAACTACTTTGCGGCCCACCCCCGCCCCCTCCCGAGGGAGGGGAGAAGCTGCCGTCTGTTTGTTGGTTTGCATAGTCATATTCTGTTTTTTTGTGGGGCCCACCCCTAGCCCCTCCCAAGGGAGGGGAAGAGCGGACGCGGGTTTACTTTTTTGTGGGG
>CAZBQA010000166.1:0-3493 GCA_964493905.1 uncultured Prevotella sp.
TTAACGCCTAAACGCTGTGAAGCTGATTCACGTCCGTTCTTAGAACTACCTACACCTTTTTTGTGTGCCATAATGAATTCCTCCTGTTTTAAGCGATTACTTGTTTAACTTCAACCTCTGTGAACTGAGCGCGATGACCATTCTTCTTGCGATAGTCCTTGCGACGCTTCATCTTGAAGACGATGACCTTGTCACCCTTCACGAGCGGGTTCACAACTTCTACTACTACCTTTGCCCCATCAACAGTGGGTGCGCCGACGGTTACTGCTCCCTCGTTGTCTACGAGCAGCACTTTGTCGAACTCAACAGTCTTGCCGGCCTCTACATCCTTGATGTGATGCACGAAGAGCTTCTTGCCCTGCTCAGCCTTGAACTGCTGACCGTTAATTTCTACGATTGCGTACATTTTATTAATACTAAACGGTTTCTCCGCAAGGCGAACAGCCATCTGCCGTTACTTATACGAGCCTCCACGGACTGAATCGGATGCAAAATTACGAAAAAACGCGGACCCACACGCCTGAGCGTCAAAGAAACTTGCGGTGTTTTACAACTAATTAACAGTTTGTTACGACGGTGGCGCAGTGGAGTAGGGTTACTGCCCTTGGACGGTCTCAGATATTGGGCGTCTCCCACTTCCTGGTGTCGGTACAGTTGATTTTGACGTTCTGGCCTCCGGCGGTGAGCACAAACTCCCCTTCCTCGAGGATCCACCTGCCATCCTCGCCTACGAAAGCCAGGTCGCTGGCAGGCAGGGTGAAGGTCACGGTCTTTTGCTCCCCCGGCTGCAGCTCAATCTTCTGGAATGCACGAAGGCGGCGGCTGTCGGGGGTGAGCGAGGCGACGAGGTCGCTGCTATAGAGCAGTACGGGTTCTTTACCAGCCACCTTGCCTGTGTTCTTTACGTCGACCGAAACGGTAATCTGGTCGGCTGATGTAAAGTTGGGCTTGTCGACCCGCAGGTTGCTGTAGCTATAGGTGGTATAGCTCAGTCCGAAGCCGAAGGGCCACTGCTGGGTTACTTTGGCGTCGTAGTCGTAGGCACCTGCCATGATGCCAACCTCTTCGCTCACTTTATAGTCGTAGTTGATGAGCGAGTTGATTTCTTTGGGATAGGTATAAGGCATCTTGGCCGAGAAGTTGGCATCGCCGGCCAACAGGTTGGCGAGGGCATCGCCGCCGTAGTTGCCCGGCAGCAGGATGTTCACCACTGCCTTGGCCAGCGGCTCGATGTCGGCCAGGAGGCGTGGACGTCCCTCATTGAGAATGAGCACAATGGGCTTTCCGGTTGTGGCGAGAGCTTTGACCAGATTCTTCTGATTAACTGATAGGTTGAGGTCGGTGAGGTTGCCCGGGGTCTCGCAGTAGGAGTTCTCGCCGATGCAAGCCACAATCACGTCGGCCCCCTGCGCGGCGGTTACAGCTTTCTCGATTTGTGGCTCGTGCTCTTGCCAGTATTGTCCCTGCTCGTCGTAGGTCACGCCTTGTTCGAGCACCACATTTTCTTTACCGTATTTGTTGCAAAGTGCCTCGTAGATGGTGTTATACTGTGTAGCCAAGTCTTCTACCTTCGAGCCCTGCCAGCTGTAGCTCCATCCGCCGTTCAGACAACGCATCTGGTTGGCGTTGGGACCGGTAAGCAAAATCTTCTTGCCTTTGGCCAGCGGTAGCAGGTTGCCCTCGTTCTTGAGCAGCACCTCACTCTCCTCGGCGGCCCGGAGAGCCTTTTCGGCAAACTCCTGAGAGCCGAACTTGGCATAGTCCTTACCGCCTGTATTGGGCTTGTCGAACAGTCCCAGCCGATATTTCACGCGGAGGATTCGACTCACGGCATCATCGATACGACTCATCTTCACCTTGCCCTCTTCCACAAGCTGTTTCAGCAGGATGGCGAAGTCTACGCTATAGGGGTCCATGCTCATGTCGATGCCGGCATTGACGGCAATCCTGATGGCATCTTTCTTGTCTTTGGCCACCTTCTCGCGGGTGAAGAGGTTGTTGATGTCGGCCCAGTCGGTCACGATCATACCGTCCCAGTTGAGGTCTTCCTTCAGCCATTTGGTCAGATATTCATAACTGGCATGGACGGGCATGCCGTTGATGCTGGCCGAGTTGGCCATGATGGTCAGTGCCCCGGCCTGGATGGCAGCCTTGAAGGGTGCAAAATATTTCTCGCGCAGCATCTGCGGCGACACATAAGCGGGCGTACGGTCTTTGCCCGAGAAGGGGGCACCGTAGGCCATGTAGTGTTTTACAGAAGTTGCCACATTATACTTGCCCAGGTGGTTAGGGTCGTCGCCTTGATAACCTCGGATGGCAGCCTCTACCATACGACTGTTGACGATGGCATCCTCGCCGTAGCTCTCCCAGATGCGAGGCCAGCGGGCGTCGCGGCCCAGGTCGATGGTGGGGTTGTACACCCACGGACAGTTGGCTGCCCGGCTCTCATAGGCATCCACTTCGGCACAGGTCCTGGCCAGTTGGGTGTTGAACGAGGCTGCCACGTTGATGGGCTGTGGGAAGAGCGTGCCACCCTGGATATAGGTCACACCGTGGTTGTTGTCCAGACCGTAGATGGTGGGAATGCCGATATGCTTCATCGACAGTTTCTGGATGAGCGTTATCCAGGACTGCCATTGCTTCACCGTCGCGGCACGCGTGGCGGGAGCATTGAGCACCGAGCCAATCTTGTATTTGGCAATGGTGGTGTCAAGCATCTGCTCATTGATCTGCCAAACGCCGTTAGCATCGGTCTTGCCAAAGATGTCGATGTTCAGTTCAAGCATCTGCCCGATTTTCTCTTCGAGTGTCATTTTGCCGAGCCATTTCTGAATGTTCTGCTCAATGACGGGGTCGGAAGGGATGGCAGGCTTGACGGCCTTCTGCGCATAGCTGCCACAGGTCATGGCAGCAATCATCGCTGTAATGAAAAATCTTCTCATATTGCTAATTAGGAAGTTATAAGTTGGTTTAAGATACTAATATCAAGTGATGTTGTCGCTCCTTCTCGGGGCTCTGTCAGCTATTCATGGGTGTTTAATCCTCGGCTATTTTTTCTCGGTTCGTCTACTCTTCGGTTGGCTCGTTCCGCCACCGTTGGGTTAGGTTTCATGCTGTTGATGAGATATCTCATAGCCTTTATCGGGGCATAGATAATCATTCTCGGGCCGGCCCACTTCATGATTTCCCTTACCTGCTGCCGCTTGTCGGGTGCATAACAGTGAACCCTGCATTGGTGACAGTTGGGTTTCTTCGTTCCCCAGCGGCATCGCTCCAGCCGTTTGTAGGCATAGTCGACCAGCTGCTCGTAGGGTTCGGGCATCGACGTGGCCTTGAGCCGATGACGGCAGTAGAGCGTCACCATCTCTCGGAGCGTCTCTTTTTCTTGGTCTATTCTGTTGGACATGGTGAATATGCTGGTGCGTAACACTTGTGCAAATATAAATAATCTTTTCGGGATATCCTAATCGTTTATATATTTTTACCAATATCG
>CAZBQA010000167.1:0-3491 GCA_964493905.1 uncultured Prevotella sp.
GTTTAGCGAGCAATAAGAACTCCCAAAACTCTGCGACTCTGCGTGCAAAAAAAAACTCGCATGCCCCCCGCTGATAGGTCAGGGCACGCAGAGTCGCAGAGTTTAAGAGACTAGTGATGTGGGTGCGCAGGTTCCGTGACATCCGTCCATCGCGACGCGATGATCCGTATTATCGAAATGTGCCGGAGGGTTTTCTGTGAATTCCGTGTCTTCCGTGTTAAAAAAAAACTGGGGCCCCTCCCCGGCCCTCCCCGTGGGGAGGGTGAGATTGGGGCCCCTCCCCAACCCTCCCCCGTGGGGCGGGAGAGGCTAGCGCGGTGGGAGCTCGCAGAGTTTAAGAGACTAGTGATGTGGGTGCGCAGTTTCCGTGTCATCAGTTGCCGCGACGCGGCCTCCGTTCTATCAAGATGTGCCGAATGGTATTCTGTGAATTCCGTGTCTTCCGTGTTTAAAAAACTGAGACACAAGTTGGCAGGGGACTCTCACCAACAAAAAAAACTCCAAAAACTCTGCCACTCTGCGTGCAAAAAAAACCCTCGCATGCCATACTCTCCCGCAGGGAGCAGTGGGGCACGCAGAGTCGCAGAGTCTGAAGAGTTTTAGGAGTGTTAGGAGTTTGGGGAGATTCAAGTGTTGTTAGCTCGCGCGGTGCCCACCTCCCCCTCGCAACAGCTCGGGTAGAATCAACGCAGATGGGGCCCCACGCAGAGTGAGATAACACTTATAATCTTTACCTATCACCCCACCGGCTCCCACTTGCAGCGCACGGGAGAGGTGATGGCACCCTCCTTCTTGAGCTGCGTGAACGCCTTGTCCACTTCCTTGCGGTCGATGCCCGACAGCTTGGCTACGTCACCGGCAGAGACAGGCTTGCCTGCCTCGCGCATGGTCTGCAATACTTGGTCTTTTGTTTCCATAAATCGTTATCATTTTTAATGGTGAATCATGCCGTCGTCTGTTCACGCCAATGGCTAGCAGGCGTACTGACGATTTGGTTTTGCAATATTATCATTTTTTCTTGAAATCTCCAATGGTTGGCCCATAGTTTTTTTACGATAGTGACAGATACCGTACCACGGAAGGTGCGCCCCGGCCTTGCATGCCGACAGCCGCGATATTACAGCGTATGGATTGTAACGGTGTGGTTCGACTGGAAGCACAGGATAATTCGACTGGAAACACGCTCTGCTTCGAGTTGAAACAGAGGCTGACTCGGGTCGAACTACACACGAGCTGACGCGGGGAGGATATACGACTACATGGGTTTCTGTACACCTGAAGGTAGTACGGCAACTGGCAGGACGGTGTTACCGGCAAAAGGATAATAAGTAGACAAGAGACCGTATAGTCAGGAGAGAGGAGGAGCAGCACAATGGCAGGGACAACAAAAAAAGGGTGGCCAAGGCGGTACACCACGCATGGTTGTTCGTCATGATTACAATAACCCACCATTACACCTTACACAATGATGATGACAACCTTTTTACGCAAGACGACGCTCACCCTATTGTTGTCTACAAGTCTGCTGTCCGCGTCGGCCGCCGGCAAGCCGTGGGACAACGGCCCTCTGCGCGTGTCGGACAACCAACGATTCTTACAGTTTACCAACGGCAAGCCGTTTTTCTGGCTCGCCGACACCGGTTGGCTGCTGCCCCAGCGCCTCGACCGCCAGGAGGCCGCTGGCTACCTGCAGCAGTGTGCCGCCGCGGGGTTCAACGTGGTGCAGGTGCAGGTGATGGACGGCGTGCCGTCGTATAACATCTACGGCCAGGCATCGCTCACCAATGGGTGGGACATGGCCGCAGCCGACCCGGCAGGTGTGTATTCCTACTGGGACCACCTCGACCACATCGTGCGCACCGCCGCGCAGCAAGGCATATATATAGGTATGGTGCCCATCTGGGGCACGCTGGTGAAGGCAGGACTCATCAACGCCGCGCAGGCCCGCGACTACGGCACCTTCCTGGGCCGACGATACAAAGACTGCCCCAACATCGTATGGATCATCGGCGGCGACATCCAGGGCGACATCCACCCCGAGGTGTGGGAGGCACTGGCCACGGCCATCAAGGCCGCCGACGGCAACCACCTCATGACCTACCACCCACGTGGCCGCTACACCTCGGCGCGGTGGTGGAGCAAGGCCGCATGGCTCGACTTCCACATGTTCCAGAGCGGGCACCGCAAGTACGGCCAGCGCATGGGCAACGCCGACTATCCCATCCCCGACAACACCGAGGAAGACAACTGGATGTATGTCGACTCCACCTGGAGCCACCGCCCCGTGAAGCCCGTGCTCGACGGTGAGCCGAGCTATGAGGCCATACCCAAGGGTCTGCACGACCCCGACGAGCCACTGTGGCAAGACCACGACGTGCGCCGCTATGCCTACTGGAGCGTCTTCGCGGGCAGCTGCGGACATACCTACGGCCACAATGCCGTGATGCAGATGGTGAAGCCAGGATGTCCCACGGGCTACGGACGCATGGGTGAGGTGAAGAACTGGTATGAGGGACAGCGCGACCCAGGCTACCGACAGATGCAGTGGCTGAAAGACCTCATGCTGGCCATGCCCTATTTTGACCGCGTGCCCGACCAGAGCGTCATCCTCGGGCACAACGGCACACGCTACGACAGGCTCATCGCCACGCGTGGCACCGACTACCTCATGGTGTACGACTACAACGGCAATGCCATCGAGGTGGCCCTTGGCAAGATTACGGGCAAGCGCAAGAACCTCTGGTGGATGGATGCCGCCACGGGGCACCTGACCTATCTGGGCCAGACGGCCGACAAGACCTACCGTTATGCGCCGCAGCGCGACGACCGTGGCATCCACGACGGGGTGCTCATCGCCATCGACGCCACCAAAAGCTATCTCGGGCGCGAGCAGCTGGCCATCGGCGGCGAGCGCATGGTGCGCCAGCGCGACCTCAACGAGTGAGGCGCGATGCAACACGGACGACAGCATTAAACATTAAACTTCTGATCACGCTCAGCCATCGCGCCAGCCTCTCCCGCCCCACGGGGGAGGGATGGGGAGGGGCTCCAGTCTTTTTTTAAACACGGAAGACACGGAATTCACTGAAAACCCTCCGGCACATTTCGATGAAACGGATGCCGCGTCGCGGCAACTGAACTCACGGAACCTGCGCACCCGCCTCATTAGTCTCTTAAACTCTGCGACTCTGCGTGCTCCCACCGCGTCAGCCTCTCCCGCCCCTTGGGGAGGGTCGGGGAGGGGCTTCCCATCGCGCCAGCCTCACCCTCCCCCACGGGGAGGGCCGGGGAGGGGCTTCCCAGTTTTTTTTAAACACGGAAGACACGGATTTCACAGAATACCATTCGGCACATTTCGATGAAACGGATGCCGCGTCGCGGCAACTGAACTCACGGAACCTGCGCACCCTCATCACCAGTCATCTAAACTCTGCGACTCTGCGTGCCCTAACCAATCAGCGGGGGCATGCGAGTATTTTTTTTGCACGCAG
>CAZBQA010000168.1:0-3441 GCA_964493905.1 uncultured Prevotella sp.
ATGTGCGAGCCATCGACGTCGGCATCGGTCATGATGATGATCTTGTCGTAGCGCAGCTTGTCGATGTTGGCCTCGCGGTCGTCTTCGCCTTCCACGCCGAAGCGCACGCCGATGCTCTGGATGATGTTCATCACCGACTCGGCCTCGAATACGCGGTGCCACTGCACCTTCTCCACGTTCAGGATCTTACCGCGCAGCGGCAGGATGGCCTGGGTGTAGCGGTCGCGGCCCTGCTTGGCCGATCCGCCGGCCGAGTCGCCCTCGACGAGGAATATCTCGCATTGTTTGGGGTCTTTGTTCGAGCAGTCGGCCAGCTTGCCGGGCAGTCCGCCGCCCGACATCACGTTCTTGCGCTGCACGCTCTCGCGGGCCTTACGTGCGGCGATGCGCGCCGTGGCGGCGAGCACCACCTTCTCGCAGATCTGGCGGGCCTCCACGGGGTGCTCCTCCAGGTAGTTGGTGAGCGCCTCACCCACGGCCTGGTTGACGGCTCCCGACACCTCGCTGTTGCCCAGCTTGGTCTTGGTCTGACCCTCAAACTGCGGCTCGGCCACCTTGATGGAGATGACAGCGGTGAGACCCTCGCGGAAGTCCTCGCCCGCAATCTCGATCTTGGCCTTCTCGATCTGCTTGGAGATCTGCGGGTCGTTGTCGGCATAGCTCTTCAGCACACGCGTGAGGGCCATGCGGAAGCCCGTGACATGGGTGCCGCCCTCGATGGTGTTGATGTTGTTGACGTAGGAGTGCAGGTTCTCCGAGTAGTCGGTATTGTAGGTGATGGCCACCTCGATGGGCAGGCCCTGCTTCTCGGTCTTGAGGTAGATCACATCGTCGAAGAGGTGTGTGCGGTGACGGTCGATGTAGCGCACAAACTCCTTCAGTCCGTCCTTGGCATGGAACACCTCCTGGCGGGTCTTGCCCTCCTCGTTGGGGCGCAGGTCGGTCAGGGTGATGCTTATGCCGGCGTTGAGGTAGGCCAGCTCGCGCATGCGGCGGGCCACGATGTCCCACTGGAAGATGGTGGTGGTGAAGATGGTGGGGTCGGGCCAGAACTGCTGGCGCGTGCCCTGCTTGTCGGTCTCGCCGATGACCTTCACGGGGTAGAGGGGCTTGCCCTTCTCGTATTCCTGCTGGTAGATCTTGCCGTCGCGGAAGACCTGCGACTTCATGTGCATAGACAGCGCGTTGACACAGCTCACACCCACACCATGCAGACCACCGCTGACCTTGTACGAGCCCTTGTCGAACTTGCCGCCGGCATGGAGCACCGTCATCACCACTTCGAGTGCGCTCTTGTGCAGTTTCTTGTGCTCGTCGACGGGAATACCGCGTCCGTCGTCCTCGACGGTACACGAGTTGTCCTCGTTGATGGTAATCTCTATGTTCTTGCAGAAGCCGGCCATGGCCTCGTCGATCGAGTTGTCCACCGTCTCGTTGATGAGGTGGTGGAGACCCTTCTCACTGATGTCGCCGATATACATGGCCGGACGCTTGCGTACAGCCTCCAGACCCTCCAACACCTGGATGTTGGAGGCAGAATAGTTGTCTGCCTGATGTTGATTTTCTGTCATTTGATTTTAGTCGTATGTTATTATGCAAAGATACTAATAAAACTCGACATGGCGAAATCTTTGAGGGGTAAAAATCACCTGGTTGGAGGTCTAAAAAAGTATAAAAACACCATTGCCCGTTACTGCGTTCGTGCCTTCTTTCACAGGCTGCGTGATGTTCTGACGCGCCCGTTGTGGTGTTGTCGCAGGGTGGGGCGACATCTGCCGTGTAGTGGTCTGGCAGGAGGCACGCTCTGCTTCGACTCGAACCACGCCCTGCTTTGACTCGAACCACGTTCTGTTTCGACTCGAACCACGCTTTGCTTCGACTCGAACCAGCTTGCGGAAGCACTACTCTCCGGGTGCGTGTAGGCAGTGTGGGGAGTGGCAGAAGGCCTTTGACTGTGGGTCGCCGAGGCCTTCAGGGGTGGCCTCGACGGCTCACGCAGTCCTCCGCCATGGTCACTCACATCACCCGTTTGCCCGGGTGCCACGCGGAGGAGTGAGCCAGGGCTGTGGCTATAGTATTTCTGCCCGTAGACGATTTGTATAAGGACTCTCCTGCAACAAAAAAGGAGCAGCGGAAAAAGAGTGGGGAATATAGTTTCGGAACTCTAAAGGAGTTCTACGTTTGACAGGGTAGGGCTAGGCATCCTGCCTTTCTATCGTGAATGAAAACGTGATGCGTGACCGTGTCTGGTCAGCAACCTCCATCTCGCACTACTATAGAGGAGTGAAACCGCACTGTCCACAAACAAACCAACAAACCAGCCCACCAACTGACCAACCCACGACTCAATAAAAATTGTGGCAATATCTATTTGCATACATCGTTTAGCCATGTCTCGGAGGGTGCTTCGGCTCCACCAGGGCATGACATGTGAGTGCAACCTGCAATAACTCCCCCACTAATATTCCGCTGATCCACAAAAAACAGCATACACCTGATATTCAAGTAAAAATGCTTAAGGTGGGTTCTATTAATTAATAGAACCCACCTTTAAATACATTTTTCGTTTTGTTCCATTATGCTTTTACTTTCTAATCAAATATTTCTTTCCATTGCATATTATTAGCTTGTTCAACAACGTATTTTCTACTCGTATTCCTGACAGGTTGTAAAGTTTGCGTCTCGTGTACGGAGCTTCCGGGGAGCATGATACTGCTCTGACAGATGTTTCGTTTCCCTTAGATAATGGTACATATCCACTTTCTTCAACTATCTTCTGTCCTGATTTTGTAGTGATGAATTCAAACAGTTTGTATGCCATGGATGTTTTATCTATGTCGGCACGGACAACAGCATATACATTGCCGATAAGAGGATAACTACCGTTAGATATATTTTCTTTTGTCATGGGAACGCCATTGACACCAATCCCTTTTGTTTTTCCATCGCCGATAATCACAGAATAATAATAGAATGGAGTAAATGATATTCCTGTAGGGTCTCCCTCTATTTGATAATAAGGAGATATCATGGTCGTTCCAATCTGCAACTCTGGAACATCCGCAATGTTCAGACCATTCATTACCATTGTTTCAAATTTTTCTTGACTGCCGGAGTTCCTGTTTCTGACATAAGGTGTGATTATCACATCGTGGCCCCCCCCAGTTCTTTCCAATTCGTATATTGACCAGTGTAGATTCCTTGTATCTGTTCTATGCTAAGACTGTTGATAGGGTTTTGGTGGTTTATTATAAAGGTGAGCGCATCTATGGCTATAGGTTTCTCGATAATCTCAACACCTTTTTCATTGGCATATGCGACTTCATCGCGTGATAGGCCTCTTGCCGTCAGGGCAATTTCAATCTTGTCGTCAATAAGATTGACCAAGGAATTGTGTGTGTTGTTATGCTTCAAACATTCACTCTGTAAATGATTTTTTTC
>CAZBQA010000169.1:0-3317 GCA_964493905.1 uncultured Prevotella sp.
GGGAGGGAGAGGCTAGCGCGATGGGAAGCCCCTCCCCAGCCCTCCCCAAGGGGCGGGAGAGGCTAGCGCGATGATAATACATGATAAGGTTATAAATATTTTTATTTTTTGCCCCGGGACAATTTTTCGAGGCGGACCTGTAACGGATGGCGAAGGTTGTAGAGCGTCTCGTCGATGCGCAGCTGCCATTCGCGCTGTGTGCGCACGTCATACCGGCTCCATGCCGCACCAAAATAATAGGTGAACCGCTGGGCACTGGTCAGTCCATGACGGATGCCTATGGCATGCCCCGTGGTGCCGTCGACGGGGTGGGGCAGTGGTATCTGCTTGGTGCGCACGTCACCCTCGGGGAAGAGCACGGCCACATAGACCTGCGAGTTGTTCACCTCCACCCTGTCGGTGGGGTCGGCATACTGCACATAGTCGGGCCCCAGCACCACCGAGGCCGTGTCGGCTTGATGGATCACCACGCCTGCCGCCACGTCAGTGGGGCGTTGTAGGGCGTCATACCATACCACGGCCCGGTTGAAGTTACTGCCCTTGTCGAGGCTGATGCGCCGGTGCTCCACTACGTTGCGGTTGCCGTTGATGGTCTTGGGCTCATACGTCAGGTCGACCGTGAAGCGCAGCGGACCGTTGTCGAGGATCTGATGCCGGGTGAAGCAATAAGGCATCACCAAGGTGTCGGCCACCATCAGGGCCGGTGTGCCGCAGCCCAGCGTAGGCCCCACCTGATAGGGGTCGTAGCCGCGGCCGTGGTCGAGGTGGAACGATGTGGCCAGGTGGCACGAGTCGGCGGCAGCTTTCTGTCCCATCCGGCGCAGTCGCGCACCCTCGGCCGACCCCCTGTTGTTGGCGGCGTATCGGTCTTCGATGACCAGGTCGGGCGTGTTCTTCACCCATACGTCGAAGCCGAAGGCCTTCTCGCCGCTCTGCTGCAGCGCCGGACCATAGGCCCTGTAGGCTCCGCGGTCGTTCTCCCAGGTCATGTCGTCCTTACGCTCGGGGAAGAGGCGCCCATAGACAAATGCCGTGGCGGTCTGCGGTCGCCCGACGCTCAGGGTATAGGTGGTGGTGGCATGTGGCCGCACGCTGGCATCGATGAGCAACAGGCCGTCGTGCGTGCGCTGACTGAGGATCTGCTGCCCGATGCTGTTCTTCACCACGATGTCGGTGTCGCGGGCGAGTCCGAGCGCGCGTCGCACCTCTTGCATACGCACCTCCACCACTTCGTGACGTTGGTCGTCACCCGTATTGGTGATGTGGATGTCTACCGATTGTTGTGCACAAGCCAGTCCGCTTACCAGACAGCCCAGTACCATGTTGATCATGCGTTTCATGTTCAATGTGTTTGATAAAATGTTTTCATATATATATACGTATGGCCCGCCCCATTTACTTGTCTCTCATGGCAAACCTGTCGGCCTGTGCGGTGTCGACAGGTGGGGAACGATGCAAAAATACTGAAAAGTTGAGAAAATAATTCACCTCCGTCCTTATTTCTTGCGACAAATATTGGACAAGTCGCAGATTTGCTTTATATTTGCAACAGCAGACCGGTTGTTCCACGTCTGGCTGAAATCATCATGCCATGGCGACTGCAACGCTCTGCACCACTGTTGACAAACTATTAACATACGGAATAACACATGAAAAAAATGATTCTTGCGATTTGCATGGCTGCCCTGTCAGCCATCACCTACGCCGCCACCCCGGCCGACTACCGGCAGGTGGTGCCTCTGCCTCAGTCGGTCACCACCGTCAAGGGCGCGCCTTTCGTGCTCAACGCCGGTACCACCATCTCTTACACCCCTGCCCATGCCGACATGGCGCACAACGCGGCGTTCCTGGCACAGTATGTGGACGATATGACGCACCTGCGCCTCGCTGTGGCCGAGGGCAAAGGTACCAAGGGAGACATCCGGCTGGTGCTCAACCCCAAGCTCAAGGGTACGGCATCCGAGCGCTATCAGGTCACCGTGGGTGCCAAGGGCATCGTGGTGACGGGTGCCACACCCGCCGGTGTGTTCTATGGCATCCAGACGCTACGCAAGGCGCTGCCTGTGCTCGATGCGGCCGATGAGGTGACGCTCCCCGCCGCCGTCATCACCGATGCCCCGCGCTTCGGCTACCGCGGCATGCACCTCGACTGCTCGCGCCATTTCTTCCCCGTGGCCTTTGTCAAGCAATACATCGACATGCTGGCCCTGCACAACATGAACCGGTTTCACTGGCACATCTCCGATGACCAGGGCTGGCGGTTTGTCGTGGAGCAGTGTCCGCGACTCATCGAGGTGGGCGCCTGGCGCGACGGCACGGTGCTGGGCCGCAACTCTGAGGTGCAGGACGATATCCGCTACGGCGGCTACTACACCGACGACGAGATCCGCGACATCATCCGTTATGCGGCCGACAGGTACATCACCATCATCCCCGAGGTCGACATGCCGGGTCACATGATGGCGGCACTGGCAGCCTATCCCGAGCTGGGATGCACGGGCGGACCCTATGAGACGGGCCGCTACTGGGGCGTGTATCCTGACATCCTCTGTGCCGGCAACGCCAAGACCTACGACTTTGTACAGACAGTGCTCGACAAGGTGTGCCAGCTCTTCCCCAGCGAGTATATCCACATCGGCGGCGATGAGAGTCCGCGCGTGCGGTGGGAGCATTGTCCCAAGTGTCAGGCCGTCATCGCCCGCGAGGGGCTCGTGGCCAAGGGTGGCGAGAGCAAGGAGGCCATGCTGCAGGGCTATTTCACACGCCGTGTGCAGCACTATCTTGAGTCGAAGGGTCGCAAGATCATCGGCTGGGACGAGCTGCTGGGCTGCGATGTCGACACCACAGCCACCATCATGTCGTGGCGCGGCGAGGAGCCGGGGGCCAAGGGTGCCACCCTCGGTCACGATGTCATCATGTCACCCCAGAGCCATCTCTACTTCGACCATTACCAGAGCAAGCAGGTGAACACCGAGCCGCCAGGCATCGGCGGATTCTCTGACGTAGAGAAGGTGTACTCGCTGGAGCCGGTAGCACACACGCTCACGCCAGTGGCCAAGGCGCATATCATCGGTGTGCAGGCCAACCTCTGGACAGAGTATATCGGTTCCACCAACCATGCCGAGTACATGGTGCTGCCGCGCATGGGCGCCCTCGCCGAGGTGCAGTGGCTGCAGCCCGAGGCCAAGGACTTCGAGGCGTTCAAGCTGCGACTCGACCATCTGCGTCGCATCTACGAGCGTTATGGCTGGCACTATGCCCACCATCTGTGGCCCGAGGAGTTCAGGAAGGTCGCAAAGATGTATTAGTCTCGCGCG
>CAZBQA010000170.1:0-3279 GCA_964493905.1 uncultured Prevotella sp.
AACTGACAATTTGAGCCGAAGAGAGTCCGAAAGATGGCAAAACGTAACCCATGATTTTATGTTTTGATTTCGGTGGTAATTAATAGAACCCACCTTAATGATAAGCGTCGGTCCCTTGGAGGACTATGGCTTGTGCAAAGTTAGTGATTTTTACAAGATTGAAACTATTAATTCACAAAAATATTACATCTGTACGTTGGTCGGTCGGCTGGATTTTTGTAATTTTGCCCTGCAACATGTATGACATGGCCGGTGCCACGGCACTGGCCGCAAAACCCTAACAAACAATGATACGTACCAAGATTCTTACGATTGTAGCCGCCACCCTGCTGGCCCTGCCCTGCTGCGGACAGGTGCAGCGCCCGAAACTGGTGGTGGGACTGGTGGTCGACCAGATGCGCTGGGACTACCTTTATTATTATCACGAGCAATACCGCAAGGACGGCCTGCGCCGGCTTCTCGACGAGGGCTATAGCTTCGAGAACACTATGATCAACTATGTGCCCACGGTGACGGCCATCGGCCACGCCAGCATCTACACGGGTAGCGTGCCCGCCCTGCATGGCATAGCGGGCAACAACTTCATGATCGACGACAAGCCCACCTACTGCTGCGACGACAGTACCGTGCAGGGCGTAGGCTCCGACAGCAAAGAGGGACGTATGTCGCCCCGCAACCTCATCGCCTCGGGTATGGGCGACATGCTCCGCATAGCCACCGACTATCAGGGTAAGGTCATCGGCGTGGCACTCAAAGACCGCGCCGCCATCCTGCCGGCCGGCCATGCCGCCAACGCGGCCTACTGGTGGGACACCTCGGCCGGACACTTCATCACCTCCACCTATTATATGAATGCCCTGCCGGCATGGGTCGACAAGGTCAACAAGCAGATCGGCACCAAGCCGGGCTACGATGTCAAGACCTCGGTAGAGGGTGTCACCAAGACCTTCGAGATGGCCAAGGCGGCCATCGAGAACGAACAGCTGGGGCAAGATGCCGTCACCGACATGCTGGCCCTGAGCGTCTCGTCGACCGACGCCATCGGACATACCTTCGGCACACGCGGCAAGGAGAACCATGACGTGTACATGGAACTCGACAGACAGGTGGCCGACTTCCTCAACTTCCTCGACAACAAGGTGGGACGCGGCAACTACCTGCTCTTCCTCTCGGCCGACCACGGTGCCGCCCACAACCCCAACGTGCTCAAGGCCAACAAGATGCCGTCGGGAGGACTGGAGACCTGGAACGCCCTCAAGGCCGTCAACCAAGACCTGGCCAGCGCATTGGGCATCAGCGGCAAGGTCATCAAGAGCGAGGATGCCGGACGCCTCTACCTCGACCACGCGGTGGTGACGGCCAGTGGCAAGAGCCTCGACGAGGTGAAGCAGGCGGTCATCAACCGACTGGAGCAAGACCCCAACATCCTCTATGTGGTCGACTACGACAAGGCCCTCGTCACCTCGGTGCCCCAGCCCATTCGCGAGCGTATCGTCAACGGATACAACAAGAAGCGCAGCGGTGACCTCTTCTATGTGGCAAAGGCTGGATGGGAGGACGTGAGCAACAACGCCGAATACCGGGGCACCACGCACGGACAGTGGAATCCCTACGACGCCCACATCCCCTTCGTGCTCTATGGCTGGAACGTGGCACACGGACAGACCTCGAAGCCCGTGAGCATCGTCGACATCGTACCCACAATCTGCGAGATGCTGCACATACAGATGCCCAACAGCTGTGTGGGGAACGCACAACTGGTGAAGGCCGAATAAGAAAAACATAAAAAAAAGAAAAAAAAACAGCCCCGCGGTGTACAAGCTATCTTGATTTTTCGTAATTTTATCCCCATCAAACTATGTTTAACTGATAAAAGGATAAGCTATGAAAATTGGAATTCCCAAAGAAATCAAGACTGGAGAGAACCGCGTGGGCATGACCCCTGCCGGCGTGGCTGAATTAGTGGGGCACGGACATCAGGTGTATGTGCAGCACAAGGCCGGCGAAGGCAGTGGTTTCTCCGACCAACGATATGAGGAGGTGGGTGCCAAAATCCTGCCGACCATCGACGAGGTATATGCCGAGGCCGACATGATCATCAAGGTCAAGGAGCCCATCGAGCCCGAATATGGTCTGGTGAGAGACGGACAGCTGCTGTTCACCTATTTCCATTTCGCCAGCGAGCGCAAGCTCACCGACGCCATGCTGGCCAGCGGCGCCGTGTGCCTGGCCTACGAGACGGTGCAAAAGGCCGACCGCTCGCTGCCCCTGCTCATCCCCATGAGCGAGGTGGCTGGGCGCATGGCGGCCCTCAATGGGGCCTACTGGCTGCAGAAGACCAAGGGCGGCAATGGTAAGCTCATCGGTGGCGTGCCCGGTGTGAAGCCCGCCAAGGTGCTCGTGCTCGGTGGCGGCACCGTGGGCGAGGCCGCAGCACGCATGGCCGCCGGCATGGGGGCCGAGGTCACCATCACCGACATCTCGCTGCCGCGCCTGCGCGAGCTCGATGCCATCACACCCAGCAACATCCGCACCCTCTACTCCAGCGACCACAACATCAGGCAGGAGCTGCCCACCACCGACATCGTCGTGGGCTCGGTGCTCATACCGGGCGACAAGGCACCCCACCTCATCACGCGCCAGATGCTCAAGCTCATGCAGCCGGGCTCGGTGCTCGTCGACGTGGCCATCGACCAGGGCGGCTGCTTCGAGACCTCGCATCCCACCACCCACGAGCATCCCATCTACACCGTCGATGGCGTGGTACACTATTGTGTGGCCAACATCCCCGGCGCGGTGCCCTTCACCTCCACCACGGCGCTGACCAACGCCACGCTCAAATATGCGCTGGCCCTGGCCGACAAGGGTTGGCGACGCGCCTGCGCCGACGACCCCGCACTGACCAAGGGCGTGAACATCGTTCATGGCGAGGTGACGTTCAAGGCCGTGGCCGACGTCTTCGGACTGCCCTACAAGCCCCTCAATCTCGACTGACCTAGGCCCCTCCCCGGCCCTCCCCAAGGGGCGGGAGAGGCTGGCGCGATGAAGAAGCCCCTCCCCGGCCCTCCCCAAGGGGTGGGGGATGGCTGGCGCGATGGGGAAGCCCCTCCCCGGCCCTCCCCGTGGGGGCGGGGGATGGCTGGCGCGGTGGGGGGCGCAGAGTGCAGATGACTAGTGATGTGGGCGTGCAGGTTCCGTGTCATCCGTCCATCGCGACGCGATGCTCCGTATTATCGAAATGTGCCGGATGGTATTCTGTGAAATCCGTGTCTTCCGTGT
>CAZBQA010000171.1:0-3240 GCA_964493905.1 uncultured Prevotella sp.
AGTTCTTATTGCTCGCTAAACAGGAAAGTACTTGGAGGGGGCCGTCATACGGCCTAGGAGTAAACGGAGGCTGCGCGCGGTTACCTCAACCTTACCTGCCCGTGCCCGGAACAAAGATTAAAACATTAAAAGTCTCATTACGCTCAACCATCGCGCCAGCCATCCCCCTCCCCCACCGGGGAGGGTTGGGGAGGGGCTCTCTCCCGCCCCTTGGGGAGGGTTGGGGAGGGGCCTTAGGGGAGCCCCCCCATCTGCGAGATACATCATCGTTTTCACATCAAACTATAAGATTTTCAAGATAATGGATATAGGTTCGGGTTTTTCTTTGTAATTTTGCCAAGTGATATATTATTTCTCAGCAACAGGTAACACGGCATGGGTGGCAAGGCAGTTGGCCGATGCCACCGGCGAGCCCCTGGTCAGCATGGCCGACCATCGCGATGGCACCTTCGGTCATGAGCTGCGCGACGACGAGCGCATCGGCATCTGCTTCCCCGTGCATGGCTGGCGACCGCCACGGCTCGTGCGCGACTTTGTGCGCCACCTGTCGCTCATGGCCGACGGACATTATGTCTATGCGGTCTGTACGGCGGGCGACACCATCGGCGAGACCATCGACATCCTCGAGCGCGACCTCGCCGAGGCGGGCTTGCACCTCGACGCCGCCTTCTCGGTCATCATGCCCAACACCTACGTGGGACTGCCCTTCATGGATGTCGACGGCCACGAGCTCGAGAGCCGGAAGAAAGCCCAGGCGACTGAAGACCTACGACGGTTTGTCCCCGACATCGTGGCTCGCCGGCAGGGCGTGCGACAGCTCACGCCGGGCCGCTGGCCGCGCATCAACTCTCGGCTGCTCGGCGCTGCCTTTGTGGGCAGGCTCATCACCGACAAGCCGTTCCGCGTTGACAGCGCGCGCTGCGTCAAGTGCGGCATCTGTGCCGACGTATGTCCTGTGGGCGACATACGCGGCGGACTGGGCTTCGAGCCCGAGTGGCTGCACACCGGCGAGTGTCTCACCTGCTTTGCCTGCTACCACCACTGTCCCCACCATGCCATCGACTACGGCAACCGCACCGCGCACAAGGGACAGTACTTCTACAAACGATTACATCAACAGAGAAAATAAGAAACAAGATGAAGAAGTTTTTACTCACACTAATCCTTGTCCTGTCTTCACTCAGCACCATCCACGCTGCCAAGGCATGGCCCTATCCCATCACCGTGACACAGAGCGATGGCACGACCATCACCGTCTATCTGCATGGCGACGAGAATTTCCATTGGTACACCGATGTACAGGGTAACATTCTCAAACGCGACGGCAACGACTTTACCAAGCTCGACGTGGCCCCCGAGACCTACGTCGCACAGGGTAGGCAGCGGGCCCAGACCCGTGCGGCAAGCCGCGAGCCCATCGTCCCGTCGGGCAGCCTCTTTCCCTTCACCGGCACGCCGCGTGCGGTGATCATCCTGGCCCAGTATCCCGACCGCAAGTTCACGGTGGCCAACCCCCGCAAGTCGTTCGACCAGTATCTCAACGCCACTGAGGGACATCCCGTGAACCTGGGACTGAGGGAGGACCTCAACTACGGCAGCGTGAAGCAGTATTTCATGGCGCAGAGCGACGGGGCCTACGCCCCGCAGTTTGATGTCTATGGCCCCATCACCCTGCCCCAGAACATGGCCTACTATGGCGGCACGGCCGACGATGGCTCGGGCGAAAAATATGTGCAGCTGGTGATTGACGCCTGCACGGCCATGAACGACTCGCTCGACTTCTCAAGCTACGACCAGAATGGTGACGGCAAGATCGACCTGGTATATGTCATCTATGCCGGCTACGGACAGAGCAACGGTGCTCCCAACTACACCATGTGGCCCAAGAGCTTTGGGGCTTCTACCACCACCAACTCCTTCGACGGCAAGGGCCTCAGCCGCTGCGGCATCAGCAACGAGCTCAATGGCTATGAAGGGGCTTTCGGCTACAACACCACAACGGCAAACCCTACACAGAACTTCGATACCGCGGTGAAATATATCAACGGCATCGGACTCTTCTGCCATGAGTTCTCTCACTGCCTCGGACTCCCCGACTTCTACCCCTCGAAACTCGATGGGGTGTACGACAACCAGGGCATGGAAGACTGGAGTGTCATGGACAATGGCTGTTACCTCATGAATGGCTACTGCCCCAGAGCCTACACCGTCTGGGAGCGTGAGGCCATGGGATGGGATAATATCAAGGCCATCAGCACGGCCGGACAATACAAGCTCACCGACGCTAATGGGCAGCGCGCCGTGAAGGTGGTCAACCCCAGCAAGAGCACTGAGTATTTTGTGCTCGAACTCTTTGAAGACAAGGAGTGGAACCAGCGCATAGCACGCTATACGGAAAATAATGTCAGCTACAACCCCACCACCTCAGGGCTGCTCATCTACCATGTAGACTATAACTCCTCTGACTTCAGTCTGGTGAACAACAATGTGAACAACGTGGCCGGCCATCCCAAGATGACCGTCATCCCTGCTGACGGCAGGCTGGTGTCGAGCTATCGCACCGGGGAGAGTGTCACCGCCGACCAGCGTGTCACGATACAGGAATATTGTCAGAGTGTCAACGCCGACATCTTCCGGGTGGACTCCTACGTCAACTATCCCTCGTTCAGTCAGACGGGCGGGTTGGTGAATGCAGCGTGGTGGGCCAGTGCTGCTGCCACGCCGATCTATAACATCAACTATACCAATGGTGCGGTGTATTTCGATTTCCTCACGTCAGTGGCTACCACGGGCATCGAGCCGGCCGTAACCACTACGCCGTCAAACGATAAGATCTATACCCTCGATGGCCGATATGTCGGCACGTCCACCGATGGCCTGCCTCGCGGCATCTATATCCGTGGGGGGAAGAAATTTGTGAAATAAGGGAGCCCCTCCCCAGCCCTCCCCCGAAGGGAGGGAGAGGCTAGCGCGATGGGAAGCCCCTCCCCGACCCTCCTTAAGGGGCGGGTGAGGCTGGCGCGGTGGGAGCCCCTCCCCAGCCCTCCCCCGAAGGGAGGGAGAGGCTAGCGCGGTGGGAAGCCCCTCCCCAGCCCTCCCCAAGGGGCGGGAGAGGCTGGCGCGATGGTTGAGCGTAATGAGACTTTTAATGTTTTAATCTTTGTTCCGGGCACGGGCAGGTAAGGTTGAAGTAACCGCGCGCAGCCTCCGTTTACTCCTAGGCCGTATGACGGCCCACTC
>CAZBQA010000172.1:0-3231 GCA_964493905.1 uncultured Prevotella sp.
CGCTTGTCGGGGTGGTTCATGCTGTAGGAGCGTGTCTGCCCCGTCAGCGTGTTGTAGACGGCGAGGCCGTTGCCATAGTCGCTGACGAAGATAGTGCCCTCGCCGTCGTCGGTGATGCAGTTGACGCCCCATCCCTTGAGCTGCACGGCGAGCCTGCTGCTGCCCGTGGCGGGGGCATAGGCGTAGAGCGAGTTCTCGGTGCCGAGCCAGTAGCCATGGCGGCGATCACGGTAGATGGTATTGGGGCCCTCGGGCGAGGGCACCCGTCCCTGCAGCCTGCCATCGTGCGTGAAATGGTAGACGCCGCTCTTCTGCACCGTACACCACACGCCGCCCTCCTCATCGGGGGCAATTGACGAGATACTGCTGCCCAGTCGCACGTCATAGTCTTTGAAGGTCCACGAGGTGAAGGCGTTGCGGTCTTGGTTGAGCTGCAGCAGTCCTTTCTTATAGCAGCTCACCCATAGGTTATGGTCTTTGTCCTCGAACACGTCGTTGACGTTCGAGGTGGCGAGGTCAAAGCGTGCGTTGTTGCTCATCACCTGCTCGAGTTGTCGGCGCCCCTTGCGGATGACCATCAGTCCGCGACCCGAGGTGCAGAGGTAGAGGTCGCCCTTGCTGCTGCGCATGCCCTTGCGGATGGAGTACTGCTTGTCGAGGGCGCTGAGGTCGTAGCCGGCGTCGGTAATCTGTCCGCTGGCATCGTCGTAGCGCATGATGCCATACATACACACCAGCAGCATGCCGCCCTGGGTGCGGATGCAGCTCATCACCGGACCGGCCTGCAGCGCGAAGTCGCGGCTCGACACGGGCCGCAGGTTGTTGACCTTCCAGCGGCTGATGACAGCGTTGTGGCTGCCGCGCCACAAGTTGTGCCCGCCGTCCTCAAAGAGCTTGCTGGCAAACTCGTCGCTGCTGGTGCGTGTAAACTCGCGCAGGCGTACCACCTGCTCGGTGCCGGCCTTGATGGCGCAGATGCCGTAGCCGGCAGTGCCCAGCAGGATGTCGCCGTCGGCCGTCTCGAAGATCGACTCCACGCGTGGCTGGATGCGGTCGGGGAAGGTGTAGCGGCGAAAGCTGTTGGTATCGTAGAGATACTGGGCCAGCCCACGGTTGGTACCCACCCACAGGCGGCGCCTGCTGTCGACCAGGAAGGTGATGACCTCGCTGTTGGGCAGTGATGTGGTGTCTTTGGCGTCGGCATAATAATTAGAGAAACGGTAGCCGTCGAACTTGTTGAGGCCATATTCGGTGCCCACCCAGATGTATCCGTAGGCATCCTGGGTGATGCAGTCGATGGAACTGCCTGAGAGATGGTTCTCGGTGGTATAGAGTCGGCTGTTGTCGGCATGGGTCAAGACAACGAGCAACACACTGGTCAAAACGAAGAACAATGGCCTTAAGGCTTTCATCATAGTTTGGTTTTGTTGCAAGATAAATAAGGACAGATGACCACGCAAAGATACAAAACGAAATCTATGAAACCAAACAAAATCTCGCTTTTTGTCGAAATGAGACAAATAGAAACGTTATTGCTACCCGACAAAAAAGACCTTCATCGCCTTTTTAGTAACTTTGCACCATCCACGTAGGGCGACACCACGTGGCCTGCAACGACATAATCAAAACAATCATACCTTTATGGAAAGTAATCCTTCTATCAGCGAGGCCCGGGGCTTCTACAAGCTCAGCTGGCTCCAGCGCATCGGATTCGGGTCGGGCGACCTGGCCCAGAATCTGATCTACCAGACCATCTGCATGTACCTGTTGTTCTTCTACACCGACATCTATGGTCTCGACGCCGGCGATGCCGCCACGATGTTTCTCGTGGTGCGCCTCGTAGACGTGCTCTGGGACCCGCTCGTGGGAACCTATGTCGACAAGCACAACCCCCGCTGGGGCAAGTACCGCGCGTACCTTGTCTTTGCCAGCCTGCCGCTCACGGGCTTCGCCATCCTGTGTTTCTGCTACCAATGCCTTTGTCCGTTCCTCCGCCTTTTCCTTTACGGCTTCGGCAAAGGCTTTCTTCATGCGCTCGTTCTCGGCTTTCAGTTTGGCGTTTTCCTTTCCGACCGCAGCGGATTTGCCGACCCCCACAAGACTGCCGACGCTATCCAGTATGCTGTCCACTTTCGCCTTGCGCTCGTCTTTGAGTTGCTGCTCCCTTTCGGCAATCTCGCTGTCGAGGGAACGGCGGTACTGCTCTTTCGCCTTGTTCTCGCCCTCCACAAACATAAGTTCCGCTTCGGCTTCCTCTTTGGAGGCGATGGCGGCTTGCCTTGCAGCTTTCGCCTGTTCCGCTTCCTGCTTCTGCTTGGCGATGATGAAGTCTGTGCGCTCCAGATGTTCCTTGCCCGTCACCTCCTTTGAGGTGCCCCTTTCCATTTCCAGACACCCAGCCAAAACGGTCTGCATCTCGCTCATGGCTTTCTCATCCAGTTTGCAGGACTTGCCCGTATCGTGATTCATCCAGTCCCATACGATATGTGCGTGGAGATTGGGCTTCCATGTGGCATTGTCGCCGGGTATTCCGTAATGCCCCTCGTCACGGTGGATGAACACCTGCAAGGCTGTGATTCCCCAACGCTGCTTACACACCTCGCAGAAGTGCCGCAGCTGTTCCATCGTGGTGTCGTCCTTGATGACAACCACGCCCTCCTTGAGCGGAGTGCTGCCACGGACGATGGTCACCTTACCAGTCTTCTTGTTCGCCCGTTCACGGTCTTTGGTCTGCATCGCCCGACCTGTCTTTTCCTTGACCATTGCGGCTATCTGATTGTAGCGGTCGGTGAGCGTGGCTTCGCCGAAATCAGGTGATACCCATGTCTCGTTTCCTGCCATGAGGTCGGTACGGATGTAGAACTTCTCCCTGCGGATATTGGCAAGGTATTCCGCTGTCCGCCTGTTGTGTGCTTCGCTGCTGCCGATGTTGCACGGCTTGATGTTGATGGATGTCTTCTGTGCCATAGGCTTGTCTGTATTTTGGGTTTCACTTCGGGTTATTAGGGCAGAGCCTTAATCGGTGGGTGCAGGGAGAGGGTCACTTCCTGCTCCGGGTTCTTAGGGGTGGAAGCCACTAAGCGGAGTTTCCAAAGAGAGGGTCACTCTTTGGTCGGGTTGCACAGGGCTGAAAGTCCTTGCCGGGTTCTTAGGGCAGCGTCCTAAGCCCCTCGGGAGAGCCCACAACTTCGGAGCGCAGCGGAGAAGTTATAGTGGGCTATATCTGGGCAA
>CAZBQA010000173.1:0-3209 GCA_964493905.1 uncultured Prevotella sp.
TTGCTTTTTGACACAGTTAAAACATGATGGTATCAAAATAATATTGTAATTTTGGGATTCGATTTCTGATCACGTGAAGACTAATATAAACTGCCGTAGTCAAGGTTTGTATAATGCATACGATGCCAATGTTAAAACTCTCTATATGAATATATGAAACTACAAGAAGGCGCATACGAAAATTTGATTACAAGCGCGCTGAAACAAGACATTCAGCACGCCACCGAAGAGGGACTTGTCTGCAAAGAAGATGCCATAGACGATGCAGAGTCGCCTTCACTATTGGCTGCACATGTCCATAAGATGATTATCAACCGTCTGTCTGACGAAAACCTCTCCATTGATGAACGCGTGGGATTCGTCAACCGCTTGATAGATTTCTTGGGCGAAGATTCTGAGAATAAAGTGGTAGAAAGCAAACAGATGTTGGCAGCAGTGGTATCACAGACAGAAGAAGCGCGGTTAAAGGCAACCCATCAATCATTGGTGAGGCCCATGACTGGTTTCCGAATCAGTAGTCTTTTTACTGGCGGACAGAGCAAGGTGCCTTTGAATGCAGAGATTGAGCGTGACATCGAAAGTGCCGACCGCATCAGTCTGATCGTGTCATTTCTCAAGCTCTCCGGTCTTAACCTCATCTATGACAAACTGAAAGCGTTTTGCGACCATCCACAACATCGGTTGCGGGTGATCACAACCACCTATTGTGGCGTGACCGAGGCAAAGGCTGTGGAACGCTTGGCTCAGTTGCCGCATACCGAGATACGCATATCCTATAACACCAGCATCGAGCGCCTGCACGCCAAGTCGTATATCTTTGAACGTCACTCCGGTTTCAACACCGCTTACATCGGATCGTCAAACCTTTCCAAGTCGGCCCAGACAGATGGGCTGGAGTGGAACATCAGAGTGACCAACGTGGAAAATCCGCACATCATCAAGACGGCATTGGCCACGTTTGACCTGTACTGGAACAGTCCCAACTTCGAGGATTTTAATGCCGGAGGGGTGGAACGCCTCTATGACGCATTGATGAAAGAGCGACATCCCGAACAAAGGTCTACCAATGGATTGCAGAAATACAACCTGCTGCCTCATCAGAAACAGATCCTCGACAGGCTGATGGTGGTGCGTGAGAATGGCATTCACCGTAACCTCATCGTGGCAGCCACGGGAACGGGCAAGACCGTCATCTCGGCCTTTGACTACAAACTCTTCACCGAAGCGCATGCCCAACACCACCGACTGCTTTTTGTGGCCCATCGCCAAGAGATCTTGGTGCAGGCCCATCATACGTATAAGAGCGTGCTGCAGGATGCCAACTTCGGAGATGTGTGGGTGGGACATTATCGGCCCGCGCGAGGCATCGACCATCTGTTTGTCTCGGTGCAGACATTCAACTCCCGGTTTGACGATGTGTTCAGCAAACTCTCGTCAGACCACTATGACTATATCGTTATCGACGAAGCCCACCACCTTGTGGCAGACAGCTACCGCACCATCCTCACTCATTTCACGCCAACAATTCTGATGGGACTGACGGCCACACCCGAACGAATGGATGGCGTGAGCCTGTTGCCCGACTTCGACCAGCAGATCAGTGCCGAGATCAGACTCCCCAAGGCACTCGACGAGGGACTGCTCACGCCCTTCCAATATCTCTGCATCAGCGATGATACAGACCTAAAGGATGACGACCTGATGCAAGGAAGCAAGTATGTGGCCACCAAGCTCACCGAAAGACTTTGTAACAAGGAGCGTGTGGGACTCATCATCAACAAGCTGCGTTATTACCTCCCCGACGAGACCCATTGTAGAGCGCTTGGATTCTGTGCCACCAAGGAGCACGCACGCTTCATGGCCGACCATTTCAACGCTTACGGCCTGCGGGCCGACTACCTGACTGCCGACAGGGACGGCGAACGAGAGCGGCTGAACACAAAACTGTCGAAGGGCGAAATCAACTATCTTTTTGTGGTAGACATCTTCAATGAGGGCGTAGATATTCCTGCCGTCGACACGGTGTTGTTTCTCCGACCTACCGAGTCGCTCACGGTATTTCTGCAACAGCTGGGACGTGGCCTGCGACTCTACCCGGGCAAACAACTGCTCACGGTCTTCGACTTCGTGGCCCAACTCAACCAGAAATACGACTTCACCAGCAGGTTCCGCAGTCTGTTGGTCAGAACAGACAAGAGCGTGGTCGATCAGGTGAGAGAGGGCTTCACCCTGCTTCCGCATGGCTGTACCATCCACATGGAAGAGATGGCCCAGCAATATATCCTTGAGAATATCAAAGCGGCGATATATAACAAGCACCGATTGGTGGATGAGCTACGGGGCTATGACCATGTGCCTACTCTCAAAGAGTTTATCGAGAACAATGGGCAGGATGTACGCATTGTCTACAAAAGCAACAATTGCTGGACGAGTTTGAAGCGCGAAGCCGGACTATGTACTTATGCCGACGACGCCCTCACCCGCAGATACGAGCGCGGACTCTCCAATCTTGTGCATGCCAACAGCGTGGCCTATCTGAACTTTGTCAAAAAGCTGTTGACAGCCTCAGAGCCCATTTCCCTCCAAACAGAGCAGGAAAAGGCCTTTGGGATCATGTTCTATTATACCCTCTATCTCGACAAAATCGACCGCTTGCCCTTCGGGACGATCGAGGAAGGCTTCTCACTGTTCAAGCATTATCCCACGTTTGTAGAGGAAGCCAAGGAACTCGTCGACTATCTGTTGAGCACATTGGAGACCAAGACATACGCTGTGGGCGAAGGTATGCCGATGGCGCTTGAGCAGTATGGCTGTTACACCCGCGAAGAGGTGTTCGCCATCTTCGGTCGGCAGACGGCCGACAGGAAGATGCAGGGCAGCGTGGCCGGGGTGTTCAACATAGAAGAACTCAACACCGAACTGTTCTTTGTGACCCTCAACAAGTCGGACAAAGACTTCTCCGCCACCACCATGTATGACGATTATGTGGTGAGTGAGCAGCAGTTTCATTGGAAGTCACAGAACACCGACACCCATCAGGGCCGGGGACGGCGGTTTGTGGAGCAAACGCAGAACAAGAAGAAGTTCGTGCTCTTTGTTCGCGAAAACAAGAAAGACGGCTTTGGCAACACCTGCCCGTTCTATTGTTTCGGGCTGGTAGATTACATCTCCTCGCGCGACGATAAGCCCATGAGCATCGACTGGCGCAT
>CAZBQA010000174.1:0-3189 GCA_964493905.1 uncultured Prevotella sp.
GCTCCAAGACTCAAATAAACCTGATGTATCACTTGCTTGCTACAAACATAAAGTTCATCAGGCATGTTCCTTCTTGTCACAGGCTCCGTGACCATCTTTGGACGGAGTCCTACGAAGAAACATGCATGATGAACGAATAAATACAGATAGTCTAGTCGACAATCAGCAGACTATCGCCAAAGCAGCCGAACATATAACCATGCTTCACGGCCAACTCGTAGCACTTCATCACATTGTCGTAACCACCAAAGGCCGCCGTCGACATCATGAGTGTAGACTCTGGATGGTAGAAGTTGGCCACCATCGAGTCGGCCAGTCCAAACTCGTAGGGTGGGAAAATAAACTTGCTCGTCCAACCGTCATACTCCTTGAGCAGTCCATCGGTACCCACGGCCGTCTCTGTTGCCTTGGCCACGCTGGTACCCACGACACATATGCGGTGGCCCGACTGCTTGGTGCTGTTCACCAGGTCACAGGCTTCCTTGCCAATGATCATCTGCTCGGAGTCCATCTTGTGTTTGGTGAGGTCTTCTACCTCGATGGGCGAGAAGTTGCCCAGTCCGCAATGCAGAGTGATGAATGCCGTGTTGATACCCTTGATCTCCATGCGCTTCATGAGCTCACGGCTGAAGTGAAGCCCTGTGGCTGGCGCGGTGACGGCACCCTCGTGTTTGGCGAAGATGCACTGGAAGTTATCCTGGTCTTCGGCTGCGGCACGCGACCGCACATGCATGTTGCGCATCGAGGGGTCTTCAGGACGGCCATTGAGGATGTAGACGGGCAGCGGTGTCTCGCCCAAGGCAAAGAGGTCGCGCTTGAATTGCTCGTGCGAACAATCGTAGAGAAAGCGCAGCGAGCGCCCACGACTGGTAGTGTTGTCGTAGACCTCGGCCACCATCGTACCTACCTCGTCAAAAAAGAGCTTGTTGCCGATTCGTATCTTGCGCGCGGGCTCCACCAACACGTCCCACAGGTGGGTCTCCTCGTTGAGCTCCCGGAGGATGAACACCTCAATCTTAGCGTCAGTCTTCTCCTTGGTGCCATAAAGCCGAGCAGGAAACACTTTGGTATCGTTGAGCACAAAGGTGTCGCCCTCGTCGAAGTAGTCAAGAATATTTCTGAAATCAAGGTAGTCGCCTTCCACGGGAGTGCCTTTCTTGTTCTTCTTGAACATTTCAATCTCACCGGTGGTGCGATGGAGCACCATCAGGCGGGCCTCATCCTGCCGCGTGACACGGAAAGAGCCCTTGGTGCCATCGTCGTTGGTGTACTCGCGTACAAAACTGTGGGGATAAAGGGCTACCTGTGACTCAGGTAATTTGAATCTGAACTGTGATAACTTCATATCCTTGTTTTCTTTTACTGTTTTCTTTTACTGTTAAGTATCTTTAGATTGTAGTTGCTCATCCAGCCATTCGCCAAAGCGGTCGAAGTCGACACATTGCTCTACGCGGATATCACCGGCCTGCGTGCGTCGCAATGCCGTGAGAAAAGCGCCACTGCCCAGCGCACGCCCCAAGTCGCGTGCCAGGGCCCTGATGTAGGTGCCCTTGCCGCACACTACGCGCAGCGAGAGCTGCATGAGTGCGGGGTCGAAATGGGTGAGCTCAATCTCGTCGATACGCACCCGCTTGGGCTGCAGCGTCACCTCCTGTCCCTTGCGTCGCATATCGTAAGAACGCTTGCCGGCCACCTTCACGGCGCTGTAGGTGGGTGGTATCTGGTCGATGTCGCCCACAAACTGTGGCAGCGTCTGGGCGATGAGCTCACGTGTGATGTGACTGCTGGGATAGGTATGGTTCACCGTATGCTCGCGATCGTAACTGGCCGTGGTAGCACCCAGCTGCAACGTAGCCGTATATTCCTTGGTATGCGACTGCAACTCGTCGATCTGCTTGGTGCACTTACCGGTGCAGAGCACCAGCACGCCAGTAGCCAACGGGTCTAGGGTTCCGGCATGTCCTATCTTCACCTTACGCCCCAGGCGATGCGAGAGCACATAGCGCACATGGGCCAAGGCCCCAAAGCTAGACATGCGGTAGGGCTTGTCGATGGCGAAGATTGCTCCTTGTATAAAGTCCATCTGCCTCAGCCTACCATGTTAAGGTCATACCCCATAAGCAACATAGCCAGGATGATGGCACCCACCACGATGCGGTACCAGCCAAAGGCCTTGAAGCCATATTTGGTGAGAAACGCCACAAACCATTTCATGGCCAGTATAGCCACGATGAAAGCTACCACGCAGCCCACGAGGAGCATAGTGATGTTATGCGACGTGGCCCAAGTGGTGTCTTGGCCAAACATCTCGAGCAGGTCGAGCAGTGTGGCACCAGCCATAGTGGGTACGGCCAGGAAGAACGAGAACTCGGCCGCGCTCTTGCGCGTGAGCTTCTGCTGCATGCCGCCCACGATGGTAGCCATGCTACGGCTCACTCCGGGGATGACAGAGATACACTGGAAGAAACCAATCTTCAGTGCCCGCTGCCACGTCACCTCATTCTGCTCGCAGCCCTTGTCGAACAAACGGTCGCAGAAAAGCATAAATATGCCGCCCACCACAAGCATGATGGCCACCACATGCACCGAGTCGAGGAGCCACGACAGCAGACCGCTCTTCTTGGCCAACAGTCCGATGACCACCGCTGGCAGCACACCCACGATGAGGAGGCCATAGAGTCTGAGTTTCTCACGCACCTCCTGCTGGTTGCGCATCTGGAAGAAACGCTTCCAGTAGAGGCATACCACTGACAGGATAGCACCAAACTGGATGATGAAGGTGAAGGCGTGGACAAAGGGGTCGCCCTCGCCCACTCCCAGCAATTTCTGGGTGATAATCATGTGCCCCGTCGACGAGACGGGGAGAAACTCGGTGAGCCCCTCCACAATGGCAATGATGATAGTCTGTAGTAAATCCATTGGCAGGGTCGCTTATGCATTTTGTTCCTGTGTGGTGTCTATGGCCTGCGGGTCTTGGCCTATTCCCATTTCGGAGCCATCGCCGGAGTCTTTAGGCTTACGGATGATGGCATAAATCATTGAGACAAAACCGACGAAGCACACCACTGGCGCCACCTTGATGCGTCGAACGCTGAAGATATCGGGGTTGAAAGCCTGCTCTGAGGAACTGCTGCCGCTCATCAGGATGAAGCCGATGACGACAATCGCAAAACCGATGCCCAACAGGAT
>CAZBQA010000175.1:0-3151 GCA_964493905.1 uncultured Prevotella sp.
GTAATTGGATACTACAAAGATACCAATAATTATTGAGAAACTGTTATTTCAAGCCGCTTTTATAAGGGTGGGAAACTTTAGTTACTTAAGTTATAAAAATAAATGTAAGAAGTTTGTCGTCGGCCTTATGGCGTGCCCAAAAGCAACGCATACGTTTCATTTCTAAGTAGATGCCGCAAATATACGATATATTTTCGTTCAAACTACCCGCGAGTAATTCAATCCGAAATTATTTAGCATTATTTAAGAAACACAGATTGCCCTGATGCCCCCGATGTCAGACCTCAAAGGGGAACATACATCAAAGTTGAATAGGGATCTTAGTAACATCTAAACGAATTTGTCACAAGTTTAGCAATATATCATTTTGGAAAACATTAACTCGTATCATGCAACATATAATACACTAAAATGAAAATATTAATAATCAGCAAATGAGTACAGTTTTCTTTTAAATTTTGTAACTACTTGTTTGTTAGATGTTTGACATTTATTAACGCGACAAAAGTTGTCCAAAACAGACAACTTAACCATCATTTCACTATCTTTGCATCACAAAACATCAAGCCAACCGACAAGACGTTATCTTACAAAAAATATACGGAAATGATACAAACTGTAGTCAAACGCGACGGAAGAATCGTCGGGTTCAACGACCAAAAGATCCAGGCCGCCATTCGCAAAGCCATGCTTCACACCGAGAAGGGTGAAGACGAGTACCTCATCGAACGCATCACCGACCATATCGCCGCCCGCGGCAAGGCGCAGATGTCGGTGGAGGACATCCAAGATGCCGTGGAGGTGGAGCTGATGAAGAGTGCACGCAAGGACGTGGCACAGAAATACATTGCCTACCGCAACCAGCGCTCCATAGCCCGCAAGGCCAAGACGCGCGACGTGTTTATGGAGATTGTGAACATCCAGAAAAACGATGTCACACGCGAGAACGCCAACATGAACGCCGACACCCCGGCAGGCATGATGATGAAGTTCGCCTCCGAGGCTACCAAGCCGTTTGTCGACGACTACCTGCTCTCCGAGGAGGTGCGCGATGCCGTGAAGCACAACTACATCCACATTCACGACAAAGACTACTACCCCACCAAGTCGCTCACCTGCGTGCAGCACCCGCTGGACCACATCCTCAACTACGGCTTCGTGGCGGGCCACGGCTCCTCGCGCCCGGCCAAGCGCATCGAGACAGCGGCCGTGCTGGCCTGCATCTCACTGGAGACGGCACAGAACGAGATGCACGGCGGACAGGCCATCCCGGCCTTCGACTTCTACCTCGCGCCCTTCGTGCGGTCGAGCTACCAGGAGGAGCTGCGCAACCTCGAGCAGTTGGCAGGCAAGAGCCTCGCACACCTCATGGACGCACCCATCGACGACTACCTCGTCACCGACCTCGACGGCCTTGAGGGCGACGACCGACTGAAGCAGCACGCCATCAACAAGACCGTCAACCGCGTACACCAGGCCATGGAGGCCTTCATCCACAACATGAATACCATCCACTCGCGCGGCGGCAACCAGGTGGTGTTCTCGAGCATCAACTACGGCACCGACACCTCGGCCGAGGGACGCTGCGTGATGCGCGAACTGCTGACCTCGACCTACGAGGGTGTGGGCAACGGCGAGACGGCCATCTTCCCCATACAGATATGGAAGAAGAAACGGGGCGTGAACTACCTGCCCGAAGACCGCAACTACGACCTCTACACCTATGCCTGCAAGGTAACGGCACGCCGTTTCTTCCCCAACTTTGTTAACCTCGACGCCACCTACAACCAGAACGAGCGCTGGCGTGCCGACGACCCTGAGCGCTACCGCTGGGAGGTGGCTACCATGGGCTGCCGCACACGCGTCTTCGAGAACCGCTTCGGCGACAAGACAAGCGTGGGGCGCGGCAACCTCAGCTTCACCACCATCAACATCGTGAAACTCGCCATCGAGTGCATGAATGTCAAAGACCGTGACGAGCGCGTGAGCCTCTTCTTTGCCAAGCTCGACCACATGCTCGAGCTCGCCGCCCGACAGCTCGACGAACGCTTCCAGTTCCAGAAGACAGCCTTCGCCAAGCAGTTCCCCCTGCTCATGACGAAGCTGTGGAACGGATGCGAGCACCTCAACGCCAACGACACCATCGAGAGTGTCATCAACCAAGGCACGCTGGGCATCGGCTTCATCGGGCTGGCCGAATGTCTGGTGGCCCTCACGGGCAAGCACCACGGCGAGAGCGAGGAGGCACAGCAGCTGGGCATCAAGATCGTGACTTATATGCGCGACCGCGCCAACGACTTCTCGGAGCACTATCAGCACAACTACTCGGTGCTGGCCACGCCGGCCGAAGGACTCAGCGGGCGATTCACGAAGATCGACCGCAAGCAGTTTGGCGTCATCGCCGGCGTGACCGACCGCGACTATTACACCAACTCCAACCATGTGCCGGTGTACTACAAGTGCTCGGCACGCCACAAGGCAGAGGTGGAGGCCCCCTACCACACGCTGACGCGCGGCGGACACATCTTCTATGTGGAGATCGACGGCGACGCCACCCACAACCCGCAAGTCATCATGAGCGTGGTGGATATGATGGACCGCCTCGACATGGGCTATGGCAGCGTGAACCACAACCGCAACCGCTGCATGGAATGCGGCTACGAGAATGCCGTGCCCGACCTGCAGACCTGTCCGAAATGCGGCAGCACACACATCGACAAGCTGCAGCGCATCACCGGCTACCTCGTGGGCACCACCGACCGCTGGAACCACGGCAAGCTGGCCGAGCTCCACGACCGCGTGACCCACCAGACACAGCCCTGTGACAACGACAGCACGAAAAAACCGTAACCTCATCTAGCCCTATGATCTCTATCCTTGACATCGTAGAAGACACGATGGTCGACGGCCCCGGCTTTCGCACGTCGATCTATTGCGCCGGCTGTCCCAACGCCTGTCCGGGTTGCCACAACCCGCAGTCGTGGGACATCAGGCAGGGGCACGACATGTCGACCGACGACATCATGAAGGTGATCGAGGCCGACCCCTTCGCCAACGTCACCTTCTCGGGCGGCGACCCGATGTACCAGCCCGAGGGCTTCACCGAGCTGGCCCAGGCCATCCGTGCCCGCACCGACAAAGACATCTGGTG
>CAZBQA010000176.1:0-3104 GCA_964493905.1 uncultured Prevotella sp.
TTGTCGAGGTCCTCGATGACGAGGTTGGCCTGCATGATGCCCTGGAAGCAGCCGTTGTATTCGGTCTGTGCCTCACCGTTGGTGGTGAGCCACTGGTGGCGGTGCAAACGGGCCCAGCGGCCACCGTCGTCCCACCAGTCTTCACGGGTGGGGGTGATGAGTTGGTCGGCGGTCTCCTCGTTGAGCACCTGGCGGCTCTGGATGCTCCAGAAGCCATGCTCAAAGGGACGGAGGACGGCGCGGATGACATCCTCTTTGGTATTGTAATAGTTCTGTGAGGCCACCTGGTCGTAGAGCGTCTCGTCGAGGTTGGTACATCCTGCGAGACTTGATGCCAGAACCAACATGCTGGCCACATATTTGAATGTCTTTCTCATATGGAATGGTAATAAAGGATTCGTTGTTAATCAAAAGTCGATCTGCATACCCAGCATGAACTGGCGGGTAGAGGGATAGTAGGTGCGTGAACCTGTAGCACCGGGGTTGAGACCGTTAACCTGATAGTTGGAAGGGTCGATGCCCGAGAACTTGGTGATGGTGAACAGATTGCCGGCCGTAGCGTAGATGCGGACGGCATCAATATACTTCTTGTTCAGGTTCAACGTATAGCCTATGTTTACGGAGGAGAGTTTCAAGTAGTCGCCTGGCTCCAGAAAATAATCGCAGACAATCGGATTCTGGGACACGACCTTGTTCTTGCTGTATGCCTTATCCATGACGTTGCCCTGGAAATTCTTCGTGCCATAGTAGAAGTCGTGAATGTTGAAGATGTCGAATCCGAGGGCGGTCTGGAAGAACAGGGATGCGTCGAAGTTCTTGTAGCGGAAGGTATGGGTCATGGAGCCTGTGAACTTCGGCAGACCGTTGCCCACAAACTGGCGGTCGTCGTCGGTGGCGTTGTCAGCAAGCACCATGTCACCGTCCTTGTCGTAGACCACCCAGCGGCCCTGTGGGTCTACGCCGGCATATTTCAGCATGTAGAAACTACCGATGCGCCGTCCTTTCTCGATGCGCTGCAAGGTGTGGAAGGGATAGGGATCCTCAGGGCTTACCACGTCGTAGTAGTCTTGCCCCACAAACTGGTTATTGCTGAAGTCGATGAACTTGTTGCTCATCGTAGAACCGATGATGTTGAGCGTATAGCTGAAGTCTTTGGTCTTGACCGCGTTCCAGGTGATGTCGAACTCAAAGCCGCTGTTGCGCATGGTGCCCACATTGACGAAGGTTTCATCGAACAGGTAGGGTGGGATGGAAACTTTGTAGTTGCCCAGCAGGTCTTGCTGCCTGCGGCTGTAGTAGTTGAACGAACCGTAGAGGGCACCGTTGAACAGTGTCCAGTCGAGGCCGATGTTCCAGTTCTTGCCTTTCTCCCAGCGCAGGTCGGGGTTGACGTTCTTGCCAGGTCCCCACACCTGGTAGTACTTGCCGTTGTAGGTGTAGTAGCCGAAGCCCTGCATGGTGTTCAGCGACTTGTAACTGTCGAAGTTCTGGTTGCCCGTCACGCCATAGTCGGCGCGCAGTTTCAGGTCGGTGAGCCAGCTCTTGGTCTCTGCCATGAACGGCTCGTCGGAGATACGCCACCCTACGGAGACGGCGGGGAAGTTGCCCCACTTGTGATTTTCACCAAACTTGGAAGAACCCTCGTGGCGCAGTGAGGCTGTCAGCATGTAGCGTCCTTTCCAGTCGTAGCTCACGCGGCCGAAGAAAGCAATGAGTTTGGAATCGTTCATATACGAGCCCATATCGACTTCTCCCTCTTCCTTGGCAAATGTTCCTGTGCCCAGGTTGTTGTCTTCCAGGGCATCATTGGGGAAGTCTTTGTTGTAGGCGTTCAGTCCAGAGTACTTCTCATATTGGTAAGAGTAACCCAGCATGGCCTTGACGTTGTGATTGCCAAAGGAGTTGTTGTAGTTGGTAATCCATTCCAGACTGCGCAATGTGGACTTGGAGTAATCTTGCGAAGCCTCGCCTGTGCGACCTGCATTGATGGCGAGTGTGCTGGTAGACGGGCGGAAGAACTGGTTGTGGTTGTCGTACTGATGGTCGGCAAAGGTGAGCTGGGTCGTGAGCATCTGTTTGCCGGGATTCTTCAGCAGCAGTGGAAAGAGATTCAGTTTTACCGTGCCGTCCCAGTCGAGCAGCTTGGTCGTACCGGTGTTCTTGTCAAGTTTCACAAGCTCTACCGGGTTGTAAGCAGCTGACTGCCCCTTGAAATTGTAATAGAGTGCAGGGTTCTGCGGATCCATGATGGGGGTGGTAGGGTTGGCCTCTATGGCATTGCGGAACACGTCCCACGAGGCATTCTTACGGTGGGCCACACGGGGAGCCACATTTACCAAGAAAGTGAACAGGCCGCCCTTGGTGGTGTGGGTCAAGGCCACACGGCCGCCGTATTCCTCACGGCCAGAGTACTTGTCTACACCATTAGCGTTACGATAGTCGAAAGAGGCACGGTAGTTGGACCGCGCATTGCCGCCACTGAGGGTGAGCGTGTGCTGCGTGCGCACGCCTACGCGGCTCACGGCATCGAGCCAGTCGGTGGAGCCTCCGAGGTCATATCCCGTGCCCGATGCGATGCGGTTGGCACGGTACTCGTCAGCACTGAGCATGTCGAGTTCGGGCTTGATGACATCGAAAGACACTGTACCGTTGTAGGTGGTATGCAGGTTGCCGTCGCGTGCGCCTTTCTTCGTGGTCACGAGGATGACGCCGTTAGAACCGCGTGTACCGTAGATGGCACTGGCAGCTCCGTCTTTCAGGATATCAAAGCTTTCGATGTCATTGGGGTTGAGATTTGTCAGGTTGCCGCCAGGAACACCATCGATGACGATGAGAGGCCCTAATCCGGCAGCACGCGACGATACGCCGCGCACCTGAATGCTAGCTTGATTATTGGGGTCGCCGGCACCGGTGTTGGTGATACTGACGCCTGCCACCTTGCCCTGAATCATCATTGAGGGGTCTACGCTGGCCACTTGGGTGAAATTCTTGGACGAGACGTGAGAGATAGCAGAGGTGAGTTCCTTCTTGTCCATCGTGCCATAACCTATGACCACCACTTCGGCAAGATTGGCAGCCACATCGTCAGAGAGCTCGATCTTCAC
>CAZBQA010000177.1:0-3056 GCA_964493905.1 uncultured Prevotella sp.
TCGAGATTGCCAATGCCATGCGCTATGCCGTGGAGCAACAGGTGAGCCTGTCGATGGACGACCTCGAGCGGCAGGTGTCAAAGATGATGAGCTTCGGCCGCATGGGAGCCAAAGTGAAAGGTCAGGTGGAGAAGGCCCTCGAGATGCTGATGCTCGAGCGTGTGCTCAAGGTTGACAACGGCATGGTGAGCCTCGACACCAACCGCTAACATCTGTGCCAGACAGACCGACACCGGTCTATCACGCACTGGCCTGCAAGGGCTCATGGCATGTACCTCACGTTGGGGGCATGCCATGAGCCTTTTGCCGTTCCGTCGACTCTCCTGATGATTCATGTAAAAGCATTGGTTTTCTTCCGTTCACCCATAGCCCTGATGACCTGTAACCATCGTATTTCTCGTGCCTAACCATGGTGTTTAAGATGCCCATCCATTGCCTTTGTTCAGCTGCAAGGCAGTTGCCGCATTCTGCTTTGGTCTGTATTATAGTCTGCTTCGAGTCGAAGCATGGTTTACTTCGAGTCGAAGCAGACTTTACTTCGACTCGAAGCACACGCTGCTTCCACTCGAACCACGCAACGGCTTGGACTTGGCGATGGGACGGAAAGGTGCTTTAGGCGTCGTCGGTACAGCTTTTAGGGATGGTGAAAGGGGGCTCTAAAGGTCTGGATGTTTGATGACTACTCGGAAGAATGGGCAGAGTTTATTTTGGCTAACCGCAACCGTGCAAGAACGAAACGGAGGACATGAAAAACTTTATGGTTTAAGAATTGGCGGCACTGCTGATGGTAGACGATGGGGAACTCTCCATGGAAGAAGCATTGTCGATGGTTTTTAACTCTGAAACCGATCAAAAGCTATTGGACGATAATACACGATTGTATTATCAAAGTCCAAGATATGTTTATGCTTATTTGGAGCATGAGTTGAAGACTGGGAGAATAGGATAAAACCCGCGAACGAGGACGATGGCAACGTAGTGGATGGAGCGTATCTTTATGAAATAGTCGATCGCTGCTTGGCGATTGACAGCCGCACATCTTCGGTGGCTAGAAATTGAGCGGTTGCATGCTCTCGGTCTTGGCCTTGTAGAGGTCGGGGGCCACGCGGCGCCCACGCAGGCTGCGCACTTTGGGCATGTCCTCGAACCAACGGTCGGAGGTGGTGTACCAGGCAAAACGGTCGATGTCGTGAACGCCACGCAGGTCGAGGGTGATTTTCCGGGCAAACTTGGGATTGACCGACGAGAGGAACCGGCGGCCGTCGTGCATCTCGATGGCCAGCACCAGAAACTGACTGATGACGGTAGCCGACCCCGTATAGGCCTTTCGCACGCCTTTGGTGGAGGTCATCACCTGGATGTCCCATCCGTCACGGTTGAGCCGCTGCATCATGCCCCTGAACACCACGCCGTGGGGAGCGGTGTCTTTCACGCCGCTGCAGGCAATGCTCAGATGGATCATCTCGTGCAGCAACACATTCTGGAACTGGTGCTCCGTCTGGTCGTAGTAGTTGCTCAGATGGATGGCGAAGTCGCTGCACTGGCTTCGCCCCATGCGCGTCTTGCGCTTGTACGACAGGGTGCCGAGACGTGTGCGCGAGTGGCCCACGCCGAAGCGGGGCACCGGCAGCAGGTCGGAGAAGTAGCGGGCGTTGAACCTTGCGAAGTTGTCTCTCAGCCAATGGATGTCAATCTGCATGGTCAGTGGTTGCCTCCCGGGTGTTGAGCCGACGTGGTGGTGAGTCGGCCTACGATATATTCGCTGCGTGTGCCGATGCGAAACTTGCCACCCCAGATGCCTATGCCGCTCGATACATAATACTGCGTGCCCGACTTCTGCAACGGTCCGAAGGCGTCTTCGTACACGGCATCGGTGATCCAGCTGATGGGCCAGATCTGTCCGCGGTGCGTATGTCCGCTGAACTGGAAGTCGATCATGGCGCACTCGGCCTCTTCGAGGTGGCAGGGCTGGTGGTCGAGGAGGATGGTGTAGCGGCTCATGTCTACGCCCTGCATGAGCTGGGCAAGCGACTTGCGGTGGGGGTTGGAGCGGTCGTCGCGCCCGATGATGTTCAGTCCGTCGATCACCACATGCCGGTCGCGCAGCAGGGAGATGCCGGCGTCGTGGTAAAACTGGAGTGCTCCGGGTATGCCGCTGTAATACTCGTGGTTGCCCAGACAGGCCACCACGGGGGCCTTGAGGCGTCGGAAGGCTGCCGCCACGTTCTGCTGGAAAAGGGGCTGGATGTGCCCGTCGATGATGTCGCCGCCGATGAGAATGAGGTCGGGGTGCTCGGCATTCACCAGGTCTACCCAGCGGTTGAACTCATCTACCTGGTTAGAATAGCCCAGATGCAGGTCAGAAATCATCACCACGGTCATGTCTTTGGGCAGAGCCTTGGTGGTCTTCATCTCCAGCGGCTGGCGCACTTTGTGCATATAGTGCAGGTAGCCATAGGTGAAGACAGTGGTCAGCATCAGCAGCACGGTGAGCGTGCCCTTCCAGCTGTGGATGACGAAGGAGTGGGGCACAAGGTGCAGGGCACGGCCCAGGTCGAGCAGAAGGTAGAGCAGCACGGCATAGATCAGGATCATGATGCTCGAGGTGCCGATGTCGTAGCTGGCCGCGGCCAGCGGCAGGGGCCAGCGGTCGAGGCTAAAGAGCCCGAAGTTGGCGAAGAACAGCAGCACGCACAGGAGCATCACCGCCAGGATGGCGGCCTTACTGATATTGGGCAACGGCAGGATATGCCACGTGCGCCAGAGCACATAGGCGATGCCCGACAGGGGTAGGGCCGTGAAAACGAGAATCCATAGTTTGTTGATCATGGGTGCAAAGGTAACTAATTAATCTATAAAACCTAGGGTTGACAAGCCAGAAATGTGATGACGAAAGTGGCATTCTATCTTGCCATAGCAGACTACAGGTAGCAAAGCAGCTACAGGGAGCCGTCGCTCCGCATGATGAGTGGTCGGCAGGTCGCCATGTAAACGATTGCATGATATTTATCTCGCGAATTAACAGAAAGTTACGGAGCATCATAAATAAAAGGAGT
>CAZBQA010000178.1:0-2977 GCA_964493905.1 uncultured Prevotella sp.
TCGTACGCTACCGCCCCTAGACAGTGCTGCGGTTTCAAGACATCGTAACATGTCTACAATTGTTTTTCAAGACATCGTAACATAATAACAAGGGTGGGCTTATCTTTGTTTTAAGACATAGTAACATAATAACATAGTGTTTTATTTTATGTTGTCATGATGGAGTAAATATCTGTTGTCTTCCGGCAGCTGTGTGTTATTATGTTACTCTTTCTTAAAAGAAATCGCTGTCCAATACTTGTATCAGAAGTTGTTATTCTGTTACTATGTCTGACAAATATGCTGTATCATGATCATGGCTACCACACCCATTGCTTTTCGATGGGGCCTTGGTAGGTATTGATGGACAGGCGGATGGTGTCGCCAGCGCTGAACTGCGTGGCAGGGATGCTGGTGAAGATTGAAGTGGTGTAGTATTGGGGTACTTTGTTTTGGTCGTGCGACAATTCCAGATAGTGGGTGGTGATGCCGCTGGCATGGGCAACGATACGCCTTTGCACCAAGCCAATGCTCTGCTTGGTGCTGTCACCGTCTTGTCCGGTCATCAGCCCCAGTCGCAGGTTGAGGTAGCGCTTGTTTGCACTCACCCACGCACTCTCCAATTTCACAGGGTCGGTGGGATAAGTCTTCTCTGTGGCCATAGGGATAAGCACCCAAGCCGGTGTGGCCGACAGGGGCTTGGGTGACTCGTCCCTGCTGTCGTAGTACAGCAGGGCACGGTAGAGGGTGTCGGGCTTTGAGGCCCATGAACAGGCAAAGGGGGTGGCGAATGTGAGCCGTTGCTGCCCGTCGGTGATGGCATAGTCTACCTGCTGGGCCGCCACGGTGTGCATGTCGACCATCTCGGTTGTCAGATACGACAGCTTGGTGTCACCGTTGTCGTACGCGTCTACCCGACAGCCGCATAGCGTTGCCGCAACCCAGATGGCTACCCACCACCGCTTGCTCATACCGTGAGGTGGTTACGCAAGGGGTTGGCATACATGAGGAGCATCTTCGTTTTGAGGAACGGCTCGTCTTTGCCAGGAATATCAATCTTGGCCATCTGTTTCTCTAGATACTTCTCAAACGTCGCCTTGTCCTCGTCGGTATAGTGGTCAGCCCATTTGGTTGAGCCTTCGAGCATGTCCTCAGCGATGTAGTTGTTGGGGTAGAGGTGGTAGTTCTTGAAGATACTTCTGTCAATATGCTCAGCCACCGCGTTATAGATGTCAGCATTGGGCATATCGGCCGGCAGCTGCTCCAAGAAGTCGTCGATGCAGGGGGCGCAATGGTAGAAGATGTGTCCCTTGTATCCCGTGATACCAATTCTCATGCTGTTCACATCATCATTTTCACCTTTCTTATAATCTTTGATGTCGCGACGGAGCTGCATCTCCTGAGCCTTGAGATAGTCGCAGGGATCAAACTCGTAAGAGATAGCCAGGGGTACGATGTGCAGGTTCTTCAAGCGTTCGGCCACCGATCCTTCGCCTGCCAGTGCCAGCATTTTGAGCACAGCCTTCTGGGTGCGGTCGTCAGAGTCTTTGGCACGTCCCTCGCGCTGGGCAATCCACAGATTCTCTTTTTTCTCCGAGATGGCGTAGTGCATATATTTCGAGAGCTTGATGCTCGATTCCAGCTGCTCGCGGGCCATGAGACCGCGCTTGACGATGAAGCTCTTGTTCACTCTGACGATGTCGAGCACCCAAGGGATGGAGAGCAGATTGTCGCCAATGGCAATTTCGCAAGTAGTGGTAAACTTAGCGTCGATAAGCATCTTGTCGAGGAGGGCCGCATCGAGCACGATGTCGCGGTGGTTGCTCATGAACGTATAGCATCGCGAGGCATCGAGGGCCGAGAAGTCCATCTCACAGCCTCTGCTTTGTGTCTTCACAAGATCGTTGAGGAAAGCGTAGCAGAAGGTCTTCTGAAACTCGATGTTGGTTTTGCACTGTCTCATCTTGGCTGCGATAGCCTCCATGGGCGTGTCGGGATAGAGGAAGTGCACTACGGCTTGGAATTGCTTGTTGGCGAGCAGCCTGTCGTAGACCGCGGGGAGTTCCTCGGGGTCGAACGGGCGAATGTCGTCAAACTCAGATGGGGTTTTCATACCAGTTTTTGTTAAGTGTTATGTTATGCCTGAAGGTGAACTGTGTGTATTCATTCTGTCACCTGTGGTGACGACGAGAGGTCGGGCTTGACATTGGCAACGATGACCTTGATTCCCAGTTCGTCAAGTCTCTGAAGGTCGGTGAGCTTGATGTTGGAGTCGGTCACGATGGCATCTATTTCCTCGATGCTGGCAATTTTTGCGAAGCCTCTTCGTCCGAACTTAGACGAGTCGGCAAGCACGTAGGTTTTCTGGGTGGCCTGAATCATTTTCTTGTTCAGGTGGGCTTCCCGCATATCTGTCGTTGTGATACCGAATTCCAGGTCGATACCGTCAACGCCTAAGAAGAGCTTGCTCGATGAGCAGTCTCCGAATAGTTGTTCACTGTAGTCGCCGACCACCGACTGGCTGCTGTGCCTGAGCACGCCTCCGAGTTGTATGATCTCGATGTTCTCGTTTTTGATAAGTGAGAGCGAGACTTGGAGCGATGCCGACACCACCGTCAGTGGTGCCGACGGGTTGAGGCACCGGGCAAAGGCCTGGATGGTGGTTCCCGAGGCCAGGATGATGGAGTCGTTGGGCTCGATGAGTTTCGCGGCTTGTTGCCCGATGGCCAGTTTCTCGGCAGGGGCGATTTTCTCTTTCTCGTTCACTGATCTGTTGATGGTAAACGGATTGATGGCTATGGCCTTGCCGTGACTCCGATACAACTTGCCGTCATTTTCAAGCTCGGTGAGGTCTTTCCTGATGGTTACAGACGACACCTCGAGCAACTCCGACAAACTGGAAACCAAAATGGGAGTTCGTTTTTGCAATTGTTCTAATATAGCATTGTGCCTTTCTTCCTTTGTCATGGTTATAAGTTCAGTTCATCGACAGATGTTT
>CAZBQA010000179.1:0-2925 GCA_964493905.1 uncultured Prevotella sp.
AAGGTCTGGCCGGCAACGGTATCCATCCATTTCTGCAGACGGTACACCAGATTAAATTTGCTGTAATTAGACATAATGCTTACTTTCGTTTTTGTTTTGCTGTTGTCGATGTAGCTAGAGAGCGCACGCACCTGAAGCCGATATAAGAGCGTGGCTGGTTTTGGTATTCCCAGGTACGCCAAGCCGAACGGATATAGCTCTCGGGGTCTTTCCACGAGCCACCGCGCACACTTTTCTTCTTCAGTTTGTAAGGGTCTTCCTGCGCCGCATTATACTTGAGTTGCGGGTTGAGGTCGTTCATGGCATCGACACCTGCCTCGGTATAGATGGTGCTGGTCCATTCGGCCACGTTGCCTGCCATGTCGTAGAGTCCGTTGCTATTGGGCGAATAGCTGCCCGTCTTGCTGGTGATGAGGTTGCCGTCCTTGGTGTAATTGCCACGGTCGGGTTTGAAGTTGGCATAGAAACAACCGTTGCCATTGGCCATGTCCTTGTTCTCCCATGGGAACTCGGACTGGTCTTTGCCACGTGCCGCATATTCCCACTCGGCCTCGGTAGGCAGACGGTAACGCTGGATGTAGCGGGCCTCACCACCGATGCCCTTCAGCAGATATTCGGTGCGCCAGGCGCAGAAGGCGTTGGCCTGCTCCCAGGTGACTCCCACCACTGGATAGTCGTTATAGGCAGGATTAGAAAAATAATTGCGGAGATAGGTCTCGTTGTCAGAGTTCTGAAAGTCGTTGACCCAGCATGTAGTGTCGGGATAGATGTTGACGATGTAGGTGTTGAGGAAGTCCCACGGACCTGACAGTGGACGGTTGATCGACTCGCGCACAATGCGACCGTTGTCGTCGATATAGGCGGTGTCCTTACTGATCATCACCGTCTCGTTGGGGTCGATGGTGAAATCGGTGTTGAGGTTGCGCTCGTCGAGGTTCAAGCGGTTGCGGCGAAGGGCGGCCGTCACATAGTCGTAGACCTCATAGCGGTAGTTCATCTGACTATAGTCGAGTAACTTCTCGCCAGTGACGGGATTCACTACATAGAGACTCTCGATGGCACGCTGCTCATCCTCGTTGGGTTTGCGGGGCAGACGCTTGTTCCAGTTGATGTGGGGCGTTACAGGGTCACCGTTCTTGTCTTCTGTGATCATGTATGATTCGTCACCACCATAAGAAGGATCGGCCAGACGCGTGCGGAGGATGCTGTCACGCACCCACATCACAAACTGCTTGTATTGTGAATTGGTGACCTCGGTCTCGTCCATCCAGAATCCATCGACCGAGACATCACGCACAGGGGTCTTCTTGCCCCACAGACTGTCTTGGCCTGTGATTCCCATCTTCAGATAACCACGGTTGATACGAACCATGCCGTAGGGTGTGGGCTCGCTGAATGCCTTGCCGCCCACTCCGACAACCTCACCGCCACGCCCTGACACCGAGGCCGACTTGGCACTGAAGCAACCCGTGAGCAACGACGTTACCGTCATCAACCATAATGATATGACTATTATCTTCTTCATACGTCTAAATATATTTGCTCCCTCACAGGGACATATCTAAAGGAGCCTGACGCTCTTATGCTTGTTTTTGCCTTTCTTTACCAGATTGATATCGTGCTGATAGCCGATATAGAGCTCATGACTGCCGTTGCCGGGATTAATGGCTGAAGTATAGAACTCATAGCTGTAGCCTAGCAAGATACCATGGAAGCTACCACCCAGCAACACCGTAACCGAATTGGTGGGACTGTAGGCAATGCCGCCGTACATCACCTTATCGTCATTGGTATAGACCAGTCGACCCGTGATATCGGCTCGATAAGCCACCAGGTCGGTGCGAACCAGAAACGAGGGCTTTATTGTCAAAAACGGATTTCTCATTTTAATATTGTATCCACCCGTCAAATAATAGGTACGGTCAATCTGTAGTTCATTTTTTTCGCCCAGGTTTACCAGTGGCGCATTGGCATGCTGCACGGAGGCACCGGCATACCAAGGACCATGGGTATAATAAAGCCCCACACCTAGGTCTACCGAGTTGCCAGTGAGTTGTGAAGTAGAGAAAGCTGGGTCGCTGCTGTCTTCAAGGTCGAGCTTGCTGCCATCGAATGTCTCGCTCAGCAGACCTACCTGCACACCAAGACTCATCTGTCCACCCAGCAGCTTGAATTTTAAGGCATATTGTAAGCCCAACTTCTGATGGGTGAAAAGACCTATCTTATCATTCATGAACATCACCCCAGCCCCATGATACGACTTCATGGCATAGAAAGGCATGTCGGCCGAGGCGTAGGCTGTCTGAGGATTATGCGTGAAACCTGCCAAATCGAGCGCGTAGGCAGCTGTAACATTCAACTTCGACTGCTTGCCTACTGCAGCCGCATTGAACGACGTCTCCATGTCAAAATAATGACTGAAAGACGGGTCGTACTGGGCTCGTGCACGGGCAGAGAGACCAGCCAGGATTGTTAATATAATGATAATGCGCTTTAACACGTAGCAATAACGCACGCTACAGCCATTTTATTGTATGCGTAAGGCCGTCCTTGTCAACAAGAACGGCCTTACCCTATGCTCATAAGTTATCAATACTCATCTTCATTCCACAAGAAATCCTCCTTTGTGGGGTAGTCGGGCCAGATGTCCTCGATACTTTCATAGACATCACCCTCATCTTCTATTTCCTGTAAGTTTTCAAGCACCTCAGCAGGTGCGCCAGAACGTACAGCATAATCTATCAACTCCTCTTTTGTTGCAGGCCAAGGAGCATCCTCGAGCTTCGAAGCCAAATCCAGTGTCCAATACATAGTCTTAAAGTTTTACGTACTACCTTTTATGATGCGCAAAAATAAACAATTTCTTTGTATTTGCAAATAATTCGTTGTTATTTTTCTAATAAAAAACATATTATAACGCATTAT
>CAZBQA010000180.1:0-2892 GCA_964493905.1 uncultured Prevotella sp.
TGATGGGTATGAGCCAAACTGGCATTTTATCGCAACAGTTGCGGATTTGAGGTTTATTAAGCATGAAGAAGCTATACTTTTTACTAGGCTTGTTGCTCTTGCCTCTGGCAAGCCGCGCACAAGGGTGGCCACAGAACTACGGCGGCGTGATGCTGCAAGGATTCTACTGGGACTCCTACAGCGACACCCAATGGAGCAATCTGGCCAGTCAGGCAGACGAGCTCTCCAAGTATTTCAACCTGATCTGGGTGCCGCAGTCGGGCTACTGTAACACGCTTGAGATGCAGATGGGCTATGCCCCGATATGGTGGTTCGACCACAAAAGTGCATTTGGAACGGAGGAGGAACTGCGCAATATGATCAGCGTTTTCAATGAGAAGAACGTGGGAATCATCGAAGACGTGGTCATCAACCACCGGTCGGGCAACACCAACTGGTGCGACTTCCCCACCGAGACCTGGAACGGGCATACCATGAACTGGACCTTGGCCGACATCTGCAACGGCGATGACGGAGGCTACACCAAGACACAGGGGTATGACGTGTCGGGTGCCAACGACACCGGCGATGACTTCGGTGGCAGCCGCGACCTGGACCATACCAGCCTGAACGTGCAGAACAACATCAAGATTTATCTCGACTTCCTGCTCAATGATCTTAAATATAAGGGCTTTCGCTACGACATGGTGAAGGGCTATGGCGCACAATACGTCGGCATGTATAACGACAGCAGCCAGCCCGAGTTCTCTGTGGGCGAATATTGGGACGGCGAGTACAACAACGTGGTGGGCTGGATCAACGGCACCAACTATAACGGTGCTATCCGTTCGGCCGCCTTCGACTTCCCGCTGAAGTATGCCATCAACAGTACCTTCGGCGGCTCCAACTGGAACCTATCCAACAAGGGCATTGCAGCCAGTGACATGAGCCGTTACTCGGTGACGTTTGTCGACAACCACGACACCTATCGCAACAGCGACAAGCTCTCAAACAACGTGCTGGCAGCCAATGCCTTCATCCTCGCCCTGCCGGGTACGCCTTGTATTTTCCTGCCCCACTGGCAGCAGTACCGTAGCGACATCGGCAAGATGATTCTGGCGCGCAAGGCAGCCGGTGTGACCAACCAGAGCACCATCACCCGACAAGAGGCTGTGAATGGTGGCTACGTCACCGTGGTGCAGGGCACTGCAGGTAGCGTGATGGTGCTGAGCGGTTATCCCAACAATTTCGATACCACAGGATATAACCTCATCTCAAGTGGCACCAACTTCGCCTATTTCCTGAGCAACAACATCGATGCCACAGCCATCCAGAACGATGGTCAGGCTCCGGCTGTTGCGGGCGACCTGAAGATTCATGTCAACACCACGGCATCGGTCGCACCTTATCTATATACATGGGATTCAGGCAATGCCACACATAGCGGAACCTGGCCCGGCACGCAGCTCAGCGCGACCAGCACCACAGCTGACGGCAAGACATGGTACGACTGGACCTCTACCGTAGCCCCGCTGAACATCATCTTCAATTCGGGTAATGGCCAGCCGCAGACCGAAAATATCACCGGGGTGAGTGGGGAGCGTTATTACACCATCGACCCGAACACGGTGAGCGGCAAAATATTCAGCTACAACGATGTGACCTCGGCCTATATCCATCCCGGCTGTGCCGTGGCACAGGAGGGCAAGACCTATGCCTACTTTGAGGCTCCCGCCGCCTGGGGCAACAGCATCAATGTGTGGGCGTGGGACAGCTCAAACAACTACACGGGTGGTGCATGGCCCGGACAAGCAATCGTACAGGTAGGCACCGCTGCCAATGGCAACAAGGTGTACCGCTGGACTTATGACGGCAGCCTCACCACGCAGCCTGCATCGATTATCTTCAACGATGGAACAAGCCAGACTGCCAACCTGACCTTTACCAACGGAGGCTACTACAACGTGAATGGTCTGCTCTATACCGTTGCAGCTCCCACCGTCACCATCTCGTCTGCTGGCTATGCCACCTACAGCTGGAGTCAGCCGCTCGACTTTGTGGCCACACCCGGCCTCACTGCCTCGACGGTGACCAGCAATGACGGCACGTCTGTTCATCTGAAACCTATCAGTACGGCTCCAGCCCATACTGGCGTGGTGCTGAAGGGCAAGCCGGGAACCTACACACTCGTTCCGACCACCGAGCCTACCGAGGATGTGTCGGACAACCTGCTCAAAGCCACCTCCCTCACGGGGGCAGTCACTACAGACGGCACTTTCTATGTGCTGGCCAATAAAACGAACGGTGTGGGCTTCTACAAGTTGGTCAGTGGTGGTCAGGTGGGTGCTAACAAGGCCTACCTCGTGTACAGTGGAGCGGCAGGTGCCAAGGATTTCTTTGGTTTCGACAGCACGACCTCCATCCAGGGCACAACAACAGCCACGTCGGCTCCGACCGACATCTACTCGCTTACAGGTGTCAAGATGGTGGGCAAGTCGCTGCCCAAGGGCATCTATGTAGTCAACGGCCGCAAGGTGGTGGTGAAATAGACAGAAGCTCTCAGACTGTTATCCAATCGACAGACAGTATATACCATTATTTCAAAAAAACAGTATATGAAAAAGCAAGCATATCAAAAGCCGGGCATTGTATGCCGGCAGATAGAGACCACTCTTATGGCCGCCAGTGATCTGCCCATCTATAGCAGTCCTGGTGCCCCTGAGGCGACTTCAGAAGAAGTGCTCTCCAAGCGTTCCACTGTGTGGAATACGTGGGAAGACTAGAGATGCGAGGATAAGGCCCTGGGCCTGTATCCGCCAACCGAAAGAGGGTATGCCCGGATAGGCATACCCTCTTTCTGGTGTGTCGGGCATGACACAAACCTAACTGGTTCAACTCCAGTCGCAGGTATTT
>CAZBQA010000181.1:0-2881 GCA_964493905.1 uncultured Prevotella sp.
TATCGAAATGTGCCGGATGGTATTCTGTGAATTCCGTGTCTTCCGTGTTTAAAAATAACTGAAGGAAAGCCCCTCCCCAGATTTTCTCTCGCAGAAAGCGCAATAAACGCAATGGGCTGGGAGACTGCGCACGTCGTTACTTCGACTGTACCTATCTGTGCCCGTAACAAAGATTAAAATGTTAAAATATTAGTGGTCTTACTATGCTCACCCACCGCGCCAGCCAAGCTCTGTGTCTCTGTGCCCTCTGTGTGAGATAAGCCACCCACCGCGCCAGCCTCTCCCTCCCCCACGGGGAGGGCTAGCGTAGGGCCCTGATCATTCATCCATGTCCACATACCTCATTACCGGCAGTGCCGGGTTCATCGGCAGCAACCTTGTGAAGCGACTGATGCAGACCCTCGACCGCGCCACCATCATCGGCATTGACAACCTCAACGACTACTACGATGTGCGCCTCAAGCAGTCGCGCCTCGACGAGCTCCAGCACCAGTGTCCTGCGGGCATCGACTACCACTTCGTCAAGGGCGACATCGCCGACAAGCAGACCATCGACCATCTCTTCGCCACCTACCATCCGCAGGTGGTCGTCAATCTCGCCGCGCAGGCCGGCGTGCGCCATAGCATCACCCACCCCGAAGACTATATCCAGTCGAACATCATCGGGTTCTTCAATATCCTCGAGGCCTGCCGCCACAGCTATGATGGTGGCAGCGAGGGCGTGGTCCATCTCGTCTATGCCAGTTCATCGAGTGTCTACGGCTCCAACACCAAGGTACCGTATTCCACCGACGACAAGGTCGACAGTCCCGTGAGTCTCTATGCCGCCACGAAGAAGAGCGACGAGCTTATGGCACACGCCTACAGCAAGCTGTACGACATCCCCAGCACGGGCCTCCGCTTCTTCACCGTCTACGGTCCAGCCGGACGACCCGACATGGCCTACTTCGGGTTCACCGACAAACTGGTGAAGGGCGATACCATCCGCATCTTCAACTACGGCAACTGCCAGCGCGACTTCACTTATATCGACGACATCGTCGAGGGCATCGTCCGCATTATGCAGCGCCCGCCGCAGCGCACCACCGGGGCCGACGGACTGCCCCAGGCACCCTACCGACTGTATAACATCGGCAACAACCACCCCGAGAACCTTCTCACCTTTGTCGACATCCTCCAGCAGGAACTCATCCGTGCCGGTGTGCTGCCCTCCGACTACGACTTCGCCGCGCATCAGCAGCTGGTGCCCATGCAGCCCGGCGACGTGCCCGTGACCTATGCCGACACCACTGCCCTCGAGCGCGACTTCGGCTACAAGCCCGCCACTCCTCTCCGCACCGGCCTCCGCGCCTTCGCCGAGTGGTATGCGCAGTATCAAGAGCCTCCCCTAGCCCCTCCGGTAGGAGGGGAATGAGCCCATCGCGCGAGCCAACAGCGTTTATTGTGTTTATTGCGTGAGCCCCCCACCGCGCGAGCCTCTCCCTCCCCTTGGGGAGGGTCGGGGAGGGGCTCCCCTTCGCGCGAGCCTCACCCGCCCCTTGGGGAGGGTCGGGGAGGGGCTCCCCCACCGCGCGAGCCTCACCCGCCCCTTGGGGAGGGCTGGGGAGGGGCTCTCTCCCTCCCCTTGGGGAGGGCTGGGGAGGGGCCTCTTCCCTTGGGGAGGGTCGGGGAGGGGCTCCCAAAAAATATTTCTAAATATGAATAAGAAAAAAAATATTGCCGTAGCTGGCACAGGCTACGTGGGTCTGAGCATCGCCACGTTGCTCAGCCAGCACCACCATGTCGTGGCCGTTGACGTTGTCCCTGAGAAGGTCGAGATGCTCAAAAACCGCAAGTCGCCCATCCAGGACGAGTATATCGAGAAGTACCTTGCCGAGAAAGACCTCGACATCGACTTCACCACCGACGGAGCCGAGGCCTATAAGGATGCCGATTTTGTTGTCATCGCTACGCCGACCAACTATGACTCCGAGAAGAATTATTTCGACACCCGACATGTAGAGGAAGTCATCGAGGTAGTGAAAGAGGTCAACCCAGAGGCTATCATGGTCATCAAGTCGACCATTCCCGTGGGTTATACCGAGAGCGTGCGTGCCAAGTATCAGAGCGACAACATCATCTTCGCCCCTGAGTTTCTGCGCGAGAGCAAGGCCCTGTACGACAACCTCTACCCCAGTCGCATTATTGTTGGTCGACCCGAGGGCGATGCTCGTCTTGACGAGGCGGCCCATGTTTTTGCCGACCTACTGAGGCAGGGGGCCATCAAACAGGATGTCGAGACGCTGTTCATGGGACTCACCGAGGCCGAGGCCGTGAAGCTCTTTGCCAACACCTACCTTGCCCTGCGCGTGAGCTATTTCAACGAGCTTGATACCTATGCTGAGGTGAAAGGGCTCGATACTCAGAGCATCATCAAGGGTGTTTGCCTCGACCCTCGTATCGGCTCGTTCTACAACAACCCTTCATTTGGTTACGGTGGCTATTGTCTGCCCAAAGACACCAAACAGTTGTTGGCCAACTATGCCGACGTGCCTGAGAATCTCATTCAGGCCATTGTCGAGAGCAATCGTACACGCAAGGATTTTATTGCCGATCAGGTGCTTAACCGCGCCGGTTACTATGGCTATTATCATCGTGGTGACTACAATGCTTCCGAGGAAAAGCAATGTGTCGTGGGTGTCTATCGTCTCACGATGAAGAGCAATAGCGATAATTTCCGCCAGTCGAGCATCCAGGGAGTGATGAAGCGCATCAAGGCCAAGGGGGCAGAGGTCATCATCTACGAGCCAACCCTTGACGACGGGTCTACGTTCTTCGGCAGTCGTGTGGTCAACAATCTCGACGAGTTCAAGCGCGAGTCGCAGGCCATCATCGCCAACCG
>CAZBQA010000182.1:0-2822 GCA_964493905.1 uncultured Prevotella sp.
GTTGTCTTGTGCCCCAACACCCACTGCAGATGCCAGCATGATGCCGAGAATAATATTTTTTTTCATCGTTTCAAAAAAGGATAATAATGGTTTGTCTACATTTTGATAAGCAAATAACATCCCCCGGAGGGCCTGCCAGCCGGCAGGCTCTCACCAGAAAACCGTCACGACAGACGGAGGGGAAGGTTGTCAGAAAGTGAAAAGACTAATACTCCTCGAAGTATTTCTGGATCTGCTGCCAGTCGCGGGTCTTGGTCAGGGCCAGCATCAGGAGCACACGTGCCTTCTGCGGATTCAGGTTCAGCGATGCCACAAAATGGTATTTGGCATCGTCGACCTCACCATTGAGATTAGTGGGGCCGAAGGGCACACGGCTAGAGCGCACAATCTGAATGCCACCATTCTGGGCTGCCAGGGCCACGTCGAAAACGTCCTTGTAGAAGTTGCCATCGCCCACGCCAGCCAGCACAATGCCGTCGTACTTGGCGTTGACAAAGGCTTGCATGGGCAGCGGTGAGCAGTTGGCATAACCGTAGACGATGCCTACCTTTGGCAAAGAGGTTGTGTTGGTCACATCAAACTCCGACTGTAATCCTTGACGCGACACCGACTGGCGAAGATACACAGGCTTGCCATTGTACACATAGCCCGTGGCCCCATAGATGCCTCCCTTGAAGGTGGCACAATCGGTGGTGTGTGTCTTGACCACCGACTTGGCATCAAACAGCTCGTTGTTCATGCAAACCAGCACTCCATGTCCCTTGGACGCAGGGTCGGCCAGTGCGCACACAGCGTTATAGAGATTGGCTGGGCCATCGGCGCTGATGGCGGTAGAGGGGCGCATGGCACCGGCCAGCACCACCGGCTTGTCAGAGTGAACAGTGAGCGAGAGGAAATAGGCTGTCTCCTCCATCGTGTCGGTGCCGTGGGTGACAAGTACCCCGTCGTAGCCCTCATGGTTGAGCAATTGGTTAATGCGCTTGGCAAGTTGCAGCCATACCACATCGTTCATGTCTTGACTGCCGATATTGACGAGCTGCTCGCCAGATACGTCTGCCACATCCTTGACCTGCGGAACGGCGTCGATGAGGGTCTGAATACCCACTTGCCCGGCCCCGTAAGCTGAGCTGGTGGCCGAGGCTGACACACCAGCGATGGTGCCACCAGTGGCGATAATTCTAATCTTGGGCTTTTGGGCAAAGGTGAGCGTTGAGGTCAACAGGACAAAAGCCAGGAAAAGGGAAAACTTTTTCATTCTCATAACAGTATAATTTTAAGGTTTATAAATAAATAAGATCAATAGACGAAAGCTAGATGCGCGGCATCAGAGCAGCTGGATGATACAAAACGCCACGCCAATCGAGACGATAGTGGTAATGAATCCAGGTATCTGGAAACTATGGTTCACCACATAACGGCCCACATGTGTGGTACCCGTGCGGTCGAAGTCGATGGCTGCTACCTCGGTGGGATAGTTGGGCAGGAAAAAATAGCCGTTCACGGCAGGAAACATCGCTACGAGCAACAGGGGATTGATTCCCAACGCAATACCCACGGGATAGAGCGTTGTCACGGTGGCAGCCTGTGAGAACAACATGATACTCATCACAAACAAGGCCACCGAGAAAAGGAAGGGAGCCGTTTGGGCCATGCCCGAGAGTGCATTGTTGATGATTTCTGCATTACCCGTATAGAAGGTGGAACCCATCCAAGCAATACCAAAGATACTAACCACGGCGTTGATGCCGGCTCCGAAAATATTGCCCTTGACAACCTCTTTTACATCGGTTTTGCCTACCAGCAATATGAGGATACTGTCGCTCATCATGATCATCTCGATGGTCTGCGACATCGTCACACCCTCGGGCCGTAGACTCGGACAGAATCCAAACAGCACCACCACGGCCACACCAAAGAGAAATGCCCATACAGAACGGCGAGCCCTCGGCGAGGGATGCTCCTCAACCTGTTCGAGATGACGGGCATCCGCTTCGGGGTTGATGATGCCGGCAGCCACGCGGCGGCGGTATTCTGGGTCGTCCTCAAGCTCACACCCCACCCTATTCTGCACGAAGGCTGCCACCAAGATGGCAATGAAACTGGCTGGAATGCAGACCAGCAAGATGGTGCCGAGCTCGACGCCTTGCGACCCAAGCAGATCCTGTGAGATGATGGCCGCCGTGGCCGCCGACACCGGACTGCCTGTGATGCCCAGCGAGGCGGCGATCGTAGCCAGGCTCACGGGGCGCTCGGGGCGTATCTTGTTGGCCTGTGCTATCTCGCTGATGATGGGTAACAGCGAATAACTGGTGTGTGCCGTTCCGGCCACCACGCAGAAAAGCCACGTACAAAGCGGTCCGTAATAGGTGATCTGGGCAGGATGGTTGCGCAGGAACCGTGCAGCCACACCAACAAGATAATCGAGACCACCCGAGGCCTGCAGGGCGGCAGAAGCGGTGATTACAGCAAGAATAATCATCATTACATCGATGGGAGCCGACCCCGGCGGCAGACCGAAACCGTAGACGAGGACGAAGACACCTAGCATACCATAGATGCCAAGTCCCACGCCGCCGACACGGGCGCCAATGAATATCATGGCCAATACGAAAGCCAATTCCAATAAAATCAATGCCGTTACCATAAATAAATCAAATAGATTGTCAGAGTTAGAATAAATTGTTATGTGACTATGCCGGGGCCATCATTGCACACCGACATGATTGGTTGTCAACAAGTATGTTGCAAAAGTATATAAATCCGCGACGACGCAACTTCAAGATAGAAGTGCAATTTCTGGGTGTGGTATAGCTTAATAATCT
>CAZBQA010000183.1:0-2384 GCA_964493905.1 uncultured Prevotella sp.
GGTCTGCAGACCGGCACCTGATATTCTCTCCCATTTCGCCCAAGGGCGGGGTGGGAGAGTTTTTGGTGTGTGTCGGGCATGACACAACCCTAACTGGTTCAACTCCAGTCGCAGGTATTTACCGTCAAGCGAAGCGAAAGGCAAGTCGTTGTCAGTAATGTCAAGGATGAAGGAAGCCACGTAGCGAGACGGCCGAGCCTACGGACAGAAACTTGGTACAAGGCTAAATGGGAATGGGTAAGACTGCCAGACAAGTTGAAGCCCGAATGGTAAACGTACTCCCCAAAGCAGTAAACCAAGAGGTTGTGGCCGTCATAAGGTCAGTGCCTTACCCCGAGAGGCCCACCCAGCGTGTAGACACGTGCGATAAAAAGCTCATGGGTGGGAGTCAGCTGAGCCCATAGTAGGTGCGTCACCATCACCGAAGGGGTTAATGTATATATAGTGCCAATCGCTGTAAGCAATGCATCGGGAGTCAGAAAGCGAGATAAGGGCGGGGGCTTGGTCAACTTTTGCCGTGTTTTTTTTGTGCTGTCAAGCTAAATTACTAACTTTGGGTGATTAAACCTACCCTTCGTTATCAACAACACATCTGGTTTACCCATGGCAAGAAAACTGCAATTAGGATATCAAGAGATAGAGCGTCGGCTCGAGGCGATAAAAGACCATCGCCATCCGGCCGAGCGCATCGGTCACCACATCCTCTACGCCTTCGGGCGCAGCGAGCGCGACCTCACCCGCTATGACGAGGGCAAGGGCGTTGTCAACGCGTTCGACGGACTGCTCATCAAGGGAGACTTCTGTTTCTGTGCGGCCGCCACGGCGCGGCTCTCTGCCGAGATGGAACGGCTCAAGGCCGACCCGCAGGTTATCCAGGCGGCACCTAAGATCATCGCCGTGAGCGACGGCATCACCGTGCTGGCCTACGACCTGCGCGAGCACGACACCTACGAGAATCCCGTCGACCGCATGTATTGCGACTTCGCCTTTTTCTATCCGCTGATGAATGTGGAGCGTGCCCACTATGTCGAGGAGAGCCCTGCCGACATCCGCGCAGCGGAGAAGCTGGCACGCCTGCACGACGAGCTGCGTGCCTACAACGAGTTTGACAGCGAGCGCGACCTCCACGACCTCAACATCTTCATCACCCGACTGCTCTTCTGCTTCTTCGCCGAAGACACCGGCATCTTCGCCCCCAACCTCTTCAGCGACTCCATCGCGCGGTTTACGAAACCCGACGGCTCCGACCTGGCCCGGTATCTCGACCAGTCGTTCAACATCATGGACGTGCAGCTGCGCGCCGACACCACACCCCGCATCATCACCCAGTTTCCCTATGTCAACGGCGGACTATTCTCCAAGCACATCTCGATACCTCGCATGGGGGCCAAGGCACGCCGCATTATCCTCGAATGTGGCGACCTCGACTGGAAAGACATCAATCCCGACATCTTCGGCTCGATGATCCAGGCCGTGGTCAATCCCGACGTGCGCGCCAAGGAGGGTATGCACTATACCAGCGTGCCCAACATCATGAAGGTCATCAACCCGCTCTTCATGGACAGCCTGCGGGCCGAATATGCGCGCCTGCTCGCCCTCTACCGGCGTGAGAAGGAACTCCTCGACATGAGTGCCATCAGCTCGCGCGACTTCTTCGACCACTGCCGCCCCATCGTCAAGGGCTGCCATGAGCTGCGCCTGCGCATGAGCCGCATGAAATTTTTCGACCCCGCCTGCGGCAGCGGCAACTTCCTCATCATCACCTACAAGACATTGCGCCTCCTCGAGATGGACATCATCAGGCTGCAGGAGCAGTGCCGTAGCGACAGAGTAATGGACTTCGGCAACCGCACTGACATCACCCTCGACCAGTTCTATGGCATCGAGCTCCTCGACTTCCCCCACGAGGTGGCCATGCTCTCGCTGTGGCTCGCCCAGCATCAGATGGACAACAAGTTCAACTCCACCTTCGGAGCCCACACCCAGCCTCTGCCCCTCCACAACATTACCCAGATACGCTGTGGCAATGCCTGCCGCGTCAACTGGGATGAGGTCTGTCCCCATGCGCCCGAAGACGAAGTCTATGTCTTCGGAAATCCGCCGTACTTGGGAGCCAGACTTCAAGACCAAGAACAGAAAGATGATATGGAGTGTGCCATGGGGAGCACTGTCTCTCACAATAACCTCGATTATATCTCGACCTGGTTCTATTTAGGCGCACAATATATTAAAGGAACGAATGCGCAGTTTGCCTTTGTGACTACCAATTCCATCTGTCAGGGAGAGCAGGTGGAGCCGCTTTGGGGGTATATCCTGCAACAAAACTTAGAGATAAGTTTCGCATATAGCTCTTTCAAATGGACCAACAATGCCAGACATAACGC
>CAZBQA010000183.1:2394-2727 GCA_964493905.1 uncultured Prevotella sp.
CATGCGCCCGAAGATGAAGTCTATGTCTTCGGAAATCCGCCGTACTTGGGGAGTAAATTGCAAGATGGCTCACAGAAAGAAGACATCAGAATGTCGTTCGGTGGTATAAACAACCACGCCATACTCGATTATATTGCCATCTGGTTCTATAAAGGAGCACGATATATCCAGCAGTCCAAGGCCAAATGCGCTTTTGTTTCTACCAACTCTGTGTGTCAGGGTGAGCAGGTGGGCGTGCTTTGGCCCGCGGTCTATGCGCTTGATGTCGACATAGAGTTTGGCTACACCTCGTTTCGTTGGAACAACAATGCCAAGAATAATGCTGCTGTGACC
>CAZBQA010000184.1:0-2620 GCA_964493905.1 uncultured Prevotella sp.
TGAATTGCTAAAGTTCGTTAACCATATTCATTTTTCTTATTATAGTTCATGGTTTTATATAGAATTATCCGATGGTTCTATATAGAATTATCCGATGGTTTTATATAGAATTATCCGATGGTTTTATATAGAATTATCCGATGGTTTTATATAGAATTATTCGATGGTTCTGCCCGAGTTATCTGCCGCCGTGGCCTTGGCGATGGGGCAAGGGCGTAGTTGTGGCGCCGGCTAAACACGGCAAAGCACCAACCTCTGATGCCTTTTGCTCCTATGCGCAGGAGAAGAAGACACCGGGGGTTGGTGCTTTGCACGATCAGAGAGACGACCTTGTTTACTGCAAAGTAAACTTCATGGTCTGCACGTCGCGACTGTTGGGGCCCACCATGACCTCAAAGTCGCCCGGCTCGCACTTGTATTCCAACTGCTGGTTGTAGAACTTCAGGTCGTCGGCTTTCAGCGTGAAGGTCACGTTCTTGGTCTCGCCCTGCTTCAGACTGACGCGCTCAAAGCCCTTGAGTTCCTTCACGGGGCGCGACACGCTGCCCACAACATCGTGTACATAGAGCTGCACAATCTCGTCGGCGTCGTACTTGCCAGTGTTGGTCACGGGCACGGTCACGGTGAGCTGACCGCCGTTGAGGCTCATGGCCGTGGCGCTGAGCGACGGTTTGCCATACTGGAACGTGGTGTAAGACAGGCCGTAGCCGAAGGGGTAGAGCGGGTCGTTGTCTACGTCGAGATAGTTGCTGCGGAACTTGGTAAACCATTTTCCCTCTTCCAATGGGCGACCGGTGGGCAGGTGGTTGTAGTAGATGGGAATCTGTCCCATGTTCTTGGGCCATGAGGCGGTGAGCTTGCCAGAGGGCACCTTGTCGCCAAAGAGCACGTCGCAGATGGCGTCGCCTGCCTCGCTGCCGCCGAAGCCCACGTTGAGTATGGCGGGGAAGTTCTGCTGTTCCCAGGTCATCACCGTGGCCCGTCCGGCAAAGTAAACCAGCACAATGGGCTTGCCCGTCTGCTTCAGGGCGGTGAGCAGGTCGCGCTGCGCGTCGGGCAGGGTGAGGTCGCTGCGGCTGCTGCTCTCGCCACTCATCTCCGATGACTCGCCCACGGCGGCCACAATGACATCGGCATCACGCGCCACGCGCAGTGCCTCGTCGAGCATCTCGCGGTTGTCGCGGTTGTCGCGCATCTCACGGCCGAACATCGTGGCGCGTGCTTCCAGGTCGGCGTCATATACCAGGTTCGAGCCCTTGGCATAAGTCACCGTGGCCTTGTTGCCCACGGCTGCCTGCAGGCTCTCGTAGAGCGAGCGATACTTCTCGGCGGTGGCCGCCACACTCCATGTGCCCGGCATGTTGGCGCGGGTGTTGCCCATGGGACCTATGAGGGCTATCTTGCCTTGACGCTTCAGGGGGAGCACCTCGCCTTCGTTCTTCAGCAGTACAAACGACTCGGCGGCTATGCGTCGTGCCTCGTTGCGATGCTCGGCCGTGAAGATCTCTTTCTTGGCTCGCTTCACGTCGCAGTAGCGATAGGGGTCGTCGAACAGTCCCAACTTGTACTTGGCCTCGAGTATGCGTCGGCACGCCTGGTCGATGACCTCCTGCGACACCTTGCCTTCGCGGAGCGATTTTTCCAAGGTACCCGAATAGCCGTCGGCCACCATGTCCATGTCTGTCCCGGCGTTGATGGCGAGGGCCGACACCTGTTGCAGGTCGCCCAGGCCATGGGCTATCATTTCAGAGATGGCGGTGTAGTCGGTGACGACAAAGCCGTCAAACTTCCACATGCCCCGCAGCACATCGGTCATGAGCCACTTGTTGGCCGAGGCGGGAATGCCGTCTACCACATTGAACGAAGTCATCACGCTGCCTGCGCCAGCCTCGATGGCCGCCTTGTAGGCGGGCATATACATGTTGAACATACGCCAATGGCTCATGTCCACGGTGTTGTAGTCGCGTCCGCCGTCGGGTGCGCCGTAGAGGGCAAAGTGCTTCACGCAGGCCATCAGGGTATTGTTGGCCGCGAGGTCTTGCCCCTGATAGCCCTCTACCATGGCACGGGCGATGGCAGCACCGAGGTAGGGGTCTTCGCCGTTACCCTCGCTCATGCGCCCCCACCGTGGGTCGCGGGCAATGTCGAGCATAGGGCTGAAGGTCCACGAGATGCCGTCGGCCGTGGCCTCGACAGCGGCTATGCGGGCACTGTTGCGAATGGCATCCATATCCCACGACCACGAGAGGGTGAAGGGAATGGGGAATACGGTTTCGTAGCCATGAATGACATCCATGCCAAAGATAAGGGGTATCTTCAGTCGGCTTTGTTCCACGGCAATCTTCTGCACCTCCTTGATTTTCTCCACGCCCTTGAGGTTGAACAGTCCGCCCACTTCTCCTCGCCTGATCTTGTCGGCCACGTCGCTGCTCTTGGCCTGACCGGTGACAATGTCGCCCGTGACGGGGAGGTTGAGCTGGCCTATCTTTTCTTGCAGGGTCATCTTACTCATGAGGTCGTCGATGAAGGTCTTCATGTCGGGCTTGGCCTTGGGCGCAGCCCCGCTGGCCACGGTCAGGGCCGACAGTGCCAGGGTCATCAGTATCTTCTTTGTTTTCAT
>CAZBQA010000185.1:0-2570 GCA_964493905.1 uncultured Prevotella sp.
TCATGCCAATCATCGTAAACGTAGACGTGATGCTTGCCCGACGCAAGATGCAGAGCGGCGAACTGGCCGAGCGCGTGGGCATCACACCCGCCAACCTGTCTATATTGAAGACGGGCAAGGCCAAGGCCATCCGTTTCTCGACCCTCGAGGCCATCTGCAAGGCCCTCGACTGTCAGCCAGGCGACATCTTGGAATATACGCCCGACCAATAACACCAAGACGGCTTCAAGTTGACAAGGCATCCTATCAGTGTGGGCTGTCATTGCATCGTGCAGCGTGGTTACGCCACCTGTCTGAGCTAGGACAAACGTAGTGGCAAAAGAAAATATTATCATTGGGTGTAGTTCTTTGCGTTCTTATGCGTCTAATTCAATAGATAAACAAAAGATTGAAGCTATTATTCACAATTCACAACAATATTCAAATGAAAAGAAAAGTACTATTATTAACCATGGCCTTGGCCGCCACAGGTGCGTTCGCACAAGGCCTCAAGTCGGGCATCGATCTCAAGAATCTTGACACCTCGGTGCGCCCGGGTGACAATTTCTATCAGTATGCCGCCGGTGGATGGCTCAAGAGCCACCCCTTGGATGCCGAGCACTCAGACAACGGCGCCTTTACCGACCTCGAAGAGCTCAACCAGACACGTATCAAGGAACTCATCCTGCAATATGCCGGCACCCCACAGACGAAGGGTTCGCTCGGACAGAAGATCGGAACGCTGTATAACCTGATGATGGATAGCGTGCGCCTCAACCGCGAGGGATGGTCGCCGCTGAAGCCGACATTAGACCGTATCGCTGCCATCAGAGACCGCAGGGAGTACCAACTCGTCACGGCGCAGCTCGACCGAAACGGTGAAAGCACCATGATGTATGGCCTAGGATGTGGCTCCGACATGCGCAACGCCGACTGGAACCTTGTGAGCGTGGGACAAGGAGGACTTGGACTGGGTACCCGCGACTACTATCTCGCCACCGACGGACAAAACAAGCGCGTGCTCGATGCCTATAAAGACTATCTGAAGAAACTCTTCACCATGATTGGCAACGACGAGGCCTCGGCACAAAAGAAGATGGGGGCCGTGCTCGCCATCGAGACCCGTATCGCACAGGCCAGCTACGATGAGGTGAAGCTGCGCGACGTAGATGCCAACTATCACAAGATGAGCTACAACGACCTTGTGACCGACTTCCCCGGGATAGACTGGGGCAACGTGTTCCTGGCCAGCGGATTTCCGGCCTTCGACAAGATAGACGTGGGACAGCCCGAGCCCATCCACGAGGTAGAGAAAATCTTGGCCGAGACACCTCTCGACGACCTCAAGGCCTACGCCGAGATCAAGGTGGTGGCAGGTGCAGCCAGCCAGCTCAGCGATGACTTCCGTGCCGAGGCGTTCAAGCTCAGCAGCGTGATGACCGGCGTGCAGCAAGACCGTCCACGGTGGAAGCGTGCCGTGTCGTTGGTGAGCGGTGTGCTAGGTGAGGCCATCGGCAAGCTCTATGTCGAGAAATACTTCCCCGAAAGCTCGAAGAACCGCATGCTCGACCTCGTCCACAACCTGCAGACGGCACTGGCCCAGCGCATCGACGAGGCCACCTGGATGAGTCAGCCCACCAAGGAGCAGGCCAAGGACAAGCTGCAGAACTTCATCATCAAGATTGGCTACCCCGACAAGTGGAAAGACTATAGCGGGCTGCAGATCAGCGACAGTCTCTCGCTCTATGCCAACCTGCAGCAGGTGGGCCGCTGGGCTACCGACGACTATATCGCCCGCACCGTGAACAAGAAGGTGGACAAGACCCTCTGGGGCATGACACCACAGACCATCAACGCCTATTACAACCCCACCACCAACGAGATTTGCTTCCCCGCCGCCATCCTTCAGCCGCCCTTCTTCGACCCCGAGGCCGACGACGCGGTGAACTACGGAGCCATCGGTGGCGTGATTGGTCACGAGATGAGCCACGGCTTCGACGACCAGGGATCGCAGTTCGACAAGACCGGCAACCAGCGCGACTGGTGGACGGAGCAGGACAAGAAGAACTACGAGGCCCGCACCAAAGGCTTGGCCAACTATTTCTCGACCTTTGAGGTGCTGCCTGGCGTGAAGGTCAACGGACAGCAGACCCTCGGCGAGAATATCGGCGACAACGGCGGTCTGAACATTGCCTTCCGTGCCCTGCAGAACGCGATGAAGGAGAAGTCGATTGGCACTAAAGACGGATTCACCCCCGAGCAGCGCTTCTTCCTGGCCTGGGGACGTGTGTGGGCCTCGAACGCCACAGACGAGTATGTGAAATACCTCATCACCGCCGACGTCCACTCACCCAACTATGCACGCGTGAACGGTGCCCTGCCGCAGATTGACGCATGGTACAAGGCCTTCAACGTCAAGAAGGGCGACAAGATGTATCTGCCCAAGAGCAAGCGGGCATATATCTGGTAAACAGACGGTCCCATAACCTTTCGGCCCGCCATCCCTGCGTTTTCGTAAGGATGGCGGGCTCTCTTTTTCATGGCAGGAAATACGCATACGCGACGAGCAGACGGTGATGCCGAGCTATTTA
>CAZBQA010000186.1:0-2524 GCA_964493905.1 uncultured Prevotella sp.
CGACATCAACCGCTATCGCGCCATCATCAAGGCTCTGGGTCTGCGTAAGTAAGAAAGACGCCTCTGCAACAGCCTCCCGCGACACCCACCCCATAACAGGTGAGTTTATGCGGCGAGGACTAGCATAAGAACTACACAAGCCGTGTTTCCGGAATACCGGGACACGGCTTTCTTGTTGGTGAAAGATGGGAAGGTTTATTCGGATCAGCCAGAAAAACCGTTGGGTATAGTTTCCGAAAATAGACAGCCACGGCAAATGATTCACCCGCTTCCAGGCAGCCACACGATAGTTCTCCTGCCCCCCAAGGACCGTAATGGCATGCTGGGATGGCCGTCGGGCTGTCATGCTTCGAGTCGAACCACTGCCTACTTCGAGTCGAAGCAGATGCTGCTTCGAGTCGAAATAGATGCTGCTTCGAGTCGAACCACACTTCGGGAAGCATGCGCAGCATGTACGTGGGCAACGGTGCCGTGGCATGAATCGCATCGAGCGGGCTGGCCTGGAGACCGAATGGCCTGAAGAACAGGGACGCATGGCCCGGTCACCCCCACACCCTCCACCTGACCGTCAGGCCGTTGGCAGCTCTGTAGAGCGCGAGGGGGGAGGCGATATGCGGTATTTCCGGTACAGGCTGCCGGAGCTACAGGTATGGCCAGCGACGGCTCGCACAGGATTTCCCGACTGAGCCGATCTATGTCGAAAACTCAACGGTATTCTCAATCTGCCCCCATAATGATGCCGTCAAGGCAACGTAAAGCAAAATGGGGTAATGAAATAAGTGAAATTCTCAGACGACCATTTTTCATGGCAGTATGGCAGCCTCACCATGACCATGGCGAGGCCACCCCTGTCATACCGTACAAGTCAGAGCAGAGACATGCCAATCCGCCTTGTCCGATATTGCGTTCCCGGCTTCTTTAGAACCAGAAGTTATCCATGTCGTGGCCACCGCTGCCAACGATGTTCCAGAAAAATTCCGCTACACCCTTGTGGAAGTCTGTCTCGCCGAAAGCATCCATCAACGTGTGTATGACACGGCGGTCGTGCTCACTGAATTCGCTCTCATCCCTGGTAAGTATCACCTCATTGTCATAGTCATCGGCCTCAAGTTCCAGGTCGGCTGTGCTGAGATAGAGATTGACTGGGAGGACAATGCTCGGTAGCCATTCGGCCTTGGCAATCTGCTGCTCTGTCGGCGCGTAGAAGGGTGAGGGTTTGCCGTCTGTGAGCTTGTTGTTCTCTGAGCGCATGAGTCTCACCTCGAGGTTAAAGCGCTTGTAGGGTACCAAGAAATGGAAATAGCCCTTCATGCCGACGGCAAGCGGTGCGTCAACAAACTTCGCGCGTCCGGAATGGTTAATCTCGTTCCACGGATCGGTATCACAGTATTCGTAGTCGAAGAAGTCAGAACCGTTGCTCACTTCTCTCTTGTCTATATCGCCATAGCCCGACCGGATGTCTTCGGCAATGAAGAAATGCTGGTAATGCTGGTTCTCGCCACCTGTGATGTACCGTCCGGTGATTTCATGGTTGTCTTTATCGAAATAGTGTATGTCTACTGCCGTTGCTCCCCCCTTGGTAGGGTCGGCCAGGATGGTCACCGTTTTGTTCTCGGGACTTGCCACCCACTTGTTGCCTTTCAATTCATAGACCAGCTTGTAGTTGGTGCCCAGATACTTTAGTTCCTTGGCGTGGGTGTTCTGGTGGAATTTCTTTACGCCGTGGAGGTGTCCTTTGTAGATGCTGATCTCCACCCTTGCGGGGACAATCATCTTGCTGGCTGTCTCCTCCCCGTTTTTCCCCTGTCCGTTATTGACAGGGTCGTCTAAGTCACACGAAGTGGCACCGATGGCAAGCAGTACACCTACCATAAAGCCGAGTGCCGATTTTAGCATTTTTGTTTTCATAACTGTCGTTTAATTTATGGTTATTAATAAATGAATTGGCATTTTGACATATAGCCTTCTATAATAAGCTTTTTCCATTACGCCGGCAGACACCTGCCCAGCAGGCTTAGTCTGTCTGCACCGGCACGGCAATGACAATGTCCCACAGCCCAGTGCTGAGGTTGGTCTTCGATGGCAGATAGAAAGGCGATGGTTTTCCGTCGTCTTCAAGTTTCGACTTTGGCGCATGCAGCAATTCTATGTTGAGCTGGAATGCGGCACCCGGCCGCAAAAAGCGTATGAATCCCTGGAAACCCATCGGGTTGGTTTCGGCGATATAGTTTTCGTTGTATTCATCGGCATAGTTGTAGTCGAAAGGCAGGTTTTCCTTTTTCGTCTCCCGCCGGTTGCCTACGGTGCCGTCGGGTGCGGTGATTTTCTTGTACACGCTGAAAAAGTGCTGGTGTATCCTGTCTTGCCCGTTGTCGAAAAACTGGTTGTTCATGGGCTTGCCCTCCACATTGTAATAATCGAACCTCAGGGAGTAGACCACGTCGGGGTAATCCTCGTGGTTCTTCACCTTAACCTGAATTATTCATAGAAACAAAAAAAGAGAACGTTTCCTTGCATATTTGCA
>CAZBQA010000187.1:0-2511 GCA_964493905.1 uncultured Prevotella sp.
GAATCACACTCTGATTCGGACTGAACACCCCCTTGGGAAGCATGCGCAGCAGGAATGCCAGCAATGATATCGTGACATGAAACCACCGAATGGACATCAATATCAGATGAACAGGTTCACGTTGGCCTGTTCGGCGCGTTCCATGTAGGTAGCCACGCCGCCGATGGTCACGCCGTCGAGCAGTTCTTCCTTGCTGATGCCCATCATATCCATCGACATCTGGCAGGCGATGAACTCCACCCCGTTGTCGAGTGCCTGCTGGCGAAGCGACTCCAGCGAGTCGATGTTTTTCTGCTTCATGATGTAGCGCATCATGCGGTCGCCGATACCCAGCATACTCATCTTCGAGAGCGACAGCCTGCGCGAACTCGACGGCAGCATCCACGAGAACATCCGGCCGAAGAGGTCTTTGCTTACACGGGGCTTGTGTTCTTTCTTGATGACATTGAGCCCCCAGAAAGTAAAGAAGATCGATACCTTCTTGCCTGTGGCCGCGGCGCCATTGGCCAGCACGAAGGTGGCGAGCGCACGGTCGAGGTCGTCACTGAACATGATCAGCGTCTTGTTGCCGGGCAGGGCGGGCGTCACACCCATGGGTGCCGGATGCCCTCCCCCCTTCTCAATGGTCACGGTGTGGTAGCCACCCTCGTCTTTCACGTCCACCACCCTGTTGCCCGTGCTGTTGGCCCAGGCCTGCGCGTCGCGGGGGAAACCGGCATCGGTGGCAATCACCTCTACGCACGCCCCTGCCGCAAGGCCGTCCACGGCTTTCTTCAGCTTCATGATGGGCCCCGGGCATTGCAGTCCGCAGGCATCGATACGCAGTGTCTCCACCGACTTCTCAACCTGACAGACACAGTCCACAGACTCGTGTGGCGTGTTGACGATGGCTTGTGTGGCACAAGCATAGGTCTTGTAGCCACCCGAGAGGTTGCGCACGTCCTGGTAGCCACGCCCCAGAAGGATGCGCTGGGCCAGATAGCCACGCAGTCCCACAGCACAGAAGATCACCACGGGCTTGTCGCGCGGCACCTCGTCGATGCGCTCGCGCAGGTCGTCAAGGGGTATGTTCACGGCGCCGTCGATCGTGCCGAGGGCAAACTCATCGGGGGTGCGCACATCGAGCAGCACCACCTCAGTGGGATTCATGTCCTTCACCTCACGCCAGTAGACCACGGGCATGGCGCCACTGATGATGTTACTGGCCGTATAGCCTGCGATGGCGATGGGGTCCTTGGCCGACGAGAACGGCGGTGCATAGGCATGCTCGAGCTTCACCAGGTCGTAGACCGTGCCACCCTTCTTGATGAGCAGGGCAATCTGGTCTATGCGCTTGTCCACACCGTCGTGCCCCACACACTGTGCGCCGTAGAGCTGTCCTGTCTCGGGATGGAAAGTGAGCTTGGTAGTGAGCTGGAACGAACCGGGATAGTAGCCGGCGTGTGAGGCGGAGATCGTGGTCGAACTGCGGTATGGCAGTCCGAGCTGCTTGAGCTGCTTGGCGGGCAGGCCGGTGGCTCCAACGGTGATGTCGAACACCTTGGCGATTGAGGTGCCTATGGCTCCCTCGTATTCTGTGTGGTTGCCGAATACCATGTTGTCGGCCACGATGCGCCCCTGTCGGTTGGCCGGATTGGCCAGGAAGTTGAGCCAAGGCTTGTGGGTGATGGGATGCTCGAACTCGATGGCATCGCCCACGGCATACACATCTTTGGCCGAGGTCTGCAGGTAGGCATCCACCTTGATGCCACGCTCGCCCAGTGCGATGCCGGCCTGCTGGGCCAGTCGCGTATCGGGTCGTACACCGATAGAGAGCAGCACCAGGTCGGTCAAGAGGCTCTTGCCGCCGCCGAAGAACACGCGCAGCCTGTTGCCGTCACGCTCAAATCGCTCCACGCCCTGCTGGAGGTAGAGGTCCACGCCCTTGTCCATGAGGTGGCGGTGTACCTGTGAGGCGATGGAGAAGTCGACGGGTGCCATCACCTGGTCGGCCATCTCGATGATCGACACCTGCGCACCGGCGGCATGCAGGTTCTCGGCCATCTCCAGCCCGATGAATCCGCCGCCCACCACCACAGCGTTGCGCACGTCGTGTGCGGTGATATACTGCTTGATGATGTCGGTGTCGTCGACGTTGCGCAGGGTGAAGATGCCGTCGAGGTCGATGCCCGGCAGAGGCGGACGCACCGGAGAGGCTCCGGGCGAGAGCAACAGCCGGTCGTATGGCTCGGTGTATGCTGTGCCGTCGTCCTTGCGCACGGTGACCGTCTTGGCGGCAGTGTCGATAGCCGTCACCTCATTGCGCACACGTATGTCGATGTTGAAACGCCGGCCAAAACTCTGCGGGGTCTGCACAAAGAGCTTGTCGCGGTCGGCTATCGTACCGCCAATATAATAAGGTAGGCCGCAGTTGGCGTATGAGATATACTGGCCTTTTTCCAGCAGCACAATCTCTGCTTGCTCATCGGCCCTTCTGATTCTTGCTGCGGCAGTGGCTCCTCCGGCCACACC